>JALGVJ010000005.1 GCA_029838195.1 Promethearchaeota archaeon
GTGATTTTCCGAGGGGGCGACGAAACCAGATGTGTTATAATTGAGGGTTTTGTCGGAATGAGATTTAAAAAACTTAAAAAACAAGCTATATTATAAACTTAAAAATACCCTCAGTAGTTAAGGAATTTAAAATAAATAAGCGATAAGGAATAAAACCGTAGAACTAATAAAGGGATAAAGCAAGTTATCATCTATGTCTAAATCCAAATAATCAATGAAGCCAATGATTAAAGCACCTAAAAGAGGATAAAGAATCATGTTAAGGAGGGTTAAATTGAAGTAAAATTCAATAATTTTAAGAAAAATAAATCCCGATATAAAGCCAACGAGGATTTCAGCAATTAAACCGGCATAAGTTTTATTGGAGCTTTTTCTCAAGTGGAATTTACCTACTTTCTTTCCTATTAAATTCGCTGCCATGTCACCAAAAATCGAAATTGTCATGGATAAGCAGATGATCAGCGGGCCAATGGGTTGAATGAGGCCATATAATAAAATAATGGAGAAGCATCCTATAGCCATGGAGATTTGGGGGCCTATTCGCATATGAAGTTCCTTTTCTCTTAAGATCTTGTTGACCGGCTTCAAGGGATAATTTTTAGGACGTAATATTCTTACAAAATCCGCACTCATTAAGCCGATGGTTGATACCCCAACGAGAAACACGACGAGAAATTGAGTAAAAATCATAATATTATCTTCCACGTCAAAGAGCAAGTAAAATAAGGTAGAAACTTGCACGGGTAAAAAAGAAAAAATTAAGATGAAAAAATTCTTGATTAAAAATCCCAATGTGAAATAAAAGAAAATAATACCCAAGACTACTAAATGAGTTAATTTTCTATAGATTTCATATTTATAAGGTAATTCATTTCGAATGAGAGGATCAGCATTGAGAAGATTATTGCTACTCATCTTTTCATTATCTTGAAGCGCGTTTAGTTTTTCCATTTTTCTTCCTTCTTTCCACATGAAAACGTGAAAAATGGGTAAAAAAATAAGGATGAATAGGACCATTAAAATGTCGAATGGAAATACTAATAAGCTTCGATGGAATGGATTTAAAGATTTAAAATTTAATAAATTAATAGAAAGTGCGAGAGTTAAAACGATGAAGTTAGCTAAATTATTAATAAAAGCTTTTCTTTCTCCCCTTTTTTTCGCAAGGAAGGCTATATAGAACAGCACGGCATTGTAAAAATAAAAATAACATGTTACAATAAGAGATAAAACATTCAATATGTTCCCTATTCACTCTTTTTATATAAAAGAGAGTTTTTCTTCAATTTTAAGATTTATTATACAAAAAAAAAAAAAAGAAGAAAAAATCAATTTTTTTTTAATATTTGGGTTCTGTAAGCACTATAAAGGAAAATCTGTTAAGAAGGAGGGAAAAGAGCCGATTCATCCACCGTGGGCATTTCAGGATCATTTAATGCTTTTTCAATTTCCTCACTAGGCAATTCATAATCTTTTAAATCGCCGGTCATGTATTCCTTGTATGCGGAAAGATCAAAAAAGCCATGTCCACTAAAATTAAATACTATCGTCTTCTTTTCACCATTTTCTTTAGCCTTTAAGGCTTGAACCATGGCTTCTTTAACCGCATGAGCAGTTTCTGGTGCTGGTAATATACCTTCTGCTTTTGCAAAGAGAAGCCCCACTTCAATAATTTCAGTTTGATGATGCATGACCGCATCGATGATTTTATTATTGTATAGATTAGATATTATAGGTGCGATTCCGTGATATCTCAAACCACCTGCATGAATTGGACTAGGAATGAAATTATGTCCTAACGTATGCATTTTTAAAATGGGAGCTTGTTTGGCAGTATCTCCATAATCCCATCTGTATTGCCCCTTACAAACGCTAGGACATGCTTTTGGTTCCACCCCAATTATCTCCAGATCTGATAAGGTCCCATTCAGTTTATCTCGTACGAAGGGAATGATAAATCCTCCAAAATTAGAGCCCCCGCCCATGCATCCAATGAGCACGTCAGGTTTAGCTCCTACTTTTTCTAATTGAATTTTAGTTTCTTGTCCTACGATAGTCTGGTGTAACAAAACAAAATTTACAACACTTCCTAAAGAATATCGGGCCTTATCACTTCTAAGACTATGTTCCACGGCTTCTGAAATGGCAATTCCGAGACTTCCGGGATGTTCGGGATCTTTTTCATAGAATTTTTTTCCCGATTCCGTGAATCGCGAAGGAGAGGCATGTACTTCAGCATTAAAAGCTCTCATTAAAATTTTTCGACCAGGTTTTTGGTGAAAACTAGCTCGTACCATGTAGACAACGCATTTCACACCAAAGAGATTGCACCCAAAAGATAATCCCGAGCCCCATTGACCTGCGCCTGTTTCCGTTACCAATTCCTCTACTCCTTCCTTTTTCGCATAATAAGCTTGTGCGATTGCTGTATTCGGTTTATGGGATCCTGTTGGAGAGACCGATTCGTTTTTATAAAATATTTTAATATCATCTCCTTCGATCCCCAATTCTTTTTCAAGACCTAGCGCACGATGCAGTGGCGTGGGACGGTAAGTTCGCGCAAAAATTTCTCTTAAATCCTTTGGGATGGGTATAATGGGGTCCGTTGAGACTTCTTGGAGCACGCATTCCTTTGGAAAGATAGCACAAGCCATTTCAAAAGGTACGGGTTTTCCATCCATTGGACTAACCAATGGCGTCATGGGGGTGGGTAAATCTGGCAAAATGTTCACCCATTCTTTTGGGAGTTCTCCCGGTTCTAATAATATTCTTGCTTCAAAATTATTTCCCATTTTTCTTACCTTTATACAGTAAAATTGTTTTTATTCGTGTCTCAGAATAAATATTGGAGTTCAATATTTATCGTGCACGAAAAAGAGATAAAAATTTCTAAAGCTTCAAGAGTGTCAAAACACTTGACAAGAGAAGCAGAGGTGATTTGGTTTATTCCAATGAACAGGCGTTCTCTAACGCCATTGCCACTGCCAACGCCAAGAATTTATAAGAAGTGTTGACATATATTTAAACCAAATCTTAAAATATTGAAAATAAAAAATCATGATTATATAAAAACTTAATCAATTTTGGAAAGCCCCTTGGGGAGAATGATCTCTTTATCTTCCTTCAAAAATTTTTTTAAGATTATTTGCAGCTACTCTCATTACTTTTACGGTTTTCATCATGGTATCAATAATCGTGCCCGCACACATAATCACGAATTTTCCCGCATTGCTGATGACGATGTATCCATTTTCTGCTCGTACGATGATCTCATCTAAGTCTTCTTGAAATAGAGTTTGTATGGTAGAACGGCCTGTTAGGAGAATCGCTGATATTTGCCCGCAGAATTGGTCAGCATCCACGTTGTAATGGGGCAAACTAGAAAATGCTATTTGATATCCTTCAAAACTCACTAGTGCAATTGCTTCAATATCTGCATTCGTAGTGATAAAGGTGATTTGAGGGCTAATTTTTTCTATATCATCTTGAGTAATTCCCAAATCTGCGCCAAATTCCATTCGTTGCGAACCTTAAGTAAAGTATTAAGATTTTAAATATATAGAAATAATGAGGCAATTTTTATTTATATTTTTTCATGATGGGAAATAGTCAATTTAAAAAAAAAGGGGAAGCAAATGAACAAGAGATATGAAAGAAAAAAATAATTGTCAAATTTTTCTTGTTTAAGATATATTTATTTTAGAGTTTGTTTATAATTATTAAAGAAGGCATATTAAAATATAAAAAAGAAGGACTGTATCATGATTACGACGAGAGAGGCAATCAATTATCAGTTTTCTATAATTTATGGATACTCGTCTCAAAAGGATGATTTTTCGGTAGGAGATGTTTTTGGACCGGGGAATTTGACGAGAGAAAAGGTAAAACAACTTTCTCATGAAGTCATCCGGTTTTTAAGGATGTATAATGCCGTTTTACGAGATTTTTGCGGTTCGGAAGTATTTTCTATCGAATTTGAACTTCATAATTTGGTTGAGTTAAACATACCTTATCCAAAATCCATGATACTCATTCCCGGTCGATTTAAGGATCGTGAAAGCTTATTACTTGCGTTAAAGCCGGATACGGGCTACATTAACATGCATAAATCAAGAGCATCCGTGGATACAATAAGCAAGCTCTTTTTCGAGGTTGAAGAATTTAGCGAGCATCCCGAGTTAAATTCTCAAGAAAAGGAGAGATTCTTGAATAAATTTGCCTCTCGTTTTGCATTAAGATTATTCGGAGAGCTTCTTGAAAATAAATGGGCAAAAAAACTAATTGGACTTAGTGAAGCTCTTCCTACGGAAAAAGACATGCTCACTAAATATATTGATATTTCTTCTAAATATGAAATATCATGGTTAACCAGGCCTCCTAAAATAAAAATAAAAGAGCCTAAATTTCAAAAGATTAAAAATCCGCCTGAGGAAAAATCCATTTTAGATCATTTAAAATACAAAATTTCAGAGCCGAGTGCTTATTTCATCGTAGAAAAAACCGTACAATTAGGGTCAGATTTGTTTAATTTAGCAAATACAGGTACCATAGATGAGACAAAAGAACAGCTCGTGCTTTTCATTGTACGGAAATTACAAGAAGAATTTAAGAAAATTTCTTCTCCTTATTTTGTTAATAAATTCATGCCTAAAATGAGAGCAATATTAAAAGATATAGAAGTTTATTTTCAAGAATTCATAGAGCATTCCAATACATTTTTAAAGATGGGAGAAGTGGGAACGCTTTTGGATTTATTGGAGAAATTTAAATATTATGTGTGTGAGAAGGGGCACTCATGTAATAATGATTATGAAGAGATCAGTACAATTGCGATTAATTATTTTAAGCAATACATTATCGAGCAAGAAAAGTTAAGAGCTATAGATTTGAGTTCAGGTGTAAATTATTTTTCAGAACTCATAAAAAGCAGTTTCAAGTTGATACAAGAGGCTCTACCCAGTTATCTATCTCGAAAAAAGCTAATAGAATTGGAGCAATCCTTCCATAAATTATTAAAGGAGAAATTGGAGCAAGAACAAGAACCGGCACGGATATTAGGACATAAAATTATTGAAAAATATCATGAAAATCTTAGAGAGCTCATTGAAAGACACCCGCTCGTGTCCAAGAAAACACATTTCTATGATGATAAACTCTTGAAAGAAGCATTTGACTCCATTTTACATGAGAGTTTAGATTCTTTTTTTGATTCTTTTCAATTAGGGATTGCCGATATCATCTCATTTGCTGAAGAGGGACTCGGAAGCAGTGTTAATAGCGTGAAAGATCACATGGAAAAATTTAAAACTTTTGAAAAAGAGCTTCATTTCCTTATGAATTATATCTTACGAGATTCTACAATCAATCGATTCTTAAAACAATATTCTATTGAAGAATTAAATGATCCCCTTGACTTTTTGACCCGTTTTTCTCGTTTTTTGGAGAGAAGGATGGGAGGATTTAATTTGCATTGGGATAAATATATATTGGAATGGATTCAGGATTTTATTAATAAACTTGAGGAGACCTCGCTCCAAAAAGATTTACCTTTTATAGAAGTACATGAACAATTCATTACCTATTTGGAAGAAAGAGAGAATTATGAAACTCAAATTGAAGCTTTCATGGATTTTTTAGATGGATACATAGCAAATGTAGAAGATCTTGAACAAAAGGAGGTGCTCTTAGAATTTTTTAAACAATATGAATTTTGTTTGGATATTAAAAAAGAATTTCCTCAATACTTGAAAAGGAAAGTTAAAAAAGTAATTGAAGCATTTAAACCGACTAACGAGCCCCGAATACCCATTTCTTATTTATCTATCGAGAATAGACAAGATTTTTTTGATTATCTAAGAGAAACGGAGCTAAAATATTTTTCTAAATTAATTCCTCGTCCTAAAACAATCATCTTGCGACATTTATTAACGAATGATGAGAAAGAGGTATTTTATGGCGATTTATATCATGTCTTCGAGTTTAAATTCTTAAAATCTTACTTGGAATTAAGTGTGAATGATAATTTTAATAGAATATTTAGAGAATGGTCCAGAAGGCTTTAACAATAGCCATGAAAAGTTTATTTCGAATATTTATTAAAAAAGTTAATACTTGAAAGAAAAAATTGGTAAAAAAGATGATAATTGGAATTAAGCGGAAAAAGACTGCCATAGAGAGCACATATCGGTTTTTTCAAACCATGGATTTATTAATTTCTCATTTCAAAAGAGAAGCAGATAAAAACAAGATATTTGAATTAACTACTAATGAAACCACGCTTGAAAACTATTTATTAGCAACCGCTGCGGTTCATCTTTATCATAATTTGGGCATTCGGGTGAAAGATATTTTAAATCCAGAGATTTCTACGGTGGAATCCACGAGAAATTTGGAAATAAAAGAGAAAGAGATACTTCTTGACGAATTAAAGATATTATTAGGGGATTCTTTTCACCTTGAAATAGAAATCCTTTTTAAGCTCATTGAATTTGAAAATAAATTTTTATCTTTTTTAATAAAAGAGCGAGATCCTACCCTCTCGAACAAGAAGAGAGAAGATTTACTTAAAGTGATAGATCTTGAATTAGAAGAGGAACTCCTCCAATATATCCGAACACGCCCGCAATTTTGTTTTTATGATTTAATGAGTGATTTAATGGGGTTGACTAATGAGATAAAAATGAACATCTTGGAAGAAAGTGCTTCGATGAAAGAATTATCCGTAGAAATTGAAAAAAAATTGAAATTAAAAGAAAAAGAAGATAAATACATTGAATTATCCACGTTAACCCGTGTAATACAAAAATTGCAAGAGGATTTTGAGTTTCAATCTTATAAAGAATTACAACTTCAAGCCATGCCTATTAGAATGATAAAAAAAAAGGTTTTTCAATATCATTTGGAGAAATACCCCATTTCCGTCAATGGCCTTAAGGCATTTATCGAAGGTAATGTTTTCAAGAAGGAATTAATTAGCCACATGCAAGATGCATTTTTCAAAACGATTAATTATGATGATTTTGAAAGTGAGATGCTTACTCACTTGAAAACCATGATAATTGAGAAACTGAAAGCCAATCCTAATGATTTAATATATTTTTTGCAAGCGCTTTTCGAACGAGACTTCACGGATATCATATTTACGTTTAACAAATTTGGAATTTATAACATTTCTCAATTAATGAACATGAATGATAACTTGTCCAAACTAGTTCGTCAGAACATGATTCGCTACAATATTAGCAAATTTGATATCATGAATTTAAATGATAAAAATAAAGATTTGATATATTTAACTAAAAAAGCAATATGCGAATTAGACTTGCCTACTTTAAAGAAAAAGCTTAATATTACGGGGAATATTACCAATTTAGACTTTAAAAACATGTTAATTGAAGATAAGCGTGAACATCAAGAATTATGGCAGGAGATTCAAAAAAAAATTAATCATGAGAAAAATGAGATAAGAGAAACGCTGAGGAAAAAAGAACTCGTGGAAAAATTTTTTTTTGAAAAATTGCAATTAAAAAACTACGATCAAATCCTTCTTTTACTTGAATTTGATCATTTCCTTGAAAATTTGTCTAAGGAAATTTTCTTTCAATTAATTTCTAAAATTCTACGACAATTAAGCAGAATTATTGAATCATACCTGAAAATCACGAGTGATAAAGCCTTATACTTGTTAGGGTTGAAAAAAATCTCGGGATTAACGGAATCAGAAGATTGGGTGAGAATTAAACTGGAAGAACTCTTGATTAATCGCATCATGGACCGTCAAAAAGAATTGACGGTTGTATTGAATGCTGTTGATAAACCTTTCTTGGTTAACGGATTCATGCTATCACGCCTTATAGATATTCCCCTAGAGGCGAGTATAAAAGAATTGCAAGAAAGCCCAAGTCCTCTATATGAGGATATTAAACCCGTGAAATTGCATTCAGAATTCATATATCCTAGCTCTTACTGCTTGGCTTTTGACTTGTTAAAACGATTTGAAAAATTTGAAGAAAAAAGAAAAAAAGAAGTAAAAAAAGTTGTCGAAGAAAAAGTCGAGAAAAAAGAACAGAAAAAAAAAGAACTCCGCAAAAAACAACAAGAAAGCGCTTTTAATTGGATTGAACGCAGAATCATTTCTGCCCTCATGAGAATCAATAGCCCCGGCATTAACCCTACCCTCCTATACTGGCAAGAAAATGATACAAAAATTACATCAGATAATATCAAGCTCTATAGTGAAAAAGAAGGGAACACGATAGATCTATTCATCGAATTTTTCACCTTTGCCATTGACAAAATACGAGAACATGCTCCATCTCTCATTTTACCCGATAAGCAAAAAATTTCAGCATTCGTAAAAACGACGGTAAATAAAATACTCATGGAAAGGATTAAACGAGAACCTAGCCCAGAGGACATAAATACCATACTCGAAGGAGAGCGGTTTGAAATTTCAAAAACCATTGCCAATAAAATAGGTGAATTCTTAAATAAAGCCCTTTATGCTAAATTCAAAAATAAGAGAAGATAACATGCCCTCATCTCGTCTTTTAAAAAGGTTTTAAAATTTTAAAACATTTAGAACATAAACTATTTTCATAAAATTATCATGTCCATCATCCTTTCTTGGATTAGAAAAGGGTTTAAAAAATTCAAAGACTCTTTTGACCTCATCGTTAAAGGCTTATTCATCTGTGTCTCAGCCTTTTCTGGTCTTTCTGTCGCCATCATGCTTAGGATTTTGGAATATAGAGGAATTTACATCACATTAGCTGGCGCCTTCATGCAACTCTTCTCGATGATTCTACTTTATCTTATTTTCAAAAAGAATTTAATCTCAGAAGAAGAAAAAAAGGAAGAAACCACGTATAAATAACTCACTTTTCCTAAATGGAGATGTATTTCTCCCAAGGACGGCTTATTCCATAATATTTTAAATAATTACTCAATTCCATCAAAGAACTCAGGGGCTCAAATTCCCATGCCTTTTCTCGGTTAAATGAAACACACTTTATCTCTTTCAAATTAAAATTAGATTTCACTAATAATCCATATATAGCAACTTGTGGTAAAGAAAGAAGGAAATTTCCTTCTGGTTTATAATCTATCACCTTAACTACTCCATCTTCAAATTGAATTAAATCCACGTGCCCAGTCAAATAGGAATCCCTCATTTTCCTCCAAATTGGAACCTCTATTGCTATTGAATGCTCATCCTTTATCAAAATGTTCTTTAAAATAGGTTCATGACCAGGTTTCTTGTAGATTTTATTTATCCTGTAGTTATTAAATACCTGTCGAACATGTACAGGAAATCTGGAATCTTGACCATGATACTCTATTTTACCCGATCGTATTAGTTTCTTGCTCAAACTGTTCACGAACGTTTTTTTCAAGCCCATAACCTTGAAGCGCGAGATTCGAGGCACCCCTCTCGTGTTAAAAATATTTTCCGGAATCCTTCCATCATAAACCCGTTTCAAGTAATTCCCTAAGGTTTCATAATCCCTGATTTCTCCCCTGGCTTGTTTCATCATCTGCTCATAATTCCTCAAATTCCAATGGAATGAATAATTTATACGTTGATGATAAAAATCCTTGCGTTTTAACATCTGTCGCTTGTATTAAATTTAATAAACTTACAAAAGCTTTAGTATGTTTATTAAATATTCATCCAAATTAATAAAATTGAAATATTAATCCCCTATTAACCTTAGAATCCTTCAAACTTTCATCTTTTATTGCAAATACGGGTCGTTTCCATGAAAACAACCAAATCAATGAATATCTCTTAGTTCTTATAAAAAATTTCAAGAAAAAATGAGAAAAGAGGAGTAAAAATACGGACTCGGCAGGATTCGAACCTGCGACTTTCGGATGACTCCAATTTTTTATGGAAAAAAATTTTAGAAGTCCGACACCCTTTCTGGCTCATTTGAGCATCCAGGCTAGGTTACGAGTCCCTTTTTTCGAAGATCCTACAAATCCGCGAGATGTTTAAATTTATGAAATGGCGGTACATTAATGAGTGGTAATTACATGAATTAAAGAATTATTTAGAAAAAAAATTTTTGGTTCCACCATTAATATCGTATTGGAAAGGTATAGAAATCTTTTTTACTATTTCCCTTCACACTTAAGCAATAAATAAAGAAAACAAGTGAAGATTACCCTTGAAGCTCATAATACGAATTAAACACCTTGCAGATTATCCATCTTGAATGGTGGATTTTATGCTGGCATCTATTGCGATTAAATCTGCTTTAGGAGAATAATGCTTTACGATTCTACTATTGAGAATTTTTTTTAAAGAACAACCATTCCGGACCAATGCTATTTTAAGATTCTCAATTGCTTCTTGAACGGAGTGAGGTCTTTCACATATTTGATAATCATGAATGATTCCCTCCTTCTTAATTAAAAAGCACGCCACATCCATGAATTCCAAGGATTTTTCGGGTAGATTCATGAGAATGCGATCTATTTTATGATATAATGCGGTTCCGAGAGACGATTTCCTTAGAATCAATTCTTTAACGTTTAAATGATGGGGGATGACGGTTCCTTTTAAGGAATTTAATTGGATGTTTTGCTTGAGGTAATCATGAGCAACAGGATTAATATCAAAAGCATGGATGGTTACCTCATGGTTTTTGGCTATTTGGATAGAAAACGGTCCCACGCCGGCAAAAAGATCTACAATGAGCTCATTTCGCTTGTAAGGTAAGGAAGCAATTCGTTTACGTTCATGATTTAATCGTGGATTAAAATAGGTTTTTTTTACATCGAGTTTAAAAAAGCACCCGTTTTCCTTATATAACGTTTCTGAGGCATCTTTTCCCAAAAGAAGATTTAAATTCCGTAATCTATAGGTTCCCTCGACCTTCCCTGCTTTTTCATATACGGTTTCAACTTTTCCATGTTTTTGAATCAAAAATTTGGTTACTTCTTGCTTGAACCATTCTCTATCTCGAGGAGCTATGTTCTCAATGCGATCAAATTCAATAATGATGATGCTTCCGATGATATCATACGATCTAGGAAGGGATTCCATGTACGGCACAGGAAAAACTTGTTCCATGGCTTCTTTTAACGTTCTAAACTGGGGACGGTCAGCAAACACATTTTCTCGCTTGACCACCTGACACAGCATGGCTTTTTCCAGCTTCTGAAGAAACAGGGGTAAGACAGGCGAGTCGTTCTTAAGGGGAAATAGCAGGTGATTTTCTTCCCTCAACACCTTTCGAGTCGGATCCAAGATTGATTTTCCACGAGCATGTTGTCTCATTAACTTGAGGAATTTTTCTCCATCCGCTTTTAAGATTTTTAAGTATGAAGATGTTTCTCTTTCTCGATTATTATTCATTAAAATCCGCTAATTCAAAAATTAAATAAAATGGTTTATTAGAGGTGGTAATTTTTTTTAATAAATCGCGATTTAGCTCCATGGAAGCTTTATCACATCGTATTAACACCGTTCTATCACAAATGTAATCACTTTTTCGAAATACCATGTCTCGCTCATTTGTCAGGGGAAGATGAGGGCTCCCATATCCATGAAAAGAATCGCTTAAATCTTCAAATTGTATGATGATTTTAAACTTTTTACCCTTCCAAATTTCCCTTTTTAATCGCTCATTCAAGTCAGAACATGCTTTTGAAGCCTTGATACCTAAAATACAAGTTCCCTTTCGTGTCACGTAATTCGCTTTCGTGATTTCAATCGTCGTGGGATGCGTACAAAGAATATTTTTATGGCCTTGAACGCTAATTTTCTCTAACATGCACCTTCTGAAGAACTGCTTTTAAAAAATTCTAATATCTCTTTCAAGGTCTTAAAACTACCAAACCGAGATTTAAAATAAGATTTCATCAATAATGAAAATTTCGCTATCAAGGCGTTCTCCCCGAGTTCAATCCGCTCATTATATGCCCCATAGTACCATGATGGAATCCATAATGCTGCCTTTTCATAGCAAGCGTGAAATTGATTTAAATAATTATTACAACTCTGAAAAAATTCAGGCTCAATTGGTACGTCTGGACTCGTCACGCTGATGAAAGATTCATGCTGCCCCAATGGAAAAGTTTCAATCAATTCCAGGGGAAGTAATCCGAAAAAATAGCTTAAAAATGCCACATGAAGTTCTTCAATCGGCACGATGGTATTATTTTTTATATCCTCAATCCCGCGTGCCAAAGCGGGTGTATTTAAAACATTCATATCCAATTCCGGCAAAATGATCAAGTATTTCACGCCGCTTGGAGGACAATAACGATGGCGCATGCGCTGCTCGTGTCGATAAAAAAGGGGACGCACTCGACTCTCCCGTGAAGTAAATAACCGTCCGTGAGGCTTGTAAATCTTTTCATGGGTCTCAAATTCTTTCGAATATTTTTTAACAACCTTGAAAGCTTTAACCAACTCGGGATGGGATCGAATGCGCGACTCCACCAGTTCCCACAAGGTTCCTTCCCGTATCGCTTGCCTTACCTTCCGCAATTCCGAAAAGGAAAGATATAAATTATGTTTCATCAGCAATTCCATCTTCTCGCCTTCCTCTGCTTGCTGAAATTCGCGCGGCACATGACTTTCGCAAACGGGACAATGACAAGGAAATTCCACCAATTCATTTAGATCATGCGTGCCCGTATCCAGCGTGAAATACCGATTCTCCCGCGCAAATAAAAAATACGCCGCTGAATCCATCAAATCACACCCGCACGCCACCGCCAGCGAAAAAAATTGCGGTAACCCCAAACCAAACATGTGAATCGGGCGATGCGGACGCACTATCCCCTTCACCGTCAGCAATATCTCCATAACAAGATCAAATCGATAATCTAAAAATGCTTTAACCAAACCACCAATCGCATTCACGGCAAAATCCAACCTATCCATGCGGCACGCACTCCATTTTAATAAATCTAAATAACGAGCACCATGAATCGGGCCAAACCAATGACAATTCTTGTTCTGCCTCCTCCTAATGTTCTCTTTTGCTCGTGTTATTGTTTGTTTAATTTTATTCCTTGCCACCTCTCGATCATCCTCTAACTGCACTGGCACATCTAAGATCACCCCAAAATCTACCCCAATCTGCTCCTGGAATCCCTCGATTTCCGTAGCATCAATTTTTACCTCCCTCTCATTATACATGTACTGTTGAAATGCCCCACTATCCGTGGCAATCACTCCTTTAAAATTAAAGAGTTCGTGAATGCCCCGCTTCAAGACCTCCTCCCGCCGTCCTTCCTTTTGATATAAGATATACGCATTTGTAAATAGGCACCGCGCTCCAATACGTTCTAATTCCGAAATTGGTAACGCATTTCGATAAGGATGCACCACCGGAAATAAGATCGGCGTCTCCAATACCTTGCCGTTCACCTCGAGCCTCCCCAACCTCCCCAATCCCTCCACGTCTATAACCTCAAACCTCATATCGCCCATTTATTTTTTCCTCCTTTTTCCCTCCCACTTTATTCCTTCTTTCCTCTTTCTTTCTGCCTTTTTTTCTTTTTATTTCAACTTTCATTCTTACCTTTACACGCTTCTGCGCCCCTTTTACTCATTCTTCATTGAAAAAATTCCGAAAGACGTCCTTCCTCGTCGATCAACCCCAACCAATCGATCTTCCCCAATTCATGCTCCCGATAGTCCCGTTTTCCTTCTAAAATCTCCAATATAAGCTCAATGAGCGCCTCAACCTCCATATTACTCGTATCTATCTCCAATATCGGCACGTCCAACGCTTTTTCCAGCATGTATTGAATGCATTCTCCTAATATTTCCGCTTCCACGTTCTCCCGCACCTTTTCCTTGCCATATCCCCTTGCCTCTAACCTTCTCTTTAACTCGTCCGGATGACACCGCAAGAGGAATACCACATCAATATATTCCTCAGGGATTATATCCGCAAAATGTCCTTCAATAATTATCCGCTTCATGCCCGCTTTTTCCGTATCCTTGATGAGCTCGACCACTCGCGGCACTAAATGATCAAAATCGGCTATGTACGTGTCCCTATCCTCATCATACCCCTCCACCAAACCTTTTTCCATTACCAGTTCATTCAAACTAATTACTTCCGCCCCCAAACGATCGCCTAATCTTCGCGCTACTGTCGTCTTGCCCGTACCTGGCGTTCCTGAGATTATAATGTACCGAAAATCCCCCATCAAATCCCTTGCCCTCCCTTCATTTAATATTTTTAAAATAATCAAAAAATAAAAATCTATTCAAAAAATTGATTTAAATGTCGATTCAAAAAATCGCTCAGCTTAAGTGTCGCAACCAGATGTGAGAATTGTGCATTAAAAAATCACTCCTCTAAATCTACTTAATAGCCTACTTTCTTTACTTCTGCTACTTTTTTAAATTTTTCATAATCTTCACGCTCATTATTCCAGCACAATGAAAAATATAGAATCGCATAGAATATAGATAGAAAAGAGTCTCCCATTCTAATCGATAAATCAATTTCTTAGTATCATTAAAGATAAGATAAGTGAAAAAATGAACGGAGAATTGTTCTCGTTAATAAGGAAGGAATTAAATTGCTCGTTAGAGGATTACATGCCCGAAAATTTTATTTAAGAATTATCTGAATCTTGGAAAGTTTCGGGATGGGTTCTAATAAAATTTCCTTGATATTATTTTAACTCCCCATAACACGCAAGAAATCTCAAAAATCTTGAAAGTGGCGAATGATATTCAAAACTATAGATGTTCTGGAATTAAGAATTAATATTTTTAAAGGTGATTTTATTTTATTTGATTTTGATTTGGTTGGAAACAAGATTTTCGTGAAATTTCTAAAATACGTGCCGAAAGGCAATTTTAATCAATTAAAAGCAAGATTCAAGGAAAACGGGGGAAGGATCATGAAAGGCATGGATTCATGGCAGTGGATACTTCTTTTAGCATGTGAAAAAAAGACAAGGAATAGTAAAGAAGATCGTTCCATATTGCCTCATTTTTTTAATTTTTTTTATTAGCTAATTTCTTTCACGGTCAACGGCTCTTTAAATAGTATATTGTACTAACCTTTTTTTTCTTATATATTCCCCACTTAAAAAAAGACTCAAGACATGAAAATATTCCAGGCTGCTTTTTTTAATATTAAGCTCCTCCAGTTCCTTTAGATCGCCGAGGAATTGCAAGTGTTCTTTATTTTAAGTTTTTCCTCATTTCCGTAATAATTTTCTAACAATTTTTTATTTTTAAACAAAAGTTTTAATATCATTTTAGAGAGATTGAAATTTGGATTTTATGGATGAAATTACTAAATTCCCTCTCCCAAATGATTCATATTGAGGAATTTTTTCATTTAATTCATCCAATTGAAAAAAATTTGGAGGATATTTTCATGAAAGAAAAAGTAATGGTTTTGGAGTTTGATAACATGCTAGTGCGAAAGGGGGGCTTCGATCCCCCGACCTCCCGCTTATCAGGCGGGCGCAATACCAAGCTATGCCACTCTCGCACGATTTGTTTGTTTGGCACATTTATGGGAACTTTTTCCTATTGCCATCAATTTTTTATGAAAGTGAAAAAAACAATTAGTAATCATGTAAGTAAGTTAAAACTGGTTAAAAAATTTTTTGAATGAGGGAGGGTGCGGGTGAAGGAAGAAATTGACAGAGGCAACTCATGATTTAAATAGAAGTAAAATGATCTAGAATTCATGCCGAAATTGGACTATTCCATCGTGGGATTGCAAGAATATTCGATTAGTTTTCAGAGGTATTGTCGTTCATGTGAGATTCAGAAATACTGCGTGTACGGGAAGGACAAGCCTTTTACGCTGGAGATTAGTTGTACGGATTTAGCACAGGCGAAGGAGCGGACGAAATTTGAGCAGTTAAAGAAGTTGCAGAGGAAGGTGAGCGTGGAAACGAGTTATGAGGAGTTAGTGAAGAAGGTGCGGTTAAGCATGCGCGAAATTTTTTCTCAGATTTGGCGGGAGAAGGTGAAAATCAATCAGGACATCCGGTGCTTGGATTCGAGCAAGGTGGATAATATATTCGTATCGCAGCAAGGGCAGGCATGGTGGGCGGATTTCGTAGCGACAATGAAGGAAATCAATGCGGAATGCGAGAAGGTAATGTAATTGCAAGGTTGTAATGATGAGGAAGCCCTAGGAATGCGAAAATGAAGGAGAAAGAATAAAGAATGCTTGGGATCCCTAGGAAATTAAAAGGATTTTTAGAGTTTTCGGGCGAAATGGATTAATTCTTAATTGGTATTTTTATTCTTGTTGTAAGGTAAATCTAGGAAAGAGGGGGGTCGTCTTAATTTATTCAATATTTCGTGGATAGAGGATTTAATCATGAGATATTAAAGGAGAGAGGGTTTGAGGGAGGGCGGGAATGAAAGCTCACTCTAAAAATGATTTGCGAAATGCAACATCCCATTTAAATGCAAGAATTATGAAATGTAATTCAAGAGGAGAAGCGATCTTCTCTTAATTTATGGGGGGCATGTGATGTTTGAAAGGCACGCTCCCTTTAAGCTAGATCCATGATCTTTACACTAACTGGGAGATGGGAGATGGTGATGGGCGCCATTTAAAAATCGGCAAAGGGTATTTTTCCTCCGAAGTGGAGCCAAGTACCATCGAAGCAGATGCGGAAGCAATGGATGGGAATTCCTTTTTTTCTTGCGGTTTTAAGGGCAGTGGCGAAAGCGTGGTCCATTTTTTCATTGGGAGCGAAGGCTTTTGCCTTTTTGAATATGAGAAAAAGGATTATTCCCTCATGTTGGATGATTTCTCTCACATAGCAGGTTCCGCGTTGCGTGGGGGCGTCAGGAAACAAGGCGATTCCATTTTTCACGAGAGTCGCGCCTTTTACTTCGAGGGGAATGCCATCGAGGGTGAAATCGATGCGAGATCTTCCAATCGGCACTTCATATTGGATATTCTTGACGTGGGAGAATTCATGCAAGAGGAGAAAGAGATGGTGGGCGATTTTGGAGTGTTGAGCGGAGTCGATGAGGACCAATTCATTCTGGTGATGGACGGTTCTGATATAGTAGGCTAATTTCCCGGCGGAAGGCGTGAAAAGGATGCTTGCGCCGGGCGTAAGTAGTTCTTTGAGGCGGCCAGGGTCATGGACGTGAGCGGTTTCAATGCGTCCTTGATAGCGGATTTCTGCGGCAAACCTATTTAATCGCTTGAGAAAGATGCCTTTTTTTAGGGGTGGGAGGAAATAGAGAGGAACATGTTGAGCATCAGTCATAGATACAAGAAAGGAAGAGTTTCTTGCGAAATAAACTTGTTCTTCATGAATCATGAATTGTGAATTTTAAAGCAATCAAGGGAAGACATTACATGCTTTCATAAATTTTTAGCTGGGAACTTCGAGAAAAGAAAAAATGCAAGCGGGCATGACGTAGGGCGGTTCTTGGAATTTAAGATGTGGTTAAGGAATACAAGACAAGCTCATGGTAATTTAGATGAGGTTATGGAATATAAGATGAAAAGATAAAAAACAAGCGATCCTTATGATCATGATGAGTGTTAAAGGAAACAAGGATGCTATTGAGAGTTATGGGTTTCATCACATCGATACGAGCAAGTGCAAGGCATGTACCACGTTTGATTGTGAAAAGGCGTGTTTTCGGGGTATTTATGAAGTGATTAACAAGAAAGCCGAGCCGAAATGCGTGGTGGTGGAAGAGCGGGAAGAAATGTGCGTGAAATGCCACTTGTGCACCTCATCATGCAAGCATGAGGCGATCACGATTGATTAACAAGTTTTTCCCGTCCGATCCCTTATTCTTTCTTTTTCTTTCTTTTTTCAAGGTTCCATGGATAATTAAAAAGTGAAGACTTATAAATCATAAATCTTTATTTATATATTATAAGTATAAATGATCATTTATTAAATGAATCCTCGCAATAGTGAGGAGGAGGGACCCTCTTGATATCTGAAAAGCTCAAATTGGATGATATTGATAAAAAAATAATTACATTAGTCCAACAAGACCCTTCCTTGACACACACGGAAATTGCGGAAAAAATACAGAGGTCTCAGCCCACTGTGGGCATGAGAATCAAGAAATTAGAGAAAAATGGCATACTTTACTTCCAACCGGGGATTAATTTTAAAAAGGTGGATCTACACCTTGCTACAGTTGAAATTTCGACAAAAAATCCTCAAGAAATCATGGACATGGCGAAATTCTGTCCTTTCATGCTAAATGGGTTTCGATTAAGCGGGAAGCATAATATCTGCATTCTAGTTGCGAGCTCACGCTTGGATAAATTGGATAAAATCATAAATTATCATTTTCGCAAGAATCCTGATGTCTCAATGGTATCTATGGAAATCGTGACGGACATAGCGAAAGATTTCGTCATGCCCATTGATTTTGACAGCGAAGAGCATGAACCAAATGAGGAAGAAGGCTGTGGGGAGAAATGTAAATATAAGCTAGCGAAAGCCAGAGGAGAGATTTGAATCGAGTAATTATAATTTGAACCGTTAAAAATTAATTGAACTCATCTAAATCATTCTATTTTTTAATTATTTTAATTAAATAAAAAGCCAAAATTTCTTATTTCTTTAATACCTCGAAAAAGAAAAGATTTATAAAGGAACGGTCGATCAAGGTCAAAAACAAGAAGCTTTAGGCTAAGCAGGAATAATTTAGTAGTTAATAATGAGGAGGAGCGCTTTTTTTTTCATTATTTCTTGTTTTCATTGGCTTCATTTTCTTCTTCGGCTTTACTAAATTTAAATTTAGAAACATTGGTTCCAAGAGTACAATTTGGACCGCAATTAGTGCTGTATATATCGAAATTTTCGATTTGGAAATCGATGGGGAGGACAAAGTCATGAATGGATTCAATAATGATGTTAGTTTTTACGTTTATCACGTTGGGATCTTTTCTAAAGCAGAGATCAACTAACCGTTCGATTATTTGGAGGTCCGTAGCGGCGATGAAGCAGAGCAGGTTGAATTCGCCACTAATTTTAAATGCATGGTTGATAAATGGGCAATCTTTAATTTTTTCGACGATACTATCCACATCTTTAGTAGAGATGAATACGATACTGACTTTAATATCTACTTTTTTGATGTTAAAACCTACTTGTTTAGCGAGGAGGTTTTTCCGTTCAAGCTTGATGATCCGTGCTCCGACAGCAGGTTGGGATTTTTCAATTTCTTTTGCAATATCGGAATGGGTGATATCCGGGTTTTTCTCGATCATTTCGATGATTTTTTTATCATCATCGTCGATATTTAATAATTTATTGAAGGTTTTGTTCTTCATTTCCATTATGATAACAACTTTAGAGTCATATAAATATTCGCATGATAAAATAATTATTAATTTTTATCATGGGACAATAATGAATAATATGTTTTAATATAATCTTTTTAATTTATAAATTTATTTTTCTTGAAGAGGGGGAGATAAAAGGGGAATGTTTTAATGGGATAAATAGTTTTGGAGAATGGGGGAGCGGAGAGCATGGAGTGCCTTTTTTTTTAAAAAGTGAATAGAAGAGGATGTTGAGAAGGGGATAATATAGAAGAAAGGAATATTGAGGAGGGATTATACTGGTGAAGGGTAAAGTTGGGGGGCATATAGAAGAACTATGAAAATTTTGAGGACCTTTCCCTTGCGTGCAAATCTGAAAAATTTTAGGAGGAAGAAAGGAGGGTATCATGAAATTTTATTTATTTCATGCCATATTAAAGGAATATATATATGAGAATGTCATGAATAGTAAAAACGAGATGAGTTGATTTTATTATTTCGAAGGTAGAAGGGGAATTTTTTAAGGAATTAAACATTGTCTCGCTTTCAGAAGAAAATATTAAGGAGGTGCATGCATTTTGCGAGGCGAACGTGGAGTATCTCACGTATTCGGAGAAAATATTCAGGTCGGCGACTATTGAAAGTAAAAATTTTCTTCCGGAGTATTCACTTGTGGTTGAGGATGAGAAGGGAGAGATTGTAGCTTTTTTCATGGTAGTTTTTCGGCCACCTTTTTTATTTAAGAACCGGCGGGCTGTTGCAGTTTTAAAATTTTTCATTGTAAGGAGAGATTGGCGCCAGCGTGGAATGGGTAGCAGGTTATTGAACTTGCTGGTAGAGAGGATAAAAACTTCTGATAAAAAATGTTTTAGGATGAAATTTGAGGTATTATGTGCCATGCCGGATTATTGGCTTCCTGGGTTAGATCCCAGACACACGGAGGCATTTTTTTTCCTGCGAAAACACGGATTTAAACGAAAGGGAGAACGGATAAACTTGACCGTGGATTTAGAAGAATTTCCGGCGGACGAGCCTCCATCAAGAATAGGGGCAATAGAAATAAGTAGGGCAAGGAAAGAGGATGAGGCAGAACTCGTTCCTCTTTCTTTCATGCCACGGATGTATCAAGTGACGTCGTGGCCTGCAGAAGTTAAGATGTCGTTTCAAAACGATCCGATTACCTCGTTTATAGCCCGAGATACCCGGACGAATAAAATAATAGGATGGGCAACGCATTCCGTAAGTTTTCCAGGAACTTTTGGACCCACGGGAGTGAGCAAGAAATATCGGGGGCGAGGGTTAGGGAGCGCGTTATTGAAGTGGTGTTTATGGGATTTAAAGCAGAAAGGCTTGAAGAAAGTGATTATTCGGTGGGTCAATTTAAATACAACATATTTTTATTTAAAAAGCGTGAATGCGCACATAAGCGAGCTTTATTGGCCCATGCGAAGGAGGATTTGAAGGAGGAAGGAGAATAAGATGCAGTTTTTGATCATCACGTCAACGGAAGATAAAGCATCCATGAATATTCGGGAGAATCTGCTTCACTCTTCGACATTTAAGTTTGAAAAGACGGAGATGGAATGGCATGGTAATTCTTTATTTAAATTAAATTACCATCAAGGAGCACACGAAGATTCTTCCATTTTTAAGGAAAATGAGATTTATTTGGGATTAACAAAAGAACCCTTGATTTTTTTAAAGGATCTCAAGTTAAGTGAACCAAAATTTAATCCAGACTTGCTCATTTTTGCGAGCAGACATGCATCAGAGTCGAATAGACCAGCATTTTTAATTCATTCTACGGGGAATTGGAGTGAAGATTCTTCTTTTGGAGGCAATCCACGGGAATTGTCGAGGGCAAGTGCGTTAATGATAAAAGCTGCCTTCCTCTCCTTGGAAAAAATGTGCTTGGACCGGAAAGTAGCTAATATTAACACGTGCGACTTGGAAGTCACGCACCATGGTCCTACGAGTTTGGAAAAGCCATTAGTTTTCACGGAATTAGGAAGCACGCCCTTGGAGTGGAACGATCCTAATGCGGGTAAGCTGATTGCTGAGGCAATATTCGATTCTATCCTTAGATACATTCATTATATTCGAGATGAGCAACAAGAGGTTGGTCTTGGTTTTGGAGGCAGGCATTATGCCACCCAATTTAAGAGATTAATTGAAAATAACGACATTGCGCTTTCCTTTATATGTCCGAAATATTATATTCAGAAATTAGATGAAAACCTCCTCGATCAAATGATCAATAATACATTAGAAGTAGTAGATTATTTCATCATTGATTGGAAAGGTACCAATTCAGAAGATAAAAAGCATTTACTTCCCATTTTAGAGACGTACGACATTCCCATTAAAAAAACCAAAGATTTTACCAGCCGTTCATGAATAAAAATAACACACCATGAGAGATATTAAAGGTTAGGATAGAATGGACCTTTATTGTTTTTTCAAGGATGTTGACATTCTTTTCTTTTTTCATAATAAAGAGTTAAATTTTTAAAAACGTAATGAGCGGCAGCAAAACCTTGTGTTGCCGCTTTTGGTAAAACAGCGATTAAAAAATCTCGAAATTTCATGTCGTGAGAAGGGGTTACGTTTAGTTCTCTGATATTGTAAAAACTCCTATAAAATTGCGTGGGGAATTCAACCAATGCTCTTAACTTAAGATTATATACTTTCTCTCCCTCTTCGCTGAGTTGAATGGGCTGTTTTAACGTATATAAATACGTATCTTCCTTCTTTTCGATGTTGATGAGTCCATCCGCTTGAATTTCTTCCATGACATTAATAACTTCTTCTTTAGATACATTTCTATTTAATTTATTCATACTTTCGACGATTTCTTCTAGTTTAATTCCTTGCATTTTTAAAATAAGATAATTTCTAGCAATAATATTATATTTTAAAGGAACCGTATGAGGATCCATCTTATTATATTGGATGAGATTCCCCAATATTTCTTTAGCAACGAGATATTGTACCATTACCCGGTCATTTTTCGAAAAATCATGGAGGAAAAGAAAAGAATTATTAAAGTAATGCTGATAAAGAACTTGGAGCAAATTTTTAATGGTGTAATATCCATCGATGAGAGCATTTGTCACGCTTGTAAGAATTTCAATTCGATATTCAAGGGAATTAAAAAAGCGCTCCTGATCGAGGGGTTGGGGGATGAAACGGATTAAATAGGGTTTTTTTTGAATGGCTGATAAATAGCCATTCCATTTTTGCTTAAAACGAGCAGATTGAGAATTCGCGATGGAGGCTAATTTTTTAATTACCTCAAATAATTTCTCGAGAAATTCTTTTTCAGAAGAAAGCTGGGTCATTCTATTTTTAAATAATGTTTGTTTAATAATTTACTTATTAAGAAAATGAAGTGAAGCTTTTTAAAGTTTAATTTAAAAATTTTCAGGAAAGATTAACTCTTTTTCCATTAAGACTCATGTGGAAATTTGAAGCATGACGTTGATTATTTTTTTTACTTGTTCATCAGTAAGGACGAGAGGAGGAAGGAGCCTGATTACCGTTAATCCCGCATTTAATAATAAAACGCCTAATTTTTCTGCTCTTTGAATTAACTCTTTCACTTTCATGCGGTATTCGACTCCAATCATGAGTCCTTTACCTCTCACTTCTCTAATTACATGATTTTTTTCTTCTGAAAACGCTTTTAACTCCAAGAGCATCTTCTTTCCTTGTTTAGCAGCATTTTCCACGAGCTTTTCTTCCATGATGATATCAATTGCGGCATTAGCCGCTGCACAGGCAAAAGGATTTCCTCCATACGTCGTGCCATGTTCCCCCGGTTTCATGCGGCTAAAAATATCATCCGTGCTTAATGTTGCCCCCATAGGAAATCCTCCTGCTATGGCTTTGGCCAAGCATAAAATATCTGGTTCGATGCCATAATGTTCGAAAGCAAACATTTTTCCTGTTCGCCCAAAACCCGTTTGTACCTCGTCAATTACTAAAATTAAATCTTTTTCATCGCATAATTCCCGTAGCTCTTTTGGAAATTCTTCTGGAGCGCAATAAATTCCTCCTTCTCCTTGAATTAATTCAATAACGATGCCCACCGTGTGGTCCGTAATTAAATTTTTAACCGAGTCAATATCTCCAAAAGAAGCGAATTTAACATTAGGCGTTAACCAAGGGAGATAAGGTTTTCTATATCTCATGTTATGTGTCAAGGCTAAGGAGCCTAATGTCCTTCCATGAAATGCTCGTTTAAATGCTATGATTTCTGGTCTTTTAATTTCTCTTTTTGCCGATAAGATTAATTTTATCGCGGCTTCAATAGATTCTGTTCCGCTATTACTAAGAAATACGCAAGACAATTTCTTCGGGGTGATATGCGTCAATTTATCTAATAAAGAAGCCCTCTCTTCCGTAGGAAAGTCAGGAGGAACAAATACAATTTTCTCAAGTTGCTTTTTCATTAATTGAATGAATTTTGGATGACAATGTCCAATGTTCATGACCGCATGGCCTGCAACGCAATCAATATATTCATTTCCCGCCTCATCATAAAGAAGAGCTCCTTTTCCCCTAATAGCAACGAATTCTTTTTTAGAAAACAAGGGATAATAAATTTTTTCCTGCTCAATTATTTTAGAAAACTTATCTGAAATGTGCACTCACTCGCTACATAAATGTTTAATTCTTTTATAGATGTTTAAAATTAAAAAATTTTTTTAAAATTTGTTCGCACTTTGTATTTTTATGATTAAAGTTGCTTTTCATTTATCATTTTACTTGAAATTGATCAAGTCTCGAAAAAATGCTTATTTTTTTAATTAAAAAAAAATTTATATTTTTAAGTTTCAAGCATGAAAAGGAAAGGAAAGGAGATTTAAATGAAACTTGAACATGTTGCAGTTTCCAATCCTTCTGAAGAAGAGAGCGATAAATTCTTCATGGGGCTCTTAAATTTAAAAAAAACCCGAACTTTTAAAATTCATCCAAAATTAACCCAAAAGTTTTTTGGTATAAACAAAGAACCATTTATTATAAGATACTATGGAAATGGATTAGACGTAGAAGTATTCATCACCGAAGATAATACTAATGAAAGAGATAAATTTGCCCATATTTGTCTTTCCATTGAGAATAGGGAAGAATTCCTTGAACGGGCGAAAAATTTAGGTTTTCCTACGATTAAAGCAGTAAAAAATGATGGAGAATCTTATTATCTCTTCATAAAAGATTCGTATGGGAATTTATATGAAATAAAATGAGAATAAACCATGAAAAGTTTTAATTAATGAAAGATTATGATAACGGAAGGGTGAGAACATTCCGGCAAAATATGTTTTAAAAATCCTGCTGGGAGGGGGTAAGGGTGCGGGGAAAACCTCTTTTCTAAAAGGTTCTTTCATACCACAAGAATTCTCAGGAACCGGTATTGGAGTATCTATTGATAAGATTGAATGCATGATTAATAATGAAGACAGTTTAAAATTAATGGTATGGGATCTCAAAGGAGATCGCTCCTATCGCATCTTGCATGAAAGTTTCAGCATGGGAACCGCAGGGGCTCTAATTTTCTTTGACATTTCGAATAGAGAATCTTTTGAGGAAGTTGATTATTGGATTAATCTTTTCCACGGGAAATCCATACCAATTTATTTAATTGGAACGAAATGTGATTTATATTATGAGATTGATGAAAAGGAAATCATCGATGTTGTGAAAAAACATAATTTAAAAGGATATTTCCTAATTTCCATTAAAAATGAAGATATCAGAAAACCCATTTTGAAAGAATTAATTAAATCCCTTCGAATAGTACCGCGGAATAGCAAGCTATCCATAATTACTCCTAAACAAGATGTTGCTTTTCAAAAATTCATTAATCTCTTTTCCTTTTGCCCAATTTGCGGAAAAGAAAATCATTTTGATTATTTAAAAAACTTCTATTTTAATGAAGATCAAGAAAACGTGAAAATTAAAAATTCTTTATTAAAAGCTGTAAAAAATAAGGAAAAAATGAAATATTACCATGATTTTACAATAGGGATACCTTGTTGTAATTGCTTTAACAAGATTTTTAAGAAGACTCTTTAAATTTGACGTTTTTAAATTTCAAGGATAAAAGTTGTTAAAAAGAGATTTTACGCATATTTTACGCATGATTAAAATTTATTTATGATTCTTACAAAAATTTAATCCCGTGAAAACGTGACTATTTTTTATTTTCCTCATCTTATTTTCATGTTTCCTTGATGAGCCCCGACGCTTTAATGATTTCCCAATGATCAAAAGCAAGCTTTGATTTTAAGGGGGGAACTTTAGCTATAGGAATTATTTCTAAATCAGCGGCATCATCTCTCGCTCGGGGTGTTTCTTTATCCGATACTGGTTCGCATAAAAAAGCAATAGTAACAGTATGTCCTCGAGGATCTCGTTTCGGGTCAGAAAAGACTCCAATCAGCTTTTTTATTCTCACTTTTACATTAGTTTCTTCTTCTGCTTCCCTCACACATGCCTGTTCGACCGTCTCTCCAATATCGACAAATCCACCCGGCAATGCTAAATGTCCTTGAAAGGGAGGATTTTTTCTTCGAATTAAGATGATATTATTCTTGTTAAAAACGATAACCGCATCTACAGTCAATAAAGGTGTTTGGGGTTTTGGCATCGTGGCACCTATCTTAAAATAATACTTAGTGATTCATAAATAAATTCTAATTTACATTTGATTATTAAATAAATCATGCGAATTATTTTAAAATTTAGGTTTCTAAAAAACGAAAAAATAAAATGATTTATTTTTGTGGTTATTCCAACGTTATTAATCCCATATCGGAACCTTTTCTAAGATATGCTCAATTCTCGTGGCACGACGACGAATATAAGTGGTTTTTCCGTTAATTCTCGTGAATAGCACCTTTTTTTCTAAGGTATCTGAAGAGACTACGTTTATTTCTAAGTTTTTTTTTTCTAGGATTATGTGATTAAAGCTTGGTGATTCGTCACTTCTTGTCTTATCAGCAGAACTAGTACCGCAATAGAGGAAAATCGTGGAGCCAATTTCCCAAACACATGGAACGTGTCGATGACCTTGTAACACCAAATCGATTTCATACAATTGAGTGAACTCTAATAATTCTCCAGCATCTCTTACCGTACTCCATTTACGTCCTGCAAAGGGGATGGGAATGAGATGATGATGAAGTGCTATTATGCGATTTTCTCTACGAGGTTTTCGAAATTGTTGGGCCAACCATAGAAGCTGCTCATCTCCTATCTCTCCATCTTTCAGATCATCCCTTGATGAGCATAACCCTATAATAATGGTGTCTTTTTCATCAATGATCATTTTTCTTCTTCGTGGGCCAAGGCACTTCTCAAAAAAAATGAGGCCATTATTTTTCACATCATGATTTCCGGGTACCACCAATAATTTGGGTTTAATTTTTCGTAAATATTCGCAGATTCCATTATATTCGCTAACTCTTCCTTTATGTGCAATATCTCCTGTACACACGACAGCGTCAGGCTTTTTTTTATTGATATAATTTATGATATTTTCCATGCAATCTTCTCTAAAATCATTTTTATAATGGAGATCGCTTATTTGAATTATTTCTACCATTTTCGAAACCACCCGATTAAATTTTAAATAATCCAATGAAAGAATGAATTATAAAATGATTTTTACAAAAGAAATCTTTTTAATGGAGAAATGGTACTAAAAAAGAAGATCTCATTAAAATAATTATTATTGAGAAATAAGTCAGGGAAAGGATCAAGATTTATTTAATTCTTCAAAGAGTTTAGTTTTAAGGTACGCCATAAAGTCAGAGAGAGGGGTTTTCAGATTTTCAATAAATGCTTGGCCATAGATTTTTGAACCTCCGCCTTTTCCGCCATGAGTTTCCGTACAATTTTTAATAAATTTTCCAATATTTATATTTGATTTTTCCGCAATTTTTTTTCCTACCATTCCCATGAGGAGCACTCCTTTTTTGGTACTATTTACGAGGAGCGTTATCAAATCATCGGTTTTCTTGTGGAGCGCTTGACTTAGATTTTTAATATCTTCGGTATCAAGATTGTTAAAATGATTAATTACAATTCTAAAATCGTTATATTTTACAGCATTATTCAAAATCTTATTTAGTTGTTCGGGAGCAAATAATGATGCAATTATTTCCACTTTTATTTTCATTTCGTTCCATTCCTCATATATTTTTTTTACTTTTAAGGGGATTTCCGTTTCTTTGATGTTTAAGAGATTGGATAATTCTGATAATGAATCTCCCTCAAAGAGTTCGTGAGAGGTCAATTCAAGGTTTTTTTTATCAATCTTTCCTTTTTTCACATTCTTTTTAAGTTCTTTCCATTTAGTCAATAATTCTTTTACTCTTCCCACGAGTTTATTTTCTTCAACATTTAATAAGATTTCTAATTCTTGTATGATTTTTTTCCTGCGACGCTCAAATAGTTCGGTTGCTTTTCCCGCCGTAAAGGTTAATCTCACGACGCCATCTTGTATTTTTTGGGATTTAATGATTTTTATAGGCCCTGTTTCGGAAGTATTATTTAGATGTGTCCCTCCACAAGCTTCCACGTCAATGCCGGGAATTTCAACAATTCTTATATATTTTCCGGGAACCGCTCCTCCTTGATAAATTCGCATGCCGTATTTTTTTTCTGCTTCTGACCGTGGCAAGAAGTCCAGATGAAGATCAATGGCTTGATTTACGATCTCATTCGCTCGCTTCTCAATTTTTTCTAGTTGCTCCTTAGAAATCCTATCATAATGGGTTATGTCTAAATGAGAATTTTTTTCCGTTTTTTTAGCACCCGCTTGGTTAATATGATTACCAAGGATCTCTCGGGCGGCGGCATTTACTATATGGGTGGCGGTATGATGTTGCGCGAGCTGTTTTCTCCACTTTTTATCCACTTTAATTTCAACAACATCACCCTCTTTAAATTTAGGAGGTTCTGCTAACACGTGAATCACGTGATTTCCCTTTTTAAAAACCTCATTAAATGATTGCCCATTTATAGTGCCTATATCATGTAATTGTCCTCCTGAAGTGGGATAAGCTACAGATTCATCTACGATTACCATGTTATCTATAATTTTTAAGACTTTTGCTTTATTCGACAATTGCGTATAATCAAAATAATAGAGTGATTTCGTTTCGGGAATCCCATCCAAATCTATATTTATTTCTATTTCTTTTTTCATGGGTTTTTCTTGCTGCTCATGGCGTTCTACCACCAAGCTATAGAAATTTTCCGGAATATTCACGGGTTTTCCAAGTTTTAAAGCCATTTCTTTTACCATGTCCGGGTTAATTCCTTTCGAATCATATAGGTTTATCAAGATTTCATTCGTTATATGGCCTTTTTTAAAAATTTTTTTTAAAATTCGAACTGCGTTCTTTTTTGTATTGTAATATTTTACTTTTTCAGCATTTAAAATTTCTCTTATATCGTCAAGATTATCTGAAACTTCTGGAAAGAGCTCCTTTAGCTCTTCGGCATGCCATTCGCAAACATCAGCCAAATCAATATTCCACTTGAATTTATCAATAAAGCTCATGGCTCGACGGAAGATAACTCTTAAATTATATCCTCCTCCCACATTGGAGGGAAGCATTCCATCATTAATAGCGAATAACAAGCTCCTGGAATGTTCGGCAATTGAGTATAATGCTGTTAAAGGTGAAATTTTTTCCCTTAATTCAGACACGTCTACGTTTAATTCTTTTGCAACTCGTTCCCAAGCTTTTTCAATATCATCAATTTCATCTAAATTTAAATAAGCGGAATATTTTGAAAACTTGTTATATAATTCCAAGTCTAATTCCATTTGGATAATTTTCCTTAATTTTTCTAACACCTTAGGAAAGGTAGCTTCATAGAGATTGGGAGTACTTTGAGAGAACCAGGCAACACGTTCTTGACCAAGCCCCATATCCAACACTTTCAATTTCAATTCTTTTGGTCCTTGAGGAGTTTGTTCGAACATGGTATATACTTGATTAAACAATTCTACGCCCTTACTAAAAAATTCCAAGCTACATCCAAAAGAACCGCCGCCTGCCCAACTATCTTCATGAATGGTAATTTCTTTTTTAGGCAAGCCGATTCCTTCATGAATGAAATCGTGCATGTCTAAAAATAATTGTCCTTGATCCCATTCTTCAGGCGAAACAAACACGTGTTGACCAATCATGACAAACCCGCAGAGGTGTCCGGATGTCACTCCCACATTTTCAATATCATTAAATCTCAAGCAGAACTGAGGAATTAATAGTTTTTTAGCAGGAGGCTCCATTTCTCCGTTGACTACGTAAGGCTGAAATGCTGAGATGGAAGCAATAGTAAATTCAGAAGTGGGATTCCATCTCGCCACGCATGGATATCTTTTTATGGGAACATATCCCCTTGGTTCTAAGATTTCCACGATTTTTTTCCACACTTGAATGTAAGACAATTTCTGTTTCAAGGGCTTACTGTTTACTACTTGGTAACCTCCCGAACAAGCGGGATCTCCGCAAACATCTTGATCTTTATTAGTTGTCCAGAAATACGTGCCGCATGTACACTGTTTTCTCATGTATCCCAGAGCTTTAAGTTCTTTGGTGGGAAAATATTCATCAGGATTTTTAGAAGCTATCTCTTTAAAAACAGTTTTGATTTCTTTATCATTCTTACATTTTGACAAGAGGTTTATTTGTTCAAGTGTTAGCATGGCTACAACAGATACTCATAGTTTAGCATGTATTAACAAGAATAATTTAAGAAAACATAAAATTTTTATTAAAAAACTCCCTTCTCCAAGAAAAATCCGTGATTATTGTTTTCGCTCTCTTTCATGAAAGAATCATGTTAAACTATAATCTTCTTATCAAGATACCGGTTGTTTTTACTCCATGGATTCTTTAGAATGGGAGAAAAATAAAAATACTTGGATTTATATTATTTTCTAAAGTTAGCTTTTTTTGAATGACAACTGGCATGGATTAATGCGGTCATGAGAATCAAGGGAGAAAAAACACTTCAAGGGAAAGAAATTATCACATCAAGTGAGTTTTTGGATGATTTAATAAAAAGAATCGATAGCATCATTCATTTCTTGGAATATGAAAAGGATAATGATTTGAAATTTGCGTATCTAATTGGAGCGATTGAAGGATTAACTTTAAGATTAAATCGAGTTTGCCATGAAGAACTGATTTTTATCGGACAAGAAAGAAAATTTAAAGAAGATCTTATAGAATTGGCGTGCGTGGAATTAAATAAAATGCAAGAAATGATAGGAAAGACTCAAGATTTAGAGATGTTAAAAACTTCCTTATTGAACAATCTTTTTTCTCTAAAGAATCAGTTGAAAATCCATGTTTCTTTAAAATGTTTAGAGGATTTATGAAGGATCTTTGTTATAAAAGCTTTATTCACAACGTTAAAGCTTGCAATCGAGCATATCCTTTTTTAATGAAATCATAATCCAAAAGTTCAATTTTTTCCGGAATGATTTTCAAGATTAATTTACATTTTCTTTTAATACATTTTTTAGCATCCTTAAAGCCGGGATCCCCTTCTTCCAAGAAAATCAATCTTTCTTTTCCGGAGGCCGTGATTTGCATTCCTTGAATCTTTCCAGAATCCATGGGCGTGTAAATTCCTATACTTACGATGGGATTTTTTTTTATGTTTTCTACTTTTCTTCCGGGTGTTGGGCATATATAAAGGGTGAAATCACTGCTATTTTTCTCCATATAGAAGTCCATGGGAGTGGCTCTTGGAATATTATCTGAACAGGTACATAAAACAAGTACTTTCCTTGCATTCAAGAAATTTCGGATTTCTTGGATTAATTCCTCCTTGGGCATTTTTTTATTCATTATTTTCAATCTAAATAGAATTTTTTTTATTTAACACTTCAAGTAAAACTTGAGTGCAAGTATTTTTAAAAATATATTAATATTTCCATGCTCATGAATTAGAAAGAAAACTGAACAGGAAAATAAAGCTTTAAAAGGAAAATAAAAGTAAAATCTCAATGAATATTTAATGTGCGGGAAGTTCCGATTCTGCGTTCATAGCGTGATATACATAAGGAGAAATGGGACCTTTTCCTAAAACTAAAATTCGAATTCTCCGACCGAAATTTGGATCAATGGTATTTCCAAATTTCAACTGGGCTTTTTCAGGGATTTCTTCGGAGATGCTAGAAATTATTTTATTTACCTTTGATAATGACAAGCGATGATTACCGGTAATGGAAACTATACAATTTTCTATTTTTTTAATATCAGGTTGTAATAAAGGATTATTCAATGCTAGTTTTGCCTTGGTAACCAAATCTTTTTCACGTCCGAGTGACTCTGTAATTCCTATTAAACCGGAAGGATATTTTCCATTTCGCATGAATACTTTTTTGATGTCTGCATAATCAATATTTACGAGACCACAATTATTTATCAAATTAACTACTTCCCGGATGCTCTTTACCAAGATTTCATCCATGATTTTAAAACACGTTAATAAAGGCGCTCGGGGCAAAAAATGAAGCAAGTTATCGTTAGGAAAAGGAATTAAAGAATCCGCGAATTTAGCCAAATTTCTCAGTCCCCATTTAGCTCTCATCCTTCTTTGTGCTCCTTCAGACCTGAAAGGAATGGAGCAGAAACCAACGACAATCGCATGAAGTCGTTTTGCTTCTCTTGCAATAATAGGCGCTGCGCCCGTTCCCGTGCCTCCTCCCAATCCACAAGTAATGAACACGATATCGGGAGCATTCGATTCGAAAATTTCTCTTATTCTATGGGAATCTTCTTCTGCAGCTTCTTTTCCTAAAATGGGATCATTACCTGAGCCTAATCCATTACATCGTTCTTTTCCAATTAATAATTTGTAATTGCTATTTGAATGAAATAAATCATGAGCATCCGTGTTAATATTTAAGGTTTCTGCATTTTCTATTCCAATTTCTTGCAATCTAGAGACGGTATTGTTTCCAGCGCCTCCCACGCCTACGATTAAGCTTTTTACTTTCAGATTTTTTAATAATTCCATTAAATATTCATCACTATCAAAGGTATCTCTAGCCCTTGCTATTTGATTAAAATAAGATTGTTCAGGTTCCATATTCCACTCCATATTTTATCTCTTTTTCCACTATATTACTAAAAGAATATTAGAATAATATAAATCAGTGATATCGAGATATTATTTCATGGGGGAAGGGAAGAAAACTAAATATTTTTTTTCGTGATATTAATGAGAAAAAAAAGAAAATGAATTGATTTTTAAGGAAAAATTTTCATGAGTATAATAACCGGAGGGATTAAATGGAAGTTAATTTTAACAAGGAAAAAAGCTCAAACGCATTGGATCGTGAAAAACTCGATGCAGATATCATTAAAGTTAAAGCCCACCTCACGTGTCCTTATTGTGGCTATAAAAAATCTTTTAAAAACAAATTTATTCGCTCTAATATGGAACAAATGGTAGTCTCCTTAAAAATATTTGATTGGATGACATGTACCTGTGGAGAGCTTCTTATTTTAAATTTAGAATTTGAAATTTGAGATTCAATTATTAAATATTAATGAAGATAAAATTATTTTATTTTCTTGGTTCTTTTTTATCGTCCGTTAAATATTAATTTTGATTTCTCCATAAGTTCCCCCTCCTCCTGGTAAATATTCTATTTCATCCTTTCTAAAAGCATTAATAATTAAAGCTATTTTTTCGTTATATTTTTGAATTTCTTGAATATCTAAATCAATAAGAACATGAAATTCAGGGCCAAGTTTCTTAATAATCTCATCATACATCTTTTTAATGGTTTTAGTAGAAGTACTTTTTATTCCTTTCACGGCACGAATGATATCAATTAAAGGAATCGCATTAATATAAGGTGGGCGATGAGGAGGATGTTGAGGGGTTTTAGTGGAGGATAATATTTCTATTCGTTCACTCACGCCTAATCGAATTTTATAAGATTTTCCCACTTGTTCCTTACAAGCTGGACAAATAACTTTATTTCGAGAAACTTGATTGATATATTCTGCTCTAGATTTTTCAGGATTCTCAGAGAAATAAGTTATAAAATCGTGCGTGATTTGATAATTAGAGAACGGTAAGATAGTGGAAGTTATGTTTTTCTTGAATAAAACTCTTCGACGACATTTCGAGCAGAACATGTTATAATATTTACCTAATTTAGGATGAAGGCCAACATTTAATATTATTCTCCTTTCATTCTTTCTCCTCAAAGCCAATTCAATTTCTTCAAAAGAAGGATGTTCTATTTCGAACTGATTGAACTCTCGTCCAAGGGAGCGGGGATGTTCTGAATGGGCATCACTATTACTAAGAAAAGAGACGTCTTTTAAACATCCTAATCTATCTGCTAAATCTGTATTTGCAGACAATCCTAATTCAAGAAAAAATACTTTTTTTATAGAATCTTGGTAGCATTTTTCTAAGGTTTCATATCTATCTTGTCTAAAAATAGCTTTAAAAGGAGTGAACGCATGAGCCGGTCCAATAATAGCACCATGCTCATCTAACATATCAACTAATTCGGGAGGAGTTAGGTTTACCCGAGGTCGTCCACCCCATTCATTTAGGATGTTTTTTGAATGAGGCTTTAATTCATCTTGAATTTCTTTCACGCTGTTAAAATCGGGAAAAAAGACAATATGATGGATTGATTCCGAATCCTCAATTTCAGTTTGCAGGATAAAATAGATATTTTTATACACGAGACCATAATTTTCCCTTTTAAGATTATTTTCCATGTATTTTTGCCAATTCGGTTGTAATATGTCTCCCGTTCCCACGATATTTAATCCTTTATGCCGACACGTAGCTACGATGGTATCTAAATTCATGGTTTTTGATACGGCTATGGAATGAGGACCATGAATATGAAGATCCGCTTTATATATTTTCATGAATTGATTGAAAACTACGTGAATGTATAATTTATTTTAAAATATCTTGAACAAATAAAAAGAAGGCCTTTATTTAAAATCATGGAAAAAAATCTAACTCAAAATGATTTTCTTTAACTTTAAATATAGTCGAGTTAATTTTTTTCTTGCTAAATCATTATTCGGATTAATTTCTAATACTTTTTCAAAGTATTCAATTGCTTTTTCAAATTTTTTTATTCTTTTGTAAAGTAAGCCAAGAAAATACAATATTTCTTCATTATTCGGTTCTAAAATTAATGCTTTTTCGAAATAATAGATGGCTTTTTCATGATCTCGTAGGTCTTTATATAATAAGGCCACATCCAACCAATTCAGCACGTCATCGGGATTCATTTCTAATACTTTCTCATGATACTGAATGGCTTTATTAATTTCGCCCATCTCATGATAAATAATAGCCAAATTCTTTTGTAGATAATCCGCATCCGGATCTATTTTTATGGCTAACTTCATGAAGCGAATAGCTTGTTCATATTCTCTTTTATCTTTATATAATAACGCTAAATTGTTTAAAGCATCAAAATTTGAAGGATCTAATTCAAAAGCTCGCTTATAATAATCAATAGCCCCATCAAATTGTTTGTTATCTTCCAAAGAGTATCCTAGATTATAAAGTATGGTAGCGTCATCAGGATTTAATTCGAGGGCTTTACGATAACATTCTATCGCCTTATCATGATTGGATAAATAAGAATACGTGAGACCCAACGAATTCCACACGTCTTCGAAAAACGGATAAATTTCCAAAGCTTTTTTATAACATTCGATGGCTTTATTATATTCTTTATTATCAAAAAAAGCATCTCCGAGGTTGATCCATAGATTTACATCCTTCGGATCACTTTCAAGCGATTTTTGGTATTTTTTAATCATCGTAGTGTCTATTATTAACATATGAATCTACCAAGATTAATTTATCCAAGAATCTAAAGATCTAAGAAATTATTAAAATTCACGTTCATTGAATTAAAAATAGCAAGGGAGAATTAAAAAAATTAGAATAGAAACAAGAAAAAATCGAATAAAAATTATAATTATCATTTTTTCAAGAAGCCAATTTTTTCTGTCAAATTGGATCCTTCGAAAAATCTATAAGTTAGATAAAACCGACAAACGTAAGGAGAGACTTTTATAAAGAATAAAAATTTAAAAAGATATTAAACCATTACTTAAATAAGATTAAAATTAAAGAAATTATATACATGAGAACATTCTTAAATTAAACGTCCATTCATGAAAAATGACCCCTCCCATAGATTTCGAGGCTATCATTAATGATTTATTGGAAAAATGCAATCCCCTCATCTATTTCATCATAGTCTCTAGTCTTAATGGAGTGGTATTGAATTCTAGAATCAATGAAGAGGAATTCAATAAAGCCTCCATTAGTTTAGACGTATCTCAATTATACGACATTAGCAAGGATGTCGTGGATAAAATTGGCTTACAGCAACCGGAATTTACTATAATCCATTCAGATAATTATTATCTTTTATCCATCCGAATTTTAAATTATTTGTTAACCATTCTCTCCCTTGATGTGATTGATGTCAACACGGTTTTTCAAATCATCAATGACCATGTAGCGCCCTCTCAAGAATCTTAATTTTAACCTCATGAAGAGAAACGTTTTACTATTCTTTTTAAAGTTGTTAAGTTTTCTTCTCCTCACGATTATTGGTCTATAGAAGTCTTTTATTGTTTTCTTAATAGTTTTATAATAATAAATAATGAGGTGAATGGATTTTATGAAATATGAAAAAAATCAATATTCCGAAGGCATATCAATATGTGGTTTGATCTTGGCGGGAGCTTTCATTTTTTGGGGTGTAAACACGTTAACTAGGCCAAGAGCTTCGTGGTTGGGGTTATGGTGGTTAGGCTTCTTATGGCTAGGCATCGGATTAAGCATCTTGGCAGGAGAAATTCGTTCTATGTTAAATCGAGGAAAACTACGCAACGTAGTGAAAACGGAATTCATTCAAAATCCAAATGCTACGGTGGAAGAAATTGTTAAAAATACGGGTATATCTGAAAAAGACGTGAAAGCAATCATTTTAGACTTAAAAGCTTCAGGAGAATTAGTGGGAATCTTTTCTCCCGAAACGGGGAAATTAGAAAAAGCACGCGTTCTACCTGCACGACAAGAAGTCATTATTGAGAAAAATCCAGGAAATGAGATCGGAAAATTTTGTTCAAATTGTGGGACGCCTGTCATGAAGGAGGGAACGATATATTGTTCTTATTGCGGTTCAAAATTATAATTTTTATTTTAATACATCTTAAAGCGAGAGCATATCCGAAATTTCCCGCCTTTTTTCTCTTTCCCCTTTTTTATTCACGTTTTCACGTGATAGAATTTTTAAGGTTCATTTTTATCTTTTTTATAGGTTATAGATTTTTAAAAAATATTTTACTCATGAATTTATAAAAAAATAAATACATGATAAGATATTATTAAAATTGGTGAATCTTGTATGGTAAGATATAAAGAAAATATGTACACGCAAGGAGTATCTATTTGCTGCTTGATAATCGCAGGAGGCTTGATCTTATTTGGTTTTTTAGGCCCATTTCCCATTAGTTTGATAACGTCAATCATTGGCATTATCATTATTCTCAGTCAAATTTATAGAATTTCTGCAAGAAGTAAATTAAGACAAGTAGTAAAGAATGAATTCTTGATGAATCCGAAAACCACGGTGAGGGATATTTGTAATTCCACGGGCATAACGGAGAAAGATGTTCGCGCAATCATTTTAGATTTAAAAGCATCGGGAGAATTAATGGGAAAATTTTCAAGCTCAACGGGTATGTTGGAGGAAGCTTTCATCACAAATAAGCAAAAACGCCTAGCTCAAAAACCAGCTGCTATACATTCAGTATCATCCACTCAAGCACCAGCACAAATAGCCACTCCAGAAATACCCCTTGCTGAAGTCCAACAACGTTATTGTCCTGGATGTGGAACATTAGTTGCCCAAGATGCTAAATTTTGTGAATTTTGTGGAACTGAACTGAATTAACTTTAAAAATTTATTTTCTTTTTATCGTGATTATAAAAAGAAGGAAAGTTAAAATACAATTAGAAAAAAAAAAATACGGCAATTTTTTTAGGGAGGGTATCTCAATTCATAGATACTCTTTCCTCCATTAAGAGGTCCCTTTAAATAAGGCTCGATTTCTTTTGGATCTCTTTGCGTGATGCCCTCGATAGGGGGTAATTTTCCGGGAGGAAACGTCTTTAAAATATCATTAACGAGTCTCTCGAGGTAATCTAAAAAGGCTTCCATTCCGGGTTTCCCTTTTTCAAATGATGCCTTACTTGGACATCCCACGTGCCCTTCAGGATACGCAGAAACTTCGATTGGGCCAAATCCTACTTGTCCATACCATTTAATCGGATAATTATAAACATTGCCCGCTTTATCCACGTGTCCCTCAGGCATCCAGCCTTGAACTTCATTGTCTTCACTAGAATCAATTTTTTTAATCATTTCAGGAAATAAAGTCATGGAAAAGGACGTTTCTGCCTCATCCGCATGAATGAAAGGCGTTTCAAAAGGTCCACCGTGTGCCTTATCCTTACAATACTCGGGAATCGCATGGTACCAATTTACGTTGCAAATCAACATTGGGAGTTGATATTTTTTAGCGAATTCATGAATAGCAGAAGGAATGACGTATTCTTGTCCATGGCCATTAAGTAAGATCATTTTTCGAAATCCCATATTCCAACAACCTGCCATGACCGCCCGCACGAGTCCTTTAAAGATTTCTTCTGGAACTACAATTGTTCCTGGCATGCCTAAGTGGTGATATGGGTGAGAGCCATACCATGTTGGCTGTGTAACAGTACAACCGGTTTTCTGTGCCACTAATTCGGCCATTCGGGTGACTAAAAAAGTGTCCTCACCAATGCAAGCAGCAGGACCATGATTTTCTGTGGAGCCAAGGGGAATGATGATGACATCATTTTTCTTTACTCGTTCTCTTATTTCAGCGATACTCATATTTTGGAGATAAATTCCATCCGGGAGGTCCATGTGTCCGCCTTTAGGAGGCAAGTTCCAATCCGTCATATATTTTAATTTCACCTTTTTTTTTAATTAGGCTTATGAAACAAAATTTTTCATTACGATTAAACTTTTTAAATAATTTCATGTTAATTTTTTCTAAATAGTAAAATCTATAAAAATTATCATGAAATTAAGTATAGTTGCCTCATTAAATGAGAATAGGCTTATTCAAGATGAAATATATAAAAAATTTACTTCTATAGTGGATTTTTTAAAATCACTATTATATGATGGAATAGAATTAAGTTTATTAGAACCTGAAAAAATTGATACGAATAAGATAGTGGAAATTTTAGAATCCCGGGACATGGAGATCTCCGCTTTGGGTACGGGGAGCACGTTCATCCGATTTGGATATTCTTTAGGACATCATGAAGAGTCCATCCGGAAGAAAGCGATTGAACGGGTGGGAGAATTCATCAAATTCGCAAAAGAAACTAATTCAAAAGTCATCATTGGTTTGATTCGTGGGAGGTATGCTCATGAAAGCAATCCGAAGAAAGAACGAGTAAATATCGAATCTTCTTTAAAGGAATGTTGTAGAATGGCCGAAATATATGATGTTGAGCTTCTTTTTGAACCCATCAACAGTTTTGAAATTGATTCGTACAATACCATTTCAGAATCAGTCAATCTGATTGAAAAAATAGGTTCTGATAATTTACGATTGTTAATCGACTCATTTCACACGTATTTGGAAGAAGATCCGGGGTTTATTTGGGATTATCTTAAGAAGGTTGCTCCTTTAGTTTCCCACGTCCATTTAGCGGATAGCACGAGAAGAGCACCTGGTTCGGGTCATTTTGATTTTAAAACCTTTTTAAGTACCTTCATTCACGCAGGATATAAAGGGTATGCTTCAATTGAAACGATCATGAAACCCTCTTTCGAAGAGGTCGCTCGATCTTCCATGGATTTTCTAAGCCTCTTATTAAAATCCATTAAATAATCATTTTTACTTTTTTACTCGTAAACATTTTGGATGATAAGAATAAAAAATTTATCCCATTATTGAAAGGCTTTTTAAGTATCGTTTTTTTAATCTTTTGGTTCAGTCTAATTTCGTGGAGATTTTACAATGTTCTCGAGCGGTTTGCAATAACTTAAGATTCTCTTTCACATCATTCAGAGTAATCTCTTTGGTTATCATGGGTGTCATATCCATACCGGTCGCCATGCAACTGATCACGTTAGGAAAGGTTCCGTGACCACTATGTCCTTGAGCCCCCACGATGCGCGCTCGTTTCACTTGGAAATATTCTCCACAAACGGGCATTCTCTGTTCGGCTCGAGCCACAATGACGACAGTGCTATTTACATTCTTACATTCCCAGATTGCGTTTTGAATGTCTTCAATTACCACTCGAGGTAAGCCCGTTGCTTCTAAGTATAAGGCGGCCCCTTCGTTATCCGTGTATTCCTTGACTTTCTCAACAAAATTTTCTTTCATGGGATTAATTATGTAATCTGCACCCATTTTTTTTGCTAAGTGAGCTCGATGCTCGTTAGGCTCTGAGACGATGCAAACTGCAGCACCTCCTCGTTTCAATATTTTTGTAGCAGCTATTCCAATGGGACCAGCCCCTAAAATTACTACATTCTCTCCCGGGCGGATACCACCTCCTCGCTCAATAACTGCATTATATGCAACAGAAGTAGGTTCTACTAAACTCCCTATTTTAAAAATATCATCATATTTTCCCTCTAATTTTTTCAAACTCCAACATAGTTTCGCCGGCACAGCAATATATTCTGCAAAAGCGCCATCAATAGAAAACCCTATTTCTTGAAGCCGCTCGCAATGGTTCGGATAGCCATCGCAGCATGGCTTGCACTCTCCACACCACACCATTTCTTCCACGGTAACGGGTTCTCCGATTTCATAGGGCTTTCCTGTCCTTTTATTGAAGGCCTTTTCCCCTGCCTTAATAATTTCGCCTGAAAATTCATGACCCAACGTTACGGGAAAGGCCGTGAGTCCCGGATAATAAATGTAGCCATCATCATAAGTCTGTACCATGTGCACATCAGAACCGCAAATACCACAGCGTTTAACTTTTATCAATACCTCGTTAGGCTTGATCTCGGGAATCTTCTTTTCCACGATTTCAACGGACGGATTTCTCCAAACTAATGAGCCCAAATACGTTAATTTTCCTTCAATATCTTTCGGTCCTAATTTATATTCTGGCTTAGGATCCCACTCCGCTCGCAACTCCACGGCTTTCATGCTTTTATTTTCACTCTCTTTTTCTTTTTATTCTTTTTAGATATTTTATTTTTTTATAGGCATGCAAAATTCATATATTCTTATTGGTACAAAAAGTTTATTAAAAATCAATATACTCAAAAAGTTTTAAATTGGAAAGAAATAATTAATCATGTTCTAATTAATTATCTCTCAAATTAAATGCATTTTAGAAAAAAAATTTCTATTCTTTATCTTTTAAAAATTTTACGATTTAAAATGAGAGTATTTTTAAGTTTTTACTTTTAACGAATCTTAAAAATCTTCAATAATGCTCCGATGTAAAGCGTAGCCATCACCTCTTGAGTTTTGTCGAAAAGCGAGTGATCTCATTGTACAATGGGTTAAAGCTTTCTTATATAGAAATGGCATAAAAATAATCATTTTTACAGAGTGTACCTTCTATGATTGAATTCGACATGATTTAAGATGGGATAGAGCACATTTTTATCGATTATTGATAAATGATGTTTAAAGTTCCATCAATTATGGAGAATCAAAAATAAGCCTAAAAAATAAAGACAAAAAAAAATAATGAAAATAAAAAAATGAATAAATTAAGGTTGTTCTAATTTTTTTTGCTTCTCCGCATGTAATTCTGTTAGCTTTCTCCTGTTCTCCATTAATCGTTCTCCGTGTATCGGATAGAAATACATGCCAATAGCAGATATTATTAAAACGATTGCCGGATAAATGCCCATTAAAATGCGGAGCGCAAAAACAGTGTCTACACCGGGGTTAGGGACGTATGTTTGCCAGTCTGCTGAAGAAAATACTATTCCAATTATTACAAAATTGATCATGGAACTTAACCGGATTAGAAAATTAATCACTGCATAATAGGCTCCCGATCTTCTGGTTCCATGAGTAATTTCATCCTCATCAATGATCTCCGCAATGCATTGGTCGTAAAAATAAAGCCCTCCGCCTAGACCAACTCCCTCGAAAAAAGATACAACGAATGCCATTACAGGATTCGTGGAAAACGCAAAAATCATTATAGGAATTAACCAAAAAATGATCCCAACTAATCCGGACATTCGTGCGCCCCATTTAACTCGAATTTTCTCCCAGAGAGGAGTTGAAGCAGCAGCCATGAGAAACATTATCAAGAGGATGATACCAATTAAATCTGCATCGTCAATTCCAATAGCGTAAGTCATATGAAGGGGAGCCAAAGTCGGAAGAATTCCGATAACCATCCACGTCCCAAGGGCGGGAAAAAGGAACCATAAGAATGCTTTGTTCTGAAGGTTTTTTTTAAAGGTGGTAAAGAAGCCCATAGCAGTTTCTGCATCCTTTGAAAAGACTTTGGGTTCTTTACAGCCCCATTTCAAGATAATGAAATACGCCACGAAAATAATAATGGCTGCAATGAGGCCCACAATCTGGAATTGAGTCAAGGTTTCTGGTCTATTATATCGATTGGTAATGTCTTCGATAATGAAGGAAGGAAAAAGGTAAGCAAAGATGGTTCCTAACATGACAAAAGAGATGCGTATTTTTCCGGTAGAGCTTCGGTCCCTCATGTCCACGAACATTTCGGAAAATAAAGCGTTGTAATTCAAATTGAATGCCGTGTAGATCGTGTCAAAAAGAATGAGAACGATGAGAAAATAAGCGAAGTTTAATACATCAGAATTTGCATCTATAGGTGGAGTAAATAGTAAAATCATTAAAATTCCCAGAGGTATGGTTGCGGCTGCCATCCACGGCACTCTTCGGCCCCATCGGGTTTTCGTTTTATCAGAGAGCCAACCGGTAATTGGATCATTAAATGCATTCCATAAGCTCCATAATATAAAGCCTGTACTAATCCAAAGTACCGGAAGTTTTACTACTGTAAAATAAAACGTGAAAATTAAAAAGTTAAAAATATTCAATGCTGTGTTATCTCCGACCTCTCCAATGGCGAACGCGATCCGGGTACCTGTAGAAACTTTTTGAATGGTGGTTGTTGTTTCACTCATTTTTATCCCTTTTAATTTAATTTTAACATATTAAACTTAATAAAACACTTTTTTATGAAATAATTTATGTTGTTTAAAATTATTGTTTTTGACATATAAATAGATTTTCATCATATTAATTGAGTCTTATACTTTAAAGAAAAAGTCTTGAATTGAAGAAAAATAAAAGGTATTAAAGCATGATTCAAAAAATAAATGTAGGCTTAATAGGATTGGGACGGATCGGTAAAGTACATGCCCAAAATCTCACTCGGGAATTTCCAGACGTTCTCTTGAAAGCCATTGCAGAGATTAAAATTGATGAGACCATTAAAGAGTTCATTGGCACTTTAGGAATGGTTCGGCAAGATCTCACGCAAGATCCGCAAGAAATATTCGACGACCCTAAAATTAATGCCGTCATCATCACATCATCCACGGACACGCATTCTCGGTTCATTCAAGAAGCTGTAAAAAATAACAAACATGTATTTTGTGAAAAACCCCTTGATGTAGATATTCCTCGAATTGTAGATACGTTAAAAGTAGTGAAGCAATCGGGCATGAAACTAATGATTGGATTTAACCGAAGGTTCGATCCTAATTTTAGAAAGCTCCATGAGCTCGTGGGAAAGGGCCAGATTGGAACTCCGCACTTGATAAAAATTACTTCTCGCGATCCAACACCTCCGCCCATTGAATATATCAAGGTATCGGGAGGATTATTCATGGACATGACCATCCATGATTGGGACATGGCTCGATTTCAAGCTAACTCGGAGATTGAAGAAGTATACGCTAAAGGCGGCGTTTTAATAGATCCTGAAATCGGAAAGGCAGGAGATATTGATACGGCGGTGGCCGTTTTAAAATTTGTAAATGGCGCCATGGGAATTATTGATAATTCTCGCCAAGCCATCTATGGATATGACCAACGTTTAGAGGTGTTTGGTTCTAATGGGTGCTTGATGGCAGAAAATGAAGCTAACACCACCCTTCGCACCTTTACAAAAGAAGGAATTCGCAGCGATGCGATACCTTATTTTTTTCTCGAACGCTACACGAGATCATATGTAAATGAATTACGATATTTCTTTAATTGCATTAAAAAAAATGAGGATCCCAAGCCTAATGGCATGGATGGGTTGGTAGCAATCCTCATTGCTCGAGCAGCTCAACGATCTTATGAAGAAAATCGTCCCGTGAAAATCTCCGAAATTGCCTCAGAATATTATATTGATAATTTTTCGAATTTTTCTTGAATTCTTTTAATTTTTAAATTCTTTCTTTTCTTCATCTTTTAATTTTTTTCGTGAACTTTTTTTAGAGTTGTTTCGTGAATAAATGAAAACTAAGGATATTAACGGAAAAAATTGTCGTGAATTCCTTTTAAATAAGTAAAAAGATAAATGAGGAGGGAAAAAATAGTTAGGTGTTAATAAGAAATATTTATTGGAGTAGGGAAAAGAATGCCAAGGGGGGGAATTTCAAAAAACCCCGCAGGAGAGATTTTTTTTTGAACCCCCGATACCCAGATCACTGAAAGCATCATTTAATAGAGTTTCTTCAGTCTGGTGCGTTCCCGGGTTGCGCAAATGTCTGGTAGACATTTCCTACGCCACCTTGGCATGTTTTTCTTACGGGTGCTCCTCCAATTACACTTTAACATTTTTTAATAAATACAAGTTAAAGAATTAGTAATCTCATATAAATTTTTTTCTTAGAGTTGTAAAAAAAGAGGAATGGATGGAGAATAAAGTCAACATTAATATACTCGTGTTATTCCATAAAGGATAGGTTAGATAGAGGTTAGTATAATTTTAGATCAAGAGAGTCTTTTAAGGGAGTTAGGGTATAATTTTATTGGCTCACGGCACATTTCTACTCATTGTTTTTTTAGGCTTTTTGATCAGAACCTTATTAAAATATCGATTAATTGGGTTTGGAAGGTGTGAACTGTTATTGAAGCTGACTTACATTTTTTTCTTATTGGCACCCATACTGTTCCTGCATCATGTTAATTTAGCGAGTTTTTCGGAGATTATTGATTTAAGATGGATTATACATTTGATGATGATGCCATTGATTCCGATCGCAAGCGTCTTTTTTTTATCTTCTATTGAAAATTCTCCCATATTTTTACTAATTTGCTTGCCGTGCGTATTTCCTGGTGCTTTTATTTTTCTTTTTCAATTTCGGTTATGGAAACCTTCATTATTATCTATCAGAAAAGCAATTTTACTTCCATGAATATCTTTTTAAATGAACTCTTGAACGTAATAGAAGAGGTATTTCTGTTATTAAAAAGCGCGGAAAAACAATTATTTTTTATCCTAAAAAAATTTAATGGGAGTGGCATTTTGCAAGGAAAAATTGAATATGATAAAAATTATTTTAAAAGAGACTGTACACAAATTTGAACTGCTTTATGGCCCCATTCTTAAAGATTGGGATGGAGATCTCTCGATTTTTGAATCCGTAGGACAAATGATAAAAGAGGTAATTCAAAGGTAAAGAATCTTTTTTTTCTTTAACCTTATTTTGAATTATTTACGTTCATACGGGAATTTTTAGCTTAAATTTTTGAAATGTTCATTGAGACGGTTTAGGATGAACTTGCATAATAGTTATTAAATTTATTAATTTCGTAAAATTTGCCGTGTCAATTGAATCTTTTTTAGGATTCCAGCCAAAAAGCATTTTCGCTGCTTTTGGATGTTTAGTAACATACCATTTAATAATTTCAAGCTTTTGAGACTCCTTAGTAATGAACTCAACCTGAGCTGGAAAATGATGAAAACCATGTCTCACCCATACTGCATCCGGGTTGGCGCGTATATTTTTTACCCAATCAGATTCTTCCCCCCTGGCCGAAAAAATGGTAATAACCCCATTAATCCAATGATATTCCAAAGGTGTTTTTCTTGTTATTCCCGATTTTCTTCCTTTCGAATATAGAATGAGAAAAATTCTTCCTAAACCAAAAATAGGAAAAATGCCGAGTCGATATAAGGGTAAGGTCAGATATTTATTTAATCTTTTCCATCTTTTTAATTTTTTCATCCTAATTTCTTTATTATCATGAAAAAAATCATGAAGAACCGAACCAGGCCGGGGAAATTCTCTTTCTTCCCCTATTTTTTTTTCTTGGGCCATATATAATCCGCTTCTAACCAAGTAATTTAAATTTTTATTTGGATAATTAATAAAGGTATAATCCTTAAGAATATAAAAATTCTTTTAAAGAGAAGGTGAATGTCGAAAATTATATTATTGTACTAAAAAATATTTCATAAAATTATCATAAATAAGAGTCAGTGTTTCCGCAGTAAATTATTTCTTACATCGAGCCAAGAGAAAATTTCCTAATAGTTTCGCCTCATGAATATCTGATAAAACCAGAGCTTTAAAAATTTCAATCGCATCTTTATAAGAAGCATTCTGAATAGATTGAATTTCTCTCATAATTCTTTTAATTTTCGAGATTTTGTGACCATATTGCCTGAAATTGGGATTGGAAGAATTTAAAATTTTTTTCCATCGTAATGATTCTTCTTGGGATAACTCGGGAGAACTCGCTATTAAAGAAGTCCTTAATACGCTAATAATATTATCTACTCGGCTTATAGAAATCTTTCCAAACCTTTTTTCGCTTTCAGTTCTTTACTCCGTTCCAAATAGGGTTCCACGAACTTAATGATATTATTATTAAAATTAGGTAATTTTGCTAATTCTCCCCTTTTATATACATCCAAGATGGATTCTCCTAAATTATTCAAATGCAATCCTGCCCATTTCATAGCATTATCGGGCTTTCCCCTTAATGATTTCATGTACTCGTGATTTAATAATATTTCTGAAAGTTTATAATTCCACTTGCGAAAATCCCTTGGAATCCATCGTTTAATCCGGATCGGCACGTGATATTTCTCACAAATACCTAAAAGCTTCGAATGAATCTTGTTCATATAACTCCTGGATGGATAATACTTTCCACGATATAATGAAAGTAATGGCTTAATAATTCCTTGATACTTACTATTTTCTAATTTTTTTATAAAAAATTCAGCTTGCACATCCCGTAAGGTTAATCCCGGTGAAAATAAAACAAAATCTGCACCTGCTTTTTTAGATTCCTTGATAACCGCAGTTAAATTCTCATCATCATCCTCTAAATAAGGAATGATAGGCATAAAAAAAGTTCCAACAAGTACATTACTCGTTTTATTTTTAATCTCCCTAATTGCCTCTAACCGCTCATGAGGAGGACTCGAATGGGGCTCTAAAAAACTTGCTAAATCCTCATCCGTCGTCGTGATCGAAAAACCTACCGCACACCACGCATGTTTCCCTATCCTTTCTAATAGATCAGTATCTCTTACAATTAACCTTGATTTTGTCGCAATATTAAGGGGATAGCCGTACCGTTCTATTACCTTTAAAATTTTTCTCGTGTTTTCTACCTTCTCCTCTATTGGTTGGTAGGCGTCATTCACTCCACCCGCTCCTATAACGTCTGGTAATAATGTGCGCGCTCGTTTGAGACGTAATTCCAATTTTTTATCAATATCAGCCTTAATAATCACTTCATTTTCAAAATCTTGCTCTAAATAATACCGCTGGCTTCTCGCATCGCAATAAATACACGCATGCTCGCAGCCAGAATATGGATTAATCGTATATCTTATCCAAAACCAAGAATCCGGATATTTCAGTTTATTTATCGCTGTCTTGAATTCCCGCGTGATAAATTTTACCACGAATTCTATAATGATTGCTAATTTAATAAATATACTATATTTTCAAAAAATAAGTCTACTCATTATATCCATTTCTCAATTTCCTAAAGAGAATACAATAAAGAAATGAGGAAATTTATAATAATAAGAATAAATGCGCCCACCGGGATTTGAACCCGGGTCGACGGCTTTCTTCGGAGATGAAATCCGTGGAAGGCCGCAATCCTACCACTAGACTATGAGCGCAAGTGTTATTTCGGGTTTTTCTTGAAATGTGTGAAGGAATTTATTTGCAATTGACCGATACAAATCATTTTAAGAATGATCGAATAATCATTATTATGATCTATAACACGACATTTAATTTTAATTTTGGGAATTTGAGAAGTCTTAATAGATATTGTGGAAGATCTCATAGCTGGCGATAATCTTATTGACAACAGCCCAAGCATCTAATGAATAATTGGAAATGCTTATGAGATTGGGCGTGAGATTCAAGATTTCTGGGGAAAAAGTTCTTTTTTGAAAGGCTCCTATAATGATCACGTGATTGATTTGGGGGTTGGGAGTGAATAAGGTGGAGAGATCTTTAATTAAGGTACCATGTTTCGTGCAGGTCATGACGTGAGCGTTTTTGATGGAAGCGAGAAGAGATTTGAGGGAACCTTTTAATGGTGCTATTAAGGGGGAGTTATTAACTTGAATTTTTCCATCGATTAGGAGTTTTGCAATTAATCCTTTGAAGCGATTATAATTACGGGCGATTCGGATATGGGGATTAAACTCAAAAATTTTATTTTTAATGGTATGGACGATAATTCTCAGATTTCCTGATTTATTGAGGGGGGAACTCAAGGCGTTGAGTAAGCAAACGTGGAGGATATCAGGTCTACCGCGTTTTTCTTTATTTTGAAGATTTTCCATGGCATGATGATGGAGGGCATTATCTAAGAGTTGAGATGCATAGTTTTTGGTTCGCACGAGGTGTTTAATTTTTGGGTTTGCCCGCAATTCCTTTGGGATGAGTTCTATTCCGCATTCTGCGAGGATTAGAGTTATGGGCATGAAATCATCACGTGGACGTGAATTTTAATTTCTTGAATTGTTATTATTAGTTTGATTAATAGAAGAGGATCTCATTTTTTTCTTGCTTCGTCTAGTTTTGATATAATATCGAGTGGTGTTATTGCATTCCAGACATGTGAGAGAGATATGAGAGCCTTTTCCATGTCGGGATTGAATCCGACATCGGCAATTAATGCCGGGGTAAAGGAACCGCTTACATGTATTACAGAGGCGATATTTCCATTGATTCGGAAGGGAGAGTTTAGCTCTCTGGGCATAAATTTTTGCTAATTGGGCATAGCGATTGGCTAATTCCTTATTTTCGGGAAAGATTATATGGGCTTGATTAAATAGATAATTCATGCGGATTATTGCTATTTTTTTTAATAGTGTTTTATTTTTTGCCATAGGAATTAATAAATGGTAAAGGTTTCAAAACAGGGTTCAAGAAGCGTGTTTAGAAAGAATGAGGGAACGCCCTCTCATATCTATCAGGTGAGATTGGGTTCGTTGCGAGATTTCTTTTCCCAATTCTTTCAAGGGTGTTTCTTTGGTGATGCTTTTAAGGGCTTTCACTTTAATGATTTTATTTTTTTTGAATAACGTGTTTAGATGGGCGACGAATTCATCAGTAATGCCGTTTTTTCCGATAATTAATTTGGGTTTGGATAACAGTACTTTCTTGAAATCTTCTTTTTTAAAAACCATGTTTTCTATCCAAAAAATTATTATTAGATAATAAATATAATTATTTAAAAGTTTAATTAGTATTGAGTCAGATACATGTCAATCTACCGAGTAGAACCTAGCGAACTCATAAAAACGCTTGCGGAAAAATTGAAGGAATTTTCAGACATTATACATCCACCGGAAGGCAGTGAATTTTGGAAGACAGCTGCATATAAGGAATTAGCGCCGGAGGACTCAGAAAACTTCTGGTATATTCGGTGTGCGTCACTCTTGCGGAAAGTCCGGAAATTTGGTCCTATAGGAATTAATAGATTGAGAAAACATTATTCGGGGCGATCCCGAAAGAAATCAGGAAAACGGCATAGCGTGAAAGGATCGGGAAAAATCATACGGGTAGCACTACAACAGCTTGAAAAGGCCAACTTGATAACTACGGTGGAGAAAAAGGGTAGAGTAGTTTCTCCTGAAGGAATAAGTCTCATTGAGCGAACCGCTTATTCTATTATAAGAAATAAAAAATCTTAAAAATTTTGAATTGCTTGTTAGAGTGAGGAAAATTGAGCGAGCAAGATGATTTGGAGGAAATTAGGAGAAGAAAGCTCGAGCAAATGAAACAACAGGCCATGCAACAGCAAATCGCCGAACAGCAAAGAAAGGCGTATGAACAGCAGAAATATCAGATAATGCGGCTCATTCTCAGTCCTGAAGCACGTCAACGATTAGAGAACATCCGCATGGTAAGGGCGGATTTTGCAGAACAGATTGAATTGCAATTAATTCAACTCTATAGTGCCGGCAGGTTACGAGGGAAGACACCGTTGCCGGACAGTGCTTTTAAAAAATTATTGGAGCAACTTGCCCAACAATCTAACAAGAAAAAAGATTTTAAAATCAAGAAATTTTAGAATAGAAAAATTGAATACACATCTTAATTAAAATGGCGAGAAACAAGGATTTAGCATCCAAGCTTCGGCGGGGTAAAAAATTAAAAGAAAGCCGTACAATTCCTCGATGGGTCATTTTGCGCACGAAAGGAAAAGTACGGGAAAGTCCCTATACGAGAAGGGGATGGAGAAATACCCGATTAAAGAAGGATTAATTTTAAAATATTATAAGGGGTAATTTACCATGGCAAAGAAAAAGAGAGAGATTAGTCTTGACGATTTGGAAGAGGAATTAGCAGAGAAAGAGGAAAAAGAAGCAGATATCGAGGAGGAAGAAGAGGAGGAAGAAATTGAAGAAATAGAAGAATTCAGCCTCGATGAGATAACAGAAGAAGAGCAGATTGAAGAGTTATTTGAAGAAGAGGTTGAAGGCCTTGAAGAAGTTGAGGAGAAAGTAGCTCCTGAAGAGGAGATTATAGATGAGCGGATATACATGATCCCCTTAGCAAGAGCAAGAAAAGGGCCCAGAAATAAATGGGCAAAAAAGGCAATACGATATCTCCGAGAATATGTTCAAAGGCATTTCAAGCCCGAATCATTAATAATTTCCCAAGAAGTAAATGAAAAAATATGGGCGCGAGGAATTAAAAAGCCCCCCCGTAAGATCAAAGTGAGAGTTACAAAAAATTCAGATAACCTTGTCGTAATTTATCTTGCGTAATTCTTGTTTGCTTGGTAGTAATAATAGAGTACAATTGCACGGCACGATACCGGAATGACGATTTTAAAAACCCAAGTTTTTGGCCGGTCTTTAATCGGTATTTATTTAATTGCGAATAATTCTTTTATTTTATATCCTCCAAATCTCTTAAAATCTAAATTAGAAGAATTTAAAAGCATTTTTAACATTCCATTTTATCCCCAATCAATAAATAACTCGAATTTGATTGGAGTATATGCGGTTTCGAATAAATATGGAATCATTGTTCCGAGTATCATTCGAGAAGATGAATTAGAAAGCCTGAAATCAAATTTGGGGGAGGCATATCAAATCGGGGTCCTCCATTCTATTGATAATACTTTTGGAAATTTGATTTTATGTAATGATAAAGGGGCGATTATTAGTTCTCTTTTAAAGGATTTTCGGAAGGAAATTTCTGATGTCTTAAATGTTGAAACGGAAGTATACGAATTTGCGGGATTTTATTTACCCGGGTCAATTTCCATTTCTAATAACAAAGGATGCTTGGTCCACCCTCTTACTACAGAGGAAGAAATTGAACATATCACGTCGATATTAAAAGTGGAAGAAACAGATGTATCAACCATTAATCGGGGTATTCCATTTCTTCGTTCGGGTGCAATAATTAACGATTCTTGTGGTATTTTTGGTATTAATAGTACGGGGCCCGAACTCATGAGGCTAACCAGCGTATTACGAATTTAAAGAAGTTCTTGTTCAAATTTGAATTTTTTGTTTAAAATAGAAAAACTTATAATTTTTTTCATATTTACCATTTCAAGTGAGTAATTTTTCTATAATTATTATTTCATGGCAGTTTCGATGGTTGAATCAAAATAGAAATAAAGGACATTAAACATGTCAGAGATAAAAATTTTTCGCGTGATGGGAACGTATGTAAAAAATCGTAAAAAATATTTATTTAGAAAAGAAGTTAGAGCATTGAAAGAGAAAGATGCCGTTGAAAAGGTTCTCTGTGAGATCACGAGCATCGGGTTGCTCAGGCGGCAAGTAAAAATAGAAGAAATCAAAGAAATTGAGCCCCATAAAGCTGAAAATTATCTCATTCGGGAATTGTCTTCCCAATAAAGTAAAAGAAGGTGTTATTCTTGGAAAATAATTTTAATTTGGACCAAAGACAGCAGCAACAACAATATCTTTCGCAATTTCAATACTTGAAGGAGCAGAGAGATGTATTTGAGAATCAATTAGAACTCGTTCAAACCTCTCTATCCAATATCATTAATACGAAGAATACGATAGAAAATATGAAAACAATTGATTTGGATGAAGAAATTCTAGTTCCCTTAGGCGGAATGATTAATATCAAGGCACAAATTAAAGATATCGAAAAAGTTTTGGTTTATATTAGTAGGGATGTGGTAATAGAAAAAACTTTAGATGATACCATTCAATTCCTCGAAAAATTAATTAGTCAACATGAAGAGCAAATAAAATTTTTATCAGAGCGCATTCAGCAAGTCGATATTTCGCTTCAAAATATATCGCAAAATCTTCAAAGAATTTTACAACAACAATAATCTGCGTGTTAAAAATATTTAATTCTTTTTCTAATAACTATGTTTGGAAAATTAAATAAAGTTTTTTCTAAATTCGTAAATAGAACATTAACAGAACAATCCCTCGATGATGCTATTAAAGATTTACGAATACTTCTCTATGCGAATGATGTGGCAGTTAATACTGCAGATGCCATCTGCAATAACATTATTAAGTCTTTAGAAGGGATAGAAATTGGTCGATTAAGTTCAATTAAAAAAAGGTTATTGGACGCCTTAAGGGAAGCCATTGCCGATATACTCACGCCTGAAAAAGAAATTGATTTAATTCAGGAGATTAAAAAAAGTAAAGAACAAAAAAAACCCTATGTAATTCTTTTCGTGGGCGTGAATGGCACGGGAAAATCAACCACCATGGCAAAAATAGCCCATATGTTAAAAAAACAAGGCTTTACTGTAGTGGCTGCTGCCTCGGACACATTTAGAGCAGGCGCCATCGAACAATTGAGTTATCACATGGATAACGTGGGAGTTCGGGTAATCAAGCATCAATACAAATCGGATCCCGCCTCAGTAGCTTATGATGCCATTGAGCACGCAAGAGCTAAGAATATAGATGTTGTACTAATCGATACAGCAGGTAGACAAGTTACGGATAAAAATTTAATGAGAGAAATCCAAAAAATCAGTGAAATTTCTTCACCAGATTTAAAGATATTTGTAGGAGACAGTTTAACTGGTAATGATGCTTTGTATCAAACAAAAGAATTTAATAAATACGTGGGAATTGATGCGGCAATTTTAACAAAATTAGATGCAGATGCGAAGGGAGGAGCTGCTCTTTCCATTGCTCATGAAACCGGTAAACCCATCATTTATGTAGGAGTGGGACAAAAATATGATGATTTAGAGAAATTTGATCCTTCTCTTTTGATTTCCAAGATTTTAGAAGAATAGTTAAATTTTTTTAATCTCGAAATTTTAGGTTAGTGACATGTCATATCCGAAGTATGAGAAACTACGGAAGAGTAAACAGAAAAAGGACGAGGGATATTATGATAGATTCATAAACTTCCTTAAAAGTTCAAGAAGAGTACTCAAGATAGCAAATAAACCAAATAGAAAAGAGTATTTTCTTGTATTTAAAATTTGTGCGATTGGAATCGTGATCTTAGGTGCTTTATCCTATATAATCCAACTAATCTTTTCAGTAGCTCTTCCAATCGGAAAATGAATTATTGTATTTCGAATGTCTTTTTTATGTGATTAGCAGTTAAATTCCCCTTTTTCCTTTACCATGAAAGTGTTTATTGATTATAAAGAAAATCTCCACTTTATCGCTTCCACGAGAACATTTAAAATGGAATTAGATGAGCCCAAATCATTCCATGGTACCAATTTAGGACCTAGCGCAATGGAATATTTGTTAATTTCAATAGGAGGATGTTTAGGCACGTCTTTTGTTTATTGTCTCCAAAAAAAGAAGGTGAAAATAGAAGATTTATCCTTAGAAATTGAGGGAATCATGAAACACTCGGGTGAAAACAAGCTTCTTCGATTGATTCAAGTTAATGTGGATATTCAATATAAAATTAACGAAAAATATTCTCAGAAATTAGAGGCTTGCTTGAAGGCTTTTCAAGAATATTGCGTGGTAACGAATTCAATAATTTATAATTTTCCAATTTTGGTAAATTATATAGATAGAAAAAATAAATGAATCTTAATAGGAAAATTTGGATTAAAAAAAGTAAATAGAAATGCTATTTGGAACAAATAAATCTTCCTCCTTATTCCTACAAGCAATAAAAGATATGCCCATTCGAATGAGAACAGTGAGTAGCCTGTTGCTTAAAATTCCATTGATTATTAACACTTTTAAATTCGAATGATCTTCTATTTTTTCATAGAGTTCAGACACGGGTAATTCAAAGAGTTTCTCTCCACTACCATTAAAACCTACTGCTAATCCATCTTGAATATTTCGAATGGTGTTAATTATCTCTTCTTCATTTTTTAGTTTAACTTTCGACAATTTTTTATGCAAGATGTCGTCCTTGCTTTTGCCTTTTTTTAGCTCTCGATGTTCTAATTCTAGACTTTTCACGGGTTTTTTATTCTGTAGTGCCTTGATCATCTGTTTACGGGTGAGTTCTTCGACTTCGTATCCTTCAGGAGCCCTTGCTACATAATCTAACTTGGCAACTTGTTGAAGCTCGTTCAGAATGATGGTACCTCCTCTATCACCGTCCACGAATGCGATAACATTTTTTTTCTTTCTTGTTAAATCTGCGACTGATTTGGGAATATTAGTTCCTTGAACCGCAATAGTATTTTTCAGGCCGATTCTTAAAAGATTTAATACATCAGCACGGCCTTCCACGATTATTAATTCATCGCTCTTATCTACGTCGGGACCTGCGGGTAATTTATCAGGACCCCATTCCGTGATTTCACCTAAATTAATATCTTTTTCTATTTTTTCTTCAATCTCACTAGTTTCTAAGGATTTTTCATCCCATTCTTTCAGTAATTCTGCCGCTCTCTTAATGATTTTCTTGCGCTTGCTCTCTCTAACATCTTTAATTTCTTTTAATTTTATCTCTGCTTCACAAGGTCCAACGCGAGTTACCGTCTCAACGGTGGCGGCGAGAAGGGCAGTTTCTTTTCTCGTGAGGCTACTCGGAATGCGTATTTCTCCTTCCGTCATGCCTTCTTTTGTACCAAGCTCGACTTCTATTCGTCCAATTCGACCGGATTTTTGAAGATCCCGTAAGTCTAGATCCAAAAGAAGGCCTTCCGTTTAGCCGATAAGCCGAAAAGGCTTCTTATAATTATCTCTGGCCGAATATAGCCCCAACGATATCGCTCTTCTCCACAACCCCTTTTATTGAAAAATTAACGATAATAATATATTTAGTAGTAAAATCAATTTGATTATTGTTAGTAATCTTGATCACTTCCTTAAGAATAATTTTTTCATAAAATTGAAAAAATAATAAAAAATATTGACAAAATCTTTTTATTTATAATCTTTATTTGAATCTAATCTATTTTTTTAGTAATTTGGATCATATAATAATTATGATTCAAATCAATATCTGAGAATTTATTAAAGGTTAAATCTTTTATCTTCATTATTTATAAGAAGAGCCGTTTAATTTCTTTTTAAAAAAATAAAGTGATGAATAATTGATGTAAAATTATTTTACCCTCTTATACTACCTTTCATGAATTTCCCGAGGGTGAGTCCTTTAAATTAAGTTCTACCTTTATGAGATCATGAGGAGTTTTTAAAAAATTTTCCAAATTGTTGGAAAATTGGAAATTGTTTTATTTAATTTCAAATTTTTTTAAAGTATTAAAGATGGGATGAATGTTAAATCCCACATTAAAAATTAGAAATTAATTAAAAATATTTTAGTTGGAATTAATAAAAACGACTTAAAAATAAGGAGAATCAAATGCTTAAGAAAATTATTGTACTAGGAGGGAAAGGTGGGGTGGGAAAATCAACGATAAGTGCAGCTACGGCTGTTGTAATCTCTGATATGCTTCCTAATGAGAAAATCTTGTTGATTTCATTTGATATGGCACATAATTTAACAGATCTATTCGAAATTCCAATTGGAAATAAATTAACGAGAGTCATGGATAATTTATGGGTCATTGAACCCGATCCTGATGTCTATGCGGAAGAATATACTCGAGATTTTGCCGAAAAAATGCGAAATTTATTGAAAAAAATGCCTATCGTGGGATTAATTCCCCAAATCAAGACTTTCATAGACACCACATTTACCGCAGATTCCATTCCTTTAGCACTCAAAAATGCCATGTTCTTTCAAAAAATTTTAGATGCGGAAGATATTAATAAGCAAGGTTTAGATTTTGATTATATTGTGGCAGACTTTCCTCCAACAGGAAACATGATCGCCCTCTTTGATATACCCGAGGATACGGTAAAAGTAGTTCTGAAATATTCTTTAAATTTTTATAATTCAATTCGAAGTACCGTGAAAAATGTATCAAGATTCTTTAAAAAGGTGACAAGGCCATTTGAAACTCAAGAACAAAAAGAAGAGTTAGGAGATGAGATCTTGAAGATGTTAAATGAATTAGAAGAGAGAGGTGAAAAAATATCTAAGTTAATTCATGATATCGGTTCATTAAGACTCGTCACAATTGCTGAAAAAGCCAGTTTTGAGGAGATCAAGCGGGCTCGAGAATTAACAAGTAAATATATAACGTTAGATGCCGTTCACATTAATATGATAACTCCAAAATCCGAAACATGCGAATTTTGTCAAAAAGTAAGAACCATCCAAATGAAATACATATCAGAAATCCAACAGGAATTTCATGATACCATGATATGGCAATCTCATAAACTCCAAGAAGAACCCGTAGGAATAGAGGGGTTAAGAAAATTCGCACGAGAAGTTTACAAGGATTTACGAGTAGAGAAGATTTTAAATCCAAATCAAGAAAGATGAGGAGGAAAATAGAGAAAAAAAATTAAATTTTAAGGGGAATTTTAAGTTCCCTCTTCATATCCATGGATATAATTATATTGCTCTTCGGTTAACTCATCAATTTCGATGCCCATGGATTTTAGTTTTAAAAAGCCGACTTCATTGTCAATGTGTTCCGGAATTTTCATAATTCCTGGCTTTAATTTATCTTTATTTTTCATAATGTATTCTGAAATTAAAGATTGTAAAGCAAAAGACATGTCCATAATTTCCGATGGATGCCCTTCCGCAAGCACCAGATTGGCTAATCTACCTTGTGCTAATAAATAAACCTTTCTACCATCGGGAAAAGTTAATTCTTCCACGTCTTTTCTTAAGGGTTTAACTTCAATCGCATGCTCATATAAATCTTTACTGGGAATTTCCACATCAAAATGTCCTAAATTTCCCAAGATGACACCATCTTTAAGTAAGGGAAAATGCTCTTTAGTAAAAACGTTTTTACAGCCTGTTGCTGTAAATATTATATCTGCGTGAGGGAGAGCTTTTGCTATGGGCATGACATTATATCCGGCAAATTTAGCTTGTAAAGCCTTAATGGGATCTACCTCTGTCACGGTGACATTGGATCCTAATCCTCTTGCTCTCAATGCCATTCCTGAACTACAATGACCGTATCCCGCAATTAACACGTTTTTTCCTGCAAATAAAATATGCATTCCGATAAATGCTGCTAGAATTCCTTGTCCCGTTCCTAATTCATTGTCAAACTGATTTTTACAGCGCGCATCGTTTACAGGAAATAAAGGCACTTTTAGGGCGCCATGCTCTTCCATAGCCCTAAAACGTTTTACACCAGTGGTTGTTTCTTCTTGACAGCCAAAAATTTTACCCAATTCGATTAATTCCGGAAATTCTTTATGAGCCGTAACTATAAGATCAGCACCGTCATCAATTAAGATGTTTGGTTCTGCTTCCAAACATTTTCTTATACACCAATAAAATTCCTCAGAAGTATTTCCATGCCAAGCAAATACATTTATTCCTTCTTTTACCAATGCGGCGGCTACATCGTCTTGAGTGGATAGTGGGTTGCTACCACAGAGATATACTTCCGCACCTCCGGCTTGCAAAGTTCTTACTAAAATTCCAGTTTCTTTGGTAACATGAAGACATCCGGCAATTTTAATCCCTTCTAGCGGTTTTTCTTTTGAAAATCTTTCTCGTATGACTTTAGCAGTCACGGGCATCTTGCTTTCTGCAATATAAAGAGCTTCTTTTCCCTTCTCTACAAGGGACTCATCCGCTATTTTATACGAAACCACTTTCAATCTTCCTTGAAACAATTAATTATATCTTTTAATTTTAATTAATATTTAAATGTAATTTTAAAAATTTGTATAATAATTGGAGGAAATATTGCACTAATAATTAGTTTCTAAAAGGGGATTATAAATGAACCACTTAAATGCCAAACTTAATGTTCAAGAAATTATAAAAAAATTGACTCAATCTTCAAAACCTAATTTTACAAAGATCTCTAAAGAATTGAATATTTCGAGGAAAACATTTTTTAATTATTTTGATCGCTTGAAAGAAGAGGAGATAATAAATAATTTTACTATAAATGTTAATCCTAACGTTCTAAATCCCAATCTCAAATATGTAATAATGGAAATTAAAACGAATCCAAAAGAGCCTAAATTAATCGAACGATTCTTAAGCATCCCTCAATTAATAATGTTAGATGGAATATTAGGAGAGTTCTCTCTTTTTGCGTTATTCATATTTAGAGATTCTTTTGAATTTAATGAAATATTAAAAGAATTGGATAAAATAATGGCAGAATCCTATTTTAAGAAATATCAAATAATCGAAACGATTAAAGTATTTAAAACCAACGGAATAGATATTTCTTCCTTGAATAAAATGGAAAAAGAAGCAATTGATGAAATAGATGAGGAAATTCTTAAAATTTTACGCCGTGAACAAAAAGGGACTTTAATTTCAACGTATGAGATTTCAAAATTATTAGCGAAGAAGAAAAATTTACGAATCTCTCAATCCACGATTTATAATCGCATTAAACTATTGGAAAAAAAAGGGATTATCTTAAATCATGCGATTAATTTTAATCCAAAAAAATTGGGATTTAAGGGAAAATATATCGTTCGAATTAAGCCGAAGGATCCTTCAGAATATGATAAATTAGCACTTAATTTAGTGAAAAAAAGAGAAATTACAGATCTATTTCGAATTGGAGAACAATACGGACTTTTTGCAATCGTTCGTGTTAAGGAAATTGAAGATTATGGAAAATTCATAAAAAATTTGTATGAATCAGAAGAGATCGAAAATACATTTACCAATTTCGTATTAGATGAGAGGATTTCATGGACTAATTTTGTGCTATATTAAAAAGAAAAAAATTTCCGTTAAAGAGACAATAAATCATTCGGCGGTGCGCTTTATAAAAAATTTTTTTCCGTTTAAAATTGATTCATATAAATCATGATTAATTGGAATTTATCAATTTTTGGATCTTTCTTAATGGGGCAAGGTTAATTTTAATCTAATTAAATTATTTATTTTAAACAGAAAAAACTTGAATTGAATTACATTTTTATACCTTGATGAAATCATTTTTTGAAGTCTTAGAGAAAAAAATTGGATTTTCTCGAATTGGACGCATGAATTATTCGCAAGCGGCGAAAAAATACATTAGGACTCCAACACTCATTCTTCCAATTAATAAATTCTTGAATGATGATATTAATTTTGGCATGGAATTCGAATATAATGAAATATTCAAGATTAATGAAGAGGAATTTCTTCGAAGTGATTTTTTACACCTAAAATTCAAGAGCAAACAATTTATTTACGTTCATTCCGGACTATTAGAAAAATTCAAGGACATTTTAGAAAAAAATCAGAATTATTTCATGCAGGAAAATTTGATCCCCATTATTCCTTTCCGTATTCCTACTACTACTATTAATAAAGAGTTTACGAGAAAAGAGATTGAAGCATGGTTGTTAAAAGTTTCTAAATTGTTAGAAGAGCACGATCATCTTTCGTTTGGAATTTCCATTAGATTATTTGACCATCATGAGCATATTTCTTCTTTTATATCATTAATTCAAAAATACGAAAATGTAAAAATTCTCAATTTTTTGGATCTTTTTGATAATTTGAGGAATTACAGGCGAATCATTAATACCATCATGAAATGTAAAAAATCGCTTGACAGAAACTTCATTTTCATGGCTTCCGGAAGAATTCTACCAAAATATTATCCCGTTATCGTGTATCTAGGATTTGACCTGATTGATTGTTCCTATTCCATGTATTTATCTTCTGAAAATTTTTATGATTCTTTAGACCAATTATTACCAATTTATAAAATGAAATATTTACCTTGTTCTTGTGCGGCGTGTCGAAATGAATTGCGTGTTCATTTAAATGAGAAATATTCTTCGAAAAAAGTTCGGCTTCTCTCACTTCATAATCTCTGTGTGGCAAGAAATCAAATGAATAAAATTAAACAATACATTCAATTTGAGGATTTTAGGGGTTATGTGGAGAAAAGCTCGTTGAATGAGTTGAATTTTCTTTCTCTATTAAAAATTTTCGATAAAAAATATTTTCAAACAACTCGATGGGACACACCATTATATCAAAAAGGAATTAAAATTAATTCTCTTGGCCCTATTTCTTATTATAGGCCTGATTTTCAAGAGTTTAGAAAACGAGTGATTGATCGATTTACTCCCGAGTCCCAAACTTCCTTAATTATTCTACTCCCGTGTTCTTCTAAAAAACCTTATTCATCTTCAAAATCTCATAAAAAATTTCATGATGCCTTGCGAAAATTTCCTGATTTTCCCAATTTTCAAGAAATCATTTTGACTTCTCCTTTAGGCGCAATACCTCGCCAATTAGAGGAGTTATATCCGGTAAATTCTTATGATATTTCTGTTACGGGTGATTGGGATGCTGAAGAGATAAAAATTTCTTCTGAAATGCTAATAAAATTATTGAAAAAATATGATGAGAAAATTCCCATCATATGTCATCTTCCGGGAGATTATTCAAAAATTATTGAAGCCGCACGATCAGAAATACAACAAAAAATTCATTTTACTCAAATTCATGACAATGCTACCAGCAAGCACTCCATTCAATCCCTTTATGACAAGATTGAGGAGTATCACGACGATTTTAAAATTTCTAATGAAAAGAAAGGCTCCCATGCGGGTTCTAAATCAATAACGAGGAAAATAATAAAAATGATTGATTATCAATTCGGGAAAGGAGTGGGAGAAAAACTCATGAATCGTCCCTTTCGCTTTAAATTTAACAAAAAAAGAAATGTAACAGAAGTTTTAAACGAGATAACCGGAGATAAATTACTTTATTTTAAAAGAGACGAAGGAATTATTAATTTAACTTTAAAAGGGGCTGAAATCGTTTTACAAGATATGACCGACAGGAATATCATCGTCTTTGACGGAGACGACATCCAAGGGAATACTCTATTTAGAGCGGGAATCGTAGATTTTAGCTTTTATGTAAAACCAAATGAACAAGTCTTTATTTTAAATAGGAATAAAGATGATATTATCGCAGTTGGGAAAACATTAGTAGGAGGGGCTTTTATTAAAAATTCTAAAATGGGAAGAATCGTGAAAATACATGAGAAAAAATGAATGTTTATCTTCAATAGAAGATACAATCAAGCAATTGAGATTAAAATCTATCAAGATGTCGAAAAAGAGAAATGAAAATCTTCATTCGAAACCCGTAGCATTTTGGATAAAAGAAGAACGGTTAATGCATGGAAGAGGAAAAGAATTTACAATTATTTTGCGTACAAAAGGGTGTAAATGGGCTTTGGGAAATAAAGGGGGTTGCACGATGTGTGGCTATATTCAAGATGCTTGTATTTCTCCTATAGAACCACGATATATCATAGATCAATTTGAAGGGGCATTCAATCAAAAATTACACGAAATACGGAAGGATAAAGATGATTACGTATTAAAATTATTTAATTCGGGAAGTTTTTTTGACGACGAGGAGATTTCTGAAAAAATAAGAAGATTTATATACGAACGCGTGGCACGGGAACAAAAAATTAAAGAAGTTGTGATAGAATCAAGACCAGAGTTCATTACCCAAGAAAAATTACGAGAGATAAAAACATTCTTAAAAGAAAAACAAATCGAGATCGGGATAGGCTTAGAAACTGTTAATGATGAGATTAGAAATAGATATATTAATAAAGGATTTACATTCAATGAATTTCTTGAAAAAGTAAAATTGTGTAATGAATTCCGAATAGGAGTTAAAGTATATTTATTATTTAAACCGCCCTTTTTAAATGAGCAAGCTGCAATCGATGATTGCGAGAATTCTTTGAAAACATTAAAAAAATTACCCATATCTACCATTTCCATTAATCCCATGAATGTTCAAAGGGGCACACTAGTAGAATATTTATGGCTTCATAAACGATATCGTCCCCCATGGTTTTATTCTCTTATAGAATGCTTGAAAAATTCCTTAACTTCTTCAGATTTAGCACGGGTGAGGATCCTCTCAGATCCTTCTGGAGCGGGCACGAGACGAGGGATTCATAACTGTTTAAAAAAAAGCTGCAATGACTACATGTTAGAACACCTTAAAAAATTCGTCTTATCCCAAGAATTGAAGTATTTAGACATTCACGATTTTAAATGTGATTGCAAAATAAAATTTAGGATCCAGAAACACTATTGGTAATTTAACAATGTTAATTTTTAAAACAATGTTCAACCTTAATGTTCTTTTTTAATAAGAACTTAATAAAAAAAGGTTTACTTTTTAAGACGAAAAACCATTATATTTAAATAGAATTGAATATGTTCAAATCTATATTTTATTTTTAGAAGGGATACAATGGGGTACTAATGCAAACATGGTTTAAAATATACGAAATTCTCTCATATGTGGGAAAATCTAAGAAAAATGAAATTTTCCGTGCGCGAAAGTGGAAAAAGGATTTCGAAACAATTATGAAAAAACCGGTTTTTAATGAAGATTATGAAAAGATTGGATTTATTAATGACATTTTTGGTCCCATTACCTCTCCCTTCATCTCAATTCGAGTTACATCCTCCAATCATGAAATTAATTCAAACGTAAAATTATACGTTAAAATAAAATAATTTCCATTTTATAGCATAAATTACCTCCCAATTTAAAAAGAAGGTGAAAAGTATTTCTAGTTGGAAAGAAGTAAAATCAGTTAAAAAAGAAGGATTCCAAATAGAAACAAATTCAACCTGTTCCGAATGTGGGGAAAATATTTTTTATGATGATAATCGTGGATTAATCGTATGCGAAAATTGTGGATTAGTTCATTCAGAAAAAAATATAGATAATGGACCCGAATGGCGAGCATTTGATGCTGATCAAAAAAAAAAAAGAACCCGTACGGGTGCACCCATGAGTTACATGATCCATGATAAAGGATTAAGTACAATAATCGATTGGAAAAATAAGGATATTTTTGGGAAAGAGATACCCGCACGTGCCCGTGGTCAAATATATAGGCTTCGCAAGTGGCAAAGTCGCATTCGGGTTTCTGATGCTATTGAAAGAAATTTGACTTTTGCTTTATTTGAACTGGATAGAATGGGGTCAAGTTTAGAACTCCAAAAAAATTTGCGCGAATGTGCTGCAAAAATATATCGAGATGCCGTTGATAAACATCTCATCCGTGGAAGGAGTATTGAGGGGGTCGCAGCAGCCAGCCTTTATGCTGCATGCCGTTTATATAAAGTTCCAAGAACATTAAATGAAATTGCAGAAGTCGCACGAGTCGACAAAAAAGAAATTGGTCGGGCTTTCCGATTTATCTCAAAAGAACTGAATTTAAATTTAAATCCTACAAAACCAATAGATTTTCTCAATAGATTTGTTTCTGAGCTTGGACTTTCCTCGAAATGCCAAAAAACTGCGAAAAAAATCTTAAAATTGGCAGAAATGAGTTCTTTAACCTCAGGAAGAGGCCCCACAGGAGTTTGTGCTGCTGCAATTTATTGTAGCACGATCCTTTGTAATGAAAGACGAACCCAAAGAAGGATTGCCCAGATTTCTCAATGTACAGAGGTAACTGTAAGAAATAGATTTGCGGAATTGGTTGAAAATCTTAATTTAGGGATTCCCCTTAAAAAATAACCCGCATTAGAGAATCAATATTTAATTTACCTTATTTTTTTTTATTCTCATTCTTAAGATTTGCGCAAAATTAGAAAAACATGGATTTTTATCATGAATTTAGTCATAATATTTAACCCATACTTTCAATTCGAAAAAAAAGATACGAGATAAAGGGTCCAATATCACTCACACTATGATAATATCAAGATAATACTCTAATTTAAGATAAAAATCACTTTCAGATTATTTACACCTCTCAATAATTTATCATGGAGGAAAGTGATGGTAGATAGAATCATCAAGCAATCAGAAGTAGATTCTTTTTTGATTCGGATTAAAAATATTTTTCCAAATTGTATTGCAGGCATTATATGTGACCATCATGGGTTTCCTATTTCTTCGCAAATTGCTGATAAAGTGAACATGAAAGAAAATGAATTAGCCTTATTAGCAATTTCAAATAGGATTTCTTTAAATAAAAAATTGAAAATAAGTAAAATCAAGTTAGATTTAGATGAGGAAAAAAAAATTAAATTATTATTGTTAATAGAAGGTACGAATAAGAACCTCTGTGGAATAGCGGATCTTCGAAACATTGTAAAAAATCAGTTAATTTTTTAAATTTTTCGAAACAAGCAAATTTTTTTATGAATTTTTTTTTTTTTAATAATAGAGTATAAGAATATTAATGCTTTTTTAAAAATTTTTTTACGAGAAGTAATCGAGAGTCGAACGAGTGAATCTCGAACCAATTAATAAAACAACTATAAAAGGAGCTTGATAAATGGATTCTTCACGAGATTTTCATGAAGATGAGAAGGAATTAAAAGAAATTTTACGCACGATCGTTAATAGCACGGCCGGCATTAAATATTCCTTGATTATTGATGATACAGGATTAACCCTCTTAAGTCATTCAAAATTTAATTTGACTAATGATGAGATGATTTCTGTGGAAAAAATTGGAGCAATAGGGGGCGCCGTGTTCATTGCAGGAGAAGAGCAAGGAGAGGTTTTAGGGTATGGTCATATCAACATGCAGATTACTGAATATAATAAAGGGATGATATTTTCAGTAAAAGCTGGAAAAGGCATTCTCTGCCTTGCTACGGATAAGAACGTGAACATTGGATATGTTAGGGCGATTACTAAAAAATTTGCTCCAAAAATAAAAAAAGTACTTGAAACTTATTTAGAAGAGGACAGTTCTAAAGGGAATAAATTAAAAGAATTATTAGATTCAGATTCTATTTTGATTTGAACTGATTCTATAAAAAGAGGAGCATGCTGTCGCCTAACACACTAACTCTCCCTCTCACTTCTTGGAATTCTCCAAAAAATCAATAGAGCTCTCTCATGTGAGGCAGTTAATTCATGCTCTAAGGGGACTTAATCATGTATACTGCTTCATGCTGTCTTAGACCCCATCGCTCGGAATTTACCTTAAGCTTGGGTTAAATGCCCATTTCGAGCAGTAAAGTATTGATTAAAAACTCCGGATGTATGCATTTTTTTGCTCTCATAATCATCCTCTTTCATATGAGTCCTCGAAAATGCAAATTTTCCATCATTATTTCCCCAATAAAATATAATGACCGTTAAATAAAAAAATTATTCCCTTAAAATTTGAAAAAAATGTGAACTCTTCAAAAAAAGGTAAGAGATCTCATTAACTCGGTTTCTTCTTTTTTGAACGTCTTGAAAAATAAAATTTGAAATAAAAAAACAATCCAAGATAGACGCAGAACTCCGAACCCATGTACAGTGTATTTTTAACTATTTTTAAATGATCTTGAGGAACATTTTCGGGATTCATCATCGTTAAAAATACTTTTTTATAGTCGGCATTTGATACAATCCAATGAGCCATGAAAGTTTCGTCATTCACGGTCCTTAGTCCAAGTGCTTTATAATTTTTTACTATAATTTCATATACACCGGTATTAAGTTTCAGGGTTCCACCATATTCTTGAAATTTATTATTAAGCAGATCACTAATCCCATGAATACCACAGGATGGATTCCAAATTCCTTTCACTGACACCACATTCCACATGAACGCTAAATGCAGCATTGACATTATGGGTGATTGGGTGCCTTGAGATCCTAAAAGCCTTTTTAAAGAATCATAATCATCGTAATTCTCTTTCTGGATTTAAATCCACTCACATGAAGATTTCTTCAATTTGATCCAAGGTAATTAATTTTTCTTCTACTAGTTGTCTAATGAACTTATAGGCAGCACATTCATATTCCTTTTCCCAGTATTCTTGGTCTTCTTTATAAAAATTGCATTTATGACAGACGCGATTAATTAATTGTTTATTTAACGGAGAGATGTCATTTTCTGTTCTTAAATAGACATGTTTTTTTTCCACCATTTATTTTTCTCACCTTTTTTTCATTATTAAGTTCTTTTAAATTAAGGATTTTTTTCGTTTTTAGGAAGACGTCCATATCGATAACACATGTAAATATCCTCCCCTAACACGTCGCCTGTTTCAACATAAGCTCGATATCTACATCCACCTCTACATTGATTTAAAAACTCACAATTAATTTCAAAACATTTCAGATCTTTAATATTCCAATTTAATCTTTCTTGTATTTTCCTCCAGCTCTGTTTTACCCCTAATTCAAACACGTTTCCTAAATCATTTTCACTGAAGAATCCACATTTCGAAATATTCCCTAAAACATCTATAGCCATGATATTTGGCCCACATGCTAAATCCTTAAAGGAGGTTTCTGACTCGTAAAAAACACCCCATCCATAAGACTTTAAGACTTCTGCTCCTTTTTTACCGGAAATTGCATATTTTTCACGAATGTCTTTCGGAATGGATTCGTCATAGGTGGGGATGTCTAATATCCAATTTTTAATAGGCCCTAAATTTTTAATGAATTGTTTAAGGGCATTAAATTCATTTACATTGCGAGCATGAATCATGGTATTTATGGTAACATGAATATCGTGGTGTAATAAAAGTTTAATTCCTTCAATAGTATCTTGGAAACATTTAACATTTCTAAATTCATCATGCGTATCTTTTAATCCATCTAAGCTTACAAAGACTTCAAAATAATTTTCCTTCAGTAGAGGTAATAGTTCTTTTTTTTGTTTAATTAATGTACCGTTCGTTAACAAAACTTTTTGTAAAGGAACTTTTTTGAGAAATAGAAGTAATTGTTTCAAGTTTCCATATAAAAATGGTTCTCCTCCCGTCAGAATTATTCTTAACCCGTGTAATTCATAAAAATCCCTAATTAATTTTATTAAATCTTCTATTGCTATATCTTGTTGCTTCTTATTCGTGAGATAACAATGCTTGCATTGCAAATTACATTTCTCGGTGATATTAATCATTAATTTCGTTAGATATGGTTCTTTAAAAATATTCTTTTCCGGTAAATTAAGATGCTCCTTTGATACCATGGCCTCGTTAGTCATGGGAAAAGGGGAGGATTGAATGATACCAAGTTCTATGAAATTCTTGAATGCATCTTGAATTTCTTTTCTTTTTTCGGGAAGATATTCATCCAATATTTCCTGAAAAGTTTTTTTCCCTCAATTTTTTTTAAAATTGCAAAAGCTTCTTCATCAATAAGATAGGATTCATCATTTTTTAAATCAAAAAGGTTGATTTCTTGGTATTTTCTAAGCGTGATGTGGTGTGGAAGATATGGATATAGATTAAGATTCATTGATTAAACATAAAAATGCCATGTATAAAAAGATTCAGCTGATAAATAAAAAACTTATTAAAAAAGATGATTTCATCATGTAAATTCTAGAATTTCTTATTAAAATTCAATTTTCGGGATTGCCGAGTCATTAAAATAAAAAAAAGAGTAAGAAAGATTTGACTGCGGGTATAGATTTCTTCCCTATTAAGATTAACCGAGAATATATGGCTTTAATTGCTTTCATTGAGTTAAAGAAGAATCTTTGCTTGTCTTTATTTGATAAAAATGTTAAGCTCGGAAAATTCGATAAAATTAAAAACTTTTAATACATCCTTTTTTTATTAATTTTTTAATTATTAAAATTCTATTAAAATATTAATGGACATGCGAAGCTCATGAGTGAACAGGATAATGGTATTGAAAAGAGAGATAATAAACGCTCTCAAATGAAAATCAATATTATTTTACTACTTTTTCTCGGTCTCATCATAATTGTCACTATTCTATCGGCTCTTTATAAAAATATCGGAGAATTCTTTAACTTGACAAATTGGTTTGACTCTGAAACTCTTGAAGCCATACCAATTTATAGTGCTATAGGATTTACGGTACTTGTCTGCTTCATAGGAGCGATTATACCCATTCCGATCCCTTATCCTCTTCCCATTACTGCCTTTACAGCTACTTGGTTGAATTCTAATGAGAATGCATGGTTCTTAATTACCCTATTAGTATTATTTGCCGCACTCTCCAATACATTAGGAGACATGTTAGATTGGTTTATAGGTCGAGGCGCTCAAGGATTGTTGAGTAAAGAATCCCCTGAATTACAAAATCCATGGAGTCAATTGATTCTAAGAAAACCTAAGATTATTCCCCCCATAATTTTATTATTTGGTGCGACTCCTCTTCCCGAATCGATTCTCTTTACTACTTTGGGGTTTTTGAAATATAATAAAAAAAAAGTATTAATATATTGTTTTATCGGAAAAATTATCATGATGGTATCTTTTGCTCTTTTAGGAATTGTGTCTTTAGGGTTCTTATCCCTTTTTTCCGAAGAATCTAGCCCCAATGGTTGGATAAGCGGCATTATCACGCTTTATATTCTCTGGGGAATCATCGTATTAATGGTGAAATTCAAACCTAAATTGAAAGAAGAAAAGGAGGGGTAGAAATACTTTCTTTTTAAATTATTATTTATTAAAATGTTGACACCATGTCTCCTTTTTTTTAATTTTAAAATATAATCTTAAAATTTTATTTAAATCACCCCATTAATTGCATAAAGAATAAACTTTTCTGAAAAATGAGATTAACTGAAGATGCTATAAAAGTCATTCAAGAACAGCACGAAGAAATCTTAAAAGAGGATGAATCGAACACCCCTGCTCTCTTAATATATCAATATTACACGAGATCATGATCCAGAACGTCTTGCACCATCGTGGTTCGACTATTTCCAAAGAGCCAAATCTTGGCCCATGAAGATAAAATAAAAAAATGGACTGAAATAGAAGTAGGTGATAAAAAAATCGAAGTTTTCTTAGAAAAAACTCTTCTCGGTGAATTAAAAAACCCTGAAGATTTCATCCTCGATGGTCAGATCTGGAAAATGGTCAAATGGAGTCGAAGTTATTTATTCTTGAAAAATAAATAAAAATAGAAAAAAGATGACCTAATCTTAAAAAACCTAGAAGATTAGTGATTTACGGCTGCAACCGTTTTTCCTCATTCCTTTTTTTTCTCGTGCTTTTTCATTGCCCATTGAACTCTCTCATCTCTTTAAAATGCTATTTTCCTACCATGGAACCTAAATCATTTTTTTTCATTGATACCTCTACTTTTTCCAATCTATCTAACGCTTCAATAATGTGCTCACTTGATAAATAACAAGGAAAATGTTTCTTCAATGCTGATTTATCATTATTTTTTAGATATTCGGTAATTTGATCCCAAATTTCCTCTTCTGATCTTTTCATGGTCTTTTTAGAGGTTTAATTATTTTATTTTCCACTAAACTCATTACATGTGTAAATCTTATAAACTACTAAATTTCTTCCGATCAACTTTTTTAGTCTTTCTTTAATCTCGTAATTTTCTAAAGAATTTTTAATTAAATCAATCCCAGCTTTTTCATATTTTCATTTCATCTTTTTTTTACATGAATTTGTCGTGCTTAACTTTTCTAAAATCATTTTTGAAAAAGAAGATCAATATCATTTCTTTTCGTTTTCTTCTTTATGAATAAATCATACAAACCAATATACCAGCACAAAACATCATGCGGTGTTTGGGAAAAGAAAATTTTCTCCGCCACCTTGCTTATCAGGTCGTCAGAAGGATGTGTGAAATTTTGCTCCACATATAATTGACGCTCTGCTAATAACCAACATAATATGTCGTAAGGATGTTTCTTTTCCCATATATAATACGCTGCAACGCTAATCTCCTCATCGGAAATGTCATGCTTTAACTTCATTTCTCGCACCCCACCCCTTGCCTTTTTTTAATAATCTTCATTTTTACATAATTCCATGTCTTAATAATTTATCTCTCTAATAAAAGGGATACAACACGAAATATATATTTTTATTTATTTTGAATGTTTTAAGAACAAATGAAATAAATTAAAATTCGATAATTTCATTATTTTAGTTAAAAAAATGGTCGTCAATGATAATCATGGATGATAAAGTAGAGGAGAAAGACCTTGTAGATAATAAAAACTTAAATAAAAAAAATCAAGTTCCAAAGGAATGCGATCACGATTTTATTCATGAGGATTTATCCCAGATTTTTATTACTTTTAATAGCTCGAACGAATATGATTATCTCTTTCAGTCAAGGAATGCAATGTTTATTCTGAACATGATTAAACTTGTTTGAATGAAAGAACTTCCCTCATATCAACATTAAACCTTTTTAAAATATTATTAGACCAAAATCATTTCTAATTTAAAGAAAGTAAGTATTTCTTTACTTTTATTCAAGATAAAAATATGAAAAAAAGAGAGTTTTAATTATTATTAGAAAAAAAATAGAAGATTAGCCAGGTTTTTCTTAGCACGCATCTCCTCCACACTTACAGGAGAGACTAATGCATGCATCTCCACCGCATTTACAGCTTACGGCTTCAATCTTTTTCTTTTCTTTTTTTACGATTTTCATTTTTTTTACCTTTTTTAGTTTTGTTTTAAATTTATTAGAACAAATTAATTGAATTTGTTATACTAACTGATTAGGTAATATATAAATTCATTGGTTATAGAGGGTAGTATGAGTGTTTTACAAAATGGTGTGAATTAATGGGTTTGTTATAAAAAGGATTTAAGGAGTATGAGGGATTTCAAGAATAATATGAATGCAAGTAAAAAGGGGGTGAAAGATCCGATGGATTAAGGTGGGGAGGATTTTTTAAAGGATTGGAATAATTCTTCGATTTGTTCATAGGAGCCTAGAAGATTTTTAATTTTGGGGTTGCTTAATCCTTTGATGGCATCGCCTTCATAGAATTTTTTACCATCTTTTAAGATAAAGACTTTTTGAGCCCATTTTTCGACAAAAAAAAGGTGGTGGGTCGTGAATAAGATGGTCATTTTTTCTTGAGTGCGCAAGGTTTCGATAATTTTGATGTGATTATGAATGGATTGAAAATCTAGATTAGCAAACGGTTCATCGAGGATGAGCAATTTAGGCTTAAGCACGAGCAAGCCAGCGAGGGCGGCTCTTTTTTTTTGCCCCCAAGAGAGATTAAAGGGGGATTCATTTTTATAGTGTAAGAGATTTACGGCTTTTAAAGCCCATTCCGTGCGTTTTTGGACCTCCTCTTCGGGTAATTTTAGATTTCGCGCGCCAAATGCCACGTCTTCGGCGATAGTAGGGGCGAAGAGTTGGTCATCGGGGTTTTGGAATAAGAATCCGATTTGTTGGCGTATTTTCCAGAGTTGTTTTCGATTTCTTGTTAAAGTTTTTCCAAATATCTTAATGGTCCCGGATTTAGGTTTTAATAATCCGACCATGAGTCGAAGTAAAGTAGATTTTCCGGCACCATTATTTCCGAGTAGGGCATAAATTGATTCTTGTTCGATTTGCAAGCTGATATTTTCAAGAGAAAATCCTGAGTTATATTTAAAACTAAGGTTTTCAATTTCTACTGCAAGAATAGGGCATAAACCTCCTGATAGAATGCTTTCAAGTCAAGGAAAAAAAGAAAAGAGATCACGAGGAGAAGGAATCCTAATAACGTTAATGCGTCCCAAATTTTCAATTTTTTTTTAGAAAAGGTGATTTCACCGGAAAAGCCCCGCATTTTAAGGCTTTCATAAAGACGCTCGCTACGGTCCATGTTGATGATAATGCTTTTTGCCATAATATAAGCGTGGGTTTTCAATTTTGACCAATACGATGTAATTTTTTTCCCCCGTAATTCTTGAGCCTCGAGAATTTTTTTATTAGAATCAGCCAATATGGGGAGATAATGAAGCATGATCACGAGGCTTCCAATGAAGAAAGAAGGAATGACTTTAGCCTTGGTGAGAGCTTCGATAAATTCCGAATAGGTGAGAGAAGACATAAACGCCATGAAAATGAAAATCGCCCCAAAAATCCTCAAGAAGAGAAGGAGTGCTAAGATGATTCCTTCTTGATAAATGATAAGGGTGATGCCGAAGAAAAGGCGATACGCAACTGTATTCCCTATATAGAGGGGAAGAAAAATGGTGATGAGCAGGATGAAAGGGAGAACTTTTAAGATCCGCTTTAAGATTCTACTTAATTTTAATTTAGCGATTATGGAAATTAGAAAAGTAGAGAGAATTAGGGTGAAAATGAGAAAAATGTCATTTACAAGTAAAAAAGGCACTACAAAAATAAACGGTAAAAGGAACCGGATTAGAGGATGAATTGTAGACAAAATTGTGGATTCGTGCTCATGTCTGAAGGGTAATACCGAGTCCATTTTCTTTCTATTTTTTTGTTTTTTTATGCAGACCTTAATTTCAAGATGAAAAAATTTAGAATGCTTAAAAAGAATTTATTTATAAAAAATTTGCGAGATTTCGGATCATACTTGATAAATTATATTTTTAAAACTTGAACCAGCTTTAATTTCAATAAGGCAGAATTATAATCTCATATAACGATTCAAAATGGCTTTCTTTAAAAATTGATTTCGGATTACCATATTTCTTTAGATTTAGGTTTTTTTTTAGCTAATTAAGGAAATTTAATTCATTATTTAACCTTTTTTAATTATTTTATTGCTCTTCATACTTGGTTATAATATAGTAATACTTTTAAATAATTTATAATTTATAATTTATAATACTAACTTTCAAAATAGTAATATCTTAAAAATAAAATATAAAAATAAATGATAAAAAAATGCACATACCAGATGGACTTTTAGATCCCTTCACAATTGTTATTTTGTGGGCCACGAGCATTATAATGATGGTTTTTGGATTTAAAAAAATCAAGAAAATTTTTGAAAGCGAAGATTCAGAGAAAATGATACCTTACATTGGCGTATTAGCTGCGGTAATTTTCGCCTTTCAATTTGTAAATTATCCCGTACCAGGAGGAACTTCCGGGCATCTCGTCGGAGGCACATTAGTTGCCGTTATACTGGGGCCATGGGCAGCAATTCTCGTTCTGTTCTTAGTATTGGTCGTTCAAAGCTTATTTGGTGATGGGGGCATTACGGCTTTAGGAGCGAATACTTTTAACATGGGGATCATTGGGGGCATGGTAGGTTTTTATATCGTCAAATTAGTAATGCATGGATTAAATAAGACCAATTGGAGCAAAGAATTAAGAATGGCAATTGGAACAGCCATAGGGTCTTACATTGGAATAGTATTAGCCGCCTTGAGTTGTGGAATCGAAATTGGAATAGGAGGGATCATTCCGATGAATATTGCTATAATGGCCATGGTTTATTGGCATTTATTAATTGGCATTGGCGAAGCGGTAATTTCTGCATTGATTATATTTTATATTTATAAAGCGAAGCCGTCTTTGATCATGACAGAGCGGCAATTGGGGGTAATTTAAGGATGCAACCGTTAATTCGATATAAAGGGGTTATTTTAACCATAGCTATAACCCTCATGGTGCTTCTATTGATGATTGCAATCGGTTTTTCTATTGGGATTTTATCTGACAATCCCGATGGCTTGGAAAGAGTATTGATTGATGCTAAAGGGGAACATTGGTTAGAAAATTTACCCTCACCTTGGGAGCCCATCTTAGGAGGAATCGAAAATGAGTACATTGCAGGCGTCTTGGGAGTGATTTTAACCTTGGTAATCATCATAGGGATATTCTATCTTATTATCATCTTGAAAAAGAAGAAAGAAGAGAACGATAATGAATAAGATCTTAAAGAATTCTCGATTATACAGACGCTCGACCATTTTTTAAAGGTGGTACTTCATAATTACCTCTTAAGAACTGATAATAATTCTTATTTTCCAATTTTTTTTAATAAATTAATGTTTAATCGCGTCTAAATGAAATAAAATGAGAGAAAAATAAAAACAAAACTTACTCTTTTTCTAGCGTTCTCCCGTTCTTGTAGCTTATATCAAGGAATTGTTTTTTAGCTTGAGAAGGTAATAACGCATTTTTTATGGATTCTATTAAATCTTCTTGAAAATCGTTAAAATTCTCGCCCGTTAGAGCGGAAATTTCGAAGTATCGCATGTTATTTTGTTGCGCTATTTTTAGAGCATCTTCTCTTGAAACCACCCGAGGATTACTATCAATTTTATTTGCTATAAGGTAGGTTTGTATAAGATTTTCGTTTTTGATAAGAGGGAGCCAAGATGAAATATTTAAAAAAGAAGGAAACCGAACCACGGAAAAAGTTAGAATGAGGACGTGCGCACTTTCAAAAAATTTTTCTTGAAAATCTCTAAATTGAGTTTGTCCTCCTAGGTCCCATATCTGGGCATGAATTAGATTTTCCTCCGAGATCTTAAGATGGTGGAAATCGATTCCAACCGTCATTTCTCTATTCTTGCTTAAATCCAATGTCCCTGTTAATTTTTGAGCTATAGTTGTCTTTCCGACACCGCCATCTCCGCAGAGAACAATCTTTAACCAAGTTTTTGTTGACATTTTAAGAACTTAATCAATTATGAGAGATGTATTTTAAAATAAAAGGATAAAATCCTTAATCATTTAAAATATCCCTTAATCTATTTAATTTATTAATAGCGTATGGCGAAATGAATAAAATTCATTTATTAATTTTAATTGAAAAGAAGACCTATATAAAGTTTTCTTATTTTAAGAAGGTCATAAAATTAGCGCATATTAAAGGCTCCAATAATGCGCAAAGATAAAAAGAATTATCTGTCAATAAGAGATTTCAATCGGATATAAAATTAATAAAAAAAATTAATCTTAATAGGAGTGTTAATTTAAGCTAGAATGATTTCATTTCTTAAAGAAAATCAATACCTACCATGTCAGAAGAAAAATTAAAAATAGAGCGCATTAAGAAGGGAACAGTAATAGATCACGTGGAAAGCGGTTATGCTCTAACGATATTGAATTTAACGGGCTTAGATGAATCGCCGAATTTAATGACAATTGGAGTAAATGTAAATTCAAAAAAATTTGGAAAAAAAGACATAATTAAAATCGAGAACGTGTTTTTAACTGAAGTACAAATGCAACAAATATCCATCTTATCCCCTAATGCAACCATTTCTTTAATCGAAGATTATAAAGTGATAGAAAAAAAAAGAGTGAAACTTCCAAAAATAATCAAGAAACTCATCGTGTGTACCAATAGAACGTGCATAACAAATTCACGGGAAGAGCCAATAGATTATGAATTTAACGTGTTGCAAGAAAAACCATTGAGGATTCAATGTGTTTATTGCGATAGAATATACCGATTGGATGAGATCATTTTTGCCACCAAGAGGAAAAAAGAGAATAAATTTCTAAAGCAAATAATTGAATTATAATTAGAATCGATATATTGTCCCCTCATTTGACTTTTTTATTCCTTAATTTTCCGTTTCATTTTTCAAATTACCTTGAAAAAGGAAAATGGATAACAATAATCAAATTAAAATATAGATGCTTTTAGTAAAACATTAATAACGTATGAATCAGAGTTCCCACAATCATGAATAAAAAAAAGTAAATTCCTACTCCGGGTAAAATAATATTTTTCCAATTCCACGTTTCTTTATCATATTTATATCTAAAAAAGACGAAACTCACGAAGAAAGGAAATAAAAACCAAAATGCAAGCATCCAGATAAAAAGGGACCATCCCACAAATCCGAGGATGTATCGCCCGACAAATGCACTCAATATGCCAGTTGCGGCCCTAATCCAATACATGCGCGTTTCTTTTCTTAAACGGATTTCGAGCTCATCTTCTTTTTCTTTAATTTCTTTTTTTTCTTCAATTTTTTTAACTTCTTTTGGAGGCAATTGTTTTTGTTTTTCCTTGATTAGTTGTTTTCTTCGTTTTCTGAGGTCAACTTTTTTCTTTCTCCTTTTAAACATATTTATATATTATTATTAAAATAAAATAATCTTTCTATTTTTATTCAAAAAGAAGACGTGTTCAAGATTCTCTAAGTTTTAAAGATTAAAATCATTATAATTTCACGTAAAATTGGCTGGGATGATGGGATGATCTCGTTTTCAAATATTGACGTTCTTGCGATTTGTAAAGAATTGGATGAAGTGCTTCAAGAGGGTACGATTTCAAACATTTATGAAGTGGATGGTCTATTAATATTAAAGATACAGACAAAGGAGAGGGAAAAGAAGAATTTAATCATTGAAAGAGACATGAGGATAAATTTAACGGACTATGATTATCCTCTCCCAAGATATCCTTCTCAATTCATTTTATCTTTAAGGAGATTTTTGAGAAGGAGGCGCATTTTGCGGGTGTATCAGCACGATTTTGATAGGATTATAATTTTTGAACTTTTTAATGCGGATTCAGCCCCTTGGAAATTTGTTATTGAACTATTCAATAAGGGTAATTATCTTTTAATTGATGAGGGAAATAGAATCATTATTGCTAAGAAATATTTAAAATTTAAGGAAAGGGATTTATTACCAAAAAAAGAGTATAAATTTCCTTCACCTAGAGGCAAGAATTTCTTAGAAATTCAAAAAACAGAATTTAAGCAGCTTTTAATGGATTCAAATGACGAGTTAGTGAGAACAATGGCCCGTAGCATCAATATTTCGGGGATACATGCGGAGGAAATTTGTTTTAGAGCAGGCATAGATAAATCAATCAAAAGTAATGAATTATCAGAAGAACAAATTGCCAATTTATATAAATCCCTTAAGAAATTACGAAATGAAATTTTATTCGGGCCGATTCAGGGTCAAGTAATCTTAAATGAGGATGAAAATTACGGGAGATTTTCACCAATTAAGTTGGAAATTTTTAGGACGAGAAAAAAAATAGATTTTGAAAGTTTTAATAAAGCTGTTGATGAATTTTATTCTAAAATTGATTCCTTACGGTTAAAGCCACCCATAGGAGGGGAGCTGAAGGGAAAAATTGAAGCTCAAGAAAAGATTTTGGCACGGCAATTAGAATATATTGAAGAATTGAAGGAAAAGGAAAAAAAATATTACGAGATTGGAGATCACTTGTATAATAACTTCAATTCCCTTCAACGCCTATTAGATGTGATAAAAGATGCTCTAAAGAAAGGATATAGCTTTAATGACATTGATATGAAATTAAAAAAGGCACGAGAAGAGGGGATTGAAGGTACAGACTTTTATAAGAAAATTCTTCCCGCCTTTAAAAAAGTAATCGTGGAAATTGAGGATAAGGAAATAGAATTAGACCTCTATAAAAGCATCGGGGAAAATGCTAATTTTTATTATGACAAGGGAAAAAAAGCTAAAAAAAAGATACAAGGAACGATCACAGCTCTTTCAGAAACGAAAAAAAAATTAAAGCAATTACAAGAAGAGAAAGAAAAGAAGGAAGAATCTTACGCTTATTTGATTAAAAAACCGAAAAAGAAATGGTATGAAAAATTTAGATGGTTTATCTCTTCTGATGATTTTTTAGTGATTGGAGGAAGAGATGCGAGTTCTAATGAGGTAATCTTTAATAGATATTTAGAACCCCACGAACTCGTGTTTCATACCGATTTTCCCGGCTCTCCCCTGGCAATAATTAAAAATCCTGAGAAAAAAGCCATTCCCGAAAAAACAATTCAAGAAACTGCTGAATTTGTAGCGAGTTATTCAAAAGCATGGAAAGAAATATGGGGATATGCTGATGTGTTTTATGTCAATGCTGATCAAGTATCTAAAAGTCCTCCTGCAGGAGAATATCTCCCCAAAGGATCTTTCATGATTTTGGGCAAAAAAAAATTTTTGAAAAACATTTCAACTAAATTAGCAATTGCCGTTTGGTTGATAGAACTGGAAATTAATTCGTTTGAAGAAAAAGTTTTTTATCCTAAAGTAGTTTCAGGTCCGATAAGTGCGATCACAAGTCGATATGATAATCACGTATTGTTAAAACCATCCAGATCCGGACTTTCTAAAGGCAAGTTAGCAGATAAAATAAAAAACTTGCTATTGCATCAATCGGACAGTTCTATGAAAAAATGGGTAAAGTTATTGTCGATTGATGAAATCATATTATATCTACCACCAGGATTTTCAGAAATTGAACAAAAAGATTAAATCTTTTTCTCTTTTAACCATTTTTTAATTATCGTAATATTTTTATAATTATCAAAAAGGATTCCGTCGATCTTCATTTCAATCAATTCTATGATTTTTTTTAAAGGATGTTGCGTGTTTAAAAAATCCCAAGAGAGGGCTAAAATCTCATTTTCATGGCAAAGATTAATGAATCTCTTAGTAATTAAATCCGATTTTAAATTTATTAAAGTTGGTCTAAAAGGCAATTTTTTTTTCTCACCTTTTTTTAGGAATTCTTGTAATGACAAATCTTTTCCATGTGTTATATTATAACAAGTTTTAATCTGATGATCATGATGGTGAATCATTTTTAAAACGCTAAGTTTTCTTTCACTAATAACACAATTTTTTGTAAGATCTTTGGTCTTAATCATCTTTATTACGTCTTTCATGAGTTCAGCTTGTTTAAGATGAATCATGAAATTTATTTTATTTTTGAATATTTCGAAAATTTCAGAGAGGAGAGGTATTTTTGAGCCAGTGATTTTTGTCTTGAAAGTTTTAATCTCTTCTAAATTGAAGTCTTTAATAGCTCCTGACAAATTTGTTATTCGATTTAACTTCTCATCGTGAAAAATAATAATCTTTTTATCCTTAGTAGCTCGTACATCAAATTCAATATAGTTTGCTCCTGAGTCTATAGCTATTTGAAAAGCTTCGATTGTATTTTCATCAAAACCGACTCTTGTTCCTCGATGTCCAATGAAAAAAAATTGATTATTATTATTTAGTAAAGTCATTTGGAATAGAGAGCAGAGAGGATTAACTTTCTTGAGTTAAATACAAATAAAGAAGGATTAAAACCACACCTATTAATGTGGAGACAAAAACCCATAAACTTCTAAAAGTTTGAGCTAAAGCGAGTCCAGAAAGAAATAATAATTCCTTCCAATTAACGGGTTTTCCTGTTATATCTTTGAAATTTCCGAGGGTTACAAAAGAGAAGAAAAAGCAAGATAAAATCGTAGCAACTTTTAATGCGATGTCGATCACATCCCAAATTATTCCTTTCTCCATGAAAATTGTAATTATACCTCCATTTAGAAACAAAGAAATCACTAAAAAAATACCCGTCAAGATCGCGGAAATCACCAGAGATTTAAATGCAAGAGGGTCATCAAGTATTTCCGATTTCTTATTCTCAGATTGGATTTTTTTAATTTTTTTGCCTTTTTGCATGCCAGCCACGAATAGTTTTTAATTTTTTCTTTAAAATAATGATTTTATATATATAAAATCCATAGAGAGCACCAAGAGCACTGAAAGTCAATATGCTGAGAATGAGAAATAACCGGTCATAATCAAAACCACTAGGCGTTGAGGGAGGGTATTCTATATAGATGTTCACGATAGCTTCTTTTAAAATACTGGTAGGATAAGAGAGACCAATGCCAAAAATTATTTTGAAAGCATATTCTTCTCCATAATCCAGAAAAACATCTTTTTCTTCTCCCGAAGTATTAACGGGGATTTGAAATTCATAAATCATGGTTTTTTCATCCAATTGGGCCGCAGCACTTCCATTTATTTTCGTATCTCTCTTGTAAACATTATTTTCTATATGAAGATCGAGAAATTCCGAATTATTTTGGACGACATTCTTAAATTGAAGGATTTTAGCATCATAAAAATTTTGCGCTTTAGATCTTGAGATTAATATGCCCATGAACTCATAATTTTCATGGTTTTCTAGGTCTAATTGAAAGCAGAAAAAAAGTCCGGAATTATTTTGCATAACCCAAAAATCTATAGGAAGACCTTTATCACTAGGAGAACTAGAGGAATTTAAAGTAAGGGTGATTTTTAAGGCTCCATTCCATTCATTAATGGAACGATTAATATAACCATCAATTTGAGGTAAATCTCCATAATCCGGCTCAATCGTTTCTACTTGAGCTTGAACATTAGGAATGAAAAAACATGAAAAGCTTAAAATAAATAAAATATAAAACAAACAGAAATAACGGAAAATTGGAGATTTTACCATGGTAAAAATGATAATGCTTAAATGTTCCTTTATTAATGCATAAGATAATTCAGTTTGAATTTAATATTTTTTCATCCACATGGAAAATTTTGAGCGAAATTAAATCTTTAAAAATATAAAAAACCATTATTTTAATTCCGTATCCAAAATGTTTTCATTAAATCACGGAATTTTTTTAATCTCCCAATATTCTTGTTTAGACTTTGTGCAAGGACTTGAGAAAATTAGGAAGGAGAATTATGCATTCGAATTTATTAATATAAGAAATGATATAGTTTAAAAGTCTCTTGATGGAACGTTTAGCCTCAGAATTATTGAGAGTATATTCAAAAAACAGTTTAGGTCCAATAGCTACCAAAATCCCCGAAAGATTTTTCTCTCTTTTAATTAAAAGCCAAAATGATTTCATTTTCTCTAGATCTTTAATTAATAACAGGATCCAAGCGTTATTTGTCCAATCTTTATCTTCAGGGTTTATGATTTTTTCGATACCTTTATGAGAATTATATTTTTGCGAGATTTTTATAGCTTTAATGAGGGCATTAAAGTACGTTCTTCTTATTCGTAAATATCCATTAAAAATTCCGCGAGCATCCATTAACTGTAATTCTTTTTTTAATGTTTGCGAAGTATTTGGTATTTTTATCAAAACTTTCCAAGGCTTCATGGTTCCAAAATTATTCAAATTAATGATATTTCTTCAATAATTAATTCTTGAAAAAAGGGTTTTATTTTTTCAAGGGATTGTTGTAGGATTTCCTCATCTTTGCTTGAAATTTCAATATTCAAATAACATTCATAAAGAAGTTGATTTTGAGCATCATAACATAATCCAGATGAATGAAGGATTTCATAATTTTGAAGAATATCCAGTAAGACACGAATAGTTTCTTTTGGAATATCTTTTCCTCGCATGCTTATTTTTATAATTTTCTCTTTATCAAGAGGATAAATCGTTATTTTTACAATTTCAGCCGTAATGGATTTGATGATAAGTAAATAAGGGGATTCTTCTAACTTTTTAAATTTGGAGAGAGAAATGAGTAAAGAATTTTTACTAAGCATGTTTGTCTTTTGAATGAAAGCTTCTGTCAGTAAACATTTTTTCATTTTCATTATTAAAATCTTTTAATCTGATAAATTTTTTGAAATATCAAATTTTTTAATCATTTTCCGATATTTAACTTTTTTTTTAAGTCTTCGAATCGTACCAGACGTTTTCATGGGTGCTATGATCACTTTATTTTTATTGATTTCTCTAATTAAGGATAAGACAGAAATAACCTCATCTTTAGTATCTTGAGTACATCTTAGAATACCATGTCCTTCCATTGGATTATATTCAATTAACCAGAGTCCGATTTTATTAGCAATTTTCATACCAAAATATTTCCAAATAGATGGCCACAGCACGTTTAATAACAATTGTTTATTAATCACGGAATTATTATCCACGAGCAATTCAAAATAAATATATCGCTGTCGCTCCTCTTTAACCATTTAAAAACGCCTTATTTTAATAATTTTACTCCATTTTCAAAATAATTTTTATCATACCGGAATTTACTTCTATTTATCAACCGTTCAACATTCGTTCTCACTGCATTTTTTGCTTGAGGAATGGAGAGGTCAAATAATGAATGGCAGATACTAATAAAGGTTTTAGGATGTCTAATTTCAAGGGGATGATGAAAATTTCCGCTAACAATGTAATTAGCTTTTTCTCGAATTGCGAGATGGATAAAACGATAAAAATTTCTAAAATACCTCGATTGAAGATACTTATTATCCTCCATTAAGGGGGACAATGAGAGTTCTATAAATGAATTGTTTTGTTTGGTTAGGGAAAGCACGCCTTTATCGAGAGTTTTTAAAATTGCAGGATCTGAAAAAGAAAGCAAATCAACTCGGCTGTCTCTTGCTGCCCTTATTTGAATTTCCTTATTAGCTGTTTCAACAGATATGATATGGGGTTGTTTCTCATAGGTTTTAATTTTTCTTTTAAAATCTTTTAAATTGAGAGGTTTTATATTAATTCTTAAGTAAAGAGCTGGAGTTTTTTTTGTATTGATTAGATTTAAAAGGCGAGAAATCTGTTTCATGTTATTATTAAATGATCTCTCATCAATCTCCAGAATGACGTGGGTTACTCCGAGCCATTCACAAATTTTTAATTTATCATTAATATTTTTTTCATCCTTAAAATTAATGGGTAAACGAGCTTCAAAATAAGGCAACGATAATATAACCTCTATTTCAGGGCTTCTTCTAAATCCAACTAATTAATTTTTATTTAGTTAAAAACCTCTGTAATATGAAAAATTTTTTGGAATAAAAAAGTATACCCTTACAAAAAATCTATAAGAAGATAAAATTATCATAAAATGATCCGAACGCTTGCTCAAAATTAAGATTTATTTGTTTCTCGTGCAATTTAAAGAGAAAAGAAATTGATTTCCCATTCATTGGGAATTCGTTAATTTGAAAGCCCCTAATTCTTGAATGAGGAAAGTAATGATGAAGAAAAAATGAACAATCTTTTGGGAAACGACTTGAAAATAATATACTTCGAAGCTAAAGTTCTGGGGTAATATGAAGAATGTAAAAGAATACATGATACCGAGAATAAATAAGATAAGTAAAAGAAATCCGTAGAAATTGGGGTAATTATCATTTTTAAAGATAGTAATGGCTAAAAATAAAATAGCAAGCAATCCTGAAATGTTAAAGATATTAGCGAAAATGATGTGAATATATCCAAAGATATCCCAAAATATAAAAGCTCCAACCAGTAATGCACCACAACAAATAACACCAAAAAAAATACTTATTTGAGAAAAGATATTATTATGCATGCGAGTAAAATAGAACATGAATATCATAAGGGATAAGGCCAATATAATTGACCCAATCATGTAAATAATGGAAGAGAGCACGTTTGAATTATTAGATAAAGAAACGGTTCTACTCAAATCTGAAATGTAGTTCAAAAAAAAGTCATATTTTGGAGAATTGGTGTCCAGATAATTCCCCCCGGCATAAAAGTACATGGAAAGCATTAATAAAATTAAATATTGAACCGTGCCTATTAAAGAAATGAGAAATCCATTTCTTTTATTCATGAATTTACTTGAGAACATGTTGTAATATCCGAATTAATCTTTATAAACTCCTTAAAAAAAGAATTATAGAAGTATTTCTGGAACAACGAAGATTTTTTTTTTTAATCCAATGAAAAAAGAATTCCTTTCCTTAAAAATTGCATGTTCTTAGATACAATTCATCAATAGTATGTCAAGATTTGAACAAGATATTTAATCAAAAAATTTTATTTCGAAAAAGAATTTAAATTGTTATCCTTTAATAAAGTTAGGTGTCTTTCGTGAATAAAAAAAGAACACTCACGGAAATAAATCAAAAAATCAAAAAGGGAATTGCTAACATCCTTAGCGTCCAAGAACTTATCGATCGCTTGAAAGATGGTGAAAAAATTCAATTCGAAGATGTGGACGTGATCACGACGGCAACAAAAGGCCTCATGAGCGGGGTTTCTGGAATTTTTTCCTTAAGATTAACACCTCCAAAGCGAGTAAGAAAATTTACTGATGTGCTAGTAAATGGAATTCCCGGATATCCTGGTCCTTGTCCCAATGAATTTCTCGGAATCATAGATTTTATCCTCTACGGTACCGCTCAAAGCGAAACCATCGAGAATTATTCTGGAGGAAAATTGTTTCGGGATTTAGTAGAAGGAAAGGAGGTTGAAATAAAAGCAAAAAGTGAGAACGGCGAAATCATTGAAAAAACCATGACATTAGATGATTTTCAATTTGCTCGAATGATGGGAACACGCCAAGCAATAAAGAATTATTTCGCCATGGTAAATCCTTCTGAAACTCCAGTGGAAACCATTTTTTCCGTCCTTCCTTTTGAAGGAAATTGCTCTCAGTTAACTTTTTCTGGTTGTGGAGCAATGAATCCCTTTCAAAATGACCCCAATGCGGAGATTTTTGGAGTAGGAACAAAAATTCTCGTTAACGGACAAATTGGATATATTATTGGCCCTGGAACGCGTAATGATCGATTGAAACCCAATCTGCAAACAATTTGCGATTTTAAGGGCATGTCACCTGAATACATGGGAGCCTTAAAAACCTCATATGGATTAGAAAGCATCTGCGCCATCGCCATTCCAATTCCCATTTTAAATGAAAAAATATGGAATAACATTGTTAAATCGGACCATGACGTGCCTCTTGTTGTGTTAAATGTTGTAGGAAGAGAAAAATTAGGTGTTATCACCTATGGTGATGTTTGGGATGATAACTTTTTAATCATCCATAATCATAAGAAATGCAAGGATTGTACTGAGTGTCCTGTCGAAGTTCAGTGTCCAACAGGAGCTTTTAATCCTGAAAAAGGAATAGACCGGAGTTTATGTTTCAATTGTGGGACATGTGTAACAATATGCCCTAAAAAAGCTTTCAATGTGGATTTAAAGAGAGTTAAAGTTAAACTTAATAATAATGACCAACTTTTAGAAATTCCAGTCGTTCTTAGAGAATCTGACAGGCATGGTGCCATAAAATTAGCAGAAAAATTAAAAAAAATGATCCTTAATGAAGAATTCATCATTAAAGAACCTACTGGAAAACTGGAATTTTATCCGAGAGTGTTTTGACTAAAAATTATTGCTATTACATTTTATATTTAAAAAATAATTTCAAATACAAGTTCATAAGATGAAAATAACCAAATTTGATCAAATTGGAATAATAGTAAAAGATATTGAAAAAGCAGCAAAAATTTATGAAGATATCTTCGATTTTTCCTCTCCACTCAATATAGTAACGCAAAAATCACGAGTCATCTATAAGGGAAAGGAAATTGAATTCACCATGAAAAAAATTATGCAAAATTTCAGTGGAAAGCAATTCGAAATCATTGAATTAGTAGATTCCACAGGAGAACATTTATATTCTGATTTTATCAAAGAAGGCAATGAAGGACTCCATCATTTGGGAATTTACATGAAAGGAGCGGAAGATTTTATTAATCAAGTTAAAAAAAAGGAGAAACTCGAAGTAATCCAACAAGGAAGCGCGGGCAAGGTTAATTTTTATTTTTTAGACACGAGAAAAATTTTGGGATATTATATTGAAATCATTTCTTTCTAAAATGTGTGCGTGTCTGGGAAATTTTGAAAGATGAAAAAATTTTTTAGTCATATTTAATCCTAAGAAATATGGCTAAAATGGAAAAATTTGGTGGAGATTTATTAGTTGAACAGCTTCTAAAAGATGGAGTTCAAAAGATCTTCGGTATTGTGGGAGGAGAACTCTTACGCATTTATGACGCCATAGAACGGTGGGGTAGAGAAGAAGGAATTGATACGGTAATGGCCCGTCACGAGCAAGCTGCAGGTCACATGGCGGATGGATGGTCGAGGGCAACGGGAGAACTTGGGGTTTGCATGGGCACGGTAGGGCCAGGTGTCACGCATTTGGTACCTGCAGTCGCCGCAGCGAATGCGGATTCCATCCCTCTATTAGTCATTGGTGCTCAAGTAGGTAGAATGTTTGAAGACACGGGAATATTGCAAGGGGGTTTAGATCAAATTGCACTCATGAAACCCATAACAAAAGAAACCATTTCCGTGGAAGATCCTTATGAAATTCCTCATGCAGTGCAAAGAGCCATAAAGGTGGCAATGTCGGGAAGGAGAGGTCCCGTATTTTTAGAGCTCAGAGAAACTGCGTTAGTAAGAAAAGCTACTGAAGAAGATTTTAATAATATAAGGGAACCTTATCAATATAGACCTCTTCATAGACCAAGTGCGAATCCCGAGACTATAGAGAAAGCCGTGGAGTTGTTAAAAAATGCCTCTAAACCCATCATCATAGCAGGAGGGGGAGTAATTGCAGCAGAAGCTCATAAAGAATTACAGAAACTTTCTGTGACATATTCAATTCCGGCGGGAACCTCCATTAATGGAATTGGCTCTATCGGTTCGAATAAAAAGACTTTTTTAGGCTCTTATTTAGTGGATAATGTTTATAGGACTGCTGTTGGCGAAGCTGATATGGTATTATCTATTGGATGTAAATGGGATTATACCCTTCTTTACGGAGCACCGCCCATATGGAATCAAGAACAAAAGATCATACAAGTAGATATTGATCCGAAAGAAATTGGGAAAAATAGACCGATAGAACTTGGCATAATTGGTGATGCGAAAGCTGTACTGAACCAACTTTTACTTGCCATGGAACAGAAACTTCCCAAGGAAAAAGTTTCCGAATGGGCAAAATGGAATGAATACTTGCAAGAATTAAGGAAAAATGATGCTAAAATTATTGAAAAATTACTGAAACATAATAAATTACCCATGAAACCCGAACGACTTGCTTATGAAGTATTATCGAACATTCCTGATGATACATTACTGGCATTAGACGGTGGAGATATTTTTGTTTTCACAATGAGCTTCATTAACATTAAACCAAGGCCTCCGAGAAGCACATTTTATCCTGTTTCTATGGGTCATTTAGGAACGGGTATTCCTCATGCAATTGGGGCAAAAATAGCAAAACCAGACAAGCCCGTGGTATGCATAACGGGAGATGGAAGTTTCATGTTCAATGTGCAGGAATTAGAAACCGCAGTTAGGTTGAAACTACCCATCATCGTCGTGATAGGCAATAACAGCGCCTGGGGAATGATAAAATCAAATCAAAAATTAAATTTTGGTAAACGGTATAAGGATACGGAATTTCCAGACTTAGATTATGCAGAAATAGCACGTGGGTTTGGATGTAATGGAGAGCGAATTGAAAAACCCGAAGATATAAAGCCCGCATTAGAACGAGCGCTTAAATTGGATATACCAACGGTATTAGATGTTAAAATTGCCTTTGAAACGCCGCCTGCCATGAAAATGATTGGTTTATATAAAAAGAGCAAGGGTTTATTGGGAAGAGAGTGAATTCTTTTAATTTTTTAATTTTGAGTTTTTTTAGATTTTATTTTACATTTTATATTATTAACTCGAGAAGTGATTAAAAAAGAGATGGAATCAAAAAAATGGAGAGAGATTTTTTAAAAGAAAAGGTTGCATTAGTCACGGGAGCCGGAAGTGGCTTTGGAAGGAAAATGTCAGAACGATTTGCCAGTCTGGGTGCAGATTTGGTATTGAATGATATTAATATGGAAGGTTTAGAGGAGACACGGGATATCATATTAGAAAACTATCAGAGGGAAATCTTATTAGCACGCGCAGATATTTCAGATTCAGAGCAAGTCAAAAAAATGGCAGACGAGGTATTTAATAAATTTGACAACGTTTTTCTCTTGGTGAATAATGCGGGTATAGATGGTGGGTTATATACATCTTTAAAAGCCAAGGAAGAGATTTATGATAAAGTCATGAGTGTAAATATTAAAGGAGCTTGGAATGTTACAAAAGCTTTTTTTAGGAGAATGAAGAGGCAAAAGCAATTTAAGCCCATTGTAGGGAAAATAATAAATATAGCATCGTGTGCTGGAACGGACAATGGTTTAAATCCCTTTATTGGCATATATAGTGCGAGTAAAGCGGCATTAATAGCATTTACTAAACTCTGGGCATTAGAATTAGGCTCCAGTAATATTACCGTGAACGCCATCTCACCAGGCGTTTTTTTAACGCCGATTTATAACAATGATCCGAAATTAATAAGACAATTTTTAGATTCTAGGGGCGTGAAATTACCCTTGAATAGAATTGGAGAGGCAGAGTGGGTTGCTGACGTAGCAGAGTTTTTAGCGTCCCCCGCCGCTGATTATATTACAGGACAAAACATGATTCTCGATGGAGGCATGACGATTTCAATAAACAAATTATGAAAAGAACGTCATTTTTCAAAAATAAAAATTTATTTTCCTCGCCCTTTATTCGCTCGAATACTTGGTCTTGTTTTCTCAGAACCCCATCCTTTTTTGCGCAACCCCCGTGCTTTCTTTCCCGCGGAGGTTAATCCCCTGTGCACTCTTTTTCTATTAGCAGGGTGTAAAATCCAGTTAATTTTTGGGTCTGATTTAATGACGGGATGGTGTTTATCCACTAAAATTACTTCATAATAATGGTGTTTTCCATCCGCATGAACTTTATAACTGTTTAACACTTCCATATTAGGATATTTTCTTTGAACTCGTTCTTCTGCAACCCATTGCAAGTTCTTGCCAGGTGTATATTTATTGACACCCATTGCACGAGGTTTTCTTCCCCTTTTAGGGCGTACTTTATGCATGCCCCCTTTTCTAATTCTTGCACGAACGATGATGTATCCTTGTTTAGCTTTATATCCTAAAGAGCGGGCTCTATAGATCTTAGTGGGCCTTTCAACACGTTGAATGGATTTACCCTTTCGATATTCGATACCTCTATGCCAATTCGGGGTATCATATCCTTTCTCGTGTCGTTCAAAAGTTTCTTTAACGTATTGATATCCTGATTTCACTTAGATCAATTTTATTTTTTTATTTTAGGAAAATAAATTTCGCATGATTTTAGAAATTTATTATTTGCATGAATTGAAACTTCGATATATTTTGAATTTTTAAGAGTTATTGAAAAAATCTATAATTTTTTGAACTACTTGCATGCTTGCATTTTTTTGGGTTTCATAAGTCTGAGAGCCTATGTGAGGTGTGAGAATTAAGTTTTCCTCTAATTTACAGAAATCCAAGTTTTTAAAGGGTTCTTCACGGTAAACATCTAAAGCAGCACCTGCGATGGTTTTATTTTTTAAAGCATTTAACAAGGCTTCCTCATCAACGAGATTTCCTCGTGCGGTATTGATAAGCAAGGCGTTTTTGTCCATTAATTTTAATCTCCTTTCATCAATAATATTTTCTGTTTTTACCGTAGCCGGTACGTGGAGAGAAATGATTTGAGAATTCTTAATTAAATCATCAACCGACGGATATATAGTAAAACCTTGCTCTAATGCTATTTTAACAGCTTTAGGATCGGTATCATAAATGCCGATATCCATTTCAAAGGCAGCCGCTCTTTTTCCAACAGCTTGTCCGATATTTCCAAAACCGATTAGGCCCAATCGTTTTCCTTTTAATTCAAATCCCGTGTAATCATTTTTGCACCATTCTCCGCAATGCATTCTTTTATCGATTATGGAAATTTTTCGAACTAGGGATATAATCAATCCAATTGTAAGTTCGGCTACAGAAACCGAAGGAGCTTCAGGAGTATTAACAACCTTTATTTTTAATTGTTCCGCAGTATCTAAATCAACATTATCTAACCCGACCCCTGCTCGTCCAATGATTTTAAGGTTTTTTGCTTTTAATAATATATCACGGTAGAGTTTAGTGCGGGATCGAATTATAATAGCGTGGTATTTTTCAATTTCTTTTTCTAACTGGGGCATGCTGATGGAAAAGTCGGTTTTCACCGCAAATCCATTATTTTTTAGGACATTAATTGACTCTTCGTGAATTCTATCTGAGATTAGAATATTCATTATATGTTTCACGAATCTTGATAAAACTTATTTGTTAATTGAAATATATTATTATCGAGAATGAAAGAAGGAAGTAAAACTTTTACCTAAAATTTCTCATGTGAGGATAAGGAAAAAGAAAAATCATGGATGATAAAGATAAGAAAGAGAAAAAAGCATTTAAACCGCCTCTCATCGATGATGAAAAAGGACTTACCATAAGCTATGATAAGGAAGAGCTAAAAAAATACTTGCCCCATTTAATGAGAGAATTAAATTCGGAAGAAGAAGGACAAACCATGAATCTTCATGAAATCAGCGATGTTTTAACAAGAGAACGGTCAAATGAGCAACTTTTGGACAAGGAAGAGAGAAGTGAACTAATCAATCCAGGAGCACTTGATTTTATTAGACGCTGTTCTAAAAAAGAAGAAGCCGTGGAAATATTGGATTTTTTATTAAAAAGAAAAGAAATTGAGAATGAAGAATATAATGATATAATGAATAAATTAAATCAAGAAGATGGATTAAGAAAACTCATTGAAGAATGTGGTGGATTTAAAAGACCGGGTTATTATGAAAAGAAATTTTATTTAAGAAGATTTTATTTGGGTAAAAATGTAAAAAAAATTAATGATCATCAAGAAAAGGGAGAAAAAAAATGATGAACTCAATGACAAGAAGAACTACTGCTCGTGGTCATGATTGAGTCATGCCCCAAAACTGATTTTTTCTCCTTTCAAAACATTTTAAGGGATGTTTAAAAAAGAAAGGTAAAAAAACTAAATTTTCCTTCACGATCTAACGAGAAGCCATTAATTTCACATATAACTTCTTTCCTTTTTCTGTCAAGCTATATTCATCATTTTCTTTTTTAATGAGATTAAGCTCAAGGAGGACGGGCAATCTCCCGTGAATACAATTATAAGAAACTCCACTAAATAATTTTATAGTTTCTAAGTGTTTTGCACCCCTTTTTATCGACGTCAATATTTCTAAACCAATATTTCCAAGGAGATATTTCATGTATTCCAATGATTCATGGTCCTCATTTGTCATGATATTGAGAGCGTGGAAATTTTTTTAGAATCAACTTGTTTGGGAAAAATTCAGTATTTTAGTTTTCTGTTGGATAAAAAAGGTATTATTTATTAATATTTTTTTTTTTAAAATTTTCTTCAGATCCTCTTTTATTAAAAACTTTAGAGATTTGATCTTCCCCTTTAATATTTCTATCATTGAAGGAAGGGAGACTTTCTTTCATTGGTGTATATTTATTCGCTATAACGGGTTTTGTCTCTTTAGGTAAAAGCTTTCTTAAATATTGTGGAAAGGTCGTGGATACTTGAATATTCGTCTTCAAAAATAAATATTTTTCTCCTTTATACTCCAATTCATCAATAATATCATGTTTTCTTAAAAAATCTAAGATTTCATTCAATGCAGTTAATGTTTTTTCCGATACAAGTGTTGGTAATTTACTGACGGGAATCAGTCGATCTCGTAATTCAAATAATACGTTATATTTTTTTGGATCTGCTAGTACCTGAAAAAGAATGAAGGAATCTTCCAACAGCTCCTCCTTGGTTTTTAATATATAATTACTAAAATATTCTTTTATCTCTGGTAAGATTAAAGCAATCAATTCAGGATTCTCATCAATATATTCAATAACACTGAAAGGAGGGATCCTCTCCGCATTGACTTCTTTTAGCAATAAAACATATTTTTCTACCCGGCCAATCTCATTAATGAAAATAAATTGATTATCAATTAAAGTATCAATGAGCTCCTTAAAGTCTTTATCGGAAAATTTCTCTTGGAACCAATCTTCTAAATCTTCCAGTGATATAGGTCCTTGAGATAATTTTTTTAGAGTTAAAAAGATATATTTTTTATTGATTAATGATGCGATGATTTCTTCTTCGCTTTTTTCTCTAGTTTCTTCAACGATTGCCCGATATAAATCTCTGACGAGCTCTTTCATCAACTGGTGATTTTTTAGGATGAGTTCTCTATCCTCCTCATCATAATATTCCAATTCATTAATATGAAAAGCGGTGAAAATCTGATCGTTAGCTTGAAATTTTTTAGAAAATTCATGACATAAATTTAATACTTTTGACTCAACTTCAAGGGTAGTTTTATAGTCAAATATTATCGATACCATGAGCATTTCTTTGTTTCCACGAGCCCAATCGGAATCAATCTCAAAATAATAATTCATGGAATGAAATTTCTCAAAAGAATGCGTAAAAAATCCCTCATCAATGACTTGATCCATGATATTTGCAATTCGAATAGAAAGTTGTTCATCTAAAAGGGATTCTGGGTAAGCATAAGCATTTATTGGACCAATCTTTTTATGAAAATAAGATAAGCAAACAATCGTCGTTTTCAAGCTAATTTCCCACGCATTCCCTCTAAATTATAAATATTTGATATAAATGGTTGGATTAATTATAAAAATTATAAATTATTATTATATTTTTTAAAATTTTTGCGTTATGCTTATAAATAAAGATAATACTTAATATTTTTGGATAACGAATAACGTATATGATTTTATATAATGGGCCAAAAAATTAAAGTTGTGGGTTTTGATTTAGACGATTGTTTATTTGATTCCACGGGTTTGAGTGCTCAAGCAAGGATAATGGGAATAAAAGCGATGATTGATTTAGGATTAAATGTCAACTTGAGTAAAGCTAAAATCATGATGGATGAGATAGTTTCTGATTATGGTTCTAATTTTCCTAAGCATTATAATTATTTAATAAAGAGATTGAATAATTTTGAAGTAGGGGTAGATATTCCTCCGGGCGAACAATATAAATATATTTCAGCAGCGGTTATTGCATATCATCAGGCAAAAATCGATAATATAAAGCTTTATGATGATGTAGAAGAATGCTTGAAGAAAATAAGGAAATTGAAAATAAAAACAGCGATAATTACGGATGGGATACCCATTAAACAATATGAGAAAATCCATAGATTAGGATTAACGAATTTAATTGATTTGGTTGTCATTTCAGATCAATTGGGAATAAGAAAACCAAATCCTAAATTATTTGATTATTGTTTAAAAAAATTTGGGGTAAAAGGTGAGGAAGTAATATACGTGGGAGATAGAATTGAGAAAGACATAATTCCCGCTCTTTTGAACAACATGATAAGCATATATATTCATAGAGGAGGAAAATGGGATACGCGCACGACAGGGATGCGGATTCCAAATGAAATCCAACCTGATTACGAGATTTCAAATTTAAATGAATTAATTGCCATAATAGAAGAATTAAATGAGAAATAATGATTAATGTTGCGTGCATTCAACCGAAAATACATTCGGATAGAGATAAATGTTATTCTGAAATAGAATATTTATTGGAAAGACTGTTAAAAGAATTTAAAACTTGCGAAATAGCGTGCTTGCCCGAACGTTGGGTTCCCTTTCAACCTGACCTTTCGGAGAATTTTCAAGAAGAACGAGGCCAAGATTATGAATTTATAAAAGAGTTGGCACGAGAACACGAAATCTATATTCTAACGGGAGCAATTTGGGAAAAGCGTGCCTCCCATAAAAAGCCTTGGATCACGTGCTATTTTATAAACAATAAAGGCGTTGAAATTGGACGTCAAGATAAATTGCATTTATACACTTATGAAAGAAAATATTTCATGGCCGGCAATGTGTTGAACATTTTTAAATTAAAAAGTATTCGTTTTGCGATATTAATTTGTTTTGATATGGCTTTCTATGAAACTCCAAGAGCAGCGACAGAATATGGAGCAGATATTTTATTTTCACCGACTCAAATTCGGTCAGATGGCAATCAAAACTGGGAAATATATTTAAAAGCACGAGCATTAGAAAATAGAATTCCTGTTGTAGCTTGTAATAGTCTTGGCAAAGTTTTAGAGCATGAATTTAAGGGAAATAGTAAAATAATATCTTTTCATGAGGGGTATATGACACCATCCAGACTTAAAGTCAAGGAAGCTCCATTCGGAAAACGCGGTTATGTATATGACAGGGTTAATATTGAATTTCCAAGAAAAATGAGAACGGAGCGTTTAAATGAAAAAATTAATATGAATAATATTCAAATAAATAGAGTTTTCAAGTAGATATCTTCTTTAGTATCCTTAATAAATGCATCCTTCTATATATTCTCTAAAAACTTCACGGTATCGTTTACAATTAAGTTTTAGTTTAAATTTTTAAATTTGAAATATCTTCGGATAATTAATTGCATTTTTCAAGTCTTATTTTCATGTTTTTAGCTTATCAGACATTCCTAATTAAAAAAGAGTTTTACTTTTAGTGACCTCACTCTCTGGGGGGTTTATATAGGTTAGTTGAAAATAAAAATAAAAAATGAAATAAAAAGAAAAATGATATCACCAACTACCCTTAACCCTAATTTTATTGGTCCTAGAGCCTTGTTTGATGATAATTTCATCCCTCCTAAATTATTATATAGAAGAAAAGAAAAAAATGCCTTTTTTTCCTTGTTAAATGACGCCATCATAGATAATTTCGATTTAAGCGTATTATTTCAGGGAACTCGAGGAATTGGAAAGAAAGCTTTAGTTAATACGGTTTTAAGAGATTTAAAGCAATTTCATGAGGATATTATGACAATAAACCAGATTAATATCAATTGTAGAGAAAAGAAAACTAAGGAGATTCTTTTTTCATTGATTACTCAAATGGATTCAATATTGAATATTGATATTGATTTGAATGCGATTTGGAATTCAAGCATTAGTAATCTGTGGAATTTAATTAAAATCGTTTATGCTAGAATTAAAAATGAGCTCATTATCGTATTTAATAATGTGGAATATATAGAGCCAAAAATTTTTAATAAATTTTTAAATTTAGGCAAGGATGTTAATATAACAACGATTTACACGATAAACAAGGTATTAGATCCTTCTACATTAGAAGTGCTTTCGAAATTTGACTTTAAAAATAGGTTGAATTTTTTTTCTTTTAAACAATTATATGATATTTTAAAACAGAGATGTTCCCTTACATTTCCCTTTGAGCTCGATCGAGAAATGATTGAATATATCGTAGACTTAATTTTTGAACATCACGTTCCTGTTCCGGGAAAGGGTATTGAAATTTTAAGAGATCTTTATCCATTTCTTCATAGAAAAAATACTATTACTCAATTTGAAATTTTAGAATCATGTCAGACTAATTTTGAAACGCTTGGAATGATTGATGAGTTTAACTTGATTAATTTCATATCCGAAGAGAATATGTTAACTATTATATTTTTGGATAATTTGGCGGACTATTTTCTTACCCATTCATCAAAATTTTATATTTCTCGACTTGAATTGCATGAATTATATGAGCTATCGTGTGAAGCGTTGATTTATGAAAAAAATGCCAAAGAATTTAATAACTTGATTCAAATGATAAATAATATAGGGATAATGAGCCGAGCAAGAAAAAAACCACTTGAAAGCTTTTCGAAATCTAAAAAAGAGACGAATAATGAATATTATTTCATGGTTTTAGAAGCAAATAGGCTGAAAACCATGGTTGACACGATTTTTTCTAATTCCCAATTTTAATTTATATTTTTTTTTAAAACTTTCTTTTTTCATGAGATCTAAAGATTATTAAGGTTCTATTTTCTTCAATAATTTAGACCCATAAATAAGAAATTTAAAGGTAGACTATATCTTTTTTCTTATAATATTGAAGGAAGGGAGTGTTACCGTGACATATATTAGAAAGATTTCGATGACGGGATTTAAATCATTTGGTGATAGAACGGTTACAATAAATTTTTCAAAAGGATTTACTTGTATTGTGGGCCCAAATGGAGCAGGAAAATCGAATATTATAGATGCATTGTGCTTTGCTTTAGGTCGATTAAGTAAAAAGACTATGAGGGCAAAAAGTTTAGAAGATTTAATATTTGCGGGAACTACCGGTAAAAACCCCAGCCGTAGAACTGCTGTTACCATCACCTTTGATAATTCCGAAGGAGTGTTTCCTGGAGGAACCGAAACGTTTGAGATTACGAGAATCATCAAAAGGGGTGGTTCGGGAAAGTATAAAATGAATGGAAAAACAGCAACGCGACAACAAATTTTAGATGCTTTGGCAAGAGGAAATATTGATCCAGATGGCTCGAATCAATTTGTTTTACAAGGAAAAATCGTAGAATTGACTCACATGAATGCAGATGAGAGAAGAAAATTTATCGAAGAGTTAATAGGATTGGAAAAATATGATGAAATGAAAGATGCTACTTATAAGGAATTAGAAAAAGCAGAGCGGGATTTAGGGCAATTTGAGGCAATTTTTAGAGAGGTCTCTGCTCAACTAAAAAAGGTAGAGAGAGAAAAAAATGATGCATTAGCATGGAAAGAATTAGAGGAAAAAATTAATTTGTATAATGCTCAATTGATTGCTCTAAAGATTGCGAAATTACAAGACGAGGAAAAAGAATTAGAGGAAAATATTGATACTGCTAAAAAAGTGATTAAAGAATTAGAAGAAAAAATTACAAGGGAAGAAAATCTATTAAAACAAGAATCCTTGTTGATGGAAAACATTCAGAGAAAGATTTCGGAGAAAGAATCAGATAGAGAAACCATTATTGAAGCTATAACCAATCTTAAGACAAATTTATCTTCATTGAAGACAGAATTGAATTTATCAGAACAGAGAAACGTGAAATTAGTCCAAGAAGTAGAAAAATTAAAGTCGCTTCAGATGCGATTAGAAGAGGGCCAAACTTATGATTTGTTAATAGATGCGATGAAAAATAAAATTAAAGACTGTGAAAAACAGATTGAAAGCGCTAAAGGTGAGATTGAGCAGAGACAACAACGTCAAACAGAAATTGAGGAGAAGATTAATACCCATGAAAAGAAGAAGGCAGAATATAATTCAGAAATTTCCCTAAAAAAACAAGAGATTTCTTCATATCAGACACAAATTAGGATTTTAAGAGAAAATATTAAGAAAAATGAGGAAAAGAAAATTAAATTAATCGAAGACCTAAATAGATTGAAGGGTGAGTCGGAAGATATTGAAACCGCCATGAAAACGATAAAATTAGAAGAAGATCGGCTAAGAGAGAGAATAGAACGATTAAAACAAAAAATTTCTCTAGAAAATGAAAGACAAAAAGAATTAGAAGTAAAAATAAATCAACTATTACAAAAAAGAACTGAGATTAGTTCAAATGTATCGAGCCTTCAAACATCTTTAACCTCCTTAAATACAGAGATTAAAATTCAAAAAGAAAATATTGAAAACTTGGAAAAAAAGAAATTTACCTTGGGAGAACGCATAAAGGAATTAAGTAATGGAAAAGATACGGAATTCATAGTAAAAGAATTAATAACACGGAAAAATGATTTATTAAAAAAGATTCAAAATCTTAAAAACGAAGCAAAAAAAAATGAATCCAATTATAGGAATAATGAAAAAGAATTAGAGGTCTGGAAATTTCGGCAGTCTACGATTAATTCTGAAATAAATGCGATTCAGAGTAAAATTGAAAACATGCAACTTGAATTAAATATTTTTGAAAAGGAATTGGTTAATTTACAGAGGGAAAAGCAAGGTTTGGAATTAAATTCGGAGAATTTACAAGGAAAGTTAGAAAAAATTGAGGCGAATTTAAATAATTTTAACACGAAAAAGGAAAATATTAAACGGAGATTATCTGAATTATTAGAAGAAAAAAAGAGTACCATTCAAAAAATAAATAATGCAGAACAAGAATATGAAAAAAATAGAGAAGATATAAGAGCGATTTTACAAATATTAAACATGCTCACACAAAACATTGAAATTTCCGTAGATTCAATTAAAGGAAGCATTCAACAATCTAACTCTGAGGCAATTAAACTTGCGGGAGAGGATCTTAGAAAATTTATATTTGACATCGTTGATATCATGAAAACTATTGAAAGTGTGAAGTGTGAGGAAGATAATATAGAAGAAATGGAAAATTTATTAAATTCCATTCGTCAAACATTAGATATGTTCACTGAGAATGTAGATTCTTCCATAGAACAGCTATTATTTAAAGTCCGGGAATCTGTTGATATTGCAGTCCAAGATTCTACTGCCAATTTTGATTCATTCATTCAAGATTTAATGGAGATTTTAGAAAATATTCACGTTTCATTAAAGACGTTGACAGTTTCAAAAAGTCAAGACTTATATAAACAATTAGAAGAAATTACCGAAAGTATTGCTTCCCAACAGAATGAATTAAATGCTATTGAACGAAAAATAGCAGAAACTGAATTGAATAAAAAACATGATATTGAAAATTTAAATTCTACGCAAGCAAGATTAAAAAATATTAATGAAAGGATTAATGAATTAAATGATAAGGTTAAAGAATATAACAATAATATTGAAAAAAAAAATCAAGAGCTTCAAAAAAAAGAAGATGAGTTAAATAGCGTGATCACGGAGATTGAAAAAATTACAACTGAAAAAAATTCATATTGGGAAAGCTTCTCAAAAATTCAACAAGAAATTGAAGAGAATCAGAAATTATTCGATGAATTACAGGTGAAATTGCAGGATTTACAAGGAATTCAATCATTTTATGAAAACATTAATGAAATTGACCAAAATATCGAGGAAATAAGTAAATTAATCGAAATTAATAAGGGCAAAAGAGAGGAGTTAGAAAAAGAAATCAAGGAAGTACTGGAGCAAAGAGTTAAACTACAAGAAGAAATTGATAATTTAAACCTCGAAAAAGAGAAATTTTGGGGAAAAATTAATGATTTAAACAAGGAAATTGATGATACAACCCTTCAATTAGAAAATATAATGGATAAAAAACGCGCGCTTGAAAATGTTCAAAGAATTATTGATTCAATTGAAGAGATCTCACTAGAAAATTCTGAAGCAAAAAAAGAGATAGAACAAAGTAAAACGTTAATAGAGGAGATAAATTCCCAAATTAACACCCTTCAATTAGATGCGGATAGAATTCAGGAAATGATTTCTTCTCTAAGGAAGGAGAAAGAACAAGAGTTAAAAGAACAAAAAGAAGTTCAAAAACAATTAAATAATTTGAATAAAGATCTCCAAAAATTTCAAAGAGAATTAAATGAGCTATTTAAAAACAAGGACCGAGAGGAGCAAATTTTATTATTGGTAGATGAAAAAAAAAATACAGAAAATAAAATCTCCGAATTAAAAAATCAAATTGAAAAGATAGAAGAAGAGTTAATAAGAGAAAATAAAAGAAAAGATGAAAAACAAGGAGAAATTGATGATTTATTAACAAAGAAAGATGAATCGTGGAATAAACAAAAATCTTTACAAAAAAAGATCTCAGAGCTAAAAACCTCGCATTCCTTGGAAACCTCTAAATTAAGCAACTTTGAATCAAAAAAAATCATGTGTGTTGATCAGATTGAAACTTTATATGAGCGATCTAAGGATTATGGAACTCTTCCCCCAGTTCCGGAAAATTTAACAGAATCAATTTTACAAAATCAAATTTTAGATGCAATAAATAAGAAAAAAGCTTTGGAACCCGTAAATCTGAAAGCTATTGAACAATATGACGTTATAAAAGAAAGATTTGATGAAATTGACATGCGTCGACAAACTATCCAAAGAGAACGGAAAGCAATATTAGATGCTATTGAAAAGATTGAGTTAGAAAAAACTAAATCATTCATGAAAGCATATCACGAGATTAATAGAGCATTTTCTAATATCTTTCAAAAATTATCTCCTGGAGGATCTGCTAAAATGATTTTAGATCGGCCCGATTCTCCTTTTGAGGGAGGAATAAGCATTGAAGCACGACCACGGGGTAAAAAGATCTCTTCTTTAGAAATATTGAGCGGAGGAGAAAAGACATTAGTTGCGCTCTCTTTCATATTTGCTGTGCAGGAATTTTTCCCCGCTCCTTTTTATATCATGGATGAGATTGATGCAGCTCTGGATTCATTAAATGCTCATAGAGTTGCAATGGTTATAAAAGAATTTGCAGAACAAGCTCAATTCATCATTATCAGTCATAGAGAAGAAGTTATTGTAAATGCGGAAAGAATATATGGCGTATCTATGCAAGAAAGCGGAATTACAGATATCTTTAGCGTGGACCTTCAGTCTGAAGCAAAAAAATTATTAGAACCAGAAAAAGTTAGTGCTAATTAGTTCTAGTTAAAATTAGAGTGGATTATTAAAAATTTTTACACTTTTAGAACTATTCAATTTTTAAATCTTAGTTTAATAACCTCGTGTAAAAGATATTAATGGTAATTAATCAAAGAAATTTAAAAATGAGCTGAATTGTGCTATTTCTAATAAAATAGAGTTAAAAAGGTTAATCAATACTAATAAAATAATCACGAGCAATATTATTTTACAAATGCCTTCGGATTTCAAGTTTAATTCCTTCTATTTATTATTTTCAATATTTTTTTTTCAAGATCCGTTAAGTTTAGATTATTTTGATCAATTTTTTCAAAAATATCGTGTAAAAGTTCTAATAGATATAATTGATTAAAATCATTGTATCTATCTTGAATTGCAACCCTCTTTTCTCTATATTCTTTAATTATCGTTTGGATATTTTCTTTAGAAATAATTTCTTTGTTAATTTCTTGAATTTTAGGATTTTTTTTCAAATCATTAATAATTTTTTTGGTTAAATCGGAGATTCCCTCTAAAATGGTTGTTTTAAAATTTTTAAATTTCTGTGTGTACTTTAAATTTCTTTGAATGGTTGGAATTTCATCAGAATCTTCTTTATTTAATTTTAAATCATTTGGAGTTTCTAGTTCTTGAATACATTTTTGCTTACTATTTCCAATAGATTCTTCTTTTTCAACATTTTCTTTAACAACATCACCTTCCCTATAATCATCTAAAATATTTTTTTGCCATTTCTGTCCATCTAATGCGAATAACTCCATTGAGCGTACTTCATCCCTCTGTTCTATTGAGATTTCATAAAATTCTCTTAAAATTTTATCGATTTCATAGTCATTATCATTTTCTTGATCCTCTGAGAAATCCTGGTTAATTTCTGAAATAATCTGCACCTCTTTTAAAAATAATTTTTAAGAAAGAAATTCAAGCATTATTTGTTGATTTGCCCTTTTAAAGTCCTATATTTTCTCTTTTTCAAAATTATTAAAAAAATCTCGAATTAAATCAATTTTCAATTCTTTTAGGGAACAATTAAGAACACGTTTATTTCATTCCCAATTCTATCGTGATTTTTTAACCAATCTTTGACAAAAAATGAAACTTTTTAGTTAATTCAAGAGATAATAATGAAATTTCTTAAATTTAAAAAATAAAATGTTTACGATTAATTATCTGATTAGAGAAAAAAAGTAGGTATTGAATTAATTTCTTCATAATAAAGAGATGATGGAACTAAATTACATTATTTTTGGAATTTTTTTATTCACGAGCTTTTTCATAATTATTTTTGTTTTTGCCGCACTTTCAGCAGATCTCTTCATTACGGTGATATCGTTTTTATTTTATCTCATATTATTAATACCCTTTTACATCCTACTGAATGAGTTTAAAATTCAAATTTATTATTATGATTTAGAAACCTTATCTTATTTTATTTCTTTTTACTCGTTTTCCATTTTAATAACTTCTTTTTTCGGAATATATCTTTTTATTCAAACGTGCTACCTAATTTTAGCAGCATGATCTTGGTCCTTTTTTAAATAAAAAAGTAAAGTGTTTATGAGAGTAATATAATGAACTTCTCTCTTCTTTAGAATTTTAAAATTAAAACGTTCTATTTAAATAAATTGTCGCGGACAAAAAATAACCATGATTGTCGATCAACTATCTAAAACGATCTTCATAAAAATTATTTTATACGGTCCTGCGATGGCAGGAAAGACCACCTTAATGGATTTCATCCACTCAATTCACGGAGATCGAGGAGTATTAGATAAAATTGAAGGAACCCATGGAAGGACATTATTTTGGGATCACGGTGTTTATACTTTTGTAATTTCAAAGGGCTGGAAAGTAAAATTAGTATTAATTGGCACTACGGGCCAAAAATATTATAAAGATAACCGCATGGTGATAATGAAGCAAGGATGTGATGGAATTATCTTTATAGCAGATGCGAGAAAAACAGAGATCGAACGAAACATGGCAAGTTTCGCTGAATTGGTGGGAATATTTGGTCCAAATTTATCAAAAATTCCAATTGTAATCTGCTTGAATAAGTATGATTTGGACAAAAATACGTTAATCTCGTTAGAAGATTTCCGAAAGATTTTAAAAGACCGATTTAAGGAAATTATTGAAAATGAAGAACGTTTGCGAATCTCTTATAGAATTACGATTGCCGTGAAAGGATATGGAGCGATGGAAGCTTTAAGACAAGTTTTATTATTCATTAATCCCGATCTATTAAAACTATTGGAACCTGAATTAAAGAGTGGTCAAGTTATAATAATTTAAAGTAATTCTTTTTTCTTTTCTATTATTTTTCTATTTATCTCAAATAAGAATGATCATTTAGCTTCCATAGATAAAAGATTAATTTTTATGTAGGTCGTTATGAATCTACGATAATAATCGAAAGGGGAGAAGAAGAAAGATATTTAAAAAAGAACCTTTATGGAATAATTAGAACTTAATAAATTTGAAAAGAAAATCTTAAATTTATAATTAAGGATTTGGAAAAGACATATTTTTAAATTTTTTTAAAAAAAGTTATTATTACTAAAAAAGATGGTTCATTCATTAGAAGAGATTAGTGGCATAGGGAGAAAAACGGCTCAGATTTTAAAACAAGTTGGGGTCAATTCAGTTGAAGATCTAGCCTCAATAAACATAAATGATTTAATCAAAGTAAAAGGGATTGGAAAAGCTACTGCTGAACGATATATTAAAAAGGCAAAAGAATTCCTACAAATGAAGAAACAGGGGGAAAAAAAAGAAGTTGAAGGAGATAAAGAGGAAATCATTGAAGAGCTAATTGCCGGAGCAGAGGAGGATTTCTCAACCGCCAAAAAAGAGAGCCTAGATTTAAATTTTTGGAATAAACCACCATATTCTAGTTTGTTGGATTCGGAACTCGCGAAAGAATCGAAACTAGTGTTTTATAATCTTAGTAATTTGGTTAATGAATTCTTCGATAAAATGCTCAAGGAAGAAATCATTAATTATAAGATTTCGGGCATAGCTTTAAAAAATTCAGCTATTTTACATCATTATAAAATCAGCAGCGTGATAAAAGAGGAGGAAGAGATCCAAAAACAAGAGGATATTGAAAAACTAAGAGAGAGCCATAGAAGAACCATTCCAAAAACCCTCCCCCAACCATTGCGTCCAAAAATGGAGATCTCAACTAAAGAAGAGCTATTTGAAGCCATGAGATCTGCCATCATTGAAACCATGCAAAAGAAAGAAAAACTAAAGAGAAGGAGAATTCTGCGAGAACAGAGAAAACAAAAGAGATTACAAATGAGGTCTAAAGCAAAATTACCAAAAGAATTATTAAAGCATATCACCGGAAAAGAACAAACAGTAGAAGAATTACACGAATCGTGGTTTAATCGGATAAAATCTATAATCAATTTAAATAATAAGGAAAGTACTTCATTTTTTGAACTTATAGATTTAATAAATAAGGAAGAAAAAACGGAAATTGGAAAGAGATTTAGTTTAGTTCGCCTCTTTCTTGCCTTGATGTTTTTATCTACGGGAGGGGTTAAAAGTACTGCTAAAATGAATCCCGTGATTCAATTATTTCAAGAACATGATTTTAATGATATTAAGATTCAATTAAAATAATTATAATTCATCTACTTATAACATGAATGAAAATACGGAGAATAGTATCAAAGAATTTGAAAAGAAAGAAACAGAAAAGGAAATTGAGGAGAATGGGAAAGCTTTAGAAGGGGAATTTTCGGAAAAAGCTCTATCTTCCCCCGCACAAAAAGAAACAGAAATTAATCATATGGAAAAGACCTTAAAAAATTCACTTGAAGCAGGAGCAGGAATAGATATGAGACATTTTAAGAAAAATTTAATTGAAGCATCGTTATTTGTAGCGGGTAGTTCTCTTAATATCGAAGAAATCTCAAGTAAATTAAATATAAGCAAAAAAGAAGTAAAAGAATTAATAGAAGAATTAGCTATTGATTATCTGGAAAGAAATTCTGCTTTAATAATTGCACAATTAGGGGAAGACACTTATCAATTACAAATCAAGACGGAATACATGGACCATATCTCCAAATTTGCTAAAGGAGGGGCAATTCCAGAAAAATATCTGCGAACTTTAACAATTATCGCCTTAAAACAACCCATATTGAAATCAACTTTGGTAAAAATAAGAGGGTCAGGAGCTTATGAACACGTGAGCTATTTACTTGATAGGGGTTTGATTTCAGCTGTAAAAAAAGGGAGGAGTCAAGAATTAACAACCACCGAAAAATATGCAGAAATGTATGGTTTGCCAAAAAATATTGAAGAAATGAAGAAAGTGATGATAAAACAATTAGGAATCGAAAATAATATAGAAAATAATAAAAGAGAATGATTTATTTTAGGGAAATTAAAACTTTTAAATTCAATTCTTGAATGGTTTCCTTGAGATCATGAGATCCTTGATAAGCTTTTTCTCGTTTTATTGAATCTATGATAAGTTTTTTTGCACGGATTGTATTAATAATATCATCTTTTACTTGTTTAAGTTTGTTTTGATTCTTAGAATTCGTTAATAAAATAATTTTGCATATTTCTTGATTTAGGGGGATTTGAAGTTTTGATTTAAATCGTCTGAGATTCTCAATAACTTTGATAGCCAATTCACCCACTTTTTGCTTCTCTTCATCAATACCCTCATGTGGTTTTGGCCAACCTTCCAAATGGATTGATTTCTTTTTAATAAAAGGCTGATAAATTAGAAAATAGATTTCTTCAGTAATAAACGGCATGATCACTGCCAAGATTTTTAAAGTTTGGTAAAAGAGGTTCAAGGCATTTATCAAAGCTTTAGTTTGAGTTTTTTTATCTTCTGTGTAGAATTTATATTTAATCGCTTCAAGGTAATTATCGCATAGTCCGTTCCAAAAAAATAACCTTAATGAAACATAACCTTCATGCCAATTGTACTGATCAAAATATTGGGTGATCTTTACTAATGTTTTATTGAATTCTTCATAAAAATAGTAATCAATACAAGAAAGTTCCTCGGGAGTAATCGATTTTAATTCAATATTTGATTTATCAAGATTAATTTTGAGAAAACGATAAGCATTCCATATTTTTGTCAAAAATCTCGAGGCAGCAATCAATTGTTCAAATCGACGGCGATATTTCTTATTAAACTTCTCTTCTGTTAATTTTTCTCTTTCTTTTTTAATTATTTCCTCAGAAACAGGTTGATTTTTATGGATATCGTACCAAGTATATTCAAAAGGATAATCATCTCCAAGAGTCCCTAACGCAGCCCATTGTCTTATTGCATCTGCACCGAATTCAGGTATTACTTCATCCGGAGAAACGATATTACCAAAGCTTTTTGACATTTTTCTTAAATCGGGACCCGCGACCATTCCATTAATCATTATTTCAGAAAATGGGGCCTTGCCGGTCAGTAATTTACATCTAAAAAGAGTATAAAACAACCACGTTCGAATGATCTCATACCCTTGAGGGCGATGAACCTGGGCTTCCATGTACGTTTTTTTGAAAAAATTTTCATCTTCTAACCACTTACTAATTGCTAAAGGCGTAATACTAGAATCAATCCAACAATCACACACATCTTTCTCTCCTTCAATGCGCTTATTCCCACAGTTGGGGCATTTATCAACAGGAGGGGGTATTTTTACTGGATCCAAAGGTAAATCATCCTCTGAGGGTGCTATTACTTCCCCGCAATCTTTACAATACCAAAATGGAATTGGAGTGCCAAAAACTCTCTGTCGGGAAATAACCCAATTCCAATCTAATCCTTCACACCAGTCAATCAAGCGCTGTTTATGTTTTTCAGGATACCATTTCATTAAATTGGCGGACTCAATGATGTCATCAGTAAAATCTTTCACGTTTATGAACCATTGATATATCGGTAAATACTCTATTGGTTTTCTACAAGATGATCGTTCTGAATGGATGATTATTCGATGGTCATGATCTTCTACCTTCTCTAATAAGCCCATTTCCTTCAATTTTTTTACTATCTCCTCCCGTGCTTCAAGGATGGTTAATCCTTTAAACTGAGAATTCTCATTCATGTGGCCATCTTCCGTGAAGATTTGAATTTCCGGCAAATCATATTGAAGTTTCCACTTAATATCCATCTCATCACCATACGTACAACAATAAACGATCCCCGTACCAAAATTCATATCCACATTTTTATCCATCTGTATCCGAACCGTCCGATTGGTAAAGGGAATGCGTACCTCAGCAGCAGAAAGATGATAATAACGATCATCATTGGGATGAATGAAAACCCCCACGCATGCTTCCATGTATTCTGGCCGCGTGGTAGCAATCGTTATATATTCATTTTCCCTATCTACTAAAGGTAATTTGATATACCATAATTTTCCTTTTTCTTCTTCATATCCTACTTCTGCTTTTGCCACCGACGTTTCACAATTCACGCAGAAATGAGTGGGAAACTTCTCTCGATAAAGCCAGCCTTTCTTCCAGAAATACAATAAGGACCATTGAACCTTGTACTTGTAATCATCATTCATAGTTCGATAGGTATAATTCCAATCCGTTGAATATCCTAACTCATCGAATTGTTGCGTCATGTTTTTAATATTATCTTCCACCCATTCCACGCACTTGGCAAGAAATTCATCTCTATTCTCCTTAGAAATCCCATAATTTTTTTCGACTGCCAATTCAACAGGTAAGCCATGACAATCAAAACCTTGAGGAAAATAGACATTCCTTCCTCTCATTTTATGAAAACGTGCTACAAAATCAATCCAAGAATGATTAAGCACGTGACCCAAGTGAAGGGTTCCACTAACAAAAGGAGGCGGGGTATCAATTGAAAAAACTTGGTCTTTTTTCTCTGGATCAAATTTATATATACCTTCCTCTTGCCAGTATTTTATCCATTTTTGCTGGATTGGGCCGTGATTATATCTTTTAGGATAAGTTTGTTCTCTTGTCATGTTAAAATTTGAAAAATTTTATCTTCAATAATGGATGGACCTGACGGGATTTGAACCCGTGACCTCGAGAATGCGAATCTCGCGTTTCAGGGGGGCTTTCAAGAAACCCAAACTATCTGCGACTGATCTACAGGCCCGCGTTTTTGAATGTTTTCTTAATTATTTTTAATTCCTTCTACAAAAAATTGTTTTTTCTTTTTAATAATTAATAAAAAAATATAATTTTTGCGTAATTCAATCAGAGGGAGAAATTTTACATTAAAATCATTATCTCCCATAATTTTTGCTTAAATTGCCAACCAAGAGATTACTAATAAAAAATGAATTAAAATAATGAATCTCTTAAAATGAGGGAATATTGAACTCAATCAACAAAATTTTATCATTAAGTCAGACAATTCAATCATTAAATTTAGTAAAAATTTCTATTAAATTCACGATAAAGATCTTTAAGAACGAGAAAAAGAAAAAAATTAAAAACTCAAGAAAGTAAAGATGGTTCATAGATTTTAATATTCCGTTCTTGCAATGATTTCATTCTGGGCATTTTCTGATAGTTCATTAAATAACACAGAATAGCCAGCAATTCTCACTACGAGACCCACGTGTTTTTCCGGATGTTTTTGAGCGTCAAGAAGGGTGTCTTTACCCACCACGTTAAATTGAATGTGGTATCCCCCATCTTTCGTGAAAAAGGATCGTATTAACGAAGGAAATAATTCTATTTTGAAGGAGGTTGGATGGAATGATAAAATAAGAGAGTTCCCATTAGTTTGAAGAGAATTATCGAGTTTCTTGATGCTATTTAAGATAGCCGTGGGCCCATTCTTATCTCTTCCGTGCGTGGGACCAACACCATTGGAAAGAGGTTCTCGAGAGCGTCTTCCATCCGCAGAGGCACCTGTAAAAGAGCCGAAAGCCAGATGTAAAGAAGTAGAATATATTCCGGGGTTAAATTTTCCTCCTCTAAAATTATCATGCCTTGCTATTTCTTCGCAAAAGCTCTTGACGATTTCTACTGCAATTTCATCCACGTAATCTTCATCATTACAAAATTTGGGAACTTTATTAATGAATATTTCTTGCCATTCTTTCCCTGTCTTTCCTCTATAGGTTCCCTTGAAATTTCTTTTCAAAATGGTAACCATATCATCTAACGAGAGCAGATTTTGCTCAAAAACGATTTTTTTAATGACTGCTAAACTATCTGCTGCGGTAGCTAATCCAATCATTTGAGGACCTGTGAAATCGTAGACAGCGCCCCCTTGAGTGATATCTAACCCTCTCTCAATGCAATCATCAATCGTCGTGGAAAGAAAGGGTTGAGGCTTAATTTCTGCAATCGCCTTATCCAAATAATACATTGCGTCGACCATGTATTTGATGAAATATTTCATGTTCTCAATAAACCGATGCCATAATTCTTGGTAAGACGTTATGGGAGAATCAAATTTTAATCCGATTTCTCTCCTTAAAAATACATCCGTGCTATTGTTTAGTGCTAATTCTAAACATTTTACTATGTTGAATTGATTGGCATTCGTGGACCCAAATGATTTGTGCGGATGTTGGGGTTCCACGCACCCAATGGGCGCATATTCCCGCGCATCTTCTATCGTAAAACCTCTATTTACCAAACCCTTGATCATGATTTCATCATTGAACAACGCCAAACTCGTACCTTGTTTTATAACCTCTCCGACTTTCAATAGAAAATCATCGGAGGTCTTTTCATGTACGCGAACGGAAAAAGTAGGTTGGACCGTTTTTAAGTTAGAATAGGCTTCTAAGATGATATAGGACAATTCATTTGTTGCATCTTGACCACGTGCGTCCAATCCTCCTATCGTGAGATTTTCTGCTATGGGTGGGCCTTCTGCAGCATTCACACCAAGATAAAAGACGTAATTCCACAGTGTATTTAATTTTAAGAAGAAACATTCAATGAGAAACTTGACTTCTTCCTTAGTAATCGTGTTATTCTTGATATCATTAATATAGAACGGGTATAGATATTGGTCTAATCTACCTATACTAATTGCAAATCCGCCATCTTCCAGACCGCAGATAACTTGAGTAAAATAAATTAATTGAATAGCTTCTTTAAAATTTTTCGGAGGTTTACCGGAAATATTGTTACAAGCATTACTTATTTCAAGTAACTCTTTTTTACGTTTTATATCTTGTTCTTTTTGTGCCATGCTAAAGGCTAATTCAGAAAATCTCTTGATGTAGCATTTTGCTGCTTTTAAAACAATCAACATTGCACTCAATGCTAAACTCATCTGGTCATTGTTCTCTACAAGGGCAATTTTATTTTCTATCTTCTGGATCAATCCATCCAATCCGTCTTTCAATATATTTTTATGACCGGGCATAAAATGTCCAATTCCATTGGTGACCTCAGTTTCAATCGTAAATACTAAGGTATCTACTTTTTCTTTAATCTCTGGAGGGATGCTAGACAAAAATCTTTCTTTTAGGGTTTTTTCATCGTTCTTCCAATAGGGAATGATTTCAGATTTTAGGACCGCTTTATCTTCTTCCGAAATGAATAATTTTTGAGCTTTTCTGTTATCATAGGTATCGATATCTTGTTCGATGGTATCAATTCTTACTTCTGGGTAAAGAGGGGTACCGATAAATTTAGTGCATCGGTTTCCTATGATATACTCATCATCCCATATAATAATGGTCATTTCTTTTAATAATTTTTCCATGGCTTTGGCGAATCGAATGTAAGGGAGCTGATCTCTTGTTTTTTTATAGGATTCCGTGAATATTTTTGCTCTTTCAATACATATTTCGTGAGGGGAGGTCAGTATTTTGTTTTTCATTTTTAAAATTCTTTCTTCGCGAGATAAACTTGACGCTTGTTTAGTTATCATAAGAATTATCAAATTAGAAGATGTTTAATTTCAAATTCATATATTTAAACAATTATGATATGAATGGAGCTTTTATAAAATTTTAGAAATACTCATGAGGTTTTATAAGCAAGCGAATGTAAAGTTGGGGGATATATATTTAAAATAAGAAGGATGTAATTATTATTCAACAAGATTTATTATAAATAATAAATGGATAGAATGAATTTCTCATAACTTATTTTATTTAAAGATAAAAATTATCAACAATTAATTCTTTTTAAATAAAAAAGCGTAAGATTTGAAAAATGATTGACAAGGAACGATTTGCGAAATTATTTAATCAACAACTAATTAAAGATATTACTCAAGAGGAGATAAAAATTGTATTATCTGGCCAATACGGGAAAGCTTTAGAGTTATTGAGAGATGCGGAAGCAACATCATTGTTTCCAGCTTTGATTGGGCCACCTGGCGTAGGAAAGACCATTTTGTGCCGTTATTTTGCTAGCTTGAGGGCAAAAGAGCAAAAAAGCCGAAATTTTTACTGGCTTACCATGGATGAGAGCATAAAACCATCTCATTTTATTGGAACTTTTGATCCAGCCATCGTTTTAAGAAAAGGTTTTACTTTAGAGGCATTTAATCCGGGTCCTTTATTAAATGCCATGTTAGAGGGAGGGACATTTTTAGCTAATGAAATAAATAGAGCGACGGAATATTCTCAGAATACTTTATTAGAACCATTAGAGGAGGCTTCAGTAACCGTGCCTCATTTAGGAAGAATAAAAGCGAATAAAGATTTTTTTTTCATATGTGCCATGAACCCCGAAGAGTTATCGGGAACGCATCGATTATCTGAAGCATTAAAGGATCGAATTAAAGTGTGGATAAAATTGGATTATCCTAATAAAGCAACTGAATTAGATATCATTAGAATTAATTTACCCGAACATTTCACGATAGATGAATCTGAATTAGAATTAATTTATTCAATCATCAAAGAGACCCGCAAAAATATGATTGATATTGAAATTCCGGCTTCAATTAGGGCGGGCATTGCTATGGCGAAATTATTAGGGCGCAAGCGAGAATTAGAAGAAAAAGAAAAGACTAAAGAAAAAAAATCTGCGTACTTGCATTTATCCGAAATTGCTCGATATGTCTTATTAGGTAGTATTAAACCAAAACCGGGAGTAAATGTAGAAGATGTAGTGGATAATATTATAGCAAAAACAGTTGGAGGGTGATTAGCTCATTGGGAGTTTTTCCAGAAAATCCATGTGAATTTAGTGTTGAATTCATAAGGCGCATGAGAAATCATCCGGATGTAATTCAAATTCCTTCTTCTCGTCAAGTATTATCCATTCCAAAATTAATTCTTTCAAGATTTTTTCGGAGAGGGTGCATAACACCTCAAGATTTTATAGATATAAGCATTGTAACATCTTTTCCTGATAATCAAGAACTCGCTAAAAAAATTGCTTTTGAAATTTTATTTCCAAATTATAACAAGGATGTAATAGGAGCTTTTTTCCAAAACGAGCAGGAATTGGAAGAGTTTGAAGATTTTATATCTCCTTCCCAAAAAGATGAATTAGATCAATTGCAAACCTTGATTGATGAGATTGAAGCTTCTAAAGCGGTAAATGTTGATTTAATCGAACAAATGGAAAATTTTCTTAATGAACTGGAAGAAAAAAAGAATTTAGAACCGATTAAATCAGCATTAAATTATTTTGAGGGTGATGCGGATTTATTCAAGGAACAAATCACGTCCATAGAGCAATTATTAGAAGAAGCAAGAAGACGATTAGCTCAAAAGATTAATTCTTTAGAACCGCCTGATTTAAAAGCAGCAAAGGAATTAAATTTGAATGATTTAATTCAAGAGAAATCCTTAAGACAATGGGAAAAATTAACCAGTAAGGCTCTAAGTAACGAAAATATTGATTCTGATTTAAATGAATTATTAAAATCAGGAAAATTTGACGATTTGATTCAATCTATGAAATTTTTAAAAGAAACAGGCGCTATTTCTCGAGAAAAAATACAAGAATTAATGAATAACTTAAAAGATAAAATCAATAATTTAGATCAATTATTTAATGCTTCAAAAAATCTTGGAGAAGTTCCTGATTTTGATTTAGAGAAGATAATTGAAAACTCTTTGAAAAATTTTGATTTTGAACACAATTTTAATTTAGCAAATGCCTTGGATCAGTTTTTCGGGACCAACATGAGGAATCCACTCTTAGATAAATTAAATGAGAACATGAATACTCTGGAGATGAAACCTCTTTCTCTTGAAATGCTTTCAAAAGCCGCTTTAGCAAATAAATCATGGAAGGAACTTTTTGATAAAGCGCTTCAAAAAGCAGTTGAGAATGCAATACAACAAGACAAGAAATTTGAAGCCTTTAAATCCTTATCACATCAATTACAACAATTAGCAAATTCATGTTCAAACATTCATTGTAGCCAAAAGATCGCTCAAAAAATACCGGAGATGATAAAAAAAACGTTAGAATCTTGTGAAAATCCAAACCAATTAAAAAATTCTATCGAATTTTTGAGAAATATTGGATTACAACCGAATCCTAAAGATATTGAACAAATCGGTAAAAAGTTAAACATGCCTGAGGAAGAGATCTATGAATTAATCGAACCGAATTATCAATTATTAAAGAAACTCATAGATAAAAATGTTCAAGATTTCAATAGACTGAGCAATCTCATAAATCAAATTAAAGATCAATTGAATGAGGAGAGAATTAACGACCTTTTAAAAAGTGCTTTAGCATCCAATAATAGAGACGCAATGGCAGCACTGGGACATTTTGATTTAGAAAAAGCTTTAAAAGGAGCAAATAAAATCGGAGGAAATGAAGGGATGAATGAAGTTATCGGCTCGCTACAAGCAGGTAGCGGAGAGAATCTTTTGAAACAATGGTTCATTCACAGACAAAATATCCCTCCTAAAGCAAAAGAAAAGGTAAAAGCTTTAGCAAAAAAGATTTTAATAGATTTAGGGATTTATTATTCAAGAGCGAGGTTAGGATCGGCGGTTTCTGGTCCTATTCCCATCAATGTAGTGAGACCTTTAACCATTGGGGATGATTATGATAATATCGATTTAGAAGAAACCATCAATAATATATTAGAAAAGGGAAAAAGATTAGAACACATTGATTATGATGATTTTTTCGTTTTTGAGACCGCAAAAGGATTGCGTAGTGCTTGTTTTGAATTGGATATTTCTGGAAGCATGTCAGGAGAAAAATTGGCGTATATGGGAATTTGTATAACCATGCTGGTATATGGCATGAAAAAAGATGATTTGGCCATTACATTTTTTGAGTCAAATACTCACGTATTAAAAGAAATGAAGCAAAAAATTGATTTAGAGGAGTTAGCAGATGAATTATTATCCGTATCAGCAAGAGGAGGAACCCGTCTTAAGGCAGCTCTTGATTTTGCAATAAGACAATTTAAAGAAAATGCATTTTCCCGGGAAAAACTAAATGTTCTTTTTACGGACGCTGAAATTTATGATATAAAAGAAGTCGCAGAAGATTTAAGGATACTTCGCTCGATGGGAGTTGATTTTATCTTAGTCTGTCCAGAAACACAATATAATTTAAAAGAAGCGGAGAAAATGGTAAAAATAGCGGGAGGACAATTATTAATCATTTCTGATTGGAATAATTTTCCAAATTTGATTGCGGATATTATTAAATCAAAATTTTAAACAAAAATGTCTGAAGAAAAATTAAAAGAACAAATTATAGAAAGATTTGGAACTAATTTATATCAGAAAGTTAAAGATTTTCCAAAAAATAAGATAAATATTCTTTATTATAAGACATCTCCTTTAAAAATTAGAAGTATCATACTTGATAATGAACGGGAATTTCATCTCATTATAGACGAGAAAAAGGGAGAAATATTCCATGATTGTCCTTCCTTTTTAATTTATCCCGAAATAAATAAAAAAATCTGTGTTCATTTACTAAAAATACTTTCCATAATAAATGAAAATTTGGCTCTTAATGTACTGAAAAATATTGAAAAATACAATCTTACCCATGAGGACTATGGATCTCGGAAAAAGAGTAAGAATTACCTATTATTAGCGAATAGCTGTATAAGTGAAAATAATTTAATCGAAGGCTTAAGTTTTCTGAATAAGGCGATTATAAATCAAAAAAAATGTCGTAATATTATTAATAGATATTTATTAATTTCAATTAATAATAATCTTTTCCTTGAGTTTTTTAATTTTTTAGAATATGGATTAGAAAATGATTTGGGAGAATTTTTTATCCCTCATGAAGAAGTCATTAAGAATGGATTTCAAAAATTCTTGAATTCTGTTTCAAGATATTCTTTTTATGATATCCTTCAAATACTTCATTCTATTGATGAAATTTTTGAATTTGGATATCTTTTTTTGATTGAGGAAAATTTTACCAAGATTAAAAAAATGAATTCAAGTCCAAATTTTAAAGAAAAGTACTTCTCTTTTTACATTATTAAAAAAAATATTAACAATATTCGGAATTATTATCTTGATTTTAACGAACAAAAATTTATAGATGATTTAAACACCTTCAAAGAAGATTTAATACGTTATTTTTTGAGCCAAATTGAAAATTTTTGCCTAATAGACACGTTAAAATTCATGAAAAATCATTTTAAAATTTTTCAAGTTCCGAAAAATAGATTTCAAGGGGAATATTCTAAATATAAACGAGAATTAAAAGAATTAGAACGAAAGCTTTATTTGAAAAAATTTGCTTTTTTAAAAGTCTTAATTGAACAACATGCTTTAAATAAAACGAATGCTAATTTTCGGAAAAAGCGAAATACCTATGTAATTTCGCATGATCCCGCGAATATAGAAAAACCAGTTTATCATTATATCTTATCTCGAATTGGTTTTCTTGGAATCAAAGAATTAACCATTAAATCATCTGAAATAGGGTATAATTATTATATTTTTAAAGAATTATTTTCTGATAATTTAACTGCCTATTCAGACATAATGTATTATAAAAATCAATTTTGGGGTGAAGAAGATAAATATACAATTAATACCTTGGATGGGTACGCATTGCTTTCCAAAATCAACAGCTATAATTATCAATTAGACCAACAATTTTCAGATATCAATGATATTATTATAATTGAATGGGACTTAGTAAACAAACCCATTCAAGGAAGTATCGTCCAGGCGTATGGAAATCAAATTATTATTCCTGATATAAATAATCCTTTATTTTTCGATATAAAACCATTTGATTTATGCTATTGTAAAAAGAAACCGGTAAAAATCGAAGCTAATATCATAAAATCAGTAAACGTGATTAGTAAATGTTCATTTGAGGACGCTATTAAAAGCATTCAAAAAGGAATGGAGTGTATCGAAGGATTTTATCCCCTTTCTCTTGTTAGGAAGGTGATTCAAAAAGAAATAAGCCTTTTTAAGGCTTTTAAATTAGTTATAAGAAATCCTAATAGAAAATTTATTCCGAACTATGATAAATTTGTTTTAGCTTTTAAAAAATTTTTAATAGAATTCATTGAAGAAGAGAAAGAGTATATCTTCAATGAATTAAAAAACGATTTGGAAGAGAAAACAGACCAATTATTAATAATTCTGGACCTAAAAAGAGAATTAGAGGGGTTAAACATTGATTTTTCCGAAATTATAAAAAAAATACCAAAAGAAGATTTAGATTTAAAATCTTTTAAAATAACGTTTATTAAGGAAGTTCATGCTTTTATCGAGAATCTATTAAAAGAAAGGAAAATAGGCGCTACAAACATTTTTAAGTTAAGTAAAATGCGAAATACTCCATTTTCGAAGTATTTTAAAGAAATCTTGAAAATCAGAAAGGAAGAATTTGAAAATTCAAAAATTTTACATGAAAATTCAAATTATGATTTATCGTTAGTAAAAAATACTTATTATGGTCAAAAAATAATGGAATTATTGGGGATAGAGAGAAAAGAAATTATTAATGATAAAATATATGATAAATTCGTGAATTTAGCCTCCACATTAAACTTAAAACCACGCGTGGTAGAAAAAAACCATGGTTAATTTCCCTTACTTTGTCTTTTTTTTTTGAAATTTTCAAAAATTTTATCAAAAAAGTTTAAATAAATTTGAATACTTTTTAAATATTCTTCAATTTCAATATACTCTTCTTGAGTGTGTTCTAATTTAGGATCCCCGGGGCCATAAGTGATAGAAGGGATATTCTTAGCAGGTGCAATTAAATTGATCATTGTGGTCCCTGTCTTTTTAATCATCTTTGGCTTTTTTTTAATAGTTTTGAATATTGCCCATCTTAATGCTCCTATAATTAATTTATCTCCCTCAAAATCATAACCATTAACTAAACTCAAGATTTTTGCATTAATTTTAATGGTACTATCAGAATTTTTTTCGTAAATCTGCTTAAGATTATCAACATTATTCAGAATTAGGGTCAAAATATCATCAGCATCAATTCCTGGAGGAAATCTAATATCAACAGTTAATAAGCATTTAGCCGGAACAGTATTAGTTAATTCTCCTCCAAATATTTGAGTTATATTGGGAATAATTTGATTGAAATATTTTAGATTTGAATTAGCATCATATTTTTCATATTTTTGGTTTAGTTCCGTGCAAATCCTCAGAATTATTTTCCAAATTTCAAGACAAATAGTTATTGAGTTATGAAATAACCATGCACTAGCTACATGGCCGGATTCAGTTATAACTTTAAATTCAATGCATAACCTCCCTTTATAACCCGTACAAAATTGATCAATTTTCGTTGGTTCTCCAAAAATCGCATAATCTGCATGAATCGGAGAATTCATGAATTCTTTTATTCCTATCAAGCTATCTTCTTCTCTTACAATTCCCACAAACGTGAAAGTACCAGAATTTTCTTCTTGAAAATCATATTTTGAAATCGAATATACCATGCTGGCAAGAGAAGATTTACAATCCACCGCTCCCCTCCCATAGATTTTTCTTTCCTTTTCAATGATAGGTAATTCCCCGGGAATAGTATCTAAATGAGAAATAAGCAATATTTTTGGCTTTCCAGAGCCTTTCTCAGCAATTAAATTTCCGATTTTATCAAATTGTACCTTAAAATTATTCTTTTTTAGAAAATCGGCTATAAAAAGAGAAAAATCTTGCTCTTTCCCCGAGGGGCTGTAAATTTGAAGGCATTGTTTTAAAAATAAAATAGCATCCTCATTCATTAATTATCACGGTTCCTTTTTCTTGTTCTATTGCATCAAATAATGGAGATTCTCTTAAACCCGAACAAATTATAATTTTTTTTACACCTAAATTTATTGCTTCTAAGATTGCATGCGCTTTTTTTTTCATACCTCCTTTTAACTCATTAATTAAATTTTCCAATTGGTTTTTATTAATCTTTGAAATAAGACTCTTTTTATCATCGAAGTTTTTATAAATCCCCTCTACATCTGTAATGCTAATTAATAGATCCGCATTTAAAGCACTTGCGATATTAGCGGCAGCACGATCCCCATCAATATTCACAATTTCACCTTCTTTACTCTTAGCAATGCTGCCTATAACGGGTAAATAGCCGGTATTAAGAAGAAATTCAAGAATTTCTGTATTCACCTCTATTACTTTTCCCGAATATTCTCCTCTCTTAATAATTCTTTTACCATTTACCAGAACCATTATTTTATCTTTTCTTTCAGCTAAGATAATACCTCCATCAAGTCCGGTAAGACCCACAGCATTTATCCCTTTTTTTTGTAAGGCTTCGACAATCCGTTTATTATTTAATCCTGCCAAGCTCATGATTACTGCATCAATAGTCTCTTGATCCGTGTAGCGCGTTCTAAATCCTAAGGGCGTTTCAAAATATTTTGGTTTAAGATTTAATTTTACCAAGATTTCATCTATTTGAGGCCCTCCTCCATGGACAATTAATATTTCATAGTTTTTTCCTGGATTCATTTTTATTTTTTCAAGATCATTCACGACATTTTGAAAATTTTTTGCTATTAATGCTCCTCCTATTTTTATTACAATTCTCATTTTTAGCGCCATGATAATTTTATTTCCATTAATTTAAACGTGGTTTTCTATAATATAATCAACGATTTTCGAGGCTATGTTAATGCCAGTAGCCTCTGTAATACCTCTGAATTGGGGGGTTCCATTTATTTCAATAACCTTATAATCACCATTTTCTTTCATGATATCGATACCCAGAATTTCCCCGCCTATGACTCTTGCTGATTTTAAGCTTAATTCTTCTAATTCCCTTGTAAGTTCTATCGAATTTGCACTCCCTCCGATTGCGAGATTAGCTCTAAAATCTTGGTTTGGATGATATCTTCCCATGCCAGCAACACATTGATCACCAACTACAATGATCCTCAAATCCGTGGGTGTTTTTGACTCTTGTGTGGGATTTCCAATGAAACGCTGTAAATAATAAATTTTTTGCCAAACATTCCCCATAATTTCTCTGCATTCTAAATTTGCCATAGCGGAATTATAATCATCCAATTTTGCTATTAATCGTCCCCAGGAACCTATTATTGGCTTAATGACAACAGGAAAATTCAATTCTTCTTCTATAGCTTTTATCGACGCCTCTTTTGTAAAGGCAATACATGTATTTGGGGTTGGAATATTATTTTCGACTAATTTTAAGGACGTCAATAATTTATTTCCGGTTAAATTCAAACATTCATGAGAATTTAGTACTCGATACCCTTTTAATTCCAAAATCGCGGAGGCAAACAGACCTCTTATATGACTTAAAGAACGTTCCAAAAAAAGGTCATAGTTCTCTTCTAAATCTTTTTTCTTAGATAAAGTAAAAAATACATTTTGATTGTTTATTAAATCAGATTTTACATGCCTTTTTTCAAATTCATTTACAATTTGTTTTATTTCCCACGTGATTCTATTCATTAAAATTGCAATTTTCAACGGAATGACCTCATTAAATAATAAAGATCTTAAAAAAGAAAACCAATTAAACGTTTGTATCTTAAGTTAAAAGTCATTGTAGCAAGGAGTTTGGATAGTGAGATAAATCTGAGAATCATTAAGGTATCGGAGTTGATTGCATAAAAATTCTTTTTTATATGACAGGAAAAAAATCTTGAAAGAAATGTAATGATTTTTTTAATTCATAAATGATTTTTACATTATAAGAAAATAAATTATTTAATAAAAAAATGTTTCCCGAAAAACCTCAACATCCATCGAAAGATATCCTCGAATCCGAAAGCACGATTTTAAGAGGAAAAACTATTTGCATGTGCATTACGGGTTCTGTGGCGGCTATCCAATCACCTATCATAGCGAGAGAATTAATGAGGTTAGGTGCTGAAGTCATTGCAGTAATGTCTAAAGCAGCGTGTAAATTAATAAATCCTACATTAATGCATTGGGCTACTGGAAATCCTGTCATAACGGAATTGACAGGTGCCGTGGAACATGTTTATTTAGCGGGAGAAAGGCCTAAAGCTTTTGGCAAGGCAGATTTAATACTCGTGTGTCCAGCAACGGCAAATACGATCTCTAAGATAGCATGCGGGATCGATGATACACCTGTAACAACGGTGGTAACAACTGCGTTTGGTTCATCTCTCCCAATAATAGCATGCCCGGCAGCCCATGAATCAATGTATCATCACCCCATTGTAGAAGAAAATATTAATAAATTGAGGAGTTTGGGAGTAGAAATATTAGGGCCAAGAATTTCTGAAGGAAAAGCGAAAATGGTTCGAATTAATACGATCATCGATCGCGTGATTGATCTTTTGATTTCTAAAAAAGATTTAAAGGGGAAAAAGATTCTTGTTACGGCTGGACCCAGTAGAGAGTATATTGACCAAATAAGATTTGTGAGTAATAATTCCAGTGGACGAATGGGAGTTGAAATTGCTAAAGAAGCGGCTGCTAGGGGAGGAGAAGTATTATTAATAGCGGGAAAGTGTTTAGTCAAGATACCAGAATATTTAAATACAATACACGTAATTTCTACAAATGATTTTATTAAAGCCGTAAAGGATGAATTAGGAACAAGAGATTATGATTTCTTTATTTGTGCTGCGGCGATTAGTGATTACACTCCAAATACCTGTATCAATGGAAAAATTTCTTCAGATGAGATGCAGGAATTAAAAATAAACATGAGATTAACTCCAAAAATCATAAATGAGGCTCGAAGAAAAAACCATAAAGTATTTATAGTGGCATTCAAGGCTGAAACGAATGTTTCTCGAAGTGAATTAATCGAACGGGCCTATAAGCGATTAAAAGAGTCCGATGCCAATTTGATTGTTGCTAATGATATAGGAAGAGAAGGAATCGGGTTTGAAAGCAAAGAGAATGAAGTTTATATCATAGACCCCAACAAGCGTGTAACACACGTAAAAAGACATTCTAAACGATACATTGCTTCAAGAATTATCGATATTGCACTAGAAAATTATAGGCTGTTAAATAAATAATGGAAAATCACGCGCCTTCTTAAATATAAATTTTTCAAATCTTAAATTAAAATTCGGATAAGCACAAGAATACATGTTAAATTTGAATATCACAGGATTTTGTGAGTAATAATTCCTAATTATGCAAATTTTGCTTGAATAAAAACGCTGACGAGTCAAGAATGATTTATAATCAAATTATTCCTCATTTATAACTAACTAATTCTGCGAAATAAAGGAAAATTTTACCATATAAATTTTTTGATTAATATTTAGGCTCTAAATCAAAACGAGTAAAATTTTTTACCGATTAGATATGGTATTAATTTAATAATGAAAAAAACATGAAAAATGGAGGAACTCATCACGAATTCCAAGTCATAGTTCGAAATAATTTATTTTTAAACCAAAAGTTTAAATAAGAATTCAATCTCTGTAAAATCTGAAAATTTAATGAAATTTTATTGATCTTTAAATAAAGCGTTTTTAATACATGTAAAACAACTAATAGGAGCATGGTACAAATCACGAGCGTTGACATTGAAGAGGAGGAAGAAGAGGGAAGAATTAAACAAGGAACGATTGCACAGTTTATGCGCAAGAGGACCCAATTAGTCGGGTTTGAATTTGGTTATTGGAAGCACGTGCAATACTGTGCTGAATTTTTAGATAATGCTTTAGATGCAATCGAGGAGTTTCAATGGCAAGAGTTAAAGAAACCCGATTCCAAAATAAAATTCTCCTTAGATCAAGAATTATCCTTAGAAAATATCTCATTGATAGAGGATGAGATGGAAAAACGGGATGCTCAAAGGCTCGAATACAATGCTAAAGAAATTCTCAAAAAAGAACTTGAAAATGGGGTTGAGTTAACTAAGCAAAAAGATTCTAAAATTTTAAAGGAGGAAAAAGAGGAAGGGGCTGTAGAATTAAAAGATAAGAAGAAGATAGAAATTGAAGAAGAAGTAATGAATATCATTGAAGACATGACAGAACTTTTAAAACCCGTTGAAAAAATCATTGATACAGAACCTTTAGTAATAATTAGACTAAGAGAGGCAGAAGCCTCTACTTATTTAACTGCAGAATTAAATCAGAAAAATGTTATGAGTTATACTTTTGAAATTTTTGATAATGGAATTGGAATGAATAGGGGTGATATTAAGAAATTCGGTCAATATTTAGCGTCTTCAAAAAGCACCCAATTAAAACAAACAAGAGGAAGTCAAGGATTTGGAGCACCCAGTGCCTTCAGCGACGCACAAAATACTACAGGAAAACCAATTATCTGTGTATCAAAAAGCGCAGAAAACGTTTATGCAACCGTAACTGAGTTTTTTACTACTTCTAAAAATAAAAAAAGATACGTGATTCACCCTACAGATATAGACAGCCCATTCCTCCATGGTACATATATAAAATTAAATTATTTGAACACGAAATATATACGGGGATATGTAGACACTTACATAAGAGAAACTGCCATGCTAAATAGTCACATCACAATAATTTACATTGATCCTTATGGTAAAGAAGAAAAATACCCACGATTAGCATTAAGTTTTCCCGAGGAACCTAAATATGCTAAACCACATCCTGCTTCTACTAATATCGGCGATCTTCAAGATCTTTTGTCAAAATCGGAAAGTTATAAAACTCTTACTTCATTTTTGAAGGATAATTTTGTGAGGATAAGTCAAAAGGTCGCCGATAAAATAATTGATTTAGCAGAAAAAGATCTCCAAGATAAACTCAATATATTAATTTTAAAAGATGGTTTTTTAACAAAGGGTTCAAAATCTACTGATAGCATCTATTTTGCTCGTAAAGAAAAGCGAATATATGGTAAATCAACTAAACCTCGAGATAAGCTTGTTATATATCAATTAACCTCGGAGGAATTATTAAATAAATATTGGAAATTAATAGGAGAATATGATCAACAATTAAAAAAAAATAAAAAAATAGTAAAAGAGATTAAAAAATTAAATGATAAAATAGAAAAGAGTGAAATTAAAAAAGAAATTAAGGTTTATAAAAAAGAAATAGATCAATTAAAGAAAAAAATTAAAACACTTAGGAAAAATAAAGAAGATATTAAAAATAAATTACATGAGCTTTTAATATCTTCAAAAGAAGGACTGATTGAGTTAAAAAAATTTAAAAAAAGAGAAGATTTTGAAGATTTAATTAATGAGGTTCAAATATCAAAAACCAAACCATCTAATTTGACCAAAAATCAATTTGATTCCTTATTTTTAGCTTTTAAATCAATTAATTACATGGCACCTCCCACAGATACTGTGATCCCCGTAGAAGAAACTACTTTAGAAAATACAATGATAAAAGAATTAGGACTGAAAATTTCTGAAAATCTTGATGATTTTGACACGCCCGTTGATACATTAAAAGAGTTCCGAGAACAATTGCTTGAAGAAAAACGAAAACTACTTGCGGGAAATAACGTAAAAAATAATCCTAATCCTTTTTCTCAAATCACGGTGGAAGAAAATGAACTCATTCAATTAAATTCGCAAATTTTAGCAAGTATTTACATTAATACAACAAAAACATCGAAAGAGAGAGTAATTCAAACCATTGAAGATATTGTGTCTTTAGAAGAGACAGAATCTAAAGAATCGTATGAAGAGATTTTTGAATATTTTTTAGAAACATTTAGTAAAGATGACGATTTTGTTGCTGCTGAAACAAGACGTCCCACTAGCGGCAAAGGTTTAGCCTACGTTGTCGAAGCCGTTTTGGCATATTCAAATAGATTAGAAATCCCAAAACGCTCCAGAGATGTTTTATCTCGATTTGTAAATAGAACGCCAAAACTAAGAGATAGTGCCGATTGTGCCATTACAAAAGCAGTACAATCCGTAAACTGGAAGAATTATAAATTAGATACTTACGATAATAACTTACCTAAAGGACCAATTAAACTTTTAGTAAATGTTTCAGGACCATATGTTCATTTAATGTTTAAATCCCAATCTAAAAATGCTCTTGCCGATGATGAGAATTTAATAAAAGAGATAAAATATTGTTTAGAAGCCATCGGAAGAAGATTAAGAGTATATCTCAATAGAAGAATTGCGATTACTAAAAGAGAAAAAAGAGCGAATTTAATAGAAAAATATATCCCGAAATTTGTTAATAGTCTCTATAACATTGCTAAAGAAGGAAGTAAATTTAAAGATAGTTTGAAAAAAGAAGAGTTAGAGATGTTAATTAGAACTTCAATTACAAAAAAGACGCCCCTTCAAATCGCGCCTAAATTGATAATTAAACCTAAAGAAGAGAAAAAATTAGAGAAACCAAAAGATTTAGAAAAAAAGAGGGAAATATCCCTTAAAGAAAAAGGCGAAAAGCCATCGAAAAAGAAGGAATTAGAGAAGAAACCATTGATAAAAGACATTCCGAAAGACCTAAATAAATTGACTATTAAACAATTAAGAAGCTTAGCCAAGAAAAATGATATTAAAATACCTTCTAAGGTAAAAAAGAGTGAAATTATAAAAATAATAAAGAAAGAAATCTACAAAGAAGAAGCACTTGTTGAAACGCCTTTAGTGGAAGAAAAAGAAATTGAAAAAGTTAAAACAAAAACTAAAGAGGAAACAAAACAAATTTTACCGGAAACTTCATTAAAGAAAGTTAAAGTTAAGGAGAAAACTAAAAAGAAATTACCCAAACCTAAGCAAATGGAATTGCCAATAATAACTACGGATAGAATTTTAGAGGTTTTAACCGATGAGTGGCAAACTATAAAACATTTAATTTTTAAATTAAAAATTAAGGACATGTTGGATGCTCGATATTTAACAGTTAAATTGAAAGAATTGGAAAGAAAAGGAATAGTCGAAATGGACATCAAAACTGGAAAAACGCATTGGAGATTAAAATGATTGCCTTGGAGGAGGGTGATTAATTAAAAATGAGTAAAAAAAAAGTAAAAGAGTGGAATTTAAAAGCTGCTAAAGAATTAATAAAAAGTTATCTGGAAAAACATAAACACGAAGAAGGGAAATCATTATCTCTTCCTGAAGGAACAATCCGAATAGAAGATCTAGATAGAAAGCAAGTATTATCTAGAATATATAATGTTGTCGATGAAATCATTGAAAAAGTGTACAAATCAGGAAAGCCTTCTATTAAGCTACCATCAAGAAGTAGTTCAAATATTATATGGGATGAAGAAAATGATTTATTGCTCCTTGGTGAACAAATTATGGAAAAACAATTTCATTCCTTAACCAGCGTGGCAGACTTCACTAGATTAGTTCGGGTATTGGAAATAATTAATGAATTACTGTTAAAAAATATTCATGCTACAAAACGAGAGATTTTTTACAATGATGTAAAGTTATTTGGAGACCAAAAGAATAGTGATAAATGTATAGAAGATGTAGCAACCATGTTATATACCACTAGAAATTCAACGCATATCGTTGCTTCTGCTAAAGGTTCTTGTATCGGGAGATTGCGGATTAGAGATAGAAATGACATAATTGATCTCGAAGGATTGGGGAGCGGTGGATGGACGATAAGTCCCATGCTTGACAATATAGAGATTTTAGAGTCTGATGCCGAATTTATTCTAGTAGTAGAAAAAGATGCAGCCATGATTCGTTTATCAGAAGCAAGATTTTGGAAGCAATATCCTTGTATTATTTTAACAGCTAAAGGAGCCGCTGATATTGCTACTAGAATGTTTTTAAAAAGATTAAGTAAGGAACTTAAATTACCCGTTTTTAGTTTAGTTGATAGCGATCCGTATGGACATTATATTCATTCTGTATATTTAAGAGGATCGAAACGGTTGAGCTATGAATCACCTTTTTTAGCAACACCAAATATAAAACTATTAGGTGTTTTAACGAGAGATTTGGATAAATATCACATCCCAAATGATTGCAGATTGCCCATGAATAAAATGGATTTAAAAAGAACTAAGGAACTATTAAATGAAAGCTTTGTGAAAAAAAATAAAGAATGGGAAAAAGACCTCCAATTGGCATTGAGATTGAAAATTAAAGCTGAAATTCAAGCGTTATCTTCTCATGGCTTTGAATTTCTAACTGATCAATATCTTCCAGAAAAATTAACTACAGGTGATTGGATTTGAGAATTTTTAATAAAAAGGATGGGGGAATTGTACAAGTTATCGATAAAGAAAAGATGAAGGATTGGCCCGTGGAATTGCCATTAATTTTTGTTGAATACATGCGGGAAAAAAAGGTAAATACTTATGACGATCCTAAGGTAAAAAAAGAAGTTTCGAAATATTTAGATGAAATTTTAAGAGATATAGCCATGCCAAGATTAATCTCTTTGTTAAAGGAAGAAAAGGAAGAAGAAATCATCATGGCGCTTGAGAGATTAAAAGAATTGGCTCAAAAAAACTTGGAAATGGTAAAACCCATGCGCCCTTATTTAGATGATTTATTGAAAAAAAAAAATAAACAAATCGTTAAATTAGCTAAATCTATTTCTGAAAGTTTTGCTCGAGCGGAAAAAAATAAGCTATTAGCTGAAAAAAGAAAATTAATGCAAGAAAAAGAGAATTTATTTTTACAAGGGAAAATAACTGCCGAAGAATACGCAAAATACAGAAAAGAGTATTTATTATTAAAAAAGGGTTAAATATTCATGGTGTGGAAGGAAGAAAAATTCATTGAATTCATTTTAGATAATAATGTTCTCGAATTTGTTGATACCCCTTTCACCCTAAAATCGGGAAGACTTTCATATTGGTATATTAATTGGAGAAATATTTCAGAAGATGTCTTTTTATTAGAAAAATTAACAGATTTTATTTTGGATTATGTAGACGATTTTAATCTAGATCCGGATACATTTTATGGCGTGCCCGAAGGAGCAACAAAATTAGGGATTATAACTCAATACAAGTGGGCTAAATGTCATGATAGGTTAAAAAAAGGCGATTTTGTGTTATCCATGGGGAGAGCATTACCAAAAGATCATGGAGATCCAAAAGATAAATATTTTTTAGGAAAACCGCGAGGGAAAGTTGTTATATTAGAAGATACTATCACTACTGGAGAATCCTTATTAAATACAGTAAAAATCATGAAAAGTATGAATATAAATATAGGTGCGATTATCTGCTTATCCAATCGAAATGAATTAAGGGCAGATGGTAAGAATATTGCAGACATTATAAAAGATTTAAATATTAAATTCCATTCCATGAGCAATGCTATCGATATCCTACCTCGTGCAATAAAAAAATTTCAACTTAAAAAATCCCTCATCCAAGAGATAAAAAACTATTTTGAAAAGTATGGTAGCGTGAAATTAAACTTAGATACATGATTTCTTGAAATACAGATCCTTTTCGCAAGGTCATGAATTAGAATGTTTAAGGTTTTTTGGCGTATTCTAATCCGCAGATATAGGATTCTTTTCAAGGAAAAAGTTTCTCCACGTTTTTATTAAATTAGAGAGCATTTTTATGAGAATCCTTTCTGAAGTGGTTAATTTTTTCTCTTCTTCCAAAGAAAATTCAGAAATTGCCAATTTTAGAATTTTTAATAATCTTGTATCAATTAAATTCGAATAATAAGAATTAAAATTATCCATTGCTAAATTAGTTTTAATACCTTTATCCACGTCATTTTTCATAATTGTTTTAAATTCTTTAATTTTATTTAAGAGGAATTCCTGTTCTGGATTAGCTAGTTGTTGTTCATTTTTTTCATTAAAAGCATGCCTTTGTACATCAAGGTGATCGCATTTATCCGCAGGAGACACGCTTAAAATATTCTTTTCAATAAGAGGAAGTGCTAGGAAAAACGGCAGATTATATTTATTGTTGTTTTTAAATTTTGGAAAAGAATATCCTAATAATTCAAATCCGTTATAATCTTTTACACAATAAGTTTGAATTATTTCATGCTGAAAGATTAAATTAATACGTCTTAAAGAGTTAATTAGATTTTGAGAAATTAAATTCATGAATTATTCTGGACGGGTTATTAAAATTAGAGAGATTTTATTTAATTGATAATGCTCATTATCTATTAATAAATTAATCTTTTTTATGCGTTAAAAAATTTTTTAAAAGGAAAATATATGATGTTAGAACTCGTTTTCGTGCTTATTTTTATTGGTTTTTCAATTTTTGGGTTTATAATAATCTATAGACAAGTTAATTTAATTAAAAAAGGCGAGTTTACTTTAAAAGATCGGTTATTTTGCTTTATTTATGCTATATTTTTTGCCATGGGAGCAAGTGTCGTAATTGGGATGGCAATAATTTTCACGATTGAAACACCAGATTTTTGGGAGACTAGTGAAACACCTCCTCCCACGTTTAATCCTTTATTTTTTTTAATTCCATTTTTTGCTTGTTTAGGTTATATATCAATCTATCCCTTAATGGATTTTTTATTCATGGCATTAAATAAAAGAACAGAAAGAGGTTTCACTCCGATCCATGAATTTATTGAGGACAAGATAATTAATTTGAAGGAAAATCACGTGGTAAGAATAATTATTTCAGTATTGTTGTATCTAGGAGCGATTATAGCCCCTATCATGATTCTTACGTTAATAGGTGTACCTTTAATCATTAGTTATATTTCTTGGGTCCTAATTTATCCTTTAATTATTCTAACATATTTTGGCTCGAAAGGATACATAGCCGGAATTTCTGATGTATTTTATCACATTCCCGACATGAGAAGATCAATATTTTTGCATTTTGAAGATAGAAAACGTGCTTTTAATGAATTTGCAATGAATCCTGCCCCTTATATTATTTTTGGTCTAATGATTTTTGTATATATATGGGCGTGGATTTCAATGATTCAAACAATTGTATTTTTTTTCACGGGAACTTTAGCTTTTTCTACCATGTCATCTTATTTTGTTTTTATCACTTTATTTTTAGGAATATCAGGATATTTTACCAGGTATTTTGGAAGACAAGTGCAGTCTAAAGGGTATCATCTTCTATTTGCGGCATACTTGATGACAGCAATTGGGATTAATGTTTTAGTAAATTTTTTATTAGTAAATCCGGATAAACTTGAATTTGTTTTTTCTCTTACATCTCTAACGAGTGAGATTACACCGAATTATAAATCATTCGCGTGGGCAGCCATTATAGAAGAAGTTGTTTTATTAATCATAACTACCTATTATTTTTTAGCTTTAAATGATGAGTACATACAAAATATCAGGTATTCAAAAATAACAGAAAGTAGCCAAAATTTTGATCCTCTTCCATTGTTCAATTTAATGAAAAATAAAAATATTAGAATACGGGAACATGCAAGAGAACATCTGGTTTTAATGTTTGAAAGGATTCCTTTAAAATCTGAGCTTGATATTAATAACCCAAAATTTAAATTCCCTCTTTTAGATGGAATTTCTGATTCGAATAGCCTTTTAAGAAGGACTTGTATTGAAATTCTTGATGATTTAAAAGAAAAAAACCCAGAAACCATTTTATCATGGATTATTGAATCCATGCACTCTCCTAATTTAGACAAGAGTATCCCCTTGATACATTTGCTTCTTAAAATGGAAAATAAATATATTAATAAGATTCCTATTGAGGATATCTTGAATTTAATTTACGATTCAGAGTGGAGATTAAAATTCTTAGGTTTAAAATTAATATCTAAGCTAGGTTTTGAAAACAACGCTTTAATTTCTTATTTAAATATGGATGAGCTGTTATACCACGCAAATTTTCAAGTACAATTAGAAGCGCTTAAATTAATCGGAAAAAGCTCTCAAAAAATAAATATCTCCTTGATAATTGAGAAGATCCACCATCCAAATAAGAAAATTAGGGCGCAAGCTATAAGGGTTCTGCAAATAATCGAAAAAGAAAAACTAAACCCTTATATTCACTCAAGAATATTACCTCTTTTAAATGATCCTTCTGGAGAGGTCCGGGCCGCAACTTTTAATTTTTTTGCAAGCAGAGAAAAGCCATTGGAATTAGGAATCCCCCTCGGTCCCTTTATAGAAGGATTAACTGATCCTAATGAAGAAGTAAGAAGAGCTTCCGTAAAAATATTAGAAAAAATATTCATGGAAGATCCTAAAACCTTTGATCTAAATGTTATAATTAATAGAATTGATCCAACCAATATTGAGGCATTAAATAGCATTCTTTCTCTATTAGGAAAAATTTGGGATCGAGATCCCGAAAAAGTTCTCTTAATATTTTTAACATTTATAAAATTTGACGATATCCAGCTAAAAAACACGATTTCCCGAATTTTAATATCTAAATATGATACCAATCCAAATTTAATTTTAGATAATTTAATTAAAATACCTGATGATTATAAATTTCTTTCAAAAGGAATCATTTCAACAACGCTCATTCAAATAGCAAAGAAAGATCCAGAGAAAAACATTCCAATTTTACTAAGATATTTGAAATCTGATAATGAAGACATTGTTTTGAATGCATTATTATCATTGGAAGGATTACTAGATGATCATACTGATATGATTGAATTGTCTCCGATTTTATCTGTTTTTAAAAGAAAGGTGAATACTCGGATAAAAAGACAAAGTTCAAAATTTTTATTAGACCTTGTTAAAAAACATCCTCTTAAAATTAAATCATCATTAAGCGAAATTTTTAAAATCCTTGATACTCAAGATCCTTCTGTAAGAATTTCATTATCAAAAGCACTATTAGAGATAATTAAAGACACCCCTAAGATAGTTTCATTGAGTTCCATTCAAACACTTCTTGAAGATGAGGAACCCTTAGTTAGAGAAGCCGCTACAAAAATTTTTGGGTACATGGGTGCTTTATATCCCGAAGAAATACAAAAAATGTTGCTACAAAAAGCATTAAAAGATGGAGAATGGATGGTCAGAGTAGCTGCGGTTTCCAGTTTAGGCAAATTAGCTCGAAATGTTAAAGATAAGACATTAATCATCGAAAATCTCGTCACTTTATTGGATGATCCTGAGAATTGGGTCAGGAGAACCACCATGAATGTATTGGCAAACATTCCAGAAGTATCAGCCTCCAACATACCTTTTGAAAAGGTTGTTTCCAATTTAAATAGCGAGGACCCGAAAGTAAGGGAAGGATCCGTTGGATTATTAAAAATATATAGCTTTAACAATATAGATAGAATTTTTGATAAAATAATCATGCTTTTAGGAGATGAATCTGACTCTGTTAGATTCAAGATGGTCTCAACCATGGTCGAAATTATTGAAAAAATTGGTCTCTCAGAAATATTATCAAAACTATTGAAAAATCTAAGTGAAGAAACATCCATAGAAACTCAAAGATCAATTGCACTAATTTTGAGAAGAACTACTAAGTATGAAGAAGAAAAAATTAAGAAACGCGTAATTTCAGTATTAAAAATTCGATGTGAAATGAGCCAAGATCCCGTTATTTGTAAAGTCTTTCAAGAATTAAAAACTATTTAAAGAGATGACTATTATTTAATTTTCTTAATTGAATTTTTGATAAATCTTCTCACTCTCTTTTTTTAATATATTTCATTGTTATCTCTTTGATAAATTATTGCTTAATAAGCAGTATTAAAAGAAATCAAAAATAATTTTGGTAATATAGAGAAAAAAAGTGGTGATAAACGCTGACCTCACCATTGTCAAGTCCAAATAAACCCATTCACAAAATACAGCGATTTGAAGATTTTTATCGCTTATTTCAAGATAAACCTGGAGTGTATAAATACCAAGAGCAAATTAAAAATATCGCTTCCAAGAGTGGTAATGTTTTAATTGTCTTATATGAGGATTTGTTATCATATGATCCTCAAATTGCTGAAATGGTAAAAGAGGATCCTGAAGCGCTCTTAGATGATGCTATAGAAGCTTTTAAAAATTTGTTAAAATTTTGGTCTGGGGCATCGTTGCCATACAAGGATTATTTCGTGCGCTTTAACACTAAAGATGATAAAAGTCCCTTAACAAGATCTATTCGAAATTTAAGAGCTGTTGACATTGATAAATTGGTATGGATAAAAGGAATTACCGTTAGGAGTTCTCCTATTAGACCAAAATTGATTAAAGCTACCTTTGAATGCATTATATGTGGGGCTCATTTTGAAGTCATCCAATTGACTTCGAAAATAAAATGGCCCCGATTTTGTCCAAATAAAACATGCAAGGCAAAAGCTCATTCAGACTTCAGGTTAATCTCTAAAAGATCAGAATTTATTGATTGGCAGAGTATAACCATTCAAGAAATGCCGGAAGATTTACCTTCGGGGAGAATACCACGTTCCATTCAAGCAATATTGACCTATGATTTAGTGGATTATGTAAAACCCGGGGATCGAGTTAAATTAATGGGTATTTTTCGATCAGTTTTAGCTAATCCTATAAACAGCAATAATAGTAATCTTTTTAAAACGTTTTTAGAAGTAAATTACATCGATTCGGAGGATAAGAGTGAAGAATTTATAGATATCACAAAAGAAGAATTAAAAACAATTGAAAAACTAGCAAAGGAACCCTTCATTCAAAAAAAAATTGCTCGTTCCATAGCCCCTTCCATATACGGGAGAGATGATTTAAAAATGGCATGCGCTTTAAGTTTATTCGGAGGGACAAGGAAAAAAAATCCCGGAGGAGGATATAAAAGAGGCGATATTCACGTGCTTTTCGTTGGAGATCCAGGCACGGGAAAAAGTGAAGTTTTAAAAAGTGTGGTGGAGGTATCTCCTAGAGGACTTTATACATCGGGAAAGGGGTCAAGTGCGGTTGGACTGACGGCTGCAGTAATAAAAGATCCTGAAACGGGACAAATGAGTTTGGAGGCGGGAGCGATTGTATTAGCAAATGGAGGCATTGCTGCAATAGATGAGTTTGATAAAATGAATGCAGCAGATAGGTCAGCTCTACACGAGGGCATGGAACAACAATCTTATCATTATGATACTGAAATTTTGGCAACTGATGGAAGGCGGATTAAAATTGGTAAATTTATTGATGAGTTAATGGATAAACATTCGGATGCCATCAACCGAGGGATAAATTGTGAGATCTTACCTTTCAGAAACTTAGAATTATATTCCACTGATTTTAAAACAATATATAAAACTAATGTAAATCGTGTTAGTAGACATGTCGCACCAGATCGTTTTTATAGGATTACATTTACAAATGGAAGATCAATCGTGGTCACTCCTGAACATCCTCTTTACGTATTTCGAAAAGGTAAATTAAGGTGTATTGACGCTCAAGCATGCAAGATTAATGATTTTATTCCTATTCCTAAGCATCTTCCCAATTCTCATGAGGCAATATTATTAATGGAAAACAAAGACAAACCACATCCGCTCTCAAAAAAAACAAAATTTCCAAAAGAATTGAATTTAGAATTATGCAGATTGCTTGGTTTTCTTATTAGTGAGGGATATAGTCATCGTGAATCGGGAGCAGAAATTAGTTTTTCTAATAAAGAAACAGTTTTACTCGATGAATTTAAAAATTTAATGAAAAAATTGTTTGGTCTTACGGCATGTATTCAAATTAAAGACGGAGTCTCAACTTTAAGATATTTTTCAATTGAATTCTATAAATGGATGAAAATTAATTTCCCAGAAATAATGGAAATATCAAAAAAGAAAAGAATACCTTCAAAAATCCTAGGCGGGAGTAAAGCAATTGCAAGAGAATTTCTTAAAGGTGCTTTTAAAGGTGATGGTAATGTGGAATCCAATGCTATATGTTTTAGAACGGCATCTAAAGGATTAAGTCATGATTATCAGGATTTATTATTAAAATTAGGAATTCAATCTCGTATTATTTTAGATAACCATAACAATTCCTATAAAGTTTATATTAGAGGCCAATCACTAATATTATTTTTTAATGAAATTTTTGAAAAGGATGATCCACGATATGAAAAGGCTCTCAATTTATTTAGACCCTATAAATTGAAAAATCATCATCATGATCTCTTCCCTGCTACTTTAATGAAAAAGATTGAGCAAAAAATTAGATCTTCGGTTAGAAAAAAAAATAAATCAAGCAATAAAGAAATAACTTCGTTAGAATTAATTGAAAATTCAATGATTTTTTGGGATAGAATAAAAAAAATTGAAATTATTAAAAATAGAGGAGAGTATTATACTCCTTGGGTTTATGATATTACGATTGAACCAAATCACACCTTCATTAGTCAAGGAGTTATTTTACATAATACGGTTAGTATTGCTAAGGCCGGAATCGTTGCCACTTTGAAATCACAAACGGCCATAATAGCGGCTGCAAATCCAAAATCAGGTCGTTTTAATACCTATAAGACATTTGCAGAAAACGTTAACATGCCCCCTTCTTTATTAAGTAGATTCGATTTAATTTTTAAAGTAATAGATCGTCCAGATCCTGCAAAAGATGCACAAATGGCAGAATTCATCTTGAAAAATGCTACGTTAAAAGAGAACGAGGAACAAGATGATGACAGTAATGGACAACAACGCGTTGCGCCCATTGCCCCTGAATTACTCAAAAAATACATAAAACATGCAAAAAGAACATGTAATCCTATTTTATCGGAAGAAGCTAAAGAAAAAATTAAAGAATTTTATTTAGAATTAAGAGGACAGTATGATAATGAAGATGGGGTGGTCTCCATATTGGCAAGAAATCTGGACGCTTTAATAAGGATGAGTGAAGCTCATGCAAAAATGGCATTGAGAGATAAAGTCCTAAAAGAGGATGTGGAGGAGATAATTAAATTATTTAAGCGATATTTAAAAGATACGGGATATGATAAAGAAACGGGAAAATTTGACATAGACATGATCTTGGCAGGCCAACCAAGAACAAAACTAAATAAATTATCTAGATTTATGGATCGATTAAAAGAGATTGCTGAAGAAAATGAATGGAAAGCGTTAGACAAGGATAGTGTAATTCAAATCCTAGAACTAGAAGGAGATTTAGACAAGGAATTTATTAAAAATGCGATTCAAGAAGCCATACGAGAAGGGACTCTATATGAACCAAAACCCAATCAAATAAAATTCACTCGTAAGGAGACTTAAATTTAAACCTTGTTATTTTAGAGGCATAAAAATTTAAGAAGATTAGAGTTTTATTACTCTTATTATTGTTTAAAAGAGTTAGAATATTTAATCATCTAATTTATAATAAACACATTAAAATAAAATTTGGAATAAAAAGACCTTAAGATTTTTATTGCATTTTTTTACTTAACCATGTCAATCGTAATAAACAATTTAAAAGAAGCCATTCGAGGAGAAAGTAAGGCAAAACGTTTGTATGAAAGTTTCTCAAAAAAAGCCGAAGAAGATGGATTTTTTTTCATTAGTAAAATTTTCCATTCTATATCGTTTGCTGAAGAAATTCACATAAAGAATCATCTAAGGGCTCTTTCAGTGATTACTAAAAGAGAATATAAATTAGAAGATATAATTACAATCGATGAGAATGAAATTCAAAACGCAGTAAAAACGACGAGAGAGAATCTTCGGCAAGCAATTGAAGGGGAATTATATGAAACAAAAAAGATGTATAAAGAATTCATTGAAAAGGCTATAGCAAATGAAAATGACGTTGCAGAACTTACTTTTAATTTAGCTAAGAAAGCAGAAAGAATCCATGCGAAAATCTTTAAAAAATGTTTAAAAAACATTGATAAGAAAAACATTAAAACTCAAAAGATTTTTGTTTGCCAAATTTGTGGAAATGTCGAATTTCAGCGTCCTCCTTCAAGATGTCCCATATGTGAGCATGACAAGAAATTTTTTAAGGAGATCTGAGATGTTTTATTTAAATGTATCAAGGGAAATTCCGACATCTTTCAAAAACCCAATTCGATACCAATAGTGAATTAATTGTTCATGAAATTTATCGGGTTCAAAATGAATCAGCTCATAATCTATTTTTAAATTTTTAATATTTCTAATGAATTGGATAAATTCTTCCTTTCGTGAAATTACATTATTCAAAATTACCCTTTTTTCTATAAAATACCCTTTTTGAAATTCTACATCATTATAATCCAATTTTTTCGATTTTAAATAGTCAGAAAAACCCAAATATTTTTTATGTAAGTTTTCAAAAGATCGTCCGAAATCAATCCTACAAATCGTGTTCTTATTTTTAATGAGTAAATGGCGATCATACACATCATATAAGCACAAAAGTTCATGTAAATAGCAAAGCTTTCCCAAAGCAAATTTATAATCATTGATATTATGATGTTTGATGCTTTCACCCCGCTCGTAGGTGGTTAAAATATATGGAATTGCTTTCTTTTTTTTTCCTAATAATCCCCCAACATAATTAGAAAACCCTAATTGATAATCAAAAATTTTAGAAGTTAAATGAATCCCAAACAATTCAAAGAAAAAATTATCTCTCACATATTTTAAAAATAGCAACGGAGTATTATTAAGAGAAAAAAATGTACATTTTTTATAATAACTCCACGTGCATTTAAAGTAAAAATTATTTTCAAGCGGGTAATTTAATTTTTTGGAGATTAGATTGAATTGATCATTCGATAATTCTTCAAGCATCAGCCAATTAAACATGTTTTCAAGGACCGACAAATTTTTAACGTTCAAGAGCCCTTTTACCTCTTAATGGTTTTAAAAAAATAAAAAAGCTCCTAATGGTTTCATTTAATTAATTTTATTTATTCATGAGTATTAAAAATTCATATAATAATGTCCGTTATTTCTCTAAAAATTTTTGAACAATATACCTTAGAGGATTACTTTTCATTAATAGATTCAGTAGATCATTTATTGGAGAAAGAAAATCATTTAATTTACATTCCAAAAGGAAAAATATTAATTGTGGGAGATTTGCATGGAGATTTAGAAACTCTTGAAAAAATTTTGGAGAAATTTTTTAAAGAAAAATTTGATTATTTATTATTTCTTGGAGATTATGTAGATAGAGGAGCTAAACAAGTAGAAGTCATTAATACCTTATTTTATTATAAAACCCATTTCCCATCAAAAATAATACTAATTAGAGGAAATCATGAGGATAGAACCATAAATAGGCAATATGGTTTTTACGATGAATTGCGGCATAAATTTAATGACCATCATAAGGAAATTTTTAATAAATATAATAAAGCATTTTCTAAATTACCGTTAGCCGCTATCACATGGAATAGAATTTTTTGCATTCATGGAGGAATTCCTGAGGGATTAGAAGATATCAACGTGATTAATTCTTTTCCGAAAAATCAAATCACGATAAAAGATTCCATGACAAAACAGCTTCTCTGGAATGATCCCCATGAGAGAGGAGGGATGTTTAAAAGGAATTCACGAGGTGTCGGAATAAAAAAATTCGGGAAAACAGCATTTATGAATTTCATTACTCTAAATTCCATAAGATATATTATCCGTTCTCATGAAAAATTCAAAAATGGCTTTAAAGAATTTTTTGATGGTAAATTAATAAGCATTTTTTCTTCCCATTCTTATTTCTCAAAAAAGAATTCTACGGTGATAGGGATCATAGAAAAATCGGGAAATATTAAAATTGAACCGATTTAAAAGTAGAAAAATTTAAATTGTTAAAAAAATTTGAAAATGCTTAAATGTCTGGTTCTAAATAGGTTCCAATCGTAAAAGAAGCAATAAACGCAATTATTCCGATAATTAGCATCTCTAAAGCTCCTTTTAGGATCGACTCCCCCGTAATCTTTGTTTTAATGCCTCCAACAATAGTCAACATTGAAAATGAAATAATCGCTGAAATGATCATAGAAACAAAACCTAAATTTAAAAAATAAGGTGCTAAAGGGATAAAAGCGCCCAAGATAAAGGAAAAAAATGTCAATAATGCTCCTATGAGAGGTCTTTCCGGTTCTTCTAATCCTAATTCATTTCTTAAAAGAAATTCCACCCATGTATCTTTATCAGATGTTATGCTTTCCACGCACGCATCTAAAACCTCTCCATTTATATGCATTTGTCTAAAAATTTCTTTAACCTCTTCTTTTTCTTCTTCGGGAAAGAGTTCTATCTCAGCTTTTTCTTTTTTAATTTCATTTTGAATGTATTTAAATTCAGATTTAGAAGAAATATATTCACCCAATCCCATACTAATCGCTCCCGAGACCATCGCAGCAATTCCTGTTAAAATTACGATAGAAACACCTCCCGTTGCTTCTATTGTTGCTGCGGCAACACCAGCTAAAAGAGTAAAGGTTGAGATCAATCCATCGTTTAACCCTAAAATGATGGAGCGAATCTTTCCCCCTCCTTTTATGTGTTCTTCTTCTCGTGGCATCATTTTATTGAATTCATTGAAAATTTTTATTTAGTAATTTATACATGTAATTTATTTCATTCATTCAAAAAATAGTTAATTACCTTGGTCTAATTCTGAAGGGGCCAATTCCTCTTTAATTTTTCATTAGCAACGTTTCCCATACAATGATCTCATTGCCTAACTCCTTGATAAAATTGGATTTTAATTTATAAAAATTAGTAAACATGCCTTACCCCAGCCCCTTCCTATTTTGAAATGAATAAAATAGAGGGATTTGAATCGTCTTTAGCAGCCAATCCCACTTTATTTTTAAACGCACTTTTTAGGATGAATACCTTGCGCCTACCCAGAAAATAATCGTAATTTCTTGTTTGATTTTTTCAATCGAAATCACTTTTTTGAGATAAATCAACCATAATTAGCTTGACCATGAAATGATTCCAAAACAATTTTTAAAATTCATGATACGTTTTTGAAAATTAAGATATATTCAAATAATTCTTGTAAAAAATGAGATGATTTAAAAAAACTATTAATTACGAAAAATTTTATTATTTTTCCTTGTTTACTCAAAATTAGATTTAATCAATATTTAAGATTATTTTAATTGAACTAGGTGATATGAATTAGAGCTGCTGTTTTTGAAGATGTAAAAAAAATAACATACCGCGAAGATTATCCTAACCCAATTCCGGGCCCCGATGACGCATTAGTAAAAGTACATTATTGTGGAATCTGCGGAACTGATGTATCGAATTTTAAATATAAGATATACCAAGTCCCATTAATCATGGGACATGAATTTTCTGGAGAAATTATTAAGGTAGGAGAGAATTTAAAAGATTTTCACGAGGGAGATCGTGTAGTTGGAATAAACATTGTAAGAAAGAAAGGATATGGTGATACAAAAGCATTAGGAATAATGGTAGATGGCGCGTTTGCTGAATACGTTTCAGTTCCTCGAGATTTTCTTTTTCATGTTCCCGAAAATGCTTCACTTCAAGAATGCACGTTGATTGAATCCTACGCAGTAGCAATTAGGGCATTAAAGCTTTCAAACATTCAAGAAAATGAAAGAATTTTGATCATTGGAGGAGGAAATATCGGATTAACAACATTAGATACGCTCATTAATGAAAAACACCCCGAATATGTTGGTATTATTGAACCTCATGAATTTTTAAGGGAAAAAGCTAAAGAAATGGGGGCTAATGAGGCATTTCCTCCCGTGCTGAGTAAAATTAAGCGATTCATAAAAAGGCATGGGGCACCAACCTTCATTTTTCTAAGTGCTAATAATAAAAACACCATTGAAATGGCAATTAAGCTCATTAAAAAGGGGGGAACCATCATTTTAGAGTCCGTTTTTAAAGGTAATGTGTCATTACCTATTTTCATGTTTAATTCTAAGGAAATAGGATTAAAGGGAGTCATCTCTCACGATCGTCAGAATGTCCTTTCCGCAATTGAATTATTTAAAGAAAAAAAAGTATATCCCGAGAAATTAATATCAAAAGTTATCCCTTTAAAAGAGATTCAAGAAGGATTTAACCAATATTTAAAAGCGGAAGAAAGAGACTTTGTTAAAATTATCGTAAAAATCTAATCTTCCTAATTATTTTTTATCTTAAAAAAACATGGAAACGGGGAGATGACGAAACAAAAAGAAAGGATTAAAAAATCTCAAAACTTATTTAAAAATAAAAGTTTAAATATGGTAATTCCAAATTTTATTCATTAATATGAAGAAGTAAACACACATTAAATTAAATGAGTTAAAAATGACAACGGGTATTGTATATGATCCCATTTATCTTGAGCATCGCATTGGAACCCACGTAGAATCTCATATCCGATTAATTGAAATCATGAGATTATTAAAAGAAGAGAAGGTTCTCGAAAATCCAGATTTTAAAAGTATTTCTCCTCGAAAAGCCACGTTGGAGCAAATTAAATACGTTCACACGGATGAACTCATAAAAGAGGTTAAAGAATTAAGTGAATTAAGTAAGGTATCGGGACATGTTCAAAGCTTGGACATGGATACTTTAGTTTCAGAAAAGACCTATGAAGCGGCACTCTATAGTGTTGGTGGTAATTTAGAAGCAGTTGATAAAATTTTGGAAGGAGAAATTAAAAATTGTTTTGCGTTAGTGAGGCCTCCAGGTCATCATTCTAATGCCTATCGATGCGCAGGTTTTTGTATTTTCAATAATGTCGCAATTACAGCGGAATATCTTTTTCGGGAAAAAAATATAAAAAAAGTAGCAATTATTGATTGGGATTGTCATGCCGGAAACGGAACAGCAGATATTTTTTATAATGGATCTGAACATGGTAATGTCGTTTTTTTTGATTCTCATCAAGATGGGCGAACACTTTATCCTGGAACGGGATTTTTACATGAGATTGGAGCCGGAAAGGGAAAAGGAAAAATAATTAACTTTCCCATGCCCCCGAGAGCAGCGGATGATGTCATTCTTATTTTTTTTGAAAATATTGTCTCGCCCGTTTTAAATGAATTCAAACCTGAATTCATTTTGATCTCGGCAGGTTTTGACACGCATCATACAGATCGCTTAACTAATATGGGTTGGACGTATCAAGCACCCGCCGAATATCTGAAGAGAATAAAAGATTTTGCTGATAAAAATTGTGGCGGGAGGACTCTTATCACATTAGAAGGAGGTTATGAAGTGGATAAACAAGCAAAAGCCGTGTACAATTGCCTACAAGTATTGAATGGAAATGAAGAAAATCTCATTAAAGAGGAGCCAAGAAGCTCCGATGTCAACATTTTAACCCACGTGAAGCAAAAAGTCATTAAACCATTAAAGCAGAATTTATCTCCTTATTGGGATTGTTTTTAATTCTATAAGAAATTTCATGAATTCACGCTCTAAAATGGCCTTTTTTAAAGTTATTTAAAGGCGTGAATTCATGCGTTTTATCTTAATAAATACATATGCTTTTAATTAAAGAGCAAAATTATTTATATTAAAATTTTAATTATTAATTTAATTATTTAAACAGATTAATTCTCATATTCTTTTTAATGTCTGAAGTAGGAAAAGAACTTTTACAAGCGGGATTAACAAAAACTAAAATTTTGAGCATAATATTCATAGCTTCAATTTTAATTGGAGCTTTTGCATTTTCTACTTATTTTATAAGTCAACTATTTGGCACGCAAAGATTGACTCCAAGTGAAGAATTAGCCAATGTCGAACATGAAGATGCTGAATTAATCCTACCTCCATTTCCGTTTAATGAGACATTCTTATATGAGCTCTTCAAAGATCTTAATTTAACAGAAGATCAGTTAAATGACTTAATAGACATGATATCAGAAATGTTTGATGGTACTATAGACGATTTAGATTTAGCTCAATATGCGGCAGGGATTTTAGCTCTATTATTAAGCGATGAAGATGTATTTTACGTGTATGATTATGACAATTTTGGTAAAATGGAAGATATTTTATGGAAATATGAATGTTTTGATGAGTATACCGGTACGGGATGGAGATCTACCGCAAGTAAAGATCCATATGAGTTTTATTCGTATGATGATTATAATACATACCATTCGGATGAAGATATTTATCGAATCAAGATGCTATTGTATCCTAATGACGGTACAAATTCGTTCGTAATACCTTCCTTATTTCCCACGCCGTTCATAATGGAAAATAGTATTAGTGGCCCCGATTTAGATCCTCAGTCTGCGACCTTATATAAATATGAATTTAATAGTACTGTTTTAGAAATTAATTTTTTTAGTACCAACGAAAGTACCATGGATTATGAATTATTTGGAACGACTTTACCAAAAGGTTCTGAAATAGATCAAATTGCTTTGGATGAATCTTTCACGCCATCCGATATACAGGATAGATACTTAAATTTACCCCCATCTATAGAAACGTACAAAGCAAATAACCCCTATTTTTATAACCATTGGAAATATTTAAACGATCATGTGATCGAAGATAGTGATAATGCATTTATAGTAGCCGATAAAATTCGAAATTATCTCCAAAATGAGTTTTCTTTTCCATCAGATCCAGATGATTATCAATCCGCCCCTGAAGGAGTAGATATTGTAGAATGGTTCTGCCAAACTAAAGTTGGTGTTTGGTCAGATTTTGCCTCTGCTTTTGTTGTTTTTTGCCGTGCTTTTGGAGTAGCCAGTAGATTCGTGGATGGATTTCATAGTAGAGATATCTCGCAAGAATATATTAAAGAAGAGGATACTTATAGGATTCCTATAAAATATAGAAACATTTACAACTGGGGTGAGATTTTTGTCCCCACAAGTCAAGATGGAGATGGTCAATGGGTTCAAATGGACGTGTATTTTCAAAGCTACCTTGGTACACCTCCAAGCTTGGAAGAATTTAATATGACCGTGAGTTCTGATCAAGCGAGTTATTATCGACATGAATTAGCTACCATTAACGCCACCCTTAGCTCAGCAACGGATTCAGTAGATGGGAAGCAAATTACTTTTCGCAATATAAATACCGATCAAGTTTTAGGTACGGCAATTACCGATCAAAATGGTACTGCTTCAATCACGATCAAATTAAATAATACCCACGTGGTTGGTCCAAACGTTATTGTTGCCACATATAACCCTCTGACTTATAATTATACTGAATATATTGTATATGGAAATGTATCTGTTAATTTACAAAGTGTCAATCCACAAGAGATTAATATATCAACGTCAAATCTTAATACTCACGTTAATGGTTATGTTTATGATCCCGTTTATGATGGAAAAGTGGCTAATGCTACCGTAAATTTCGTTCTTTTCCAAAATGGGACAAGTACAAAAATACCTAATGCATTTTTCCCGGATTCGGCAAACACGAATGAGAATGGTGATTTTGACCTTGATTTAACATTAAACGATGCCGTTGTTCCCTCAGGTTATTATGAAATTAGAGTAGATTTCAATGGATCATGGAATTATGTCCCACTTGCCCAAGGCATAGTGAGTGCTTCCAGTAATCGAATGTTCCTTAATGTTACAGAATATCTCTATTGTAAAGTTGATTTATTCATAAATAACACCCCAACAGATTATCCCAACCCCCCTAATCCTGATAATTTAATACGTGTGAGAAGAAATGAGGAAATTTTGATGAAAGTGAATGTATCCTCTACAAAATATAACACGCCATTGGCGGGAGAAACCGTGGAATTCTATGATTATACCAATGGAAACTTGTTGATCGGTATAAACACGACCAATTCTCAAGGGATTGCGACCATGAATTATTCTTTAGGGAACACTCATAGAGCAGGTCCTACTTTAGTTTATGTGAAAGTAAAAAATGTGGAAAATTACTCATATTTCATCTTAAATGAATCAATTAGTATGGCTGGAGTGGTGGGTCCAAATCCATCCGAGATAAATCGAACGGGACAAGGGAGCACCTTTAACATCGCATGTAATCTCCAAGATGACCAAGGAAATCCCGTTTATTATGGTTATCTCACGTTAAAGATGTTTCTATTAGGCTCCGACTATTCAAGCTATTTGAATCCTCAGGATATAGACCAATTAAGAGACATTGATGGAGATGGATATTATGACATAGATTTTGGAGTCGCATCTGATACGCCCTTAGATAATTATACATTAAGATTAGATTTTAATAGCACGTTTGACTTTACGAATGATTTATCGAATCCTTATCCTCATACCTTCTACTTGAAAGATTTTAATTATTCTGTCTCATTATTTCCTGAATTAAAAATAGAAGATCCTAATGTTTTTATTTTTAATTTTTACATTAACGGGACTACGGCAGATGACTATGAGAATCCGAAGATTAATCGAAATGGTCATCTTAACCTCACGGTTTACATCCTATGGGGAAAAACTCTTGCTCAAGATGGAGAATTGGTTGGATTTTATGATATAACTAATGGAACATACATAGGACATGCTCCAATATTTAATGGATGGGCAAATTTAACCTATATAACAACCCTAAACACGATCGCTGGCCCCCACTTGATTCAAGCAAATTATTCCATGGGAGGAAACATTCAATACAATTATTCCTATTTCATTTTGGATGCCCCGATCCAGATTTCCCTTACAGCGTGTCCATCTCCACGAATCATCAATAATACCGGTTCAATTGGGCGAAATTTTGCAATTCAAGGTTCATTAATCGACCCTGCGAATAATCTACCGATTAATAAGGGAGTCATTACAGTTCACATGTTCAATGGTTTAACAGAATATAGTAGTGAACTGGTCCTAGTGAGTGGAAGCACTTACTTGGATAATGGTCAAATTGATTTAACTTATCAGGTAAAAGATACGACATTACAGTTAAATTATACTTTAGAAGTCTGGTTTAATGGAACGTTTGATTATAGCACGTCAAGTAAACCTCATTATTTCTATTTACCCGCCATGAGCAATTTTTCCTTCTCTGCTCCCGGGCTGTTTGAATTAAAAGTAGAGGACCCTAGCGATATAATGATCATGTTAAAATTAGATAATCGATATCAACCCCCTTCTTTTGATGATTCTAATCCACCTAATATATATTCTGGAGAAATTGCTAACTTCACGGTCTGGATAAATCAAAGTGGGGTTCCTGTTACGGGTGGAACTGTAAGTATAATTGATGTTTTTGATAATAGTAAACAACTCGACACCTATACGTATGGAGGCTCAGAAAACGGAAAACATTCCTTTTTAATAGATACATCACTTTTACATGGGGGTTTACATGAAATAAAAATTGAATATGAAGATGCTTCTCAAATATATACCAATTCTAATAGAACATATATCATCATAAATAAAACAATTAATATTATTTTAAGTCCGGACATAAATAATACTAATTATCAGAGAAATGCAACAGGATTTGTCGTTTCGGGAGTTACTAAGGATAAGGAGTCGGGAACTGGAACACGCGCATTAAACATTAGAATTTTCTTCTACGATGAATACATGAACGATGCTTCTGCGTATTTTGATATGAGCGGAAGCGATATGGTAACAACTTCAACTGATGGATCATTTAGTTTCACGATTAATAATATTTTAGGAAATTGCTCTCAAGGTAAATATTATATAGAATTGGAATTTAATGGTAGCTACAATTTAGCACCTTATGTTGTGTTAAATTCGTATCACGGCACGCTAAACACTACATTGCGTTTCTTCATCAATATTACAGCAGGAACCTCTTTAGAAGGTTATTATTACACGGAGTATTTTCCAACACTATATGTAGTTGATGATATTTGTCATGTTGTCGGCAATGTCACGTGGGATAATGGTACTGGAATTAATGGTGTTTGGATAAACGCAACTGTTAAAAATGCTACAGGAGGAGAAATTAGTTCTAATTCAAGTTTGTCATTGGCTGATGGTTCATTTGAGATTTTGTTCAAAGTTACAGAAGATTGGGACGCTAATACAAAAATTTATCTCTCTTTTTATCCAAAAAATAGCTTTGGAGATCCTGAATTTTACTATGTAGAAGAGGTTATTGATTTCGAAATTCCTCGCCAAACTTGATTAATTAATCAAAAAAACACGATTAAGCAAAAATGAAGAAAATTATAGGTCGTAAAAGGATGCATTGGAATAAAATAAAATATTTCCTTTTAGTCCTATTTTTATTTCTCAATTTATTATATTTTATAAACGAGAATAATCGTTTAGAAACTATTTTTCAAGATAAAAATTGGGAACATTCTAAAAATGATGGTAATTATATTAATGAGGATGGTTCGCCTTACATTCGGCCTTCTGCGATAAAATACTTTATTAATCTGACAAATCATGAAATAAATAATACTCGTCATTATACCGGAACAAACATCACTATTGAAGGAATAATATATGATCCAATACCACCTTTAGAAGATACAAAGGGAATAAATGTATCTATTGTGGTTGATGGGATTCTATACCCTGAATTTAAAAATACAACGGGAGGTGGAGGTGTTTTCAAGATAAATTTTACCATACCAAATACACTTGCGGTAAATGTACCCCACAGAATTGAAGTAAATGTAACTGATGATATAGAAGTATTAATACGTCATCATTATATCATTTACGTTAATACATCGTCCGTTTTTCAGGGAATAACTACGCCTACAATTCCGTTCCTTTCAGGAGAAAATTTCACGCTTTCAGGAACTTTACGATATGAGAACGGAACAACCATAAAAAATGCTAATGTAAGCAGGTATTGGTATCAAGGTGCTTCTATTATTGCCAGCGGGTCATTTCTGACAGATAAGGCAGGCAATTTTCCTCCTTTTATAGTTCCATCATCAAAGGCGAGAACATTAGACTTAAAATTAAATTATTCGTCACCGCCGGAAGTGAACTATTCAGAAACGATGATTAGTATTAACGTGTTTTCAAATATTTCGGTTTTTTGGGATATCAATGAGTCGATATATGAGGGGGATGAGGTTCGAGTGCGAGGATATATCACGTCTTCCACGCATCCTTCGCTAAAAATAAATAATCGAACAATTCGGGTTTATTATGACGGTGATTTAATTGACACGACGATAACGGATTCGAATGGCACGTTTTCACTCAGGTATACCATTCCGAATGGGACGGGCTTGAGAGCTTTTCAAGTGGAGGTCGTGAATCTTGTAGGCAAAAATATTATATCAAAAAATATAATAGAAGTTCAATCAGAGCCGACAAGTGAGCCCGTTGAAGTTACTATTACAGAAGAGGAGGTTCCCTTTGAAACGTTCTTAACATATTTCATTCCGATAATGATTGGAATAGGAGCGGCGTTAGTTATCGGAGGGTATCTTTATTACAGGAGAGTTATCGTGAAATCTTCTGTTGTTAACATACCTCTCGCTCCGAAAATAAAGAATTTCAAAATCTTAAAAGATTCCGGTCGCATGGAAGAATCCATCACGTATTTATTTAAAGCAATATACATGGAATTAATAAAGGGAAAATTTGGAAGGGTTATGCGAGAAATGGAGACAATTAGGGATTTCGCAATTATTTGCGTTAAGGATTTCAAACTAAATCCCATGACCATATATCCCTTTATTCAAAATATAGAAAAAGTGATTTATGACAGACCTTTTATGGTTACGGAGGAAGAATTCAATAGAATTTGCGACTTATTTCGACCAATCTATTTGGAATTAACGGGATATGATTTTATTTTAAATTTTTAATCGAAATTAATGATGACATGTAAAAAAAAATTTTAAATAACAGAAAAAAAATTATCAAATAAAAGAAAAAGGTTGTAAAAATATGGGATTATTCGGAGGTAAAAAGAAAAAAATATCGGGTAGCACGTTTGATATAAGAAAGAAAATTCAAAATTTAAAAATACTAATTGAATCCGGGAGATCTAAAGAAGCCATTGCTTATATTTATCTCATTTATAATGATCTCATCAAAAGCAAATACAATAAACCCCGATTACCTTATCAGACGATTCGGGAATATGCGATTACATGTGTAAATGAATTAAATCAAAAACCAGAAAACGTGTATCCTTTTGTTTCAAAAGTGGAAAGTATAATTTATGGTGGCATTGATCCGGATAAAGAAGACTTCCAGTCGACCATACAATTATTTTCAAATCTCTATCACGAGATTACGGGAACCTCATTATCAATCAATTTATGAGAAAATATATATCGCACGTGTTTATTTAAAATTATAAATAACCAAAGAAGTAAGGGATTAGTAAAAATATGGTCATTAGCAGCAAATATCAGAAAAGTATCAATATTTCAAAAACAATTATATATCTCTTTTTCATGATATATTTAATTGTTTTAGGGGTCATCTTACCCGATTTCATTAGTGCCTTTCAATTAAACAACGCAGTTGGACTTCCCCTTTACTTGAGTTATTTACCACTCGCATGCTTTGTTTTTGCTTTTTTCTTTTTCATATCTTTTGTAATTTTTATTCGAAATCTTTCAGCAGGAAAAATCAAGGAAGTTGCAAAACGGAAAAAAAAAGGCATTATAGGTCAAACATATAGACAAGCGTTATTTTTAGTAATATTTATCTTTTGCTTTATTCCCCTCTTTAGTCCCATAATTGATCAGGGACGAAATAATCAATATTTCTCTATATATAATTCCGACCCTAATTCCCCCTATTATTGGAGAGGGGCTTCTATTTTTAAACAAGCAATAGAAGATGAGGGGTACGAAGTCTATAATATTCAAACAAGTTTAAGTGCGACGCAGAGGATAAACAAGTCGATTTTACTTATCCTTTTAGGACCTAATCAATATTACAATCCGGTTTTTGAAATCCCCTATTTTATTGATTTTTTCAAGGGAGAAAATTCATTATTGATCTGTCATGATTATGGTTCCACGAGCACGCTATTATGGGAAATATTCTTTTCGAATCTAGCAGATCCGAACGTAGAAAATAAAATACCGGTCACGATTTTTCCCGAAGGAACTTTAAGAGATAATCAATCATATGCGAAAAGACCGGATTTTCCTGTAATCACGTGGTTTGAATCTCATCCCACAACAAGAGGGATCAATAAAGTCATTCTCTCTAAAGCCACGTGTGCTTTAGGAGGGCCATTTGTTGATTTATTTGGATGGCAAGTGGTAGGCCGAACTAGCTTTTATAGTTATATTGATAGAAATGATGATGGTGTCTATAAATATGAGGATGATAATATAGATTTATCCTTCATGGCGGATTATATTCCCGGTTTACCCAAGGAAATTACAAAATTTCCCTTAGGTGGTTATCCCCAATCTGTATTCATGGCAAAAGATACGGGAAATGTCAGGGTCTTCGTTTCTTCAGATGCTAGTTTATTTAGCAATGAATTGGTGAGTGAACCTGGCTATGATAATCTTCAATTTGGATTAAATATCATTGATTGGTTAACAAGAGGAAAAAATAAAGAGGATTGGATTGTCGTCTTTGATGAGGCTCATATTCGACCAGAATATTCTCGAGATTTATCTTCTGCAGGAATTTTCGGCTTTGTAGTAAAATATGTCATGCATTTATCAACCAATCCAATAACTGCTTGGATATACCCAATTTTGGCATTATATTCTCTCAGAAAATATATTCCTAAAAAGAGTATAGAAGAAGAGAGAAAAAAATCGCTACAAGAGAAGAAAAGAGAAGAAGAGATGCAGAGATTTAGGACATCCTCATTTTTTGCCGAAAAGATAAATTGGTATAGAGAAAATAGACGATATGAAAAAGCTTTAACGTTATTATTTCGTAGAGTAGAGCGTAAATTAAATGCGCTGTTAGGTGATGAGAGAATTACAACAAAGAATGTAATAAACATGGTAATGGAAAAAGAACCGTTTATTACAAGAAGTAAAATTAATCGGATAAATAGATTCTTAGAAAAAATGCTAACAATAAAATCTGGTGGAAAACGGGTTAAAAATGAAAAAGAATTCGAAGATTTATTTTTTGAGATGGAATGGGTTTTTAATAATATCTAATCGAAAAAAGAATGGAATATTAAAATGAATTAAAAGTAAAAATTTTAAAAATATTTAAGTTGATGAGTTTTTATTAAATAATTTGATCAATATAAAATTGGTGTAAAAAAAATATGGATTCGCAAATAAAAGGAAAAATTTATGACCATCAACAATTGAATGTGGAGCCCATTAGAGAAATTGCTCAAGCGATACTTTCAGAAGTTTCTAGAGTCATTGTAGGCTATGGGGAGATTCTCCAACAGCTCTTCATTGCGCTCCTTGTAAACGGACATGTCCTACTTGAAGGTGTTCCTGGTTTGGGAAAAACAGTAATGGCTAAAACATTCGCAAGAACGTTGGGTATATCTTTCAGGAGAATTCAATTTACTCCCGATTTGCTTCCAGCTGACATTACGGGAACAAAAATATTTGATCAGAATGAAGGTGCTTTTGTTTTACAGAAAGGTCCTTTATTCGCAAACATAGTTTTAGCAGATGAGATCAATAGAAGTGCTCCCAAAACTCAATCGGCACTCTTAGAGGCCATGGCGGAGCGACAAATTACAATTGAAGGGCAAACCTTGCCTTTAGAAAAACCATTTATGGTAATTGCCACCGAAAATCCCGTGGAAATGGAAGGAACGTATCCCTTACCAGAAGCTCAGGTTGATCGCTTTTTATTTAAATTATGGTTGGATTATCCTGAACAAGATGATGAAATAGAGATCCTTAAACGCCAATTATCGGGGGAATTACCCCCTGTAGATGTCATCACTAACGCAGAAGAGATAATTGCGGCTCAGAACTTGATGAATTATGTTTACATAGACAGCAGAATTTTAAAATATATTCGAGATATTGTTTTGAAAACTAGAAATCATCCACAGATTGCTCTAGGTTGTGGTCCTAGAGCATCATTGGTATTAATGAAATGTGCGAAAGCACGAGCTGCGATTCTGGGACGAACATATGTTACGCCAGATGATGTGAGAGCTTTGACGGTACCAGCACTGAACCATCGTATCTTACTTAAACCAGAAGCTGAATTGGAAGGTCTTGATGTTAAAGCAGTGATAAAAAATATCATTCAAGAGATTCCCGTCCCAATCTAAAGGGCTTTAAAAATCAGAAAAACAGAAAATAACAGCAAGAATATTCCATTTAGAATTTTTCCTTTAAAGAAGAAAGAGGCCTTGAGATGTTAGGTGGAAAAGGAAGGAGTTTGGTCATGTTTGCAGTATTTTTTCTTACTGCGGGATTCGCATTTGTAAATTATTTTCTGATCTATTTTGGGATAATTTTATTATTTAGTACAGTAGTGAGTTTACCACTTTTTTATTATCAAATGAATGTTGAAGAACTGAGAGTTCATAGAGAGCTCGAAAAGGAAAAGGTATTTAAGGACGATTTTGTACATGTAAAAGTGATTATTGAAAATATAGGTAATAATAATTTTGATTTTATTGAGGTAAGAGATAATTTTAACCTTGATCTTTTTAAATTAATTCTCGGAGAAAATTTCATTTCTACGAGAATCGGGCCAAGAGAGGTCATAAGTTTTTCTTACATTCTTGAACCACAAGTTCGGGGAGAATATCCCTTAGGGCCCCTTTCCATCACGGTCAAGGACAGATTGGGGTTTAATTCTGCTGAAAGAATTGTTCCTGATAGTATTACTGATATTTTGGTTTATCCTCCATATGATGATATAAAACGTATTGAAATTCTCGGGTCTAAACGTTCGTTACAATTAAATTTTGGTGAACTCCGATCAAAACAAAAAGGTCTTGGTTCTGAATTTTATGGGATGAGAAAATACGTGTTTGGAGATCAATTTCGGTTAATTGATTGGAAAGCTAGCGTGAGAACGCAAAAGCTAATAGTGAGAGAATTTGAAACGGAACGAGACATAACTGTAATGATAATACTTGATGCTTCCGAATCGATGGCAGGAGGGGCTATTGAAAATACAAAATTCGAATATTCAATTAGAGCTTGTATGTTATTAGCTAAAGTAGCTCTCACCCGTCGAGATAGCGTGGGCGTATTTGCATTTTCCGATAAAAAAAATTTTCATTTTTTAAAACCTAAAAGTGGAGAGGATTTTTTTTACCAGATTTTAGATTTTGTAGCAAGGATTAAATGCAGCTCTAGAGCCTCATGGATAGAGGCAATGGATTATTTTATCAGAAGACATCAAAAAAGATCATTAATTTTTTTAATATCAGATTTGGAATCGGATGTGAAAGAAATAAGTCAAGCAATTAAAAAATTGCTTCCATTCAATCATACCATTATAATAATAAATCCATTTTCACCGTTTTTTGAAGTCCATGAGCTTGATTTATCTTCTACGGATAAAGCTTTAGCAGAAGCCATAAGCGAAGAAATGATGGAGCACATTTTGACAATCAAACAAGAAATGAGAACTTATGGCACGAATATCATTACAGTAGGCCCAGATGATATGATGAATTTGATACTTTCAAGCTACATGGAGGCTAAAAAGAAAGGTAAAGCATATTAATTAAATTCATATAAAAACATGTTAATAATTTTATAAAACAAAAGAATAGATAAAAATGGTAAGGTATTACCTGTACATTTTAAGAGGAATCAATGTATTACTTTTTGCCGGAGTTTTTTATATATTTTCAACTATTTTTAATATAGATGCCGTTACCGTTATTATTACAGAGGGGGAAAAATTAGTTCTAATTGCATTTTTCGAGGGTTTAATAAGCGTTTTTAGGTATTTAATTTATACCTTGTTTTATATCATTATTTATGGTTTTGCTTATCTCATTACGTTGATTTTTAGTATTTTTCCATTATTTGATTCACACTATATGTTTTCCTTTATTGAAGGATTTTTTTCTAATTACTTTAGTTTATGGTTTAGATTTCCTGGAGGAAGTGTACCTGAATTATTCGAAATCCCAGAATTAATTGTAGATGAACTATTGGCATTTGCAGAAGAAGTTTATCTATTAGTATTTCAAATCTTGCTCTTGTATTCCATTATTTCAATCGTGAGGGCATTCTTTAGTAGTAATCCAAAGTTCACGATGAGAAGTATAGGTTCTATAGTATTAATGATTGTTTTTCCATTCATAGTATTTAAATTTAGAGATATGATACATCTGTTTAATTTAGAAATAGAATATTTTGAAAACTTAGTTAATCCTATCAAGCTAAATTTGAATGCAATACCCATAGATAATTTTTTTGCTTTTTTAATCAGTCCTACAGCGATTTTTGCTATAGCTTGTTATCTCAATTTAGAATGGGCGTTTCAAATTAATTATATTGATAATGTTACAAATCCCGTTTTGGAAAGGAGTGAGCGTTTAGAGACTCAATTAGAAATCATCGAAAGAGAATCAAAATTTATTACTACTGATGTGGATAAAATTAAAGAAGAGGCGAGAAAAAAGAAAGAAGAATTGGGATTAGAAGAGGTACGAGCAAGTAAAATATTTGCTAAAACAACCCAAAAAATTTCATATATAAAAGAAATGATTGAAAAGAAAAGATTAGAACAGGAAGAGAAAAAACTGATTAGCGCTGCTTCCAAGACAAGAAGGTTAGGAAGATATGTTGAACGTCTATTTAGAGAAGATGAAGACGCTAGAAATACATTAACTGCGCAATCATCGGCACCTAAAGCTAAAAGTTTAGTAGTGTCCACGGTTTTTGTCTTTGTTTATCGAATGATACTATTAATTTTAATTAGTTTTATAATTATTCATCCACGATGGTTTTTCATTAACGTATTTAATTTACCAGAAGCAATTACGAGAAGCATTTCAATGTATTCACCGGAGGTTACTTTAATTTTACTACTTCCCATCATCCTATTATTTCCAGTGATTTCTAAAATCATTTCCTATATTAAACATAGGACTTTAATTTTGAGATTGAAACAAGAAGGTAAAATTAAAGAGATTTTGGCGTCAGTAGGAGATTATGTGAGGGTACGAGAAGAGCCTGAAGAAGAATTAACGGAAGAAAGGGAACAAGATGTGAGTGAAACGGCATCTTTAGGAACGGCATGAATAAGATCTCATGAGTTAAGAACGTGATTAGCTAATTCTTCTTTTTTTTGTTGGTTTATCATTAGCGTATCAAAACAAGAAACTTTCATGTTTAAAGCTTCGATTTCAGGTAATCTTTCTCGATCTATATTATCGATAATAAAAGAGCCCACGAAATCTCTATAATATTTAGCAACCCCAACACAAGAAACTTCTAAATTCATTAAACTCATCAATTTATCAGCAGGTCCTTTAATCGGAGCATTTTTAACAATTGGACTGATGGCGTGGACTTTTTTTCTATGAAAAGAGAGAATTTGTTTCATGCCTCCCACATTTAAAATAGTTCCAATTGAAACAATGGGATTTGAAGGACAAATTATTATTTTTTTAGATTTTTCAAGATAGGTTTTAATCTCTTTAGATAATACGGCGTTTTCAATTCCTTTAAATTCAATTTTATTAATTTGTGGTTTGCATTGATATTTGATATAAAATTCTTCAAAATGCATGCGATCGTGGTCAGTATAAATCATGGTTTCAACATTCTCATCACACATGGGTAAAATTTCTTGCTTGATCCCTAATTTTTCGCATATTTTTTTAGTTATTTGCGTTTTGGTATACCCTTTTTTAAAAAGATGAGTCCTATAAACATGAGTAGCTAAATCTTTATCTCCTAAATTAAACCATGTTGTATCATAAAAGTTTTTCAAGGCTAATAAACAATTAAAAGTTTCATCCTTATATCCCCAACCCTTTTTCTCATCAATTAAATTAGCTAAAGAATAGGTGATAATATCTAAATCGGGGCAAATTTTCAGGCCAAATAGCTCAATATCATCTCCCGTATTGACAATAATCTTTAGTTGCCAATCATCAACGAGAGGGGCTAACCCCTGAATAAATTTTGCTGCACCTACACCTCCCGCTAAAACTACATAAAAATTTTTCCCCATGACTCACCTCTTTTTAAAATGTTCCGAATAAAAAAGAATTTCAGTAAGATCTTTTCTTGAGGGCGCTTTGATTTCTTTTTTAGGGTAACCAATGGTTATAAATGCTAAAGGAAGATAAGATGATGGCAAGTTTAATGTTTCTTTTATGATCTCTTGAGCAAAAAGTGGAGCGCAATACCAACATGCAGCTAAATTTTTAGCATGTAGGGCGAGAAGAAAATATGTTATTGAATTACTCACGCTTTGAACAGCCATGATAAACTCTTTTTGATCTCGCTCAGAGTCATGATATTTCTCTAAATCCTTTTTATCTAAACAAGGTAAGATTAAATACGGTGCTTCAATAAAATTAAACCTTGTTTTATTTATTTTATTATTTATAAATTCTTGCGATTTGCCTTCTCTTTTTAAATCTTTTTTCAGTTTCTCATTCATTTGGTTAATTAATTTAATTCTAGTTTCATTTTTTTCCAAAACGATATATCTCCATGGTTGAGCATTGTGGGCATTTGGCGCCCATCTAGCTATTTCAATACAATTTTCGATTATTTTTTTATTTACATGTTGGTCTGAAAATTCTATCTTATAACTCCTTCTAGATTTTAGGATTTCTTTCACATTTTCTAAACTTTCATTGATTCTAAAAAGATCTTCTTCTTCTTTTCGCAATAGTGAATCTATCCGGGATTTTTCTTTCCATATAAAATTATATCCACGCATGAGGACAACCGGAATCCCTTCATTTGATTCACCCATCATTAATGATGCAGCAGCGGCTAAATTATCTGCTTGTGCGATAATAGTTGATTGTAATTTATAACCAAATAGATCGACATGTCCTCTTTTATCTAATAAAGGATTCATGCCAGAAATTCCTATAGCTACACCAACAGAACCATTTCTAAAGGGCCGTCCAAAAGAATCAGTAATAATGACCGCAATTTTTTTGTTAGTCTTTTTTTCTAAATGCATTCTTATTTTTTCAGCTTCTTTGTCCGGATTTTTAGGTAATACCGTAATTTTCGACTCTCCTTTTACATTTGATTTATCGATCCCGGCATTTGCACATATAAATCCGTGGTTTGTCTCAGTTATTATGACATGTTCTGCTTTTAAAATTTTTTTAGACTCTCTCAAGATGCATTCAATTAATTCCGGTGATTTTTCTGGAAGATCTTTAGCTCGCATTTTGGGAGCAATTTTTTCATTTAATTCCAAGGCTTTCTTGGATGGTATTATTTCTCTTAAATCCTTGATCATTCCCGTGCTTTTTGAAACAATAGTTTGGGCAATAAGGAGTATATCTCCATTTACTAAGCTTAATTTTTCACGATTTAGAGCATCTAATATTATTTCAGCAAGATCATTTCCGGGTTCTATTAAAGGTATCGTTTGAAGGCCAATTATCTCTATTTTTTTCATAGATTTCACGTTTAGAAAGGTTTTAATCACGTTTTAATCTATAATTGATTTTCCGGTGCGATATAAAGTACTCATCATGGTAGCTACTTTTTTTATTTTTCCATTCTCTTGAGTAAAAAGCGTAAAAAAATAAGTACCAATTTTATTTGTTTGGTTTATCCTCTTTCCTTCCACGTACAAAATTTCATTCACATTAGGACTAGAATGATAATTAATCGTACAACTGAGCGCGACACTTATATTATTTTGATTATTACCGATCAAGGAAAATGCTACATCTGCTAACGCATAAATAGCGCCACCATGGGGACGATTGTAAAAATTTAATATGGATTCAGTTATTTTCATGTGCATCTTTACGTAATCTTCAGTAAGTAAATCCAAAACAATGCCAAAATTATTGGCAAAAGCATCATTTTTAAATTTTTCTTTAATGAGTTCTAAAGGATTCATTGTATTTAATTTCTTAGTTATTTTTTTTGAATCTTTAAGATCTTGTAGTTAGAATCTTTTTAATGTTTTCTGGGAGGGGTTCGGCTATTAAATATTCATGTTTCTGTGGGAGAGCACAACAAGCCGAAAAATACTTTAAATGAGTATCACCATAATAATTTTTAATCCAAGAGATTGTTTTTCTTGAAGGCAATACAATCCTATTTAGCCCAGCCCTAATTGATAGTTTTTCTAATCTTTCTTTTTCCTTAATTTTAGGACGCATGCATCCTAGTGCAATTTCAGTAGAAGGAAACACAAATCTTAGAATTATTAAAACTTTTACAACATCAATAGGATTAGGAGTTAAAAATTTTATTTTAGAAGATTTCGGTGGAATTAATACGATCACGACTATTAATTGGGGATTTCCCAAATGTTTTTTAATAAATTTAATTGCACCCAGTTCTTCATGTAATTTTCCATAATATAACCCCACGCATACATGAGGGACAATGAAAATGTTATATTTCTGTAATAATTTAATTGCGTATTCATAATCCTTCACATCTTTATTGAGATGATAAATATCTTTTATCACACTTTCATCAGTATTAATATCAAAAGAGACGATATCAATTTTCGCTTCTGCGAGTTTTTTAGCGGTTGGTTCATTTAGTATTCCCGTATGAGTATTAATCACTAATGTTGTTTTTTCTTTTATTTCTTTAATTGTATCAAGATAATCATATAAAGGGACAGATCCATCTTCTTCGCAACCTCCAGAAATTAAAGCACCAATTCCTCCATTTTTCCATAGAGAAAATAGATATTGTCCAAGTTCCTCTGGATTCGTGACGCCTTTCATTCCATGCAAATATTTTTTATTACAATGCTCACATTGCAGTTTACACTCTGAACCAGTAATACTAATAGCGGGAAATTTTTTTCCAGGCATGAATATTTTTAGAGTAGTTCCGAAATTTTTTATTTTTATTTTATGGGCAAAAGGGAGTAGTTTGATCACGTCCTTTTTCTGCATTTTTAAAATATACGAAAAATCTTCCCAAGTTGCCTTTGAATTCATTAATTTTTCTTGTAAATTAAGCAGATCATTCAAATTTGGTTAGCCACCATTTCTTTTTATATTTATTTTCTACTAAATCTTTAGCTAACTTGAGTTCAAACTCTGTGAATGTACTTTTTCTTAATTTAATTTTAAGTGTTTTTTCAAAACCTTGAATTAACGTTTCTATAAATCGTTTTTCATCAAAATCATTTAAAAATTCTTTTATTCCTATGCATTTTGCCCGAACTGATTGAACTATTCGAAATTTGCTCACATTCGGAGGTGCTTTTAAGACGGAATACATTAAATCGGGGTCAATCTCTAATAAAATCGTACCGTGCTGTAAAACGTGTCCTTTTTTTCTAACTTGAGCATTTCCAGAAAATTTTTTGCCTCCAAGAAAAAGAGCAGGACAATGGATAATTCCTTTTTCTGGAGTTAATCCATAGATTTTTAATCCCTCTATAATTCCCTGGGTTATGATTTCAAATTGTTCAATCACTTTATAAGCATGTAGCTCTTCTAAAAATTTTATGGGGCAAGTAATAGAATATGTAATTTCTCCATTACAATCATGAAACACGGCTCCTCCTCCCGTAATTCTCCGAACAATATTAAACCCTTTTTTAATAGTAAAATCCATATCTATTTCTCTATTTAAGCTTTGATTTCTTCCTATGCTCGCTGTAGAAGGATTCCATTTATAAAATCTTAATGTATTTGGAGATTTTTGTTGGATAACCGCTTCTAAAATGGCTTCATCTAAAGCCATGTTCCAACATCCGTTTCTGGTTTCCAAGGGGATTAGTCTCCAAGATTTCAAGAAAGCACGCCCTTTTTAATTGACAAATTTCATTAATTCATTAAAAATTTCGTTTTTTTCGTGAATTGTTAATGGTCTGGGGAAATTATATATAGGACCGGAGGGTCTAGATGTATAAAAAGGTCTATTACATCCTGAGCATCCAGTAGTTAAGAATGCATTCCCATTCTCGGTTATTTTTCTCAATTGTTCTTTATTTATTTTAATTTTTATAAGTTTTCCTTTAGAATTAAACATAAAATCATTAATCGTTTTATTATCGTTAAAGATAAGATATCTTGCAAGTTGTATTTTTCTAAATGTTATAAGAGAAGGTTGTTCTAAATTTTCTAATTGAGTACCTTTAATAGGAGTAAAAGCAAATAGGGCCACTAATACATGCATTTGCTTTAATTTGAATATTTGAGCAATAATATCTTGTTCAGATTCTCCCATTCCAACGATTAAATGCGTGGAGACTCTATTTGGAAAAATTTTCGAAGTTTCTTTTAACATTAAAATGTGATTTTCCCATGAATATGGGCCTTTAGCCCTTTTTCCTTTAATTTCATCAAACAATTCTGGTGTAGCACAATCTAAAGCAATACCAACCCGATCTACACCCAATTTCTTCAATTCATTTAAAGCTTCGATGGAAACGGGAGGTAAAGCAATTGAGAGTGGAACTTTAGTAATCTTTTTTAGATGATAAACAATTTCATATACATCAGCTAAGAAATTTTTGTAATTTATTGCTTGAAGGCATGTTCTGCTAATTTTAGAGGAAATGTATGAGTTTTTCATTTTATTAAGAACTTCATCAAAAGAAAACACAGGCCATGTAATCCGTGATAATTTATCCAATGAACTTTGGGCTTCTCTTGCTTGAGGACAAAAACCGCAATTTGCCGAACAACTTGATTCATGATAAGTCATAAAATAGCAAGTGGAAGGGTGTATTTTAAATTTTTTTAAATTTAATCCTAATAACGCAGCTGTACCAATGGAAACTCTAATTTTTTCTACCATTCTTAAGCAAGTTAATTCTTTTATTAAGTTAAGTTTTTTTCTAAAAAAAAATAACTTTAATTAAATGAACAAACGTGGATTGAACATCATTTTTATCACGAGTATTTACCTTTATAAAAAATTTACTAATATAAAAACGATTGGGGGAATTGAAACAAATACTAAAAACGTAATACAAGAGTTAAGAAAAAGAGGTCATCAAGTATGGGAGGAAGAAATTGATCCTAATGTTCCAATTTGGGTTCAACAAGGAGATGTGGATATAATTGCAGCCTCCACCTTTGATCCTCTCACGTTTTTAAAAATTATAAAGTATAAAAAGAAAGCAAAAAAGACGACTGCTATTGTAATTCATGCTCATACAACGGTCGAAGATATAGCAGGAAATTTTTTACCTGATATAAAACCTTTTAATAATATCTTTAAATTTTGGTTAAAAGTTTATTATGGGATGGCAACACTTTTAATTACCCCAAGTGAATATTCAAAACAATGTATCTTGAATATATTCAATTCTCTCTCTTGTCCCATCCACGTTGTTAGTAATGGAATTAGAATTGAAAACTTTCAGAAATCCCCCGAATATAAAAAAAGATTTAGAACTTATTTATTAGAAAAATATAAGGTCCCTCTTGACTCAAAAATTATTCTGAATGTGGGCCTTACATGGAGAAAAAAAGGGGTCGATACATTCATGTTATTAGCAAAATATTTTCCTCATTATTATTTCGTTTGGGTAGGTCCCTTAAACAAGAATCCAGAGATTGAAAAGGCCTCAAAATTAAAGAATTTAATTTTCACCGGTTTTTATAAAGATATAAGAGAAGCATATTATGGTGCTGATTTATTCCTTAATACCTCCCGAGTAGAGAATCAAGGAATACCTCTTATCGAAGCTGCAATATGTGAATTGCCTATAATTGCAAGTGATCTTCCCGCTTACGATTGGATTGAAAATGGTATATCGGGAATTAAAGCAAGGACCCTTAAAGAATACATGGAAGGACTTCAAAGGGTAATGGATGATGAAACATTTGCAAGAAATTTAAGCAAGCATGCCCGTCAAAAAGCATTAGAATTACATGATTTCTCAAAAATAGGTAAAAGAATTGAACATTTATATTTAAAAGCGCTAAAAATAAAAGAAATGAAAAATAAAAAAAAATTTCTATGACCAAATAATGATAAAAATAAAGGATTGATGTGGTAAGGATGGTAGACTATATCCCTCAAGAAATTGAAAAAAAATGGCAAGAAAAATGGAAGAAGGATAAAATTTTTGAAGTGAAAATGGATCCGAATAAGAAAAAATATTACGTCCTTGAAATGTATCCTTATCCTTCTTCACATCTTCACATGGGACATCTGAGGAATTACTCCATAGGAGATGCATATGCACGATATAAACGCATGCGAGGTTTTAATGTATTATATCCCATGGGATACGATTCTTTTGGCCTTCCCGCAGAAAATGCGGCGATAGATCATGGCGTTAATCCTGAGGAATGGACCGACGCCAATATAAATGCTATTAAGGAACAACAAGAAAGAATTGGATTATCATATGATTGGACACGAATGATTTATAGCCACGATATAAATTATTACAAGTGGGATCAATGGTTTTTTTTAAAAATGTATGAACGAGGTTTGGCATATCGAGAAAATGCTTATGCGAACTGGTGCCCTACATGTGCAACTGTTTTAGCAAATGAACAAGTACAAGGAGGAAAATGCTGGAGATGTAATTCGGATGTTGAACAGAAATTCTTAACCCAATGGTTTTTAAAAATACGAGCGTACGCTGAAGAGCTTCTGGAAGGATTAAATCATGTTGATTGGCCTGAAAAAGTAAAGGTAATGCAGAGAAATTGGATTGGAAGATCCGAAGGATCAATAATCAAATTTCCAATAATGGGAGAAAACAGGAGCATTGATATCTTTACTACGCGCCCCGATACTTTATTTGGCGTGACATTCATGGTATTTGCTCCTGAACATCCTTGGGTAAGAGAATGGGTACAAGGCACGGAATATGAAAAATCTTTTCAATTGTTATATGAAGAAGTGATGAAACAAAATAAATACGAAAGATCTGATATTGATATTGAAAAAAAAGGCATGTTTATAGGGAAATATTGTCTTCATCCCCTAACCAATGAACATATTCCTATTTACATATCAAATTTTGTTATTTATGAATATGGTGCAGGAGCAGTAATGGCAGTTCCGGCACACGACCAAAGAGATTTTGAATTTGCCAAAAAATATAATCTTCCCATAAAAATCGTTATTCAACCATTTGATCATGAAATAAACTTGGAAAAAATGAGTAGGGCTTATGAAGGTAATGGTGTACTGGTGAATTCTCAAGAATTTGACGGCTTGGACAATGAAACAGCCAAAAAAGCTATAACGGACAAATTGGAAAGTTTAAATAAGGGCAAGCCAACAGTAAATTATAAATTAAGAGATTGGTTAATCTCACGTCAAAGATTTTGGGGTTGCCCCATTCCTATTATTTATTGCAATGATTGTGGAATCGTTCCCGTCCCTTATGAAGATCTACCTGTAAAATTACCTAAAGATGTAAAATTTACTGGTAAAGGCAATCCCCTAGAAACCAGTGAGAAATTTAAGAAAGTGAAATGCCCTAAATGTGGAAAAATGGGGCGAAGAGAAACCAATACTATGGATACTTTCGTCGATAGTTCTTGGTACTTTTTTAAATTTTGTGATCCTGAAGAGAATGGAAAGCTTCCATATAGAAAAGAATTAATTGATTATTGGGGAAATGTTGACCAATATATTGGAGGAATTGAGCATGCTGTCATGCACCTCCTTTATGCTCGCTTCTGGACGAAGGTAAGCCGTGATTTAGGCCTTCATTCCCATGATGAGCCCTTTCAAAAGCTACTAACTCAAGGAATGATAAATAAAGCTCATCCCTATTGCCCTACGTGTAATGCATTTGCCATTAAATCAGAAATGAATAATAAAAAATGCAAGAGATGTGGAACAGATTATGTCTTGAAAAGCGTGAAAATGAGTAAAAGCTTGGGAAATACCGTGGATCCCATTGGAATCATGACCAAATACGGAGCAGATTCCTCGAGATTTTTCATATTATTTGGAGCGAGCCCTGAATCCGGATTAGAATGGTCTGATGAGGCGGTTATTTTTGCCAATCGGTTCTTAAAGAATTTATTTAAATTAATCACAGAACCCGTGACCTCTAAAAGACGGAAAAAAACAATAAATGACACCTTGATCCTCTACAATTTAAATAAAACAATTAAAAATATCACCATTTATTTAGAAAATATCGAAATAAGGGATGCCATTAATCAATTAATTCAATTTACATCAGAACTAATTAAATATAAAAGACAAGGGCCGATTAAAACCATTTTCTCGGAATGCATTAAAAAATTAACCTTGATGCTCCATCCATTCGTGCCTCACATCACGGAGGAATTATGGGAAATATTGGGGAAAAAAAGCTACATTAGCTTGGCGAAATGGCCTACACCTGATGATTCAATTTTAACTAAAGAAAATGATTATAAATGGAACCTAATGAATTCCACCGTGGACGATATCAAGAACATCATTAATGTTTTAAATAAAAATACTATTGAAGAAATTAAATTAATGATAGCAGCCCCTTGGAAATATGATTTTTATCAACAACTCATGAAATTGTTGGAGCAAACAAAAAATCAAGGAGAGATCATAAAAGTGCTCATGAAAAACGAAACCTTCAAATCTCACGGAAAATTCATCAATCTCACCATAAATAAAATCTTAAAAAACGTGGGAAAATATCCCAAATTATCCCTTTCAGCCGAAATAGAATTTAATTTTTTTACCGAATTGAAACCAATATTTGAAAATAAGTTCAATTGCAAAATAAAAGTGCTTCATGAAAGCGAATCCGACAATAAAAAAGCTAAAGACGCATTACCAGGTAAACCGGCTATATTAATTACATGAAAAATTCTTTCTTCCTTTTTATCCCTATTCTCTTAATTTGAAAAAAAATTAATTTTAAAATAAACAATAAGTTATATTACTTAAGTTTACATGCAAAAGGGAATAATTTAATATGGCAACAATAGACTTTGAATTTAGAAAACAAATCCTCGAAAATAGCATCGGAGATACTTTAGCTTATTGCTACCAATGCGCTACGTGCTCTGGAGCTTGTCCAGTAGCACAAGTGACTCAAGGGAGATATAATCCTCGTCGACTTATTTTGGATGCTCTATTGGGACTAAAAGAAAAGATTTTTGGAGAAAAAAATGCATTTGTGATATGGGGATGTACAGTATGTGACACGTGTGATGAGGTTTGCCCCCAGAAAGTAGAATTAACGGAGATTTTTACGATTTTGAAAAATATGAGTGTTGAAAGAGGGGAAGCTCCAGAACATTATACAGGACAAGCGAGAATGATTTTAGAGGCGGCAAAGGCAATCCCCATGCAACCTGCGATTGAACGCCGTCGGGATCAATTAGGGTTGCCAAAAATCATGGCGCCAGATGTAAAAGAAATTCAAGAATTATTAAGTGCAACACGATTAGCAGAAAAAATTAAAAAAGAAGAATAATAATTACTATTTCTCTTTTTATTATTCTTGAATCAAATAGACCTAAAGATTTGGTTAATAGATTTAAATACATGGAAATTTTTTTCATGATTATCAATTTTATAAAGGAAGGGAAAATCAAATGCGTGGGCTTATAATAGGAGGAAATTGGAAAATGAATTTAGGAACTCCAGAGGAAACAAGGGTTCATTTAAAGGAACTCGTTTCTCTTACAAGATCAGTTAATAATGTGGAAATTGTTGTATTTCCTCCGTTTACAACATTATATCTTGCTAAAGAGCTAACAAAGGGCTCGAATATTAAGATAGGGGCGCAAAACATGCATTTTGAGCTAAGTGGTGCGTATACGGGTGAAATTTCCCCGAAATTCATTAAATCCTTGGGGTGTGAGCACGTAATTCTTGGTCATAGTGAAAGGAGAGATATTTTTCATGAGTCAGATGAGCTAATAAATAGAAAACTGAAAAAAGCACTTCAAATGGGGTTAACACCAATAGTATGTATTGGAGAGCATTTAGATGAGAGAGAGAATGGAAAAACAAAAGAAATCATTCAATATCAAATGGAGCATACTTTTAGAGGATTGATAAAAGAAGAGATATTAAAAACTGTAATTGCTTATGAGCCTATATGGGCAATAGGAACGGGTAAAACGGCCACACCGGAGCAGGCAGAGGAAGTTCATGAATTTATCAGAGAATTTTTATCTCAAGAATATGATGAATCTGTTGCTCGAGCTATTAGAATACAATATGGTGGGTCGATAAACCCGACTAATGCTTTTGATTTATTTAAAGAGAAGAATATTGATGGGGGTTTAGTGGGAGGCGCTTCATTAAAACCAGACTCTTTTCACGAGATCATTAAAGCTGCTGAGAGAATACATGATCTTGAATAAAATATTTCAATTGTTATTAATAAATTATTAAATTTTTTCTGGGGTTCAATTTGTTTAAATAGATAATTATTTATGATGCATAAATTAACTTCGCTTTCTTAAAATCTTTTCTCTTATATCACCTACATCTTACAAGGTTCTATTAACCCTTTTCCCCCTTTTTTTTACATGAAACCTCTCTCTATCACCCGTTTTTCTCCTAATTACGAGGAATTAGTCCGTTTATACAAAAAAGAAAAGAATGCTAAACAAAAGGTGCGATATCACGCCATGGTATTGATGCATGAAATAAATTGAAGTGGCCCACATTGTAAAAAAATCCAGCTGTTCGATTCAAATCTGGGTTAATGACTTCAATGAAAAAGGGTTAGAAGGAATTCGCGTGCATTCTCCTCCTGGACGTCCTTCGAGCCTCTCACCCTCCCAATTAGAAGAATTGAAACGGGATCTTTTAACCTCCCCCCGCAAATTAGGATATGATTTCAGCAATTGGGAAGGAAAGAGTCTCAGG
>JALGVJ010000034.1 GCA_029838195.1 Promethearchaeota archaeon
AAGATGATATTTTACGGCTAATTAGGACAAGTAAAATAATGTCGGTTTGAATATCAAGACTAATCCATGCTAAATTTTAAAAAAAATAATATCTTATAAAGTCAAGAAATTATTTAATTGTTTGTTTTTTCTTTTAATTTGTTTAGAAGGGTATTTAAATAATTAAAGAGTTCGGGATAAAAAATCTTGAATAAGCGGAGCCAATCTCTTCCTAAAAGAGCGCCCGATGAGAAACAAAAAATGAATCCTAATGAAATTATTTCTTCATTATGTAAGTGAAATATTGCCTTAGGCAAAAAATCAGTGCCATGTATCATGGCATTAATGGAAAAACTTAATAAAGCAATTCCTATAGGAAATATCATTTTTTTATTCAATTTATAAAAGGGAATATCTTTAATTTTTATTTGAATCTTTCCTTCAAAATTAAAATTTTCGGGGATACTATCTTGAGAATTAAAATCTTTATGGACAAACTTAAAATGCAAAATATCATTAATGTCCCTGAAGATTAAAAACCCCGCGAAAAATAAGAATAAAAGGATAAAAACCTGGAGGAAAGAAAGGATTATGACCGTTTCAATTTTTTTATAGCCTGCAGGTATTAATGTCGAGCGATAAATCAATAAGCATGCTGCGATGAGTAAAATAATTAATCCTACAAAACCTTCGTGAAGGCTATATCTCCCGTAGGACACATATCTTCTTATAGTACTTGAATGAGTTCTAATATAATATATAGTAAAAGAGATTATTCCTGGGCCTAATAGAGAATATATTATTAATTTAAAAAGTTCATAATAAATCTCTAAGGTACTTATTACCCTTCGTAAATCTAAAATGATAAAAATAACCATCAAGCTCCAAAAACTTACACTTATTGAAAATAAAATATAGAATAGTTTCTTAAATAGGTTGAAATCTATTAAAAATAAAAAAATATTGAAGAAAATACTAGTTATTATGATTGTGATCATTCGAAAGAAATTTATAGTGAAAGAATTATGGATTTCTACTAAATTTAAAATCAAAAATAAACCTAAAATCGAAATGGTAGTTCCACCAAGAAGAATTAAACTAATACGTTTAATTTTCTTATTAACAATCATTACTTTTTATAAAATAAAATATTATTTATAATGGTTTATCTTGAAAGAAATTCCCTTTTTTTGCGCATTTGAAGGCATTGATGGATGTGGCTCCACCACCCATGCTAAATTATTGAAGGGTTTTTTAACTAATTTAGGATTTAAAGTACATTTAACACGGGAGCCTTCTGATTCTGAGATAGGACATTTATTGAGAAAGTTTTTATCGGACAATAGTATCCCCCCTACTACAGATGCTCTTCTTTTTGCCGCTGATAGAGATTATCATTATCATGTTGAAATTAAAAAGAAATTAGAAGAAGGATATATCGTTATTTCGGATAGATACGTGGAATCATCTATTGTATATCAATCCCTCCAAATCCCAGAAATCTCTGTTAAATGGGTCGCAGAAATTAATAAATTCGTGGGAAAGCCGGATTTGACAATTGTTTTAGATATCGATCCAAAGATTTCATTGGAACGTAAACGGGGAGAACCCTTAGAAAAATTTGAAGATATTTCTTTTTTGATAAAAGTTCGACAATTGTATTTAGAACGGGCTAAAAACGAAGGATATGAAATCATTAATACAAATGATATCATTGAATTAGTACAAGAAAAAATACAGCAAATTGTATTGAAAAAATTGGAATCTGTGGGGGTCGATATTCAGACCCAAAAATTTGGATAAATCGAGCTCACCAGTTCATGGAAACATTAATGTTATTTTTTATTGAATCTTGTAATAATGAATAACCGAATCATATAGAAAATAGCATTATTTAAGGATTAGCTTTTGAGATCTTCCATTTTTAATCCGTTCTTTATTCATGCTGAAATGAACCGTTCTTTTATCTTCTTGGATAAATTTTATCATGATCCATCTAAATATTAGTAAAATAAATATAAAAGATGATAAATCCTCAAAATAATATTTATATAAGATTAAAAAAATAAAGGAAAAATGAAAAATTAGTAATGAGTGAAATCATAAAAAATTTTAAATTTGACGAGAGGAGGATTTTTGAGTACGTCCAAAAATTTAGTTTTCCTCGCTTGGCTGGTACTGCTGGTGAAAAAAAAGCTGTTGAGCTGGCGATTCAGACCTTTAAGGATTTAGGCTTTAAAGAAGAATCCATTATAAAACAAGAATTTGAATTTTCAGATTTTTATTCCACTACTTTAATTAAATTAATCATGGTTCTCAATCTGACGTTTAGTTTCTTTCTATTATTCTTTATTTATATTTTACCAATAATTTCTTTCATAATAATAGGGGCTTTTGCTTTAATTTTATTGTGGATTATTAAAGGTGTTCAAAGACCGGAAAACCCTGGTTTTTTTGCCAAATATTATGGTAAAAAACTTTCTGCTACAAATGTAATAGCTAAGATCCCTCCCTTAAAAATGAGTGAATCTAACTGTGGACACGTGCTTATTTCAGCCCATTTGGATAGCAAATCTCAAACTATAAGGACGGCTTGGCGAGTGACTTTATATCGTTTTTGGTTATATAATGGAATCATTTTGGCGATATTTTTCATCATGTTAATGATGGATGTATTTCTAAACTTAGGCTTGGCGAGAGATATAATTCTCCTAGGAATATGGATATCAACTCTACTCATTTCGTTTTCTAATATTATTTTAATGTTGGTGGATACCGGTAATGAATCTCCTGGGGCTCTCGATAATGCTTCCGGCATGGCAATCGTTTTTGAATTAGGTTCGTATTTTTTAAAAAATCCATTGAAGCATTTTAATCTCTGGGTTTGTCAGTTTTCTGCAGAGGAACTTGGCACTATGGGATCGAGATTTTTCGTAGATGCACATGAAGCCCTCTTTCTTAAAAATCCATCGTTCCAGTTTAATTTTGAAATGGTTTCCTTAGCTACACGAAACAAAAAAGCAAATAAAATTCAATATTTAAAATCATACGGAGTTTTTCCGAGAAAAGCCATCGCCCCTATTTTAGAAAAATACTTAAAAAAGGCCGCTAGAGAAGAAAATATTGAAATCGAGGGATTTCACGTTTCTACGGGCGCCCATACTGATACAGTCCCATTTCACCAAAGGAAACTTAATGCGATTGATATAGTCACGAAAGATTCTGCTTTTTGGACCCATTCTAAGGAAGATACGCCTGATAAAGTGGATCCAAAAGTGATTGCAGAAGCATGCGTGATCGTGGCAAAAGCTATTCGCTTACTGGATAACGATTTCGAAAAACTCAAAATTCAAAAATGATTTTATTGTAATGGAGTTACTTTATCTTTAGATTATCATGTCAATTGCGGAAAAAATTTTAGCAGACCATTGTATTAATCAAATGAATGTGAGACCAGGTCAATTTATAGAGTGTAATGTAGATCTCGTCATGGTCCACGAACAACTAGGGGGAAGGATTCATGTGGAATATGAAAAGCTAGGATTGGACCACGTGTGGGATCCTGAAAAAATTTTTTTTATTCTCGATCATTGGGTTCCTGCTCCTACAATAGAGTCGGCTCAAATGCATCAAGATTGTCGGAAATTTGCTAAGAAATATAAATTTGTACATGATATGGGGATGAATCAAGGAATTTGCCATCAAGTCCTCCCAGAGAAAGGCTTTGCGCTACCGGGCATGTTAATTGTAGGTTCGGATAGTCATACAACGACGTATGGAGCATTTAATTGTTTATCTACGGGAATAGGAGCAACGGATGTAGCCGTTGTCTTTGCGACGGGCAAATTATGGTTTCGCGTGCCTGAATCGTTTAAAATTATTCTTTCAGGGCAATTGAAGCCCGCAGTGCAGTCTAAAGATTTTATTTTGACATTATTAGGGGAGCTCACCACGAAAGGTGCAATCTATAAATCCATAGAATTTCATGGGGAGGCTATTTCTTCACTTTCTATCGATTCCCGCATGACCATTGCTAACATGGTAGTTGAAGCTGGTGCAAAATTTGGTGTATTCATGCCCGATAAGAGGTTAAAAGAATGGTTGAGTAGTCGAACGCTTGAGTCTCATAAGGAAATCTTTCCCGATAAAAATGCAGAATATGAAAAAATTTTTCAATATGATTTGACAAAAATAGAACCCGTCATTGCAAAACCATATAGCCCTGATAATGTGGTTCATGTTAATGATATTGCAGGTTTAGAGATTGATCAAGCATTTTTAGGGAGTTGTACAAATGGACGCTTGGAAGATTTAAGAATTGCCGCAAGAATATTAAAAGGTAAGAAAATCGCTCCTAACGTGCGCATGATAGTGATTCCCGCTTCCAGGGAAATATATAAACAAGCATTAAAAGAAGGCTTAATTGAAATTTTTATTAATTCTGGAGCTGTTGTTGGAAATCCTACATGTGGCCCTTGTATTGGTGCTCAATTAGGCGTGTTAGGGTCCCATGAGGTGTGTATTAGTAGTACAAATCGGAATTTTAAAGGAAGAATGGGAGATCCCTCATCAAAAGTCTACTTAGCATCTCCAGCTTCTGTAGCGGCTGCAGCATTAAAAGGATATATAACAGATCCGCAAGAGGTGTTTAATTAGTTGGGAAAAATTAAAGGGCTCGCATATCTCTTGGGAGATGATATTAATACAGATGATATAATACCCAGTCATGTTTTAACAGCAAGAGATCCAAATGAAATGGTAAAATATGTTTTAGAATTCAGAGATCCTGATTTTGTTAAAAAAAAACAAAAAGATACGATTATTGTTGCCGGAGAAAATTTTGGAACTGGAAGTTCAAGAGAAGAGGCAGTTCACGTGTTTAAAATGATGAATATTAGCGCGATCATAGCTAAATCTTTCGCTCGAATTTATTTTAGAAACATGATAAATTTAGGAATTTTACCCATTCTCTTAAATTGGGAGAAAAACATATTTAATAACGGAGATTTATTAGAGATCTATCCCAAGGAGGGTAAAATCGTTAATATCACTAAAAAATTAGAATATACTTTCGAAAAAATTCCTCCGTTTTTGATGAAATTCATGGAGGCAGGAGGAATTCTAAATTATTTAAAAAATAAACAATAAAACTTGATTTACATTAAATCTAGAATTTCTTTTTGAATTTTTTTTATTCTTTTTTCCGATTTAACCAAAATTTTACTTTTCCCATATTTTTCAAACCACCTTTTAAATCGCTGTTCAATAGAAACCTCTTTCGTGCCCATGGACATCTTATCTGCTAGGCAAACTATTTTTTCCTCGATACTATGTGGAAGATAATCTTTTTCGGGCAAGCCTAATTCCTTAGCATCTTCTTTATCCAACCCTCCTAATATATGGGTTTCGCATATCCTCGCCAGTTTTTCGGGTAATCCCTTTTCCCGGAGTATTTTCCCCCCTATTAAGGCGTGTTCAAAACCATGGGTTCTGGCTCTTCCAATATCATGTAAAATTCCTCCTATTACCACTAATTCAGTATCAACTTTCACTTTTCTAATTTTTTTAGCTATTGCAAGAGCTTTATTAGCCACGCGGATGGAATGTCTACGGATAGATCCTGGTAACTTTTCTTTTCTCAATAAAATGAGAGCAAATTCCCTTGATGGCACTATTTCTTCTTTAATATCCATTATAAAATTAAATTAAAAATAATGTTTAAGTTTTAGTTTTAACGAGATTTCTCGGGAAAAATGAGAAATTTAGCAAATAATCATTGCGAAAACATGAAATTTACAAGAAAAAATCGAGGAAATGCATTTAAGAGAGCAAATTTCTAAAATTCTTCATGTGGACCGCTGACTACACCCCCTACCACGCCTCCTATCAAGCAACCCAATACGGATGATATAATTCCTCCTAAAGTTGCAATCAATTGCCTGCCTTGGAACATTGCCATGAGATCCTCTCCCGAGATTATATTTAGCATTATCCATATTAAAGTCACGATCACGATTATCAAGGTTGAAGCGAAAAAGCCCCTCTTTATCCCTTTTGAGATCGTCCCTGAAATATATCCAATAAAAATCCACGATAAAAATTGAGGATTTAATAATTCAAAAAGGTCAAAAGTTTCTGATGTGAAAAAACCGATAATGTTGAACTCAAAATTAGCATCCATGAGAAACACGAGACTCTTAATTATATTATTTCCGGCATAATTCTCTATAAATTGGAATATCGACCACATGGTAAGTAGGGATACCATAAAAAAGCTTAAAAAAATGCCAATGACAAGCCCTATAAGAAATCTTTTATCAATCATCTTGTTTTTCTTTCTGATATTTTAAATGAAAATAAGATTTATAAGGTATAAATAGTTTAGGACTATTTATCCTTTCTTCTTTAATGAGAAAAATATTAAAGTTAAGAAGTATTAAATCACATGTTTTTACTAATAAAATTTGTGAATATTATAAACTCTCACTAGTGTGCCTCTTGTCTCCAAAAAAAAAAGAAGAAAAGGAACATGAGAAAGAAAGTTCTAAGGAAGATACCAAAGACGATATTTTAGAGGATTTCGAAGAAGATTTCGATGAAGATTTTGAAGAAGACTTGGATATTGAAGAAGAACTAGATCTATTAGACACGGAAGATATAGATTCCGAGCTTACTACTCAAGAAACCGTCATTGATAAAGATGAGGAACTCAAGCAGTTGTATTTAAGTTCAGGTATTCATATCGGGACAAAATTGCTTACTGGTGATTTTCGGTCGAGGAATTGGCAATATAGAATCACGAATTATGGCCTCTGGGTAATCGATCTAGTTAAAACGAGCGAGCGAATAAAAATCGCAGCAAAATTCCTAAGTAAATTCATTGAAGAGGGAAGTGACAGCGTGATTGTTAGCTCCGTTCGCAGATATGGAAAGGAGCCAGTTAAGAAGTTTTGCGAAGTATTAGGTTGTAAGGCAATCATTAATAGATATATTCCGGGAAGTTTAACCAACCCGCAATTACCATCTGACTATTACATTAAAGATCCTAAAGTAATTTTTATCGTAGATCCTCACGCTGACAAAGTAATCTTAAAAGAAGCCCAATTAGCACGAATTCCTGTGGTTTCAATAATTGATACGGACGACGTCTTAACAAATGTTGATTTAGCAATACCAGCAAATAATCGGGGTAAAAAAAGCTTGGGTTTAATTTTCTTTCTTCTGGCAAGATATATAATGTTAGAATTAGGAAAAATTGCCTCTGAAGAAGAATTCCCTTATACTATTGAAGAATTTACTTCTAAAATCATTCCTTATTACAGACAGCAATAATTTTTAAGATAATTTTAAATCCTCCTTTAATATTCCCAAGATTAACAACTCCAAGCAAAATTATTGCGAGTTTTAATTCAAGGGAAAAAAATTTAATGATTTATTAATTATTAAACTCTTGAAGGTTTAATTTAATTTCATTTAATTATTATTCTTTTTACCTTTTAATTCATAGATAATAACTTTTTTAATTTCAACCCTTTTCATTTAATATGAAAAATTAATAATTATAGGTGAACAAAATGAAGAAAGTGATAAGCTTTAGTGGAAAGGGCGGAGTTGGCAAGACTACAAGCCTAGTTCTCTTTTTAAAATATATATTAGAAAAGAATGGTCATATAAATATTTTGGTCATTGATTCTGATCCCGATGCTAATATTGCAGATGTTATCGGACAAAATATTCACTTTTCTGATACAATTGGAGGAAAAATGAAGGTTTTGAAGGAAAAAATTCAAAAACGTCAATTGCCCTTAGATGTCCCAAAAAATCAAATTATTGAAGGGGATGTGTATAAATCCATAATCGAGCTTGATAAGTTCGACATTATTGAAATGGGGAGAACAGAAGGAGAAGGGTGTTATTGTTATATTAATTCCGTGCTGAAAAATGTAATTGACACTTTATCGAAGAATTATGAGATTACTCTAATAGATTCTCCCGCTGGTTTAGAACATTTTGCACGAAAAACAGGGCGGAATGTTACGGATTTAATCATCGTTACGGATCCTTCTAAGATGGGACTCCATACCATGAGGAGGATTTTAGAAATTACAAAAGAAGTCAACCTTCGATTTGAAAATATATGGGTTCTTGGCAATCGATTTCCTGATAATTTAACCGAAAATCTAGAAAAAGAAATTGAAAAGCTAAATGATGATCACGTGAAATTTTTAGGAGTATTACCCAATGATGATGAGATTAGTGAATTTAACATGAAGGGAGAAAATCTTTTAAACATTTCCCAAGATAATCTTACTTATCAAAAAGCTAAAGAAATTTTTTCAAAAATTCTTTAACGTGCTCATTTAAATCTCACGCCGTTTTTCCTCTTTTTAAATAAAAAGATATAGATCTTATTCCGCACAACAAGTCATTTTGGAGATATCTCGTTTGAAACTTTGAGCCGCTAATTTAATTTGTTCCGATAAAGTAGGAAAAACGTGGATAGTATTAATTACATCATCCAATTTCATCTTATTTTTTAATATCATCGCACCTTCATGAATAATATTTGAAGCATTGGAGCTTAAAATATGAACGCCCAATATTTCTTCCGTTTCTCGGTTAATTACCATTTTTATCGCGCCTTTAGTCTTTCCCATTATCCTTGCTTTTGGTACCAATTCAATAGGAATAGTATTACATTTACATTTAAAACCTCTCTCATTCGCTTCAAGATCTGTGAGTCCCACGCTCCCAACTTGGGGGTCCGTGAAAATTGCATGAGGTATCACATCATAGTTCATCTCAATTTTCAATTCAGATACAATATTATGCGCAGCAATCATTCCTTCTCGAGCTGCAATAGTTTCTAATATGGGCTCTCCTGTTACATCTCCAGCTGCCCAAATGTTATCTCCCGCCCACATTTGTTTATCTACTATAATCTCCCCTTTTTTTCCTATTTTAAGATTTAGCTTTTCTAATCCTAAATCATTGATATTTGCCGTTCGTCCGGAAGCTATTAAAATTTTTTCTGCTTTCAATGTTTCGCTCTCTCTTCTTATGAGGCACTCAGCATTTATTTCTCCACCTATTTCATTAATTTCATTAACCGTGCAATTTAGATGAATATCAATTCCCTCCTCTACTAAATATTGATAGAGAAGATTCGAAATTTCTGGTTCTTCATTTGAAATAATATTCGGTAAGGCTTCCAATAAGATTACTCTCGAGCCGAATCTTGAAAATAATTGAGCAAATTCTAACCCTAACGCACCTCCTCCCAAAATTAAGATAGATGCCGGAATCTTTTTTAATTGTAAGGCTGAAATGTTTGTTAAATAATTAACGTCTTCTAATCCTTGAATGGGAGGAATATAAGTAGAAGAACCCATTGCTATTATAAAATTTTTAGCGGAATAAGTCGTTTTTCCTATAAGAATTTTTTCTGGCGAAATAAATCGTGCCTTTCCATTAAGATATTCAACATGCTCTAAATTCTCCAATATTTTTTTGTATTTTTGCTCTCGTAAATAAGCTACCAATCTTTCCTTACCTTTCATGATCTGAGCAAAATCAAAAGAACTTGAAGTATTTAAACCTAAAAATCTCGGATGATTATTGTCATAAACGATTCGTGCAATATTAAGCAAATATTTGGTAGGCACGCATCCCACGTTAACGCATGTCCCTCCAATTCCAACAATATCATCATTAATTAATAAACTTCTAATTTTTAATTCATTTAATTTCATGGCCGCTGCGAATCCTGCTGCGCCCCCTCCAATGATTATTATTTCATATCGCAAATGTAAAAATCACGCTCTTTTAATTCTTTAATTAAATAAGTTTCTTTTTAAAATCCTGCCAGTAAATTAATAAATTCCTAACAATTTTTAATAATTTTTAAATTAATCAAATAAAATTTTAATGAGAGCTTGCAATCTCTTCTCACTCGATAACTATAATTTGCTTATCGAGATCATCGATCTTTCATCTTATTCTTTTCTTTCTCTTAAATGCCATATCAAGGAGTATCACCGTAAGAGCAAAATATTCAGGGTCATCTATGCGGATTATCATGGCCCTTAACTATTCCCCCACAATTCTTACATTTGAAAGATAAGGGTCAAGAACTTTTTAATATCTCCATTATCTGGACATGCCCGCAAGAGGGACATTTCACGTTGCTGGTTGATTTCATTAGAAAAAAATATTCTTATGAAAATTTAAATCTATTTTTTATAATTTAAAATTTTATTCCATGCTGAACGTAATTAAAAATAAAAGGAGTAAGCTTAATTTTCGCCTATTCTTTAAATAAATATTCCCTGAGTATTAGGATTTAATCTAAATTTTCTAAATTCTGTAATTCTTGAAAAAGGATCTTTTTAAACTCCCGTAAATTTTTATTAAATGGCAAAAATTCCTTTTTTTCTGAAATAAATTTAGAAAAGGGGATAAATATTTTAGAAAGATTTAAGAATTCTTCCATATCTTCATTGCTATTAACATTGGAAGAAAATTCTTCCTCATTTTCTAAAAGAAATTTGTCATTTTTTAATTCTATCAAATCTTCATTCATTTTTTCTACATTTTTATATCTAATTTAATAACTTTGTCCCGACAAAACTAATTATATCGCATGACTCTGCTAATTTATTGAGATTCAAATTATCATATTAATTAACTTCCATGAGATGTATTTGCTAAATATTTTAATTTTGCGATAATTCATTCATTAAAACATTTTTCATGAAAATTTTTAAACTCCTTTTTTTCTCTTGCATATCATTGATACAAATCGATTTTCATGGACTATTTCCATCTAAATTAACCTAATAAAAATTCATGAACATGAGAGTCATGCCTTTTTAAGCTCACTCACAATACATTATCGTGTTTCAATTAACGAATTGGAATTAAAATCATGAAATTAATAAATTCGTTAGTTTTGTTTAAAGAAATTTTCTCTTGTATTACTTTTTCAAGTGTTTAGAAGACCATGCTCTTAATATCATGAATTTTATAGTCAAGCAAGGTTAATTCTCATCAATTAAAGAAGTATATATAGATAAGAAAAATATATTAAATATTTTTAAAGGCGCCGGTTTTTTAAGAAAGAAAATTTAGATTTAAATGAATCCTATTTATAATTATTACTAAATAAATTTAAAATTTCTAAAAGTAGATGATTATGACGACTTATACCGGAAGCGAAATAATTGCCCATTACATCATTAAAGAAGGCGTAAAATATGTCGTTGGAATACCCGGTCATGGATGCCTTGCTCTCGTGGATGCATTCTTTAAAAATAAAGATAAATTGAATTTAATCCAACCAAAACAAGAAATGGCTGGAGTACATTTAGCAGTAGGATATTATCGAGTCACGGGAAATCCTCTCGTGGTATTTACCTCAATTGGTCCAGGCGCAATTAATACAGCAATAGGTTTAGCTGATGCCTTTGTAGATTCCATGCCCGTGCTCGTGATCACCGGTGATACTCACGTACACATGCGGGGAAAAGGCGTGCTTCAGGAGATTGAGAGAACAAGAGATTCAGACATGCCTCGCATTTTAGAACCCATCGTAAAACGTAGTTTTCAAGTAAGTTCTGTTAAACAATTACCAAGCGTAATGCAGAGAGCCTTTAATCAAATAATGTCAGGACGACGAGGGCCCGTTCACATAGACCTCCCCATGGATGTTCAAGCCGAAGCCATTGAAACGGAGATTCCAGAACCTAAAGAACGAAGGCCACCGGGAAAAATTTTCGGTGATCCTAAATTTATCAAGCAAGCGGTTGATTTAATTGAAACAGCTAAACGTCCCGTGCTATTTCTTGGAGGAGGAGTAATGACAGCAGAAGCATTTTCAGAAATCAAGGAATTAGCCGAAATGATTGGTGCGGCGGTAATTACTACAATGATGGCAAAAGATGCCTTTCCAAATGATCATGAGCTGTTTTGTTGGGCAAGTGGTTCAAAGGGAACTACTGTGGGCCTCAAAATGACTTCTACTGCTGATGTTCTTATTGCGATAGGGTGTCGATTTGCCGATGAAACCGCTAGTTCTTATAAACCGGGCGTGAGCTTTTCTATTCCTCCCACAAAACTCATTCATATCGATATTGATCCTCATGAAATCGGAAAGAATTATCCCGTTTCGGTTGGAATTGTAGGCGATGCGAAGGCATGCTTGAGACAAATTATTGATGAATTAAAAGCACGAGATTATTCCAATGACTATAAGAGTTCTGCGTATTACAAGGAGATGCAAGAAGAAAAACGAAAGTGGTTTGAATTTTTAGATAAACATCGGGATGATTCAAAAGTACCTGTTATGATTTCAACGGTGCTCAGAGAAATTAGAAAATTTTTCAATAGAAATGCGGTGATTGTTACCAGCTCGGGAAATGTTCAAGCACAAATGCTTCAAGAATTAGAATTTTACGAACCAAAAACATGCCTGACAGCAGGAGGGTTTTCAACCATGGGATACAGCGTTCCCGCTGCGATAGGAGCGAAATTAGGGCTCATGGACATGGGAGAGCCTGATAGACAAGTAGCTGCGCTTGTTGGAGATGGTGATTTTATGATGACAATATCAGAGCTTTCTGTTGCAGTTCAATTAGAAATGAAAAACATCTTCTTCATCGTGTTTAATAATCATGGTTGGATTGCCATAAAAGATTTACAACAAAATGCATTTGGCGAGGATCGGGGCTACGGAACGGCATTTGAATACAAAAGTGGCAAGAGCTATTCCCCCGATTTTGCTAAAATTGGAGAAGCATTTGGATGTCATGCTGAAAAAGTGTCGAGGAAAGAAGAAATCATTCCAGCGTTTGAAAGAGCCGCAAAATCCAATTTACCGGCTGTTATTGAAATCGAGGTTCAAAGAGAGTTTCCCTATACCGGTTCCCCAGCAGTGGGGTGGTGGGACGTGCCCATCCCCGCTTATTTAACAGAAAAGAGACGGCAATATGAAAGGGAGATAAAACAAGAAAAATTATAGTTTTAGTTAATACTCTTTTTTTTAATTTTAATAAAAAATAGAGATTATTACCCCGTTTTTAACCTTTATTTTAAAAAAAATTCATGAGTTCCTCAAATTAAATCCCTAGATGATAAATACATGAATCTCTCTAGATAATAAAGAGAGATTTGATTATAATATCCCGGATAATAATATTCACAAGCATGGCCTGCAAAATTGTGCCATATTATCACACATTTGGTATTTCCTGCTTCCAGATATTTTGTTTTAATATTTTCTGCTATGTTAAAATAATTCAAGACGTCATGAGTACCTTGAAAAATTAAACATGCTGGGCTAGAAGAGTCAATTAATGAATTCGGATTGATAAAAATCTCATCTCCTTGAACTCCTAAGAAGTTTGCCATCCCATTTGCCGGATAATATGGGATGATTCCTTTAATGGTAAGTTTTGAACTAAATACATGATTAAATTTTCCATTACTCATGCATAATCCCGCTACTAAAGCCAAATGACCTCCTGAGGAACCTCCACTTAAAAATATGGACTCAAGATTTGCTCCATATTCATTTCCGTGTGCCTCAAGATATCTTGTAAATGCTCCAATGTGATTAATCATGTCATTTAAAGTAAAATTTCCCTTAACGTGAGAAGGCGTTATGAAATCATTAGAACCCGTGTTGTCTTTCAAGCCGTATTGAATATCAAACACAATATATCCTTGGGCTGCAAAATAATAATTGATTTGTGGCACATTTTGCATTCCTTTATCTCCCGAAGCCCAACCTCCCCCATGAATGCGTATTAACGTGGAATTTCTTCCCGGCAAGTCTTTATCATTCTTCCAGGGCATGTACACATCAAAATAAAGAGATAATCCCTCCTCCTCATAATATTTAATATCTGTTTGCACTTTATAATCTTTTTGAGAGATTCCTAATAAATATTTAGAAATGGAAAAGGGAGAATTTAAAAAATATTTATTGGCATCTTCAGGTATCTTTTCTTCCCAATCATTTCCGAAGGCACTATTAAATTCTTTCTGGGCTGAATTAATTGTTAATGGCGTAAAGAATAAGGGTAATAAGAGAATAATGGGAATAATAAAACCGATGATTCCCAAATTAAAAAATTTATTCCTTCTGCGCTTTTTTTTCTTTAATTTTTTTAAGAGGATGGTATTTGCAAATAAAAATAATGAAAGATAAAGTCCTAATTGTCCTGAAATAGCAGCAATAATTTCAGTAACATATTCAAAAGGTCCTGTAATCAGCACGATAGCAGAACAAATGCCAAAAATATAAAAAAAATAGGAATTCAACTTCAAAATCTTTTTAAAAATCATTTTGATTTTTGGCAAGTTAGGAAATTTTTTTTTTTTTTTTTTAAAATTTTTCAAATCCCAAAAATCCGTTTGATCATGTTTTTTTAAGTGAAACACGCTTAATAATAATCCAAAAGATAATAAAACAAGCAGATTAATGGAAATCAAGCCACGTGGAAATAGAATAATATTCTTTTGATTAAAATAGAGAATAGGAAAGATAAAATTTCCTGAAAATATTAAAAGAAGGGTTAAAAAACCATTAAATAAAAAGAGATAACAGAGAATGTTTAAACGTCTACCAAATGAACTATTTTTATTTAAATATATCTCACTAAAATAGATAAGGAAAATATCAGCGAATATTGTCAAGATAAGGATACTTCCTGCGAAATTATTAGCGACAATTATATCCGGAATTAGGAGGTATAAAATAGTGGATGCAATTGAACATGAATTTAGAATAATATTAAAACTACTGATATTTTTTAAGGAGAACCAAGTTTTTATTTTATTAAAAGCCTCAAATAAAAACTTTATATAATGATTTCGATTTTTATTTTTTGGTAAATAGCTATTTTCTTTCATGTGAATTGAATGGTCATGTAGTAGCTCTTCTTTATACCCATGTATATTTTCATTATTTACAAATAAATATTAGAAATAATTCTTGCAAACGAGAAAAGTTCTCAAATGTTCTTTCTATTCGAATTAATTAATTACCAATTTCCCCTTAACCACATGCATAAAAAGATCAATATTCTATCAAAATTTATACAACTTTGTTAATTAAAATAATAATTGAATTCTTATAATATTAATTTATTTTTTTAGAAAACAAATTTTATTCGCTAAAATACGGGGTAATAATAGAATTTTAAAATAAAATTCTATTGTACTTAAAGTTTGGATTATTTCATGTTGTTTTTTTTTCTCGAATTAACTAAACAACACTTAATATTTTCATTTAGAATCACATTTTAATCTAACGTTAAAAATATTGATTTAAATTCTCATTTCTCCTCTTGTATTTTTCAAGATGCAAAAATGATCAAATTTTTTAATAATTAAATCTTGATTAAAATGATGATTAAATCAGATGGTAGATCCAAACCACGAGCACGTTCAAAGGAAGAAAAATCTAAGAAGTTTAAAAAAATCCTGGAAGCCGGAAGAAATCTTTTTTTAAATAACGGTAGTAGGGCATTTAAAATAAGAAAATTAGCTAAACGAGCAGGTATGACCGAAGGGAATATTTATGCTTATGTAACTAACAAGCGAGACTTATGGTATGCGATCCTCCTTGAAGATTATAAAGTTTTCGACGATAAAATAGAACATATAATAGATTCACATGAAGGAGATTTTTCTTCGCTCATAATAAAATTAGCAGAATTTTATCTTCAATTTTATCGTGAAGAAAATGAACGATTTACAATGATGTTTTTAAAAGAGCCCCCTCCCCCTAAATACATTAAGACCAAGGATGGAAAGGAAAATCGATTTATCGGAGAATATGAAAAGAAACTGAATACGGTTCGTAGTCTCATTAATCTTAAAAAAGTCGTTAAAGAAGCAGCAGATTCTGGAGAATTGAATATTAAAGATCATGAAGAATTCACTTATTTACTATGGGCTTATGTACACGGAGTAGCTTACACTAGCCCTGATTACATAAAGAATACCGGATATCCTATAATAAAGTATCATCAACATGCGATTGAAAGATTAAGGGATCTTCTTAAATTATATACATCTAAAAATACTTCTTAAAAATTGAAAAAATTTTTCCTTGAAAAATTTGCTTAAAAATTTCATTCCTTTAAAACATATTGAAGGAAAGTTTTAAAAAGTAAAAATTCTCTATGTTTAACCATTTTCATTTTAAAATGTCTATATATTCTAATTTTTAAGAATTAGTATTATTTGAAAAAGGACAAAATAAATTCGATATTTTCTTTTTCCATGATATCAAAATTTATTATTCTAATTTCCTTTCTTCAATAAGATTTAATGTTAGATCAATGAAGCTAATGACCGTATTGTTGTCAGATTAACTTCATGTACAAGTTCCTTTAGTTTTAATGAGTATTAGAGAAAATTTAATAAATTTAGAAACTCAAAAATCATTGTTATTAAAATAAACCCTTTTGGCGAAAAAAATATAACGCTAAGGAATTATCTAAATTGAATAATAAGAAAATTGGTGATCTAATTTTTGTTTTAAATCGTTACTCAAATTAAACTTCTCTTGATAAAATGTAAATATTAAATTATCAATCTTTCTTTGAAGGAAGTGATAATCAAAAGAGATATTTTTCTTTAAATTTTCTATAATTTCTTTAACCAGTTCCTCTATTATTGTTTTAATTTCATTAGTCGGTTTAATGAAAGGTAAAGAATGAATGCCCATTAATTGAATGCTATAGGTATTGTTCATGATTCCCTTCATTAAATAATTATATAGAGAACTATTTAATACTCCCAACATGTATTCAATTGAAATGGAATTATCTCTAATGATAAACCCCATGGCTTTATTTGAATCCCAATAACACCCTTTTGGCATGTACCGTGCGGCTAATCGGGAACTCACGCCGCTTATCACGATGCCCTCTTTTTCAAAAGGAACGTTCTTTGGAATATCATAATTTTTAATTGATTGGGGTGTCCAATCCACAGCTTCCATTATCGGTCGATAATATTGTTCTGCTCCTCCTCTTTTCAAATAAAGTTTCCACGATCCGCCTTTTAATAAATCTTTCGAAATTATTTTATATTTTTTTTCAGGATCTTTTATATGTAAATTTTTTTTATGAAAAATTTCCGCCAATTTTGTTCCTTCTATTGCCGCAATGTATTTCGCATTATCATGAGTGTGCATCCCTATATACCCCTTTAGATATTTCTCCAATCTCGGAGATTTTTCAAACAACTCAATAATTCCCTCTTCCACATCCGTGAAAAAAACATGGAAAGGAAGTAAATGGTATTTTTTCTGTTTAATCTTAATAATTTTTCTTGGTTTCCAATATTCATCCTCATTCGACACCCGAGGAATGATGCGCATGACATGCTCCAATCGCTCTTTCTTTTTCTCCTTTCCTTCACATTTTTCTAAAATCATGATGGCAGTACTGATATTTACTTTTTGATCCTCAAATACGTTTTTGGGCGCTAAAAGAATTTCTTTTATCTTACATGTATTGAGAATGAATTTTCTTAATTTTTCATGGCTTCTTAACGTCATGAAAGAATCGCTAATGATGAACCCTAATCGGCCTCCATTTTTTAATCTCCAAATACTACTAACTAAAAACATGGCGTAAGTTTCATGAGCATTAATTTTACCGTAGATTTTTTGTAAGTTGGCACGGTTTTTTTTAACATAAGCACTTGCTTTATTCAAATATGGAGGATTTCCAAGAATGACATCAAATTGATTAAAAATGCCGTGGGAAATTGATAATAAGTAATCTTTTATCTCATGATTAATTCCCAACTGCTCATATTTTTTTTTATGAATCGGATTAATATCAAAACAGTATAAGTTTTTATTTGATACTCCTTCTTTCAATAAAGCTACTAGGAAAATACCGGGACCCGCACAAGGATCTAATATTTTTTCATCTATTGTAAAGGGACTTAATCTTGAAATAATATATTCAACCGTTTTAGGTGGGGTAATAACTAAACCTAAGTCTTTATTATTGTCAAGTCCAACCAATTTTTTTTTCCTTTAATTTAATTCATTTTAATACATCATCAATCTTTTAGAAATCTCTCTAATATAATGATTTTTATTGTATATCTATATATCCTCTAATCTTTTAAAGGTGAAGATGATTAATTTGCACAATTTTTCTAAAATTGAAACATTTATCTTGTCGGGTGTATCCTCTCTCGAATGGACATACCGATAAGTTCTCAAATCCCCAAAACCTGCTCCACGAAATCCTTGTTTCTTAAGGAAATAGCCATCTGAATGCGCACCTAACGTTTTATAGCGAATGTCTTTAAGAATGTTAAACTCCCTTCCTTTTATGATCAACAAATTGAAAAATTCCGGTTTTAATTTCCTTGTTTCTTTACTCGCAAAAAGGCAAACGCTTTGACCAATGGCATCAAAATTCAAAATAATTGTCCGTTTTTTATCAAGGTGATTAATTTCTTCATAAAACATTCTTATACCCATTGTACCTGTTTCTTCAGCTCCGGTAAACACAAACCAATATTTTTTAAATCTATTCTCTTGTTCAGCATAATAATTTAATAATTCTAAGACAATGGAAATACCGGATGCATTATCAATTGCCCCTCTTGAATTATCATTTGTAGTATTTAGAATTAATATAGTCATTGCAATAAAATTAATGCTTAAAGGAACAATTCCAAGAAAATAAAATAATTTTTCATATTGCGGAAGGATGTAATTTTTCAACAGGATAATGATTGATAAAAGGACGGCGGTATAAATCCATGTCCTTATAGCTATAATTCTGGTTAAAATACTGAATTTTTGTCCTTTTGAATCAAGATGGCAAAAAAATAATACATTAATGGGAGACTCTGTTCTCTCCTTACTGAATGTTTGATTATCCTCTTGATTCAAATTAATTAATTTATTCTTGGGGGGCAAAATTACATATAAATTATGCGATTTTAATTTTTTACCAAATTTAATTTCATGAGGTTTTCTCGTCAGAATAAATGAAAACATCATGATTATTAACAGGAAGCTAACAATAATGACAAAAATGAGAGCTTCGATGTTAAGATAATAGATTAACAATAAAATAGAAATCGAGAAAAACCCTAATTTTGGATATATTCTCGAATAAAACGTTGAAAATTCAAATTCTTGTATTTCGGGATGTAGATTTAAAGCTTCTATTTTTTCTTTCACTAGTTCAAGAGCTTTTCTTTCTCCTGAAGAGCCTGAAACTCGTGGAAATGAAAATGAATTTAAATTATGCTCAATTCGTTTTTTATTTATCATGATGTGATATCAATTATTTAATCGATATATGCTCCATGCTTAGCCGAACTTACAATTTTTCTATAGGTTTCTAAATACCCAGGAGCTGGTTTTATTTTGGGACCTTTCCACTCCATTAATCTATTTTTAATTTCTTTTTCTTCTATTAATAAATTTAATCTTCTATTATCAATATCGATTTCAATTTTATCTTCCTCCTCAACGATCGCAATGGGCCCTCCTTCAAATGCTTCGGGACATACATGACCTATACAAGGTCCTCTCGTCGCTCCTGAATACCGTCCATCCGTTATCATGGCTACTAACTCTCCTAATTCCATGCCCACTAGAATTGCTGCAGGAATAGATAATTCTCTCATTCCAGGTGACCCTTTTGGCCCCTCATACCTAATCACTAAAACATCTCCCTCTTCTGCTTTATTAGATAATAAAGCCCTTTTTACTTCCTCCTCACTTTCAAATACTCTCGCCGGCCCTATATGGTGGCGCATCTTGGGATTTACCGCACTTTGTTTAATGATCGCCCCTTCAGGAGCCAAATTTCCTGTTAAAACTGCAATTCCTCCTTCTACTGCAATAGGATCTTTTAGGTCTCGGATGATTTGATAATCCGTGACGTGGATCAAATTTAGATAATCTTTAAGTTCTATTCCAAGCACCGTTTTCGTAGATAGATCCAATTTCGAAGAGAGTTTCTTCATGAGGACTCCCACGCCTCCGGCTTCATGAAATTCTGAAAGATTATATTCTGATGCGGGCTTGAATTTAGCTAACAAGGGTATGGATTTACTTAATCTATCGAAATCAAAATGAGACAAATCTCCCCCAATTTCATGAGATAATGCACACATGTGGAGTATCATGTTAGAAGAACCCCCAAAAGATAAGGCTACTTTAATAGCATTTTCAATGGATTGATGTGTGATGATATCCAAGGCTCTAATATTTTCCTTCACTAAATTCATGATTGTTCTCCCGGTTTCTCTACTTAAATCTTCTCGTATCTTACTGACGGCACTCATAGTGGCACATTTTGGCAAGGAAAGTCCCATGGCTTCCACAATACATGCCATTGTATTGGCAGTCCCCATCATATTGCAAGCGCCTGGTGTCCAACATGTTTCTGACTCAATGAGAAAAAATTCTTCACGTGTTATATTTCCCGCATTAAATTGACCAATGGCTTCCTTGATATCACTTGTCACGAACGTTTTTCCTTTTAATGGTCCTTCTGTAAACGTTTTTGGTTCCATGATGCCCCCCGTTAGAAAAATGGTAGGGATATTACATCGTGCCGCCGCTAATAACATTCCAGGAATGATTTTATCGCAAGAGCAGAGCATGACCATGCCATCAAATCCATAAGCTTTAATCGTGCATTCAATAGATGAGGCAATTATTTCTCTTGTTGGAAGGACATATTTAGAAAAATTTCCTGAATTTGCAATACCATCACATGTTGCTATTGTATTAAATTCCATGGGAACTCCCCCTTTTTCTCTGATTCCTTCTTTTACCCATTGACTCAACTTTCTTAAATGTACGTGTCCTGGATTTATTTCATTCCAAGAATTTACAACAGCTATTTTTGGTTTAGTTAAATCCTCATAAGAATATCCACAAGCGTGAAAAAGAGCCCTTTCATAAGCCTTTTCGGGAATTAAATCTTCTTTTTTCAACGATTGCAAACCTTTTTTTATTGATGATAATAAATAAATTAATTAAATTAAAAAAAGAACTTAAACACTCCTTTAATAAACTTTAAGTTCACGAAGATTCAGGCATTTACTTTTTAACCATGAGTATAAACATCTTTTAAAATTAAGAAATTAAACCGTCAATTAAAAAAAAATGGTCTTTTATTTTTTCATTTACTATTATAAGAAATAAAATCTTTTTAGGGTTTGGAAATTTCTTTAAATAAAATCGATTGAAAAACATTGCGTGAGAAAAGTAATGGCCATGAAAAGTGACATGCTAAAAGTAGGAATCATCGGAACGGGAACAATTTTCGATCTTAATGTTCTTGGTTATTTGAATAGAGATGACGTGAAAATCACTTGCTTGTGTAATAGGACCATCAAAAAAGCTGAAGAAAAAAAAGAAAAATTTCACCTTGAGAAAACCACCTCCATTTATTGTGATTATAAAGAAATGGTGGATGAAGAAGATTTAGATATCGTGGTAATTCTTTTACCCCATGATTTACATGCTGATGCAACAATCTACGCAGCTAAGAAAAAGATAAAAGGTATTTCCGTACAAAAACCCATGGCTGTTAATTTAAAAGAAGCAGATGACATGATTACTGCTTGTAAGAATTCGGGGTCAATTTTATCCATATTTGAAAATTTCGTGTTTGCTCCTCATATCATGAAAGCTAAAGAATTAATTCATAAGGATTATATTGGAGATGTTGCATCGATTAGAATTAAAGTTGCGATGGGTTCCCATGGAGGTTGGGAAATACCGGAAAGTGCAAATAAATGGAGAAAAGACCCGAAGAAAGTAGGAGGCGATCCTAAAAAAGGATCACCCATTTTGTTGGATAATGGATGGCATGCATTTACCCTGGGATGGTGGCTTTTTAATGAAGAGATTGAAAAAGTATTTGCGTGGACCGGAGCTTTTCAAGGTCTTGATACCCCCGCTTTTGTCATGTGGAAGTGTAAGAATAAGAAAGACCATTTAGTCCCAAAATATGGAAATATGGAATTCTCCTTGATGCCAGAAATGAAAATCCCATCTCGTTATTATCCCACGGATGAATTTATCGAAATTATCGGGAGCAGGGGATTAATGAAGATTAACCAATGTACCTCCATTGGAAATGAGATGACGTCCTCAGAGATCTTTCCTCCTTTAATGATTGTTAGAGACGGAAAAGTTGAAACCTATAGGGAGTTTCAAAACGATTGGAAATATAGCTTCATTAATGCAACGCATCATTTCATAGATGCTGTGAAAGAAAATAAACCCCCCATGTTATCCGGAGAACAAGCAAGATATATCTTGAAATTTAATCTTGCGGCAATACAATCTTCAATTACGCATGAAGATGTTTATTTAGATGAGTTGGAAGAGTAAAAATATATAATTATAAATTATATTCATATTCAAAAGTCTTGTGTTTTAATCCTTGTTCAATTCCTTTTTTTAAATCCTTTTTCTTCCTCATGTTATATTTAACCATCCCCCTTCCTGCTGAAGGTGGAGGTGGCTCAATGTAGCACGTTCCCTTTCTTTCCGCTTCCGCATTAATTTCCTCCCATTTTACGATACGTCCTTCTTGATGGGAAATATAGGGCATCTTCCCGAAAATGACCAAGTTTTTACCCTCCTCTCCTGTATATATGGGTTTTCCCTTTCCCGTCTTTACCACGTCGATAAAATGCATCGTGGAATTTATAAAAGAATATCTCCAATCTCTTGGTAAATCCTCCCCGTATTTTTTCACTTTTCCATTGACATATACCACTATTGGAGGATATTGAGGTGTTTTAGAAAGAAAATTCCCTCCAGACGTGCATTGATTTATCCACATGATGCCTTTAGTTCCTGATATTTCAATGAATTCATCTATCCCGTAATAATTACTGGGAAAATATAAATTAGAAGCAAAAGTAAATTCCATGGAACCAAATTTGGGAGGACTATCCGGAGATTTTTGCGGATATTTCCAAATAATATTTGCCGGCGAATCAATGGCACCTGTAAAATAATTTATCCATCCATACACTTCCTCTACTCGTTGTTCATCCATTAACCATAATGCGACTGAGAGTTTATGTTGTCCGTCATCAAAAACTTCGGGTCCCCCTCCACAAGTTTCCACGTTTATCCTCCATGAGTAAGCACGCAACCCCACGGGCATGCTAGGACCTCCCGTTAATATATTTACAATTCTGAAATTCAAGGGTTCTCCAATTATCTTCTCATCTAATAATTCTTTTGCCCTGAGATATATGGGATAAAATCGAAAATTCTCAAAGACTTTTAAAATTGTATTCTCCTCTTTACACATTTGGATGATTCTATCGCAATCTGCGATGGTATGAGCCATGGGCTTCTGCAAGGAAATGGCTTTCACTCCAGCTCTTGCGCAATATTCTGTCATGGGTGCATGTAAATGATGAGGGGTTAAAATCTCTACGATGTCTAAATCCTCTTCATCCACCATTTCTTTATAATCTTGATAATATTTTAAAGTTCTGAGCCCCCATCTCTCCAATTTATTGGTAGCACAAGCTTTATCAACGTCTGATACTGCCACCAATTCCGTATCTTGAGAAAAAATATATCCCAAAACATTCAAATTGGAAATATCCCCGCAGCCAATAATTCCTACTCTCAACATTTTCATAATTCGAGTATTTTTTTTATCATGGGTCTTAAAATCGTGGCAAAATTATAAATTTTTATATTTAAGGAGTTTAAATTATAAAATAAGTTCATTTCAAGGGATATTTTGGTCTTTTCTTTTCAAAAAAAGCGCTCACTCCTTCTAAGACATCTTTAGTTGTCGCAGCTAACATTTGTGCCCTATTTTCCAACTGGGTTATAGTATCCATGACCGGGAGAATCCATCAATAAATAATTGCTTCTTTTGTCATTTGCAACCCTAAAGCGTTCTTTTCCAGAAAGGCCATGAAAATAATCCTTTTTTAGGGACTTATAACTTCTACGAGTGAACCCGACATGATTTAACACGGGATAGAGTGAGTTCTTGTCGGTTATCGATAAACGATGTTTAATTTCCATCAATTTTAGAGAATCAAAAATAGGCTCTCATGAATTAAAAACTAAATAAAAAAAAATTCAAGGTTATTTATTAAATAATTTTTCTACAAACGATTTCACGTGATTTATCGAATCTTGAGCTTCTGGTAAAATATTTAAACCAAACACTTGAAAGCCATGGGGAACGTCGTCCCAGGTTTCAAACGTGACGTCCACGCCGGCTTCTCTTGCTTTTTCATAAAATTTTTTGGCTCCGCTATATAGCATTTCCGATGTACTTGCTTGTATCAATAAGGGCGGAAGACCTCTGAGGTCTGCCAAAATGGGCGATATATAAGGATCATTTGGATCCTTACCACCCAAATAAGCCGGAATGCACCACAATAAAAGACCTGAATCTGCTAAAATCGGATCTGTACGAGCATTCTCATAAAATAAATCATCCGTGCTTTCTTCTCTCAAATCCGTGGCAGGTGATAAACAAATCCCTCCACGAGGTAAGGGCATGCCGGCATCACGGGCTCTCAAAAGAGTGGTGATGGTATAATATCCTCCCGCAGATAATCCTCCGATAATGATATTTTCTGGTTTAATACCATTTTCAATTAACCACTGGTATGCTTTGAAGCAATCTTCTTGACCAGCAGGATGTGGATGTTCTGGCGCTAAGCGATAATCCACGCTCAATACCTTCATTTTAGTAGCCCCTCCCAGAGCCACAGACAGGTAGCGGGAATTTCGAGGAGAACCTATTACCATCCCGCCTCCATGAATATATAAAAAAACCCGTTCATCCATTGCCTCGGGCACGATTTGCCATTCCGCAGGGACTCCCTTGACCTCAACATTTTCAATTTTCACCTCGGCCGGCAATGGATTTTCTTTTTCTTGCAAGTCAGAGGTGTAATCAAAAGTAAATTGAATAATTTTTGCAAGTAAAATGCGTTCTTCGTGAGTGGTCAACTCATTTAAATCCTTATACGTCAGATCTTTTCCTTTAGAGTCTATCCACCGCTTATTTGCATCCATTAGTTTGGTCCAGAGATCCCAGAAATTAAACCCTTTATTCTCTTCTCGTTTGAGGAATTCTGTAATTGCCTTCAGCTGGATCTTTTGATATTCAGCCATCAATTTCTTAACAATCGGCGTGAATTTTGACCTATCAGATACGGACATCTTCTTTCACTTCTTGATAATTAATTTGGATTAATAGATATTCTTAGTTTGAAAATTTTAATTAAAAAAATTTCGCATGCGCGTTATATTAAAAATAGAGAAATAATGTATTAAAAATTACCATTCTACTCCAAGAGAGATCTTCTTCAAAGTTCCTCTTAATCAAAAGCAAAGAATAGGAAATATAGAAATAAAAAGACTTGTTTAATAATTCAATTCTCCGTGAATTTCATTTAGGGTGCTCGTTTTTAATAATCGTTGCCGTAGACATTCCCAAACCCACACACATGCTCAAAATGGCATATTCTTTCCCCGAATCTTCAAGCTGGTGAAGATTAGTGCCGATTAAATGGCAGCCCGTCATGCCCGCTTTTTTCATCCAAACTTGCCCCATATCATGAGCTGATTGAATTTGTCCGACCCAACTGGTTTTAAGTTCCTTTAGTTTTTGCTCGCAACAGGGATGTTTTTGCTCGCATGGCTTGCAATGCGCTGATTATTGCTTGAGCTCCACTAGCACACTGTCTATTTATAGAGAAACCGGGTATGCTAATGGGTATGTGAGCCGCTAAAACCGCAATCCTTCCAAGATCAAGGGCACATTCTCTAATTTTACAATTTGACTATTGCATGAAACGATGGAGTCTCCTATCATTTCTGGGACAAAATCATTTCTTTTAAGAAGGGTCTTGTAGCAATGAACGATGAGATCATCTCCACGGTTTCTCACGATGGTCCCATCTTTTTTATCAATGGGTCTCATCACGTAATCGACAAGTACGGGTTCTCGCCTAAGGTCTTTAAAATAATTTTCATACATGCTAATTGGTTCTGAAGTCATACTCATTCTCGTGTTTTTTTTAATAAAAGGCTTATTTCTTTATTGATAATCATCAAAAATAGAAGCCCCCTTTAAACCTTATTAAAAACTATTTAATTTACAAGCAATATCAACATTAATATTTCAAAAAGAAAATGGAATCGGGTTATCAAGGAAAAATTTCAGAGAATGAGTAAATAAAAATCAAACCAATGGAAAATTTAGGGGATGATCATGATAAGATTTTAAAAAATCTTTTCTTTCCATTCTTCTTCTTTTTATTCAACAATACAATAAAATTAATTTAATCAAATCATGGTGTTCCTTCATTCATTTCAAGCTAAAAAAAAAAGGTTTTTTAAGTTTTTGGAGGTGGAAATTACTTCAAACCTTTTTTTTTACTTTTCTTGGATCACCTTCATCATGTATTTGTAGTGGGGATCAAAAAAAACATCCCAATATTATAATTAAAAAAACATCTATATAAATATGTGGTTTTTTAAGATAAAGTAATTATATATCAGAAATTCAAAAGAATCCAATGGCATGTAATAAGAAAAAGCCCATTTTCTTAAAAAATGTAATAGATATCGCCAATAAAATTAAATTTTAAAAAAAAGAAAGCAAAAAAACTAATTTTAGAAGGTTAATTCTCCATTCCTAATAATCTTTTAATGTGTTTAACCCCATCTACAGCATCCTCGGCAAAATCATCTGCTCCCAGCTTTTTAGCAAGTTCCATGTTTAAAGGCGCTCCTCCTACAATTAATTTCACTTTATCTCGCAAGCCTGCTTCTTTAAGTGCCTCATGGACCACTTTTATTTGTTCTACCGTCATGGTTAAAAGGGAGCTCAATGCAACAACCTCCGCATTCGTCTCTTTTACTTTCTCAACAATATCTTGCGCATCCACATCCATGCCTAAATCATAGAGCTCAAAGCCACTACTTAAAAGCAATGACGCTAATATATTTTTCCCAATATCGTGATTATCGCCTTTAACGGTAGCTAATATAATTTTCTTCTTTTCTTCCGATTTATCAGCAGCAGCTAGAGCTGGTTTTAATACATTAAAGGCTTCTTTCATTGTTTCACCAGCTAAAACAAGCTCGGTTAAATAATATTCTTTAGCCTCGTATCTACGTCCTACTTCATCCATTCCTTTCGTGAGAGCGTTTAAAATCTCAAATGGATCTTTTCCTTCCTCTAGTGCCTCCTTAACTGCGTCAGCGATATCATCTACTTCTAATTCAACAATTAACTCGGTTAACTTTTCAAAATCCATGATAATATGCATTAATTTTTTACTCTTCTTAAATTTTCGTAATGCCTTGATGATTAGGATAATCTATCCTAATTCTAGTAAGAAATTCTCGACCATGATTTAAAAATTATGATTTAAAAATAAAAATTAAGTAATGTTCCATTTTAATGGCTCATTGATTTTAGTTTCTCCTATAAATTGTATTTTATCTCCTTTCTTGGTTATATCCTGTTTCATGCCATTAATCGAGATGGTTTGGAAACGATTTAATTCTTCAGCCGGTAATTTAATAGATATTTTCCACGTTCCTTCTCTTTTAGGATCATACCAACCAGAATAGCCGGTTTTTGATTTTTTGACACCAATAAGGGGAGTTGAATACTCAAATTCTTCAAAAGGTAATACGGGATAAATCTCGACACCTTCTTTAGTAAATTCAATGCCAACTAAATGTTTTGTATTGAATAAGGGCCATGCATGAGGATGTAAGTTTAAAACAGGCCAATCCGTCCAATTTAATCCTCCTAATTCGAGGTCAGCAGAAAGCGAACGATCTTCAGGGTTTTTGGTTAAAAAATACTCGTCAAAAAGGGTTTGACCGGGGTATTTAGAAAATTTCGAGTTAAGGGTATCAGGACCACTCCATATTCCGTACCAGATCTCCGGATATTCCTCAGCGTGTCGTGCTAAACTGTTTTTTTGCCATTCGTCCCAAGCCATGTTACCATCAACTAAACTAAGCGCCCAGATAAGCGTTCCATTAATAGAGGGCCAAATTCCTGCATTCGTACCCCTACCCTGAGGATTTTTTATTTGATCGAAGGGAGTACTATGTAAAAAGGCTCCAATTTTAGATGGTTTTCGTACAAGCTCATTAATGGAATTCGTGAGGATTTTCGTTTGTTCAGCATCGGTGGATTTACTGATAATGGCCCATGGCTGTGGTTCTAGCCACATTCTCTCTTTTCCTCCAATCCATCCGATTTCATCGGTTAACCATGCTCGCTTAAACCACTTTCCCGTCCATTGTTCTTGAAAAGCCTTTTTTAAAGATGACGCATATTCTAAAATCTCCTCGGAAAGCTCTTCTTCTCCTATAAAATTTAGCATTTCTGCGTAATATGATAATACTTTAATGGCCATGGCAGTATTTAGCATGCTTTCTGCATTTTTTCTTATTTCAGCTTCTTGTTCTGGCGTATAACTTCCAACTACGACCATATCATTCCAATCGCCATTTGAAAGCCTTTGTAACCCATGCTTGCCCGTTCCCGTGATTTTAGTTAAGTGATCATGACAAATTTGTAACATCTCTTTTACGGTAGATTTTCCTGCTTTTCTTCCATGAACCGGATAAGTGGGAATTTCTTCATTGAGGAATTCCGTGTCCCGCGTGGAAAGAACATATTCACTTGCAACCCATAAAAGCCACAATTCTAAATCGCTTGGTTTCCAAGGAGAAGGCGCGATCATTCCATTTCCCGTAATTCCATAAGGTATCTCTCCATCTTCTTGAACTTCTTTTAAAGTATATCTAATAATTTCTTTAACAATTCGCGAATCACACAAAAGGAAGGGTAAGACATGTTGTAGGGGGTCACGGGCGGCTCCTTGAAAACCAATGATGTATTGATAAACATGTCCTTGAGAAAGAATGTGTTCCATGAAAAAGCTATCGTAGGTCATGGCTCCCCTTAGATAATAGTAATGCCAGTGGAGTTCTCGATCCACCCATTCCATGTTTGGAATTTTTAATTCGATGCGGTTTTTTTTCCATTTCTCACAAGATTGTTCGAATAAAGTTTGAATATTTTGTTCATACTTAGAAATGAGTGAGTCTAAATCCTGATCTTCAGGAAGATATCCGTAGGCAAAATATAACGTCTTTTGTTCATTGGGTTCTAATTTGACTTTTCTTACCATTATCAATGAACTTTCGGGGCCTCTAGCATTCATGATAGTTTCCTTTAATGAGGTAATTCCCTCCGGTTTTTTAATGCCACCGCTTCCAAAATATTTTTCACCGTCCGTGATAATTCGTTCTACTTCTCCATTTAAAGATATGAGAAATATGGGAGCGGGATATCGATCTTCAAAACTAGGGCGTTTTTGTTTCAGGCGTTTATCTTTGATTAAATTTAAAGCCTCTTCGAAGTTTTCGGGGATTTCTAGTTTTGAATCATGCTTAATGTTAATAAGACATCGTCCCTCATGATGAATGAAAAATTCATTAATCAATTTCTTACTTTTCTCTCGTCTGAGTTGATATGCGACGGCAATATCTTTTTCTTTTATTGCTGCCATTATTCCCTCAAAAGACAATTGATGAATGAATCCTCCCCAATATTCGTGCCACTCCACTTCAACGGGAACAGCTTTTTTGTTTTTAATGGTCACCCGTGAGATCAAGAGAGGATCATCTCCATGGGGAGCAAAAAGATATTGATCAATATCATATTCATCGTGCGAATATTTCTTCAGGAAATACCCGACGCCATAAATTCTTTCGAAATCTTGTTTTTCTTCATCATGAAACGTGCTAATGATGTTTTCTCCATCGTATAAATATCCAAATCCTCCCGCATATTGATTTATTTCCGGATAAAAATCATTCAAAAATTTTGGGTTTCCTTCATCTTGGCGCACACGAATATATCCAAAATTAGAGGCCACGCCTACTATTCTGTCATTTCCTACTAAAAATATATGTTCATTCGGTTTGGTGATTTTAGGATTCACGGGAGTAAGGGCTTTAAGATCTTCATGTTGATTGCATGTATAATGATAAGCGGGTAATCCAAACTGGTCTTTAATCCATTTACCAAAATATCCCGATCCGTAGCTATAATCTAATGCAGTTTCTTTCATTGATTCTAATATCCTCTATAAAATGGTTTACCTTAAATTTATATTAATGTAAATTAATAATAGGACTTTTTAAAATTTTTTCTTTTAAGCCTTTTTCTAACTTGAGATTAAACTCATTCATGTAGCGATGCTTTTATAACAAGTTAATACTCTCGAAATTCATTTAATGCATCAAACATTGCCACGATATTTTCTGCATCAACCTCTGCCGTGATATTGTGAATGTTAGCTGCAATATATCCTCCCCCCGGTTTTAAGCATTCCAGATTCTTGCGAACCTCCAGCTTAATTTGGTCAGTCGTTCCAAACGGTAAGGTTTTTTGTGTATTACAAACACCGCCCCAAAAAGTAATAATATCACCGAATCTTTTCTTAAGGCTACAAGGTTCCATGTCGTAAGCGGAAATTTGTACGGGATTTACCGCATCATATCCAATTTCTGAGAAATGAGGTATAAAGAGGGGAATAGATCCACAACAATGATAATTAATTTTAACATCAGCTAACTCATGAATCTTTTGAGCAAGCTTTTTTTCCACGGGTTTAATTACTTTTTCATAAATTTTTAGGCTCATGATTGGACCAGCTTGTTCTGCTAAATCCCCGTTTACACAAACAACATCTAAGTATTCTCCTACTTCATTCAAGAAGGTTTCATTATAGTCGGACCAATATTTTAATAATCCTTCCATGGCAGCAATAATGAGTTCGGGTTTTTTGCTAAGATATCTCAAGGCTTTTGTAAACCCGAATAAAAACGTGGTATATTCATAGATGCATCCCGTGGGTTGTGTAACGAGGGCATAGTCTGTTGTTTCTCTCAATTTTTTAGCATGTTCTCGCAATCCTTTGAAGGGAGATTTATCCGTTCCATCCGGCCAATCATAATTTTCAATTTCTTGAACGGTTTTAAACTCTGCAAAGGGATGAATGACGGGATCATAATATAAGATTTCTTCTATATCCTTATCGGCAAAATTTCCCCAGAAAACTCCGAATTGGTCGTACACGCCCACATATTTTCCTTCATGTAACGGTTTAAAATCTTTTATCTTTACCATGCCTCCCAGAGGGCGAATATAGCGGGTATCCACGTGGAATCTCTCAAGTAAATCTTCACATGGAACAGCTAATTGTTGCACAAAATCATAAGTTGATATTTCTTTATCTTCAATTTCTAAATAATCTAAGAGTTTTTTATACGCTTTAATATGGATACCGGATTGATTCCCTCCTAAATCAATGGGAACTTTATCGGGTTCCTTATGATTTAAAGCGGCATTCACCCGTTCTCTTGAATTCAATTTTTCTAGACCTCCTTGAAAATTACAAATTTAATAAAAAACATGATTTTTTAGATATTTTAACATTGCTTTATTTTTTAAATCTCTGATTTAATTTTCATTACAATGAATTTCTTTGAGTATAGATGTAAATTTGATTTATTTAGTGATAATTTTTTACATTTAGAAAATATATTAAAAATATTATTTTAGCGCTAATAAAAATTAACTAAGCATCATGAAACCGATTGAAATTTTCTCGTTAAATGGAACGTGGAGATTAAAAAGAGAAAATGGAAAGGAAAAGCTTTCAGCAGAAGTTCCCGGCTCTGTATTTGAAGCATTACTCCATCAAAACATCATTAAAGATCCATTTTATGGGGTAAATGAACAGAAAATGGCTTGGATTCATGAATCCAATTGGAAATATGAAAAAGAATTTACCATCTCAAGAGAATTCTTGACTCATCAACATGTAACATTATGCTTTAAAGGAATTGACACGATTTCAAAAATTTTTCTTAATGGCACGTATATTGGTTCAACAAAAAACCTGTTCATGGCCAATGAATTTGAAGTAAAATCGCTCCTACGTGAAGGAAACAATAAACTTGAAGTAATCATCTATAGCCCAACGCAAGCGGCTCAAGAATTAATGAAAATCCACGGGAAATTAGTAACGGATGAAACGGCATTACCAGGTATAGAATATTTGAGAAAAGCCCAATATTCCTTCGGGTGGGATTGGGGGCCCAAGCTTCCCGATATGGGAATTTGGAAACCCATAGAACTCATTGGGCATGATGGAATCAGACTTGAATCATATTATATCATGCAGGAATTTGAACATGATAATTCAAATACGCAATCTGCTCCAAAAATTAAATCCGTGCATTTAAGCATTATCGTTAATGTCGACGCTAATAAGGAGTTGCTTTCTACGAGAGAATGCAAAATTAAAGTTGAACTAATAGATCCTGAAGGACTTCCAATAATGGAAAAAGAACAACGCTTGAAAACTCTCTCGACCAAGTTCGATTTTACTATCATCGCTCCTAAATTATGGTGGATTCATGAACTTGGCGCTCCTAATCTTTACCAAATAAAACTCTCTCTTCACGAAAAAGAATTAATAGAATCTCTTCAAGGGCATTTTGGAATTAGAGAGCTTAAATTGATTAGAAATCCCGATAAATGGGGAGAAACCTTCTATTTTTCTCTTAATGGAATTCCCATCTTCGCCAAAGGAGCAAATTGGATTCCGGTGGATAGCTTCATCCCACGAGGCAAAAAATTAGGATTGTACGAAAAAAATTTATTAAATGCTAAAAAGGCAAACATGAACATGCTGCGCGTGTGGGGCGGGGGTATTTATGAAGATGACCTTTTTTACGAAATATGCGATAAATTAGGAATTCTCGTGTGGCAAGATTTTCCCTTCGCTTGTCGAATTTATCCCGCTTATGAAGAATTTTTAGAGAACATGCGTTCAGAAATTATTCAAAACGTAAAAAGATTAAGAAACCATCCAAGCTTGGCATTATGGTGCGGAAACAATGAAATAGAACAATTATGGAAATATTTACTCTTGAGAATCGAAAATCAAAATCCTGACCGAATTCATTTATGTGAACGAGGATATATAAAAATATTTGAAGAATTAATTCCCAATTTTTTAAAACAACTAGATCCTCAACACCCTTATTGGCCAAGCTCTCCTTCTAATGGATTCGTGAATAATAATTTAGGAAAAATTGATTCTAATTCCCCTGATCGGGGCGATAGTCATTTCTGGAGCGTGTGGCACGGGGGCAGATCTTTTAAATCGTATAGAAAATTCAATTCACGCTTCATGTCTGAATTTGGATTTGAATCCTTTCCTTCTATGAAAACCATAAAAGAGTTTTGCCCTCCAGAACAATTTAACATCCATTCGCCTATCATGGAAAGTCATCAGAAAAACCCAGCAGGAAACAAAAAAATCTTGAATTACATGAAACGCCGGTTTAAATTGCCCGAACATTTCGAAAAGCAAGTCTGGTTATCTCAAATCATGCAAGCAGAAGCCATTGAATATGGCGTGGAGCATTGGAGACGCCAAAGAAATGAATTTCATTGCATGGGCTCTCTTTATTGGCAGTTAAATGATTGCTGGCCCGTTTGCAGCTGGAGCTCCTTGGATTATTTTAATCGATGGAAAGTTCTCCATTATTTTGCTAAAAGATTTTACGCTTCCTTATTTCCAAGCGTGGAAGAAAAGAAAGATGAAATAAGCTTCTGGGTTTCTAATGATTTAAAAGAAGAAAAGAGCATTCTCTATTCGTGGAAAATATTAAATTGCGAGGGCAAGATAATCGCAAAAGGCAAGTATAATACCAAGATCAGCCCGCTCTGCTCTTTAAAATTAGGTTCTGTAGATTCCGAATCCTTACAACTAATTTCTAACAATCCTCATGACTATGTTATCTTTTATGAATTAAGCCTCGAGCAAGAAGATCAAGAAATGGAAAATCTCAATGTTCTCTCGGGATTTCGATTATTAACAGCTCCAAAAAATTTTTCCCTTAAAAATCCCGAATTATCCATCACATTTCTCAATGAACATGAAAACAAAGACCTCCTCGACGAATTTCTGCTGGAAATAAAGAGTAAAAATGTTGCATTATACGTGTTTATTGAATCTGATTTGATTGATTTTATCGCATCAGACAATTTCTTCTCCATGGAACCCAATAAGAAAAAAATCGTGAAAATTAATTATATAAAACCGTTGAAAAACGTAAAAATCTATTCCCGTGAAGAAATCAAAAAATCCTTTATCGTCAGCTCGCTTTTTGACATGTTTTCGGAAAAATAAAAAGGTAAAATCTTGAGAAACACTCTTTTTTTTACCATTTTAATAGAAAAATTAAATTAAATGCTGTATTATTTTATGGTCGTACTAATGATAATTATCTTCAATCATAATTTTATCCTCTATGGAATCCATTTTTGAAAATTAATTTTTGTTATTTAAATTACTATATTTTAACCGTTTTCTAATATCATGGATTTAATATTCCTTTAAAAAAAAGATTCCCTTAATAAGAAATTCCTTAATAAGAAATTTATAATCTCTATTTAAGAAAATCTATTAAGTTATTAATTCCTCTCCTCTCGCATCTATAGTATTTTTTCTTTCTTTTAATACAATCGAAATGTATTCCCGAATCTTATTAATCAACTGCCTTAACTCAAATTGTATGACACCAAGATTTAACGAATTTGGAAATATTATCGCTATAATAAAATCTTTTGAAATTACTTCTATGAGAATTTCAAATCCATCATCATCTATTTGATGCCCCGCTTGAATCGATACTTGTTTTATATGATATTCATTATCAAAATTAATAAGTCCTTGTTCTGCCAAGGCTATAATTCCTGCGGAAATCGCCGCAATTGAAACACATTTTTCGTCATCGTTCGAAAATCTTTTATAGTCATTAGCAATACAAAGCCCATCTTCGGTAAACAAAATAGACCCAAAAACATTTGTTCTTTCTCTAAATTTTTTTAAAATTATTTCCAAATCCTCTTCTTTAAAAAAAATCACTGTTTAAACAGTCACCTCTTCTTCCTTTGAAATTTGAGATTCATATTTTTTATTTACGATTTGTTTTAAAAGATCAATTATTGCATCTTTGATCCCAATATTAAACTTCCCTGAACCTTCATATACTTCTTTTCCTATTAGATCTGCAATCATTTCACAACCTTGAAAATCTTCCTTATCTGATTTATTCGCAATAATTCTCATCGGAATATTTTTTCCCAATGCTACTTTTGTTTCTTCTAAAACAACTAAAGCATTTCCAATATTTCCTAAATCGCAGCCATCAATCAAGAAAATAACGCCATCACTCCCTTTTGCTAAGATTTTTCTTACTGTTGAAAATTGCATTTGACCAGGACATCCTTTTAACTCAATTTCGGTTATATACCAGCCTTCATATTCATTTTTATCCTTTAGAAATTCTGATTTGCTCATTATTACTCCTTCTGTTTTACTTTCTAAATTAGGTCGTGCCCATATTAAATGCCCTAAATCAAAACCAGTTGTAGTGTGTGTTTTTTCCTCATTAAATGCTTTAAATAATTTTTTTTCCATATGAATTGAATTTTTATCAAGTGTATGAATTAAAGTACTCTTTCCTGAATTAAAAAACCCTGTTATAAATATTTTGACTATTTCTTTTTTACTCATTTTTTTCCCCCTATTGTTTTTTTTAATTTCACTCATTTTTTCCCCTTATTTTTTTTTAAAAACTTTTTTATATTTTTTTAATATTTTTTAATAATTTAAATTTTTGGAAATAAGTATTATAAAGATTGAGTTGTAAAACAAAAAGATTTTTTAAAAACTTTAAAATAATTTTTGAAATTAATCAGTTATCTCTGAAAGCATCTCTTTAAAACAACGAGTTTCATTATATAAAAAATATAAATATAAAATCACGGATTCTTCTAAAAATTCCAAGTATTCATTTAGAATATATTCTAAATTATTAAGAATTAACAAACAAGTAATTCTCATTTTGAATATCTGTCTATGAAAGTTTTTATTTTTTAATTCTTCCCCCCGATCTAATGAAAAAATTTCTTTTTGAAGAACTAACTCATAAAACTCATTATAGTTAAAATTAACAAAAAATTCACACTCAATATCATTAATCATTTTGAAAAATCTATTATTAAAATTTATAAACCCTCAACCCCTTTTTAAATTTTTTTGTAATCAATTTTCGAGTTTCTGTTTTTATCTTATAATTTTTTAAAACCAAATTAATGATTTTTTTTATGTATATAAATTTTTGTAAATGAAAAATTTGAGTAATTTCACAAATGAATGAAGAATTATAAATATTTTCGTGGCTCTTCATTCATTGACGTGTTCTTCCCATCCTTCTTTCTCTTTCCTCTAATCTACCACGCAATATGAAATATCCTTCTCGGGATTTTGTCGCTTTGCATGAATTCACATTTTTCTCCTAGCAGCATCTTGAAATCTGCAATATAACAATCAAAAACCTAATTTAAAACTCCTTCATTTTCTATATTCATATCAGGAAGAAAGAAAAAGAAATATAAACCTCTCTGGAGAACAATAACGGCCCACAGTCAGAATGAACCCTCCATTTATTTAGTAAAAAATCTTTTTTTTTCTTGCCGGGTCGTTCACATATTTATTTTCATCCCGAATTGGGATTCCTTTTCCCCATTTGAGGGAAATCCTTATGTTTTCTTTCCCTTATATTTCTTTTCTAATATCATGAAAGCCTTTTTCCCCATCCTCACCTCGAGAGCTTATCAGAAATGGTTTCATCTTTTTTTTTTTAATAAAGGGGAAAGGAAGCTTTCTATATAAATATCATGGGATTATGCATTTTTTAAATTTATCAAGTGGAATTAATAATAATTTTTAGGATATCCAAGTTTGTCCTATTTTTTTGCTAACTAGTAACGACTGTAATGGAGCTTGCCAGCTTATTTAAATTTAAAAATTTTAAATTTAACTTATTATTTGGAATTATTTCTTAACTTTCATTATAATATCTTTTCATATTAAAGGTTTTATGAATATTTTTAACAATTTTATATTATAAAGTTTTAGTTTAATTGTTTATATTTTTTAATATTTCTAAATTCCAATAAGAACCTTTAATATTTCTGATTTACGAAAAAGAAAAATTTATAAAGAAAATGGATTATCATTAATTTAACAAAACCAATAAAAATATAAATATAAAAGGTTCATAAAAGCCAATTTAAAACATTAAAATTTTTCTAAAAAGAGGTTAAAAAAAATGGTTAGTTATAAACAACTAATTGATATTTCAAACGCAACGATTTTATCGTTGTTTAAAGCAATGAAAAATTTGGGGATAAATTTTGATATCGTCTGGAATGAAATGGCTTTTACATTCAGAGGTTTATTAAAGGATACGGATCTCCTTTTCGAAGGATCAAACGTTAATGAGATTGCAAATAGCTTCGCAGCAAAGATGAAGGAAATCGGCCTTTGTCAAAGAGTTGAGCTCGAGGA
>JALGVJ010000035.1 GCA_029838195.1 Promethearchaeota archaeon
AAGCGTCGTTATTGTGCTTATATTTCCATGAGTGAGATGAAATCGCCATGTACATGATGCGAAAAAAAAATTTAAGGGAGAGGAAAAAATATAATGAATTACATATTAAATGTTTATAAAAAAAAAGAATCGCCACTTTTTTAATCCAATAAATAATTTTTACTTATGATGAGAATAAAATCTTTAAAAAGTTTAATAATCCAAGTTTTAAAATATCTATTTTTTTTCAGTTAATATGATCCGAGATATGGGTGGTTCAAGCGTTTAAATAAACGGTCATGATTCTCAAAATTAAAAAGATTTTTATCCTTTATTCATGAAAAGGTATTATCATAAATTCTATATCTAATAATGAACTTTATATGTAGAAAAAAATGATCTTTTTCATCCAGTCCAATACGGTAAATATTAATAATTATACAATTAAAGATATTCCAGGCTCTACTGGAAGATTAGACGTTATTTCAAGATGTATTTTAGCTGCTTTACTAAATAAGGACGATTTCGAGCTTCAAAATGAAATTTGGGTTTTTTTAAAGAATTATGGAAATTTTATTTTTAAACCTAAAAAATTTAATTATGCAATTTTTCCTAAAAATGAACTCCTATTAACAAAATATTTTGTAAAAATTATTAAAAATGAGTGTTTATATGGGGAAACGAAATTAAATCCTCTCCATAATATCGAAAAAATTAAGGAGGACATGGTAACTTCTATCCACCATTTTATCACAAAAGGATTCAAGATTTATGTTTTATTAGAATCGGGAATTCCTATATATCAATTTGATAGAAAAGAACTTTTCCGAGAGGATACCCTATTCATTATCGGGAGTCAAGTAGGCATGACTTTTGATTATACTCAATTTTCTTCTAATGACATTACTCCTTTAAGTTTAAATAATAAATCTTACTTAGCCTCTTCGGTAATTCGGCTTATTACGGTATTAGCCAAGATATCAGAATAAAAAATTTTTTATGTTAACTCTCGTTAATTCAAATGAGAATGGAATAAAAAAAGGAAATACTATGAACAGGTCGGAAGAACTTTCGGATAAAAGGAAAAAACAAAAGGAATTAATAAGCAAAATAATTGATAAACCTGTTAATTTTTTAATTAAACACGATTTCACGCCAAATATTCTCTCTTTTTTAGGATTTTTGTGCATTCTTGTCTCAGCCATACTCATCTCGCTTGGATTCATTCATTATAGATTTTGGCTATCTTGGCTCGTTCCATTTTTCCTTCTTTTAGGGGGCGTTTTTGACGTATTTGATGGAGAAGTGGCAAGAAGGACTGATAAAGAATCTAATACGGGAGCATTCTTGGATTCAAATTTAGATCGAGTATCTGACATCATTATTATTTTAGGTTTAATTTTAGGGGGGCTCCTTCATTTTTTACTTGCATTTGTCATCATGTTTTTAATTATTATGATTTCCTACACGCGCGCTAAAGCAGAAAATCAAGGCCTTAATATGCAAGGGATTGGGTTCCTCGAACGAGCAGAACGATTAATTCTATTAACTCTTGCATTAATCATCGAAAGTTGGATATATAATCTTACGAGGATTTTCTTGCAAACCCCGGTCATGATTTTTTTCCCAATTTTCATGATAATTTTTACCTTCTTACTATTATTTACATTAGGACAGCGGATTTATTTCTGCATCATTAAACTTATTCATTATTAATTTCTTCAAATCATCTTTCTAATGGGAAAAGAGGTTTCTCTTGAATTTTTTATATTTCAAAATTACATGAATATTATAGCTATTAATTATTTTTTCCCTCTTACTAAGAAGGCGCTTGGAGGCAAGAAGATTGGAAGAAGTTAATAAAATTTTTTAGGTTTAGAAAACTAATTAACTTTAGAAAAAAACTCAAATAAAAAAATTTCAAAAAGAGGTAATAGATATTCCTAAAAAACGAAGGAGCGGAGGTCATACTGGTTCTTCAAAAGGAAATTACGGAAAAGTACAATGTTCAAATTGTGGGCGATTTGTTGCACGTTCTAAAGCGAAAAAATTTACAACTAAAAGTTCCTTGATTGATAGCCGAATGTATAAAGAGCTTAAGAAAGAAGGAACGATAATTTTAGGTGGTACTACCAATAAATATTATTGTATTTCTTGTGCAATCCATAAGGGTAAAGTAGCTCAGAGAGCAAAAGTTGAAAGAAAAGGACCGTAATTTTCTTTCTTTTTGTTTTTTCCGCTTAAATATTTAATTGCTTGAAAAAAGTAGGCAGAGTGTAAATAATCTCACAGTAATTTTTTTCTATGATTTCAATTATAGCGCGAATTAAAAACGTTTCTCTCACATCGGGATCTGGTTCATAAATTTTTACTTTTGCTCCTGGTTTTATTTTTAAGGAATAATTTTCCGCAACGCCTGTAATGAGCTCATCGGTCCTAATTAAAATCCCTAATAATCCTAATTCATAATGCGAAACAATAAATAGGATTGGTTCTCCCGCTTTTTCTTTCTTTTCTATGTGAACCACTTCGAGATAATCATTTTGAAGCTCTTTAGGCAAGTTTTTATATGAAATTGTTTTTCTTTTTCCTTTCACGTGAGGAAAAGGTTCATAAAATAGTTTGTTAAACCCCGATATTTTTTTTATTTGTTCATTATATTTTTCAATATTTTTTACGGAATAAGCCTTATCTAATAATCGATCTAAATTTATTTCCATTTCATCCATACTATATCCATCTAAAACGGTTGATATGTAAGCCCTTTTCAATTTTTCAATTAAAATTTCACTTTTTAAATCCAAATTATAATCTATAGAAATTTCTAAAGCTTGATTATAAAGATTAGTAGCAATTTGAGAATGTCCTAATGCGAGAAAATAATCTCCTAAATCGGTAAAGACGATTATCGAATCTAAAAAATTCTCTTCCAGATTCATATTTGAAATATCTTCCATGATTGCCATGGCGGCTCTTCTATCATCGTCATCTTCTCCTCCTTGAAGATATAAAGCAATGGCTTTCCCAATCAAGCATTTTAATTTAAGCTTGTCATCATGATAAATTTCTGCTAATTCTTCCGTGAAATTGTATTGTTTAATTGCCTCATCAAAAAAAGAATGAAAGAGAAGAATTAAAGCTTTTAAATAATTTAGCGTGAGGCAAGTGGGATAATTATGGATGATGGTAGAGAATAGAGCTGCTCGTTCCAATGAATCGATAGAAGTGCTGATACGTCCTAAAGAAACTAGCAAAAAAGATCGGAGAAACTCCATCTTAGAAATTTCTGAACAAATCAATTGTTCCACGATTTCATAATCACTGGTTTTTTCTAACCGTCCAGAAGCTAATTGCAAAAGGGAGATTAAAAATCCATTTCCTTTCTTTAGAAATGTAACGGCTTGTTTTGTTTCATTTTTTATTATAGAGTCTCTTGCTCTTTTTACATACTCTCTTGCTATTTTTAAATTTTCAAGGAAAATTATTATATTTTGAATCATTTCTTCTTCGCTTTGGGGTAAATTTTGGTTTTCTAAAAATTTCTCAGCAATAGAAATTTGTTCAGAGAATTTTTTAATTCCAATCTTGAATTCCACCGTTTTATCCCGAATTAATCGAGAATCTTGCGTGATGATGGAATCTTCCGTAACAGCTACCGCTCGTTCAATAAGCCATTGAATTTTTTGCTCTGCTGGATAAATATTAGAGCGTTCAATCATGTAAGAAAGAGTATAATTTAAACTTTTCTTCCAAATATTTTTAAAATAATTTCTCCTCACTTTTTTTATAGTAGTTCGCTGGATCTTAAGAAGAAAACTAGATAAAGATAGAGTATTTATTTTCCCATGATATAATAAATTGGTATTTTTTACTAATTTAAAATCATCAGTAACTAAATGGACGGCGCTTGAATTAGTACCCTCCCGGAGTAATTTTTCCGCCAAAACAATTAAACTTAAATCAGGATCTTGAGCTGGAAATCTTATATTGAAAGATTTTAGTTGATTTTTTATTTTTTCAATCTCATCATCTTGAATTTCATGAATTTTCACGACCTCTTTAAATTCTTCTAAAAATGAGGATGATGCTTTAATTTCATGAAAAACTCGTTTGGAAATGTAATAATCGTATCCTAATTCCACTCCTACCTTTTTTAAATTATTTAAAAAATCTTTCGCGTGGATGGAATTCATGCAAATAAAGAAATTAGCATCAAATATTATCTTCTGTTTTTTTTCCGACATTTTATAATTTCAATTTGTAATTACATTTTTTTTTGTTACTTTGAATGTAATGAAAAAAATCAAATCATTTAATCTTTTTTTTTTAATTAATTTGAGGTTTGATCAATTGTTCTTAAGATTTTTCTGAAATCGAGTATATTTTCAAGGGAGGTTTAAAATGAAGGTAATCTGTTTCATTGGTTATTCCGGAAGTGGAAAAACACATCAAATTTTAAATATTATTAGATTATTAGATGAGAAATTTAATTATAAAGCTTGCGTGATTAAAAACATCCATGAACATCCCATTGATAATATAGGAAAAGATTCCTATCGTTATTCAGAAAATGGGGCTGCTTTTTCAATTACCAGAAATAAATTTAATGAAACAGCAATTTATATCAGAAATAATCTATTCATCCCAGAATTAGTAAATTGGATAAAAAAAGGCCCTTTTCCGTTTCACGTGCTCATCATGGAAGGCTTTAGAAACACGGCGTTTCCTACTGTTCTTTGCGTGAAAGAGGTATCTGAAATAGAAGAACAATTAACGGACAAAGTTTTAATGATATCCGGACGGATTTGTGAAAGAGCATCACGACGTATAATCCCGGGTTTAACTTGTCCTTGTTTTGATATTGAAAAGAACTTTTCCGAATTCATTAAAATTTTTAATTTACCCTAAAATATTGGATTTTCCGTCATTCTACGTATTTCCAAAAAGGAGCAAGCAGCTTGCACGCGGTTTTAACTCTCTTAATGAGTTGTTTATCAGTAACTCCTTGTAATAAGAATTCATGTAATGCTTCATAAATTTCAATTTCATTGGAGGTATTTTGTACTAAATCTTTAACATGTAATATAAAATCATTAAATGGGATGATGATTTTATTGATTAATTCCTCTTCAAAATATCGTGGTTTTATGAAAGATTGAATGTTATGAAATAACATGATACTCGTTAATTCATTTACTGAATAAAAACGTTGTTCGGGTATGACCATGTTTTCCTTTAATTCTGTTAATAAATTTATTTTATTCAAGCTTATGAGATAATCGGGCCATAAATCATCGGAAATATTTAAAGCTTGAAAGAAAAACAATTCTAATACTCTTAAAGCAATATTTTTTCCAATATATCGACTGCGAGGATCAATGAAATTCTTAGAAGCTTCGTCTGGACTCTTTCTAATGAATATTTTATCAATAAGAACATATAAAATCCGGCATAAATCGCTAATAACGCCTTCAAAAGTAAATTTTCCATTATATGATTCATCCGATAACTCCTTATTTTCTTGCTCAACGAGATTGAGAACGGATTTATTCAAACTATTTAAAAATGCTTTTAATAACTCGTTGTTTAGATTAAAAACCTTCATTCCCGTTATTTTTTGAAAAATGAATGTTATGTCATGCTCATCATCAAATAATTTAGAAAAATAATTCATGAAATTATTAATATTATTAATGGTCTTTGCATTGATTATTCGATGGTGCCCGTTAGAATTGACTTGATTTATCTTTTTTTTAAAAATTTCAGGGAAAAATAATAAATTCCCTACTTCTAAACCCTCTAATCCCGAACTAAAATAATATTTAATAAAGAGTAAAAATAGATTCAATTGAGATTTTTCTGAAGGTAGATTATTAGCTTGAAACGTGCTATATAACGTGCTTTCTTTATCTATAAACTTAAAAATTCTTAGAATTGCATTTTTTTCCCCGGTTGTATATTCTAAATGATTCAATAAATGTTTTTTTATGATTTCTTCTTTAGAAAAAATAGAATCTTCTACTCTTGAGCATACGAAATTTAGAAAATCTAATAGAGGGCTTATATTTTGTAAGATTATGCACTTTTTATAAAAATAATAAAATAAATCAAGTAGTTTTGATTTGGCATGAGGATATTGTTTTAGAGCAAATTGAAACAATCGCTCTCTTCCGACTAGCAATTTCTCAAAATAAGATTCTGGAATCCCCTTGAAAGGTCTCAAAAAATAATAAAGATCTTTATAAAAATAATACTGAAATGGCTCATCCATGGAATCTCTTCCTATAATTAAAAAATGAATATAATTTCTATTATTCTCTTGTTTTAAAATTGCTGCTTCTAATACTATGAACAGATTCTTTTTAATTATTTTTCTTAAAATAATTCCAAAAATAGAAGTCGCAAAAAATAAAAAACCAAAAGGAAATAAAATTCCATATAATTGGTCCTTTAACTCATCTAAGGTTTTTTTATAAATTTTTTCAATTTCATGGGTGATATAATATTTATACTCAAAATAAATATCTGTATCTGAAATTCGTTCAATGGATATAAGTTCCATGGATTGAACATCAAGGCCGTAAAAAATCTTAAAGTAACTCATATAAAATTCATGAAAATGCTCTAATAAAAAATTCGTATAAGATTTCGGTAAGAGCCTTTTATGATTTTTTACATTAAACTCATGCCATTTTTTATATATATCTTTCTTGAATTTTTTCAGATATTCCTTCTTCTGATTTAAAATTTCGAAAAAGAACTCCTTTTCTTCATTAAAACTCTTTGCTTCTCGTTTACTCCTTTCAATTAAAAAATTTATGGTGTTTTTTAGCTCTGTATTAATCACTTTTTCTCTTTTTAAAAGATCGTTTAAAATAATCAAAAATATATTTTATTATAATTGTAGTATTAAAATATGAAAATAAAAATCTTAGGATATATATTTTCTCTCTCCATGGATGCCCCCTCTTCTCTAAAAAATTTATTAAATACCGTTAAAACGTGATTTAAAAAAGCACATGATGTTTTCTTTTTTATTAATAGATTTTAAGTATTTCGTCAATTTCTGTATAATTTAAGGCGCTAATGTTCCCATTAGAATTTTTAATTAATAAACCCTTTTTCTCTGAAATAAAATTTCCGATCTTACAAGCAAGTATATCATGATTTGTTAATAATTCAATGAGTGAGGTTGATTTTTCGTCATTTATTGCAATTAATAAAGAGCCTGAGGAGATGGTATTAAGAGGGTTCAAATTAAATACTTTACTAAGTTCTTGAGGTTCAGATAATACTGGAATTTTCTCTTCCTCAATTAACACTCCAACATGAGAGGCTCTTGCTAATTCGGCTATACCGCATGCCACCCCCCCTTCTGTAGGATCATGAAAAGCTTTAATTTTGAAATTTTCATGGGCTAAGCGCGCTTCTTTAAAAATACTAATACCTGGCGTAAACAAGTAATTCTTACATTTATCAATGAAATCCTCGTGAAATCCCTTCTCTCGTAAAATAGCCTCTTTATCCCTTGCGATGATCGACGTTCCCTCTATAAAAATCCCTTTCGTTAAAATTAACGCATCTCCTTCCTCTACTCCCGAACTAGTAACTAAATCTTCTTTCTTTACTTCTCCCAACAAGGACCCTACTATAATCGGTTTTTTTAAACCTGTAGTGATCTCCGTGTGCCCCCCCACAATGGAGATATTAAATGTTTTGCATGTATCATGAATATCTTTAAAGATTTTCTTTACTAAATTTTCATTGGTTTCTTTTTCAGGTAATAAAATGGTTGATTGAAACCATTTTGGAATCGCTCCCATGCAAGCCACGTCGTTTACATTGATATTCACAACATAATAGCCAATTTCCTCCGTGGCAAATGTTATAGGATCGGTTTTTGCGACTAAATATTTATGTCCCATATCTATAACTGCTGCGTCTTCTCCTACTTTACTTCCTAAAATCACTCGCTCATCTTTTAGCTCAAGATCTTTAACGTGCTCCGATATCAGTTTCTCTAAAAATTTATGCCTTAATTTGCCTGTTTCCAAATCCTTTTTTTTCGAATTCATTGATAACATAAAGTTATGGATTATTTTTAAATACGAAGCTCTTCCTTATAGCTTTTCTCGTAAACATGAATTCCTTTTCACATAATGATAGAAAAGGCGAATTGTGAATACTCCTTAAAAAGTGTTCAGAATATCATTGCGTCGCGAAACGAATAATTGATAAAACCACTCAATTATGTATTGATAAAAAAATCTCTCTTTTAATACGTCATAGTGCGACTTACCTCGCAAGCTAGTTAATTTAGCAACATCCTCAGCTTTAATTTTTCCTTCTAAGATTAAATTCATTCTACACTTAAATTGATCCACTAAATTTATTGGCCTGAGAATGATCGTAATGGCATCCGAAATCTTTTTCATCAATACATCGAGTTCCTCCAAGATTTCCTCCCGAATGGCTTCTCCCTCTTCCCATAAATAATTTTTTATCTCTTTAAGTATTTCGCCCCTCCTGTAGATCGTAATCCTTTCTTTATCATTTAAAATTTCAAGCAAATACGTGTTTATCTTTTCTATAACTGAAGGGGGCATGTTAAACTTCATGAGTTCTTTCCTCAATCGGTTTAGAAATTGCATTTTTAAGAATTGCTTGTATTGAACGATAATGGCATCATTTTCGCGGCGATCTGAGCAAATTTCCACGAGCTCCCCTCTTGGCGTGCTATATGTAAATCCATGCCCTTGAGGACCAAGCCCACCTAGAAGCACCATGGATATGCATAAAAAATTATAGTTTTTACATGAGATAATCTTTTTATAATTTTTCCTCAAATTTAAGGGAGAAATGAGATGACACTTATATTCAGAATTTTTAATTTCGAGTTGAAACATTGAAAATCTTCTATATTCATGCTCAACTTCAAACTCAACAAAATCCTCTTCATTCTTTAATAACTTTTCCTTGTTATTAATATTCCATTTCGATTCTAATTTTTTCTTTTGATAATAATCCTTGAATTCTTCAATGAATTTTTTAATAGAACCCAGATTCTTGACGCTTAATCCGTAGATTGCATATTGATTAAAAAAGATCTCCTTCACGTAATGAATTAAAGCATGAGGCTCCGGAAAATAGGGATTGGGATTATGAATGAAAAAATCATATAATAGGCCGGGTAGCTCTTTTCTTACATGATAGATGAGAAAATCGGATACATTGTCAAATAAATCTTTTAAATTAGCCATGAATAACGGATCTTTTTTAAGCTCTTGAATTATTTTCATGTCATTCTCCGTTACCTTCTTCTCTAAGAGCCCAAATTTATTATAAAAGCGAATGATATCAATTATATCCCCTAATCGATCTGTTTGATAAGATTCACTCACGTCTATTAAACAATCTCTAATGTTTTCCGATAGAATCTTCAAGCGATTTAGAATCTTATCTGGAGCCAAGAAAATATTAAAATTGCTAGCAATTTTCAATAAATCCTCAAAAAATTCAAATTCATTCTCACTTAAACATTTTGACAAGAACTCATGAAATGTAATTTCAAACGCTTCTCTAATCTCTAAATTGCCTGGAAATTCAAGAAAATAAAGCACGTCCTCCCGTTTTAAATCATCAAGTAAAAGCTGAAAATACTTAAAATTTCCTGTATTAAGTGTCTCTTTCATTAATTTCACTATACACTCCTGAAATAATACCTTCTCTTGAGGACTCTTTAAATGGCTTTCTGAAAATATTTTTAGCAAATTTATTTTTTCTGCCCGAAGATCCCTTCTTATCTTCGAAATGATTTTGTCTTACTTGCTATTAGGCATCAAAAATGATCGATCCAATCTGAATACTTGTATCTTTCCCTATATTTTAAAAATTCAATAATAATAAAAAATCATTCATCGCTCCTGAATTACAGGCTACTCGCAAAAATCATGAGCAAACATGATCAAGAAGCTTGAATTAATCTAATAATTCTGCAATCCGCTTACTAACACTTTGAATATTCAAAAAAACCATTCCAAGGCTGGCGTTGGATTTTGCGAGCGTGCAAAGAATTGCGTTGTTTCCGGCGCGAGAAAGGATTATAAGGCCCTCATTTCCTTCAATAAGTATGCGTTTTAATTGACCCCGATTTAGTTCTTCCACAGCCCTCTCCGAAACACTTAAAATCGCAGCACTCATGGCAGAAACAATCCCTTCATTGCTGTTTTGACTAAGAACAGAACAAATGGGAAGTCCTTGTACGCTAACTATTGCACTGCCTTGAATATCCGAATTTACCGCTTCAAGCTGTTTTAGCATTTCCATCAATTCGGAGATGTTCTCGCTCAAGTTAATCCAACTATGGTTAGGAGTAGCCGAATTTATATATAATAATTTAATGATGTTATATATTTTTATATTTAATTTATCTCTATTAAATTTTTATTAGTTATTAATTTTTATTAGTTTTCATGTAACTAATTTAATGAGTAAGAAAAATTCTAAAGAAGAAGAAAAGAAAGAGACGGAAGAAGAAGCAGAAGAAAAGCGAATAAAAATTGAATCTTTAAGAAAAGCAGGAGAAATTGCGAAGCAAGTAAAACAAGAATTAAAACCAAGCATTAAAATTGGTGCTAAGGCACGAGAGATCATCTTAATGGCAGAGTCAAAGATAAAGGAATTAGGAGGAGCTTGTGCATTTCCTGTTAACTTGAGCGTGAACAATGTCGCTGCTCATTATACATCTCCCTTGAAAGATGATAACTTGATCCTTCAAGAGGGAGATATTGTAAAAATCGATCTGGGGGTTCATGTGGAAGGTTGGTTAGTGGATACGGCATTTACGGTGAGCTTTAATGATTCTGAGAGAGCAGAGAATATCATTCAAGCCACGCAAGTGGCTCTTGAGGCTGCAAAAATGATGGCAAAACCCGGAGTGAATACCCAAAAAATTGGAAAAAAAATCGAAGAGATCGTAAAAGGGTTCAATTACAATCCCATTAAAGAATTAGGAGGGCATCAAATAGAACGGTGGGTGGTTCATGGTACGAAACCTTTACCGGATCTAGGAAATCAAGGAGGTGCTTTAATGGAAGAAGGCGACATTTTCGGGGTGGAAATTTTTGCCTCTACGGGCTTAGGATCCATTCATAGGACGAATGCCGCCTACATTTATGAGTTGAATCCCCTCGTGGGGAGAGTACCCTTGCGGAGAAAAAATTCCAAGAAACTTTTGGGTTTCATAAATAAGAACTATAAGACATTACCTTTTGCTGAGAGATGGTTGGCAGAAGAATTTGAATTCGGGCTGACATTTGGTTTACAAGAATTAATTCAACAAGGAAAACTCAGGCCTCATTATGTATTAGTAGAAAAAAAAGGAGAACTTGTAGCTCAATCCGAAGAAACTATTCTGATCACGAGTGATGGATACGAGCAGCTCACGTAAAATGAAAAATGATCAATATATCGTGGAAATGAATGGATAAATTAAAAATATGTCTTATTTCATTAACCATAAGTCCTGATATCCAAGATGGGAGTGCTAAATTTTTCCGTGGTATTTTCAATTATTTGAAATCCAAGCATCATGAAGTGCAATTAATAACGGGTTTGTGGAATCATGAACTTCATGAGGAGTATCTTTACCAAATAAAAGTTATAAAAAAGAGTTATTTATGGGCACCTCAATTTATTTTCAAGACCTTGCAATTCATACAAAAAGCTAACTCATTTGATATTATTCATTGTAATGGTCCAAAAGGAGCTCTTCCTTTATTATTTAGGAAGTCCCCACGATTTATTTCGACGATTCATGATCTTGGCCCCATCGAAACTCGATTATCATCAATTTCCTTGGAAAAATTCCTGATTCAGCAAGTTATTCATAAATCGACATTTATAACGACATGTTCAAAATTCATAAAAGAAGAAATTACACGATACTTTCCTGATGTAGAAAAATCAAAAATATATAACTTATATTCTGCTATAGAGGAGAAATTTCGCCCACATCCTCAAGAAGCTAAAAAATTAAAGGAGAAACTGCAAATTGATGGTCCAATATTATTATATATTGGACGCATCACCCAATATAAGGGAATCGAAGATTTAATTAAAGCCTATACCCTTGTAAAACAAAAAATAAAAAATGTTACTTTAGTGATTGGCGGTGTACCTGATTTTTCGATGGAAAAAATGTATCATCAGTGGAAGAAAAAATACGAGGATATTCACTTTGTGGGGAAAGTTCCGGATTATCAACTTCCTTGGTATTATTCCATGGGAGATCTTTTTATAACTTGTTCTATAGCTGGCGAGGGCTTTGGGCTAACTCCAATTGAGGCAATTGCTTGCGGAAACCCGGTTATTTGTACTTCTTTGAGAACTTACATAGAAGTATTAAGGGATAATGCTATCTATGTGGAGCCTCGCCATCCCAAGCAATTAGCTGAACGCATTGTTGATTTATTGGAGAATAAGGATAAAAGAATAAAATTAGTCAATAAAGCTCGGCAGTTTATTACCCGTTATACTTGGAAGTCCGTGGGAGAGAAACTTGAAAAAGTATATGAATTATTCTTGAATCCGTGAAATTTAACGGGGTTATTCCCCCGTTAGCTTCTTTTTTATCACGTCGAAACATAAGAAATTTGGATTTTCATATTTTCGTATTTCTTTCTGAAAATTTGACTGTTCTGCTTCACTGATAGGATTTTTAGAGAGAATTTCTAGGGCGTGAGAGATTATTACTTTAGGTTCTTTAATATGGGCAAGAGGATATCCATTATTTATTAAAAAACGTTCTTGAGGAGCCGTATCTCCTGGAAAAAATTCAATGCAGGGCGTATTCATTAGGCTTGCTTCCCGAACGAGCGTCCCTCCTCCACTAATTACTAAGGCGGCATGAAAGCATAAATCAAGCATGCTAGGAAAAAATTGCGTTATTATAACTTTATTGAGAAAATTTTTTAATTCTGCTTTCAAATATTTCTCTTGCTCTTTATTCCTTGCTATGATCAGATAATTGAGGTCAGGATGATGTTCATATATTTTGGGTAAAATTTCACTTATTAAACTCGTGTTAGGACTCAATTCTTTTAAAAAATAACTTGCTTGGGAAGGCTCCGTTCTCAAGATAATATATTTTTTTCTTTTTAAATTAAATCTTTTAAGAACCCTTGAATTGGGCACGTAATCCCAGAGCCAAGCAATTTCATCAATACCATTATAGGGTAAAAGCTTTTCCTTGGATGCTCCTAAATCCAAATACCATTGAATGGGCACGCAGCTTGGAATTAAAATGGTATCTAAAATGGGCAGAATCAATTTACAAACGGCTTGATTTCGTGGCTCATCATTAAATCCCACGGAAGGGATGTTTAATCCAAAAGCCAATCGCGCACCTTCCACGGAGGAAAAAGTTAAAAAGAAGTCGGGGTTAAAAGATGTAACCATGGGAAATAATTTTACGAGACGATGAATGTATGCTTGTAATTTATTTTTTAAGGAAGCTCCGCCGTGTTTTCCTACTTTTTTATATTCTATATTAAAATGATTTAAAATCTGAAGAGTCGCATCATAATCTCTTGCAGTAATCAATAACTTTGCTTTCTCCTCCTTAAATCTCTTGAATAATGATTGAAACATGACGGCCGTTTTTGGTTCTTCTACATCAATCCAAATTTTTTTCTCTTGTAATGACATTTTATATTACGACTGAATAATGAGCTGTATCAAATTAATAATTAATGTTTTTATCCTTTATTTCCAATTAACCGGTTTTTTCCTCAACAATTTCGCAGGATTTCCTACTAAGATCTCATTTTTCTCACTGGGTTTGGTTACAATGGCTCCAGCACCCACCATCATGCCCTCTCCTAATTGGATTCCTGGTAAGATCACGGCATTGGCTCCAATCGAAACCCCATCCTTTATTACAGGTCCCTTTAATTCCTTGCCTGCTCTTGTCATGTATTTATCATTAGTTTGACACGAACAGGGTCCTAAAAAGACATCGTTTCCAATTTTGCAATAAAGAGGGATGTATACTCCTGTTTGAATATTAACTCTTGTTCCAATTCGGGTTTCTCCTTCTATTACGGTATTTGTTCCAATTAAAGCTCTTTCACCAATTTGGGTGTTTTCTCGGATTAATACATTATGTCCCGTTTGACAATAATCCCCTAATGAAACCCCCGAATAAATGATGGTTCCCGAGCGCAAAATGCTCCCCTTTCCTACATGTACGAGCGGACCTTCATGTTCATGGATTGGTTCTTTCTTCATCGTGATTGAATTAAGAAACGTTCTATTAGGATGTCCTATAATACAGTTGGGTCCAATATAAGTTTCTTTTTCAATGAGAGCCTTACCGTAAATCTTCACACCCGAAGAAATGTAAACATTTTCTTGAATGATAACTCCTTTTCCGATGATGATGAAATCCTCGAGATATGTACTTTCGTGAACCTCAGCATTCTCATGTATCACGACGGATTTGTTTTTCAAGTTAAAATTTTTCATCATGTAACCAATAAATTTAATGTAATAAATACCCCATTATTTAATTAAAATAAATTCTTATCATTTTAGTACATGGTTCCCTTTAACGTGTGAGCACCTTAAAAAATTATTCCGTTATAAAATCTTGATTAATAAATTTAAAGTTCCTCGCACGTGCAAGGATTAGTTCCACATTTTATACACTTGGAAGGATATTTTGTTTTAAAAGCAGATTCCAAATCAATGTTTAATAAATTTGCTAAAGAACAAGTCCAAGCAAGGATATCAGCAAGCTCTTGAGCTATTTTTTCTGCATTTAGATCCTTTTTTTTAATGATATTTGCTACTTCTCCAAGTTCTTCCACCAACCAAACAAAAGTGCCTTGCACTCCCCGCTTTTTATCTTTTTGAAAGTAGAGTTCATGAATTAGTTCTTGAATTTTAGATAATTTCATGATTTGCTTTTGGCACTCCTCTTTAAATAGATTTAAAACTATGGAAGCAGATAGATCATGTTCCCGCCCCCGGAGTAAAAAGCCAAGTAAATACATCCAAATGTGCTAATATAACAATCAATATGAGCAAAGCTGATAATAATACCGTTGTAATGGGCCCTACTTTTACTCCAACGGAACTATCTTCAAAAAATCGCATTAATCCAGCGCCCCCCATTGGCATTGGAGCGTTTTTTGTCCTTCTTCTCCTCCTTCTCGAAGTTCTGCGTCGTGTTGACATGTTCCATCCAATTAAAATAATATTTGCGTTCTTATAATTTTAATATTTACACCCTTTAAAATTTATTCAATCGGGAAAAAAACCTCTAACACTCTAATATTGATAAATTTTTATTAATTTTTTAATTACACTATTTAATTGTAAAAGATTGTGAAGAAAAACATATTTTTCCATATCATGCGAAGAAAAACGCTCTTAATTTATTTTTCCCTTGTAATTTTCACCATTATCCTTTTAGTTTCAAATTTCCCGATTAATAGTTATGATGAGGAAATTGAAACGAATTACAGGGGAGATTTAGAGAGTTCTGCTACTTTAGAAGATCAAAATAAATTGGTAATTACTAAAATAAATAGAGAAGTAAATCTAACACGGTATGGTTTGGTAGATATTAGTGATGAATTAGAAATTAAAAACGTTAATGACAATCCCGTAGATTCGTTCTTATTTGGAATTCCAAAACTTCATGCGGAGGATTTGGTGTATTTAGAAGTTCTTGGAGATCAAAAAAGCTCTTTATATTATCAAAGAAAATACAAGATTGTAGATCAATTTGAATTAATAGAAGTTTATTTGGATGATCCAATATTACCCCTGGAAACGATCAATGTATCCATTATTCAGACATATAAAGATCGCTTAGAATATGGTATTGTCGGATTTCAACAGCAAGTGAATTATACGGGTTATATCTATCCCATTTTACCGTACACGGCACAAGGAGATAATCTCATATCGACCTTTAGAATTCCTGACAGTGCCACCTTTATTGACCAGCCAGATGCCGTAGATAATACCATTTCTTATAACTTCACAACCTATTTTACAAATAGAAAACAAATTGATCCGTTATTATCAAATCTCGGTGCGAAAATGAATGTTTCCCTTGCTTTTTCCGAAAATACGTATACGAAAATAGAAATGGTCGAATTAACCAGAGAAATTTATATTTCGTCATGGGGTATTATTAAAATAAGCGAAGAATACGTGCTTCAAAATAAAGGAGAAATCGATGTTTCCAGAATTACTCTCATCGTTCCAGGCGCAGCAAAGAGCATTCGAGTACATGATAAATTAGGTGAGTTATCAGGTGTAGTAATCGATCCTGCTTATAATTATACTTTTGAAGAAAAAGAAGTGAATATTGATTTTTCCATTAATCGAATCAGAATTGGAAAGAACTCAAAATTTCGATTTACTTTAGAATATAATTTACCCATTGAAAATTACATGAGTTTTAACTGGATTTTAGAATCCATCCACTTGAATATTTTTACTACAAAATATGACTTTTTAGGAAGAGATCAAACAATTAAAATAATCTTAGATGGTGTATATCGAATAAATTTTATATCTCATCCACCTGATGCCATTGAATATGAAATAGATAAAAAGATCCTTATTTATCATGAAGAAATAGTGAGTCCAAAAGAAAAAAAATTTATTCAATTCACATTTACCATAGATATATTTAACCTCCTTCTTAGACCACTCGCGATTATTCTTTGTCTAATAGGAATTTCCTCAATCTTCGTAGTTGTCGTGAAAACACGAAAGAAAGAAGTGGGTCTACTGATCCCTAAAGAAATTATCCCATCCACCGAAATTAGAGAATTTTGCTTGTTATATGAAGAGAAAAGCGCTCTATTAATTGAAAATAGAAATTTACTCGAAGATTTAAGGTATAAAAAAGTATCTAAACCTAAATTTAAAAATATCATTACTAGAAATGAAAAAAGGATAGAAGAAATCAATAAGGATTTAGAACCGCTGCAAGAAATTCTTATAGAAACAAATGAAACCTTTGCGAATATCATAAAGCGACTTGAAGTTTTAGATGCAGAAAGACAATCTATTAAGGATAGCTTGAATCTTCTCGAAATTCGCTATAAAAAAGGAAAATTACCCTCTAAAACAGCTTATGAGAAATTAACACGTGATTTCATTAAACGGCGTAATAAAGTCGATCGAACTATCGATCGGTTGATTCAGCAATTACGTTCGTATCTCTTAAAATGATCATTATTATTCAAGACTTTTAATATCTGCTTTCTTTATATTACTAAATTAATAAAAAAATATTCATGTAAAATGAAACCTTGGCTCTTTGATATCCTCGCATGTCCTATTGATAAACATTTTCCACTTAAATTATTTATCTTTGGATACGAAACCCCAATCGAAAAATTTCAATCAATTCTAAATATTTATGCCCACAGAGATTTAAAATTAATAAAAAATAAAAAAATCGTGGAGATTTCCAAGGAAAACGAAAATTTGGTCGTCAAAGATAACATCATTTTAGATTTTACGCCCCTCGATCAATACCTTAAAAAAATTATTGCTAGTATCGAAGAATTGGAACACGTGGAAGATCGATCGGGCAATGAACTAAGTATCAAGTGTTTTGAACTCAGTAGGACAACAATAAAACAAAAATTACTAGAATTCCAAGACCACATGAAACCGGAAAAGCTCGACTCTATATTACCAGAATTAGTATTCTTAAATCAGGTAAAATTGGAAATGGAAATTGAGACCGGAATACTATTTTGTGAAAAATGCAAGCGATGGTATCCCATTGTTGAAACTATCCCCCAAATGCTTCCCGATCAATATAGAGAGAAAAATAAAGATCTTGAATTCCTAAAAAACCATCGACACTTTCTACTTGACAAATTTTTTAATCAAGATTTAAAACCTTTTACCCTCAATTCATGACCTAACTTCCTCTTCCTCATCAATGAATTAATATAGGTAAAAAAAATATTTATTGAATGTAGCATTCTTCCCCACATCTTTTAAGTATAACCCATAATGGAAATAAATAACTATTTTATTATTAAAAAATCTCTCTCTATTAAAAAATACGAGCAAATTTTAGCCCGGTGGTGTAGTGGACAAGCATATGGGGCTTTGAGATGCTTTAATCTCCTAGAGCATGAAGAAACCCCGTGACCACGGTTCGAATCCGTGCCGGGCTATTAATTATCTCTTTTATCATGTTCATATTTTTCAAATTAAAGCTTTTTCTCATTCTATTTTCATTTATTCTTCATAAAAATTGAATTTGAAATAGTATTTTAGATTAAAAAAAGATTTAGATTAAATTCAAGCAATTAGAAAAGTAATTACTATAAAGGATTCTAATTAAATTTGGGTTAAATTTAAAATTTGATCATTGGTTATTTTTTATTTACCATCAATTTAGACTCTAAATACTTTATAAGATATCGTAAAAGATTTTTAATAAGAAAGGTTTAAACACTAAACATGACATCATTTTCAGCGTTACAATGGGGTTTTTTAGAAGTCTTGTATTTACTACTCATTTTTATCGTGGTGTTTTTTATTACGTTTATAATATCTTCTCCGATGATTAAATTTTTAAAGAAGAGAGGGTATGTCGGTCATGATATTCATAAAAATGCTAAACCTGAGGTACCGGAATCTGGGGGGCTAATAATAGTTATTGGGATTAGTATTGGGGCATTATTACTAATGTTTTTTTTTCCAATGTTTTTAAATGAGATACTAATTTTTCTGATAACGATCTTAATTTCTGGCTTAATCGGATTCATTGATGATCGTTTTAAATTGCGTCCATTAATAAAGATCTTGCTCACCATGTTTACGGGAAGCGTGTTATTCTTGGCTAATTATTTTGGGTTTATTAATATTACCTCGCCTACGGTTCCCTTTTTAGGGAAATTAAGATTAACTATTATTTACCCTTTTGCGGCCCCCATAATTGTAGCTGTTTTTACAAATACAGTTAACATGCTTGAGGGATATAATGGAGAAGGATCGGGGACGTGCTTAATAGCTTGTATATTTTTATTAATATGTGCCATCTTATGGGATTCTGTAGAAGCCTTGATGTTTATCATGATTGGTATTGGGGTATTAATTCCTTTTTTCATTTATAATAAATATCCCTCTCAAGTTTTTCCTGGAGATATAGGGACGTTAAGTTTGGGGGCATTAATGGCGTGTATTGCATTATTTGGTTCGCTTGAAGCTGCTGTTTTCTCTGCCTTATTGCTTCACGTGTTTAATAGCTTTTACGTGTTAATTTCGGTACGAGGGTTTCTGGAAAGTTCAAGTATTCAAGGAAAAATTGATGATATCGTGCTTCTCGAGAATGATAAAATTGCGGCTTCCACAAATAAAAAAGCCGTATTAACCATACCAAGATTATTATTAGCAAGAGGGCCTTTATCAGAGCCGGATTTATTAAAATACATTTATATAATTACCGTGTCATGTGGTTTTTTTTCTCTCATGACGACAACGTTGATGATGGCAAGCGTGGGACGAATGACGTATTTTTATAGCGGAGTAATTTCAAGCTTATTATTAATTCCGGTTTTTATTTTTTTAAAATTGTTTCCAAGAATTCGAGGTATCATTATCTTAATGCTATTATTAATCGGAAGTGGATTTGTTTTCTTAATTTTGATTGATATATATATCATGCCAATAGAAATGGAGCATTTTCAGATCTTTACCATTCAAATCCCTGTGAATATTTTATTGTCTCTTCTTCTCCTTACTCCGGGTTTACTAATTTGGTATGTAGTGACCATTAAATATTTTAATTTTGCAATAAAACACGCAAGGGAATGAATCCCATTATTACAAGATGGTTTGCTCCTAATACCTTTTATAATAAACGCGTTATTTTTTGATTTTACCTTAATCAATAAAAATTTAAATAAACAAAATAAAAATCTTTTTTATTGGGCTTTTTAATTAACTAACCTTAAAAATAATTAATAACATAAAAAAATACAATCGTTAAAGAGGCTCTTTCGGGTGAGAAAAAACTATAGAATTTTTACCTGCATTATCTATTATTTAGCTTCTCTCTTTTTTTTTACATTCATTCTCGTTTTGCTCTATCACGATAATTGGAATGTCTTGTTTTTAGATTGGACCTTTTATCCAATGATGATTTTTTACTTTTTTTCTTTGGAAGAAATGTACTCTTGGGCAAAGATTAACAGGCGGAGTGAATTGTCGGATATAGTAGCAATATTTTTCTTCTTGTTCGTGATTTTATTCTTTACTAAAGATTTATTAACATCTTTAATGGGCGCTTTTGCCATTTATTTATGGGCCGGTGTTATAGAATTAAAAGAATACCCCGTAATTAATAAAATTTTAGCAATTTCTTTAATTACTTACAATATAATTTTTATTGCAGGGCTTATTTCTTTTTTCACCGCTAATCCTTTATTTCTAAATACAACTATCTCATTTTCGTTTTGGATAATATTGCTCTTGGGATTTCTATTTTTCGGAAGAAAGTACCTTATAATTTTTCGTTTCATGTCGCCCTCTTATTTAACTTTATTTTTATATATTATCGCTTGGTTAGGCGTGGTTTTCATTAATCATTATACACCGCTTAATTTCATGGATTACATTTATATCGTGTTAATCGGCGTTAATTGGCTTGTTTATTTTCTCTCCGGTGCTATATTAGATAAACTATTAGGAATTAAAAGAGTTAAAGACGAAAGCATGATTAAATTAGTAGAAAATGTTAAAGACGATATAGGATTAAATAAAAAGGTTAAAGTAGGTCATGGAAAATATCCCATTTTAAACGCTATGGCATATGGGCCGATTTTTGATAATCGAATTGTCATTATCGCTGAAGATTTAAATCAAGTCCCTCCCGATGAATTAAAAGGAATAGTTTCCCATGAATTAGCTCACGTGAAAGGGCATCATACATTAATATTGACAATTATCGCGTCCATTGATTTATTAATTCGGATGTTATTTAATATCCCTGCCACGCTCTATGATTACACGTTTGGTAATCCTTCTATGCCACTTATCGTTTTTATTGCGGTAAATATAGGGTTTTATATCATCATTTACGTGTTTGTCAGATATTTAGAAGGATTAGCGGATCTAACTTCTAAAAAAGCCGGATATTCTAAAGAACTCGCTAAAGCGTTATATACTTTGGAAAGCTTTTACGTGGAAGGTAAAGAAATAGGAATCAATACTATGCTATTATGTGATGAGAAAGTCTCTCAAGAGAATAAATTATTAGATTATCTTGAAACCGCTCAATATATAAATAATTCCCTGATTAAACCATCGAAAATTTCATTAATTTCTAACATCTTAAATTCGCATCCCCCTACTTTCTTTCGAATTGCAGCATTATTAGGAAAAGATCTCGATGCAAAAGTGGAAGCCGTGTTGCCCTTCATATGTCTGGTTAATAAAATACAATCGCGTTATTCTCTACGTTTTGATGCTGCTCGCTTGGCATTTAAGGAAATTGCTAACGAAAAATTTAAAACTGCTTTTAACGTTTCAAGTATCCCCGATCTCATGGTAAAATTTGAAAAAAAAAACCATTATAGATTTGATTTGGGTAAAACATTTATATTTATAGATAAACGTAATGAGTTTATTTTTTTAGGAAAATTATTAGATGTGCAATTTTCTGATGATGTGAGCGATACAGACCTTTTAATCACGGAAAATCTCAATGATCGAAAAATATATAACTTGAAATCCTCGTTATATTCCAGAATTCCTGTTTTCTTAAATGAGAAATATCCTTTAAAAAATAAACATCTAATAAATTTAAAAAAGATTGAAATTGATGAGACTAAAATAAAAGTCTATTATATTTTTGAAAATGAAAGTAAGAAAATTGTACGTAAATCCATTAAAAAATTTAAATTACCAAATCCCGTCAGCTTACTTGAAAAATTAGAAAACAAAATTCTATTTCTAAAATTAAAAGGAATAATTCAAATGGTTAAATGTACCAAAATTAAAATTAATAATGTGTGGAATCAATCAATAATTAAAGTATCCCCGTTGGATGCCTACCATCGCTTATCAAGAATCTCTTTTCAATTAAAAGAGCTCATTATTCGTCCTAAAACGATTCACTTTTCAATAAAAAAGGATAAAAAAAATAGAGAAGCCCTTCTTAAAATATTTAAATGGGCATGTCGTGAAAAAATCAAAATTTCCTTTTTTTTGAAAAAACCCGTTAATAATATTGAAAAAGGATATATTAGTAAAATTGAAATTCGACCTAATGCTGATAATTTGGAACGTGAAATTAAAAAGGATTACTCTCGATTTAACATTTTAGTGAATAACATGTTTGGAAACAAGATAATTCTCTCCAGTGAATTAATTGAATCCATTTCATTTGAACATGATACGGCTTTACTTCAAAAAAAGTCAGAAACTAGCATTTTTAGCAAAATTGGCTACAAGATTTTAAAAAATTGGAAACCTCGGGAAATTTGGTACCTCAAATAAAATTTATTTTTTAAGGGGATTTACATAAATTATCATGAAGAAAAAAATAAAGAGCTTTCTTAACCTCTTCAGAATCCGACAATATTATAAAAATGGATTAATTTTTATCGGAGCATTTTTTAGTAGGAATATTTTAAATGTTTCTTTATACCCCTTGTTAATATTAGGATTTATTATTTTGTGTTTTACTTCTTCAATTAATTACATAATTAATGATATTGTGGACATTGAAAACGATAAAAATCATCCTGAAAAATTGAAAAAAAAGCCGTTAGCTTCAGGAGATATTTCTATTGTCACGGCAATAATTACGCTTATTGTGTTGTCAATTTTTATCGCCTCAACATTCATTATTTTTATTAAAAATTTAAATTTTCTATTCATGGTTCTTTTAATCATATTAACAGGACAATCTTATAATCATTTTTTTAAAAAACATGCTTTTATTGATATCCTCGTTCTCTCTTTAGGTTATCTCTGGAGAGCCTTAGCAGGGTGCTTGTTGATAGATGTATTCATTTCGGCATGGTTATTTTTAGCTACTATAGAAATCGCTTTATTCTTGGTTATTGCTAAAAGAAAGGGAGATCTGCTACTATTAGGTGAAAATAATGCTGTTGAACACAAGAAATCTTATGACCAATATTCCCTTAAATTATTGGAACAATTCCACGTGCTCATTGCCGGATCCATTTTCATGACATATTCTCTTTATTTAATCTTGAGTTTTAAATTATTTTCAGCAGAAGAAGTTAACATTCAACAATATTTTGTGGTTCTCACGATTCCTTTACTCTTATACATTATCATGCGATACATGTATTTAACCTCTTCAAAGCCAAAAATAGCACGTAATCCTGAACTTATTTTTTTTGATAAAGGTGTTCTTATTGCAGGAATTTCCATCTTCTTAATTTTAGCTTATTCTTTTTATTTTGATGTAATTCTTAATTTTTTATCTACTCTATTAAAATTACAGTAGGAGTATTCTAATTGTCACAATTAAGAATCGATCTTCACGTGCACACTATTTATTCAAAAGATTCATTAATAAAACCTCAAGAATCAATTCAACAAGCGATAAAAAAGAATCTGAATGGTATTGCTATATGTGACCATAATACATTAAAAGCTTGGAAAATTTTGAAAAAAGATTTAAACATGGATGATTTTTTTTTAATTCCTGGAATGGAAATAAAGACAGATTTAGGAGAAATCCTCGCTCTCTTCATTGAGAACGAAATTTTTGGAAAACAAGATGATTTCTATGAAATCATTGATGCTATCCGAGAAGAAGATGGGTTAATCGTTATTCCTCATCCTTTTGATTTTTTACGGTTTAATCGCTTAAAGATATCAAATATTGATGAGCATGCTTTAAAAAAAAGCATTGATGGTATAGAAATCATGAATTCCAGAATTGTTTTCCAAAATTGCATTAATAAGGCTAAAAATTTCAATAAACATTTCGAATTTTTTGAAACAGGAGGGTCAGATGCCCATACCCTCAATGAGATTGGTAATGGATTTACAATTTTTACTAATGAGCAACACATAAATTCCTTGGAAGATATTAGAAAAGCATTAACTTCTAAAAGATCCAAAGCGGGTGGTTGTTTATCATCCCCTCTCGTTCATGTAAAAACGATTTTAAATAAACTATGGAAAGGACTCTATTTTTAAAGAAATCTCATATTTTAATTTAAATTTTTTTTAAATATGAATTTGGTTTCAGACTGACATCCGGGAATAATTTTATCTTTTCTGAAAAATATGGAATCATTCTCTATTTTTCTCAGTCATAACATTACTATATTGGAAATTTCACTTTTTTTAAGAAATATAAGATAAATTAACGTATATCTTTCGCCCTCCTCGCATTCCTTATTAGTTCTATTTTTCGATTTAATTTTTGCCTCATGTTCTTGCACGTTTTTAATGTTTCATGATATTTTTTCCAAATTTATCCTTGTAGTTTTTAATATTAACTTTAAAAATAACATAATAATCATTACTCATCGCTATCATGGAATTAAAAGAAAAAATTAACCAATCGTTGGAAGAAATAAAACGTTTAAAAGGTGTGGAAAACGTTGTTTTAACGCAGAGAGATGGGAATCCCATTCAGTCGACAGGCATTTGGTTTTCGAAAAAAGAAATTTTCAATGTTTCTTCGGCTACGAGCGCCGTGTTTAATGTGGGCATTCACTTGCATCCTAATGATTTAAAATATATTCTCATTGAAGGGAAAAAAGCAAAAATTTTAATTGCTCCTCTCAACAATCCGCTTCATGCTAATTTAGATGAGTTGATCAAAGAAATGAATCTCATTGATAAGGACAACGAATTCTTCATAGCTATTACTGCGCATCCTCACGTAAATTTAGGAGGTATTTTCCTCCAAACAAGTGAAAGCTTAAAAAAAATAAAAGCAGCCCTCATTACTTCTGGAAAATCATTTAAACCTCCCCTAATAGAATTTGATGCTAAGGAGATTAAAAAAATTCTCGAAGGATTTAATTTAAAGGATGAAGATAACACGATTTATAATATTTCTAATGCCTCTCTTTCTATTCCTTCCATTACAACAAAAGAATTAAACGATACATTATATGCATTTAGTCTCACCTTGCCTGACCTAAAATATGCATTTGTTTCTCTCGATGGAGGCGTTATTGTTTCTAAAGTTTTTAAAAAAATGAAAGAACAAGAAATTATTTTAGACAACATTTCCGCAATGAGTTATTCCTTGTTAGAAATTGGAGATAGATGTGCTTGGTTGTTGAAAAAAATGAAAGTGGAAAACATTCTCATAGATTGTAAGAGTTCTTTCCAATTCATTAACAGATTGAATCATGCCATATTTAGTGCTGAAATTGGTAAAACGGGTCAAAAATTAGGATTATTGCGGCTAATACTTCCCCAATTTTCAAATAAAATTCAAGAAATCATCAATGAAGCTTCTCGAATGAGCCAAGAAGCCACTTTTGACATTCAAGATTTATTAGGAGAAATCATGATAAAATGATAAAGCTTGACTCAAAGTTCTAAATAAATTGTAGAGAAGTAAATAAAAGTAGAAAGAACATTCACGATTTTCAATCTTCAGGATAACTCGTGAATAATTGTCCCCATTCCGTGTTTAAGAACTTTTTAATCCTCCTTTTCCCAATCAATGGGTACCACAACATGTCATGATACACGAGAGAACTCATTATGGGTAAAGCCATAAAAATTTTATTTCTCATGAGAGGATTAAGAAATTGTAGGGGTCCCTTTCGTACCATTTGATCTCCCCAAATAACTAAACTCCTTTTCACGTGAAATCTCCAGTTTATAGTCGAAACATCTTCCCCAATGATTTCAATTTGATCAAAATCTCCACATCCTAACCCCTCATCATGGGCTAATTTAATGGCAGGCAAAGAAAGTGGATCAAATCCCATCATTTTAGCCACTACAGTATCCACAGCCACTTGATCATATCCCGCTAATATATAATTCTTAATGCGAGGGATCATGGTTCTCGGTCCCGCTCCATCCCCGCATACAGTGCCATCCACCACGGCGAAAATTTCCGGATGAATTTGTTTCTGAATGATGAGAAGATCCACTAAAACTTCTGACATGTATTGATGAGAATAATGTCGCCGTTTGGTCAAGAGCCCACCAAATGCATTTTTCATCGCACATGTTATACCTCCATGCTTTTGTGCTCCATGCGTGTGTTTTAATGACCCTCCCACTGCTCCCGTATGTCCGTGTGTTTTCATTGTTGGCAAATGAATGATGGGTTTACCTATATAGAATTTCGGAATAGAAAAACCTTCTGGAAAAATAATAGAATCTAAAACATGAAGTTTTCTATCTTTCAAACCTTCAAATCGCGAGCGTAATTCATCGTCATAAGGAATGAAGGGGATTCTTGTCAAGGGTACGAAATATGCTCCATATTTCCTGATTATCGGACCCCAGCGATTTCCTTTTAACCCCCTTTCAATGTTTGTAACAACCGTGCGATTTTCCGCTGTAAACAAGTTCCTTGGATCGTACCCATCCTCCACTATGGTTTTTAACACGCCTTCTACCTGCCAAGGTGGACTAGAACAAGCCGGAAAGAATTTTGACCAACTTAAATTTAATTTAATGATGATTTTTAAATCTTTAGGAAATCTCTTTTGATATTCTGCTAAATGCATTAAATCTGCATAATCTTTCAAAACGCTCTTCGGGGAAGTCTTCTTCACGTATACTTTAGGTTTTTCTTGCATCATGGTTTAAAAAATTCCCTCCTTTTTCTATATTACGTTTATTTTCATGAAATTTTTATTAGCTATTATCCACGAAATTTAAATGGTCTACCCTCCTGCTTAAAATTCTCTCATTATCAACATGGAATAAAATTCTTCTTATATCCACCTCTCTTCCCTCAATGATTATTAGAGAGATAATAGGGGTAATTTTATAAGAAAAGGAAAAAAATTCAAATTAAAAATTGTTTTTATACTTCAAGGGTTTCTTCTGGAATGGTTTTACAAATCTCCTCTATATCAATACCTTTCTTTTCTAACCATTTTCTCCGTAATATATAGTAAAGCATGGCAATCGCATAAAAAATTAACGCTCCAACAACCACCCCCGGACTCAAGACAATCATGGCTATTATTGCAAACAAGTTATAAATGATATTGAAAATGATAATACCTACTATCACCTTCCGATTTAATATGAATCGGGATTTTTTCAATAACTCTGGAAATTTTTTTTCCAATTTTATTGGAAGGTATGCTAAAGCCAATCCGGGTATCGTGACCGCAAAATTACACAACACGCTTAAATCAATGATACTCGTCTGAAAAAATAACAAAATAATCGTTGCTATTACAAAAAATGTCAACGACCAATGTGGCGTCCCATACTTCTTATTTATTTTTGAAAGAACAGAAGGTACAATCCGATCCCTTGCCGCCGAAAATAAATCTCTCGAAAATGCTATCAGAATTCCATGAATCGTCGAAGCAATTGCTATCAATACCAGAATGTTCAAAATTATGACAAATTCGATGGGCAAAAATAACGCTGCAACATCCGTGAGCGTGCCTTCCATTGCCCCTAACGTGCGCCAATCCATATTACCCGTCATCACTACTGCTACTAAGGTATAAACAACAGCAATCAAGAAAAAGCTGAGTAAAATGCCCAAAGGAATGTTCCGACGAGGATTTTTAATTTCTCCCCCAATTTCTATCACGCTCGTGAAGCCTGCATAGCTGAAACTTAAAATTACCGCGCCCATGAAAATGCCTACAAAACCTGTTGGAAACATGCCTCCACTCCCAGCTCCCGTTAATTTTGCGGGATCTATATGAGGCAATCCAAAAATGATGAAAATGAAAATTACTAAAAAGTCACCGCAAATAGCCATGAGGATTTGCACCCAACCTGCAAATTTAATCCCAAATAGATTCACTACATAAAATATTATCATTATAATTATTGCCATGGGTAATAAGGATCCTGGAATGAAGAGTTCAAAATAGTTTCCGAATCCAGCAGCGAGTAAAGCTAAGGCACCAATAATATGTAAGATGACAGAAGCAACTACGATAAATCCAATTAAAGGAGAGCCCAAGCGGGAACTATACACCCATGCTCCTCCTGAAACCGGAAAGGCCGACACGATATAAGCTACGATAATAGCGGAAAGTATGTTAGGAATCCCCGCTATAATGAAAGCTAACCATAAGGATGGTCCCGTAATTCCGGCAGTAACTCCTGTTTGGATCAAGATCCCGGCTCCTACGACATATCCAAAAATGAAGAAAACTACCGTGGAAAGACCGAGTTCTCGTCTTAATTTTCCTTCATTAGCTTCATTCTTATTAAGAGTCATAAATCTAATTAGTGGTTATTCGATTTAAAAATTTAAGTTTTTGCTGTTTTGTCATTGAATAAGGAAATGATTGTATTTTTAAGGGAAAAATTCATGGTAATATCGCTTAATTCAGAGCTAAGGAAGGATATGAGGAATTTTAATGAAAATTTTTTTCCAACTTTATCATGAGCGAATTTTAATAAGAATCTCAAGGAGATCACGGTTATACTGGAAAAAAGGAGATATTCCATGAAAGTGAGTTGTCCGAGAAATAAGAAATAAAACAAGTTGTGGGCTAAATACAGCGTTAGAGAATAATATGAGAAATAGTAAAGAAATTTAAATCGTTCCTTTTTATAAATGAATTGGTTTATTTCAAGGGTGATAAGGGTGGAGAAGAGGATTAAAATGCAGCCAAGAGCATAAAAGAACCATGGGAAGGTTCGGTGTTGCAAAAAAGTAGGATATTGAAAAGTAATTCCAAAAACAATTAAAAGCATTCCTGAAATAAGGGATGGTAAGGTGAGTTTTAAAGCAATATTGACTTTTCGTAGCTCGGGATAATTAATTTCCATGGTTTCATGGAGGATGTCACCAATAACCGTTCCTATTAAAAAGAAGGTGAAAAAACAAATGAGAGGGTCAAGATCTAGGGAATTATATAAAGCGTGGAATAAGATTCCTTGCAAATTCGATTGTCCTTGATATTGAATGAGATAGGATAAGGTGAAATAATGGGATATCCAAATTATAATCCCAATAGCACATCTCATTATTTTAGAGATTTTTAGCAAGGGCCAAGCAATAATGAGGGATATTCCAATAGTAATTAAGACAAAATATTTCCAAACATCTGCAAATCTTCCAATTGATAATGCTACAAAAAAATTATATGCTAAACCGATGAGTAAAATTAAAATTCCCTTGTTGAGATATTCATGCTTGATTCTTTTAATTTTTTCGAAATCCAACTCATCCAACTTCTTCATGCGAGAGTGATAGGAAATGGAAGTACTTACGCCGGCAATGAAAATAAAAGCCGAAGAACCTAAGGGTTCAAATAAAATTCTAAGAAGTACATAAGCCCAATAATCTTCAGCTATAATCCACCATTGTAGAAAATGGCCAAAGAGCATGTAAACTATGCTCAAGCCGCGCATTGCATCAATACTTTTTATTCTTTCCATTTTCTATCTTGCTATTAGATTTTTTCTAAAGGGTGAATCTTTATTTCGGGAGCGTGTTTTCTTAATTATTTGTTAGCTTCTTTCGGTTTCATGATCATCGTTTTATTCCTTCTCATTTTTCAACGTTTCCATTTGAGTGTTATAAATCCCCTGCGTGCGAGTTAAAATGAGATAGAAAAATATCGATGTTAATATTTAAAAATATATCTTGTTTTTTAATATCTTTAGGATTTATTAATTAATTTTACAATTTTTAATAAGAAGGATTACCGTTGGAAATTCCTTTTTTAAGAAATTTAAAGATTAATTGTTATATTATTTGTAAGAAGCTTGGATTTTTATCACATTCCCCCGCCAAAAGGAAAAAAAGAAGCTATAATCAGAAGCGATTTTTGTATTACCAAAAACTTAACAATTTGTTAATTTAAATAAAAATTTCGGTAAGATTTTATTTATTTTTAAGATTTTTTAAGATTTTATTGGAGTTGTTTATCGCTTGTTCTCCTTTAATGATTTTTTCGGCCAACATGCCAAGTTCCTCTTTGAATTCTTTTGAATTTAAACCATGCTCTTCTTCAAGGCAATTTGTTTTAATTTTTTTAGAAGCAATTAAATTAAAAATGGTGTTAAAATTTTCTGATTTTATTTCTATGCCATTTCGCAAACCTAAAATTAAAGCAGAAGTTTCATGCTTTGAAATTCTTATTTTTTTATCGGGAATGCGAATTTTTGAAGATCGGGTTTCATCTATTAAATAGACCTTTAGATTTTTCCATCTTTTAAAATTTTGAAAAATACTTTTAATTAATCCTTTTGTTAAGGGTAAGACACCTATGCCCACCTTAAAAACCACGTTTAACCGCTCATGAGCAAGCTCCTTAATGGCGTTACGATATTGCTTGATTTTTTTCATCAAGAGAGCAAGCTCGTAAAAAGTATGAGAATGTAAAAAATAATTGTCTAAAATCACAACTAACCCAATCTTACTGCTACCGGGATCAATTGAAAAAATTAGTTCGGAAAAATTACTATTACCAATGCGATAAAAAGATAACACTTTTATCAAATATTCATCAAAACTGTTTTTTTTATCATATGGTAAAAATCGTGTTTCTAACCCACGGAATTTACTTTTTAAATTTTCATATTCTTCTAAAGTAATTAATATTAAGCAATTCTTAAAATTAGGAATTTTATCTCCTGCGGATAAAATTTTCAAGGGGACGCCTAATGCTGCCAAACTTTTATTAGTTTGGTAAAAAAAATTCGCATCCTCAGTTAAAATAATAATATTTTTTATAGGCTCTTTCAAATTATATTAATAAATTAATGATAACATTAAAAATTTCATGGGGGAATGGATCATGGGATTCTTGGATTTGGATCACCAAAGGACATTAAAGAAGAAGTAAAAAGATGCATTAAGGCAGCATCTCAGGGAGGAGGATATTTTGCGGAACCCGGGCATACCATTTTAAATGCTCCGTGGGAAAATACCTTGGCTTTTTGAGAGGCTATAGAAAAACATCGCAAATATCCTTTAAAATTTTAGTGAAAAATTCTTTGTTGAACCTTTCTTTTTTAAATTAAAAGCGGAGCGAAAAAAAAATATAAAATAGTTTATTTTTTCATTTTAAGAAAGCCCCCTGTTCTCATGAGCTCACATGGTCTTAAATACTCTTTCCCTGTCTTATCTGCTAATTCATCCAGCATTTTTGTCCATTTTTCATAATTTTTCTTTCCGGCGCCAAAAGGTCCAGGGGTATTCATTCCTGCGAGGTTTGCCTCATCAATTATTTTATATCCAGAGACTACACCTTCTTCTAATAGACGGCATCCTTCATTTAACATTATTGCAAGAGCTATTTCCGGGTTGAATAGGCCCGCTTTTTTTGATTTGTCAATTTTAGGCCTTCCTTTACTCCAATCATAAAATCCTTGACCGCTCTTACGCCCAGTTTTTCCTTCATTTACAAGTTTTGTTATGACTTTTCCTGCTTTAAAATCTGGAGAAAGGGTTTTTGCATAATATTCTCGAGCATGAATGGCCAAATCTAAACCCGTATAATCAGCTAATTCACATGGCCCCATTGGCATTACTCCAGCAGCATCAGCATCAATCTGCTCCCATGGGATGCCTTTTTCTGCTGCTTGATCATAGATCCAGTTCAAATAAATTCCAACAGGGGCATTTATTCGATTCACGATAAATCCAGGACGATCTTTTAAAACTTTAGCAATATATCGTTTTCCACGGAGGCATGGCAAGTTTTCTCCAATTTTAATTGCAGTATCTATTGCTTCATCTGAGGATTTTTCTCCATAAATAATTTCAATTAATCGCATGAGAATTGGAGGGTTGAAAAAATGCATGCCAATAACTTTATCTGGTCTATTTGTTGCTTTAGCAATTTCGGTAATGGACATTGTTGATGTATTTGAAGCTAAAATACAGGATGCCGGACTATTTTCATCACATGTTTTGAATACTTGTTTCTTAATGTCTAAATCTTCAATTACTGCTTCAATAACAAAATCTGCTTCTTTCACAGCTACGGCAGTATTAGTAGATGTTGTCAATCGTGATAGAACCTCACCAGTAGAGTTTCCATTTAGTTGATTTTTTGACTCTAATTTTTTAAGTCCTTGCTCAATTAGACTCACTCCTTTATTTAAAATTTTCTCATTTACATCCACGAGAACCACATTATAACATGCCATTAGAGAAATCTGGGCAATATTATGACCCATTAAACCTGCTCCAATAATAGCTAAATTTTTTATTTCAATCATTTCAAATTCCTCATAATATTCATTTAACTTTCATGATTGGAAATATATTTTTATTTTTAAATTATTATGTTGCCTCCTTTAACAGGGAACAACATTAATAAAATAAATTGTATAATCAATATATTAAGAATCTTCATTTGTTTTGATTAACAAACGAAAATTTATCATTAATAAATAAACATGAAAAAACTAAGAATAAAAGATGGAGTTAAAAGAAGTTTGGTTAATTGATTATGCACGCACGCCTTTTTCACGTTCTCGACCAAAGCAACCTGAAAGAGATGTATTTAGTGAAAAAAGGGGAGACGAATTATTGGCTGAATTATTAATGAAATTTTTTGATGATAAATTAGCTGATAAAGGAATAGAAAAGAAAGATGTAGATGAAATGTCCGTAGGAGTAGCTGCAAGTATAAAAGAAAATTGGACATATGGAGGTAGAATTCCTGTTTTTTTAGCAGGATTTCCAATAACCGTTCCAGCATTCTCCATTGATAGGCAATGCGGTTCGGGGGGAAGTGGAATGCATGTCGGAATAATGGAGTTAATGACGGGATATAGTAAATGTTTTTTAGCAACGGGTTTTGAACACATGACTCGGGTGAGAGCTAGGGATGCGCTTCCTAATTTGAAAATGATGGATAAGAAGAGTAAATTTTATCGAGCGGATTTAGACATGCCAACAGCTTTTAACATGCTTCAAACCGCTCAAAAATTATACGAAGAAAAAATACCAAGATTCACTAAAGAAGATTTAGATAAATTTGGCATGAGGAGCCATAATTTAACGGTAAAAAATCAAGAAAGAGGATGGTTTAAAGGAGAAATTATTCCCCTTGAGGGACATGTAGAGGGAAATATTGAAGAGCCCATGATTGTTGATAGGGATATGAATGCTAGAAAATCAACCTTGGAAGAAATTTCTAAATTGCCCCGCTTATCTAAACCGTTTTATTTAAAAAAAAATGGGGGGAAAAAGGGTTATATTGAAAGAGAAGGAACAAAAGAAGGAGTAATTACTGTTGGAAATTCCTCTCCATTAAATGCCGGAGCGACATCAGCTCTTTTAATGGAAGCAAAAGAAGCTGAAAGACGTGGACTTGAACCAATGGCTAAAATTAAATCGATAGGGTGGGCAGGAGTAGATCCTTCCCTAATGGGCCGTGGTCCTGTACCCGCAACTAAAATGGCATTAGAACACGCCAGATTAGAGGTAGATGATATCGATTATTGGGAAATAAATGAGGCTTTTTGCATAGTTACTTTAAATTGTATGGACGAATTGAATATTCCTGAAGAGAAAGTAAATATAATGGGGGGCTCAACAGCTATTGGCCACCCATTAGGAGCAACCATGATACGTCTTACAGGCACGCTAGCAAGAATATTGAAAGAAAAAAAAGCAAGATTTGGTTGCGCTAATGCCTGTGTTGGAGGAGGACAGGGAGTGGCAACGATAATTGAGAATATAAACGCATGAGAATGCCGACTTATTTATTCTATTTTTTGAAGTGAATTACTTAGTATTTTACATTTTTATATTTATTTTTTTATCAATATTTGAGGGTATTTTTAAGTTTATAATTTTGGTCGGTTTTTAAATCTTTTAAATTTAAGGGCGACAGAAATCGAGATCATACCAATCACAAATCTGTCGACTCTCCCTGGTAGTCCGGTAAAAGAATCTGAAAACCATCCTTAACGGCAACCTCGGGAAAAATCGAATAAAAATACACGCCCTTCGTCATGGTAAAAATGCGCGTTTTGCCGATCAAGTCAGGCTTGCCCACTTTATAGGCCATAAGGATCTTGAGAAGGTCTAAAATTAAAATTAAATAGCGATGCTTGGACACCATTTCGAGACCGCGCACGCTTGCCCGTTTCGCATGGTATGCCACTATATCGTGTGAAAATTGCCGCTCTATTTCCGTCCTAATGTTCATCATCTTGATTAAAACCTCCTTCGTCCATTCGAAAGGAATGAAATCGATGTTAAGACAAAAATTATAAATTTAAAAATAACCTTATTTAAAAGATCATTGTTTACAAAAAATATTTAAATTAATATTTTATTTATTTAATTAATAAAATTTAATGCAATTTAAGTCGGGTAAGAATCTATTTGAGAAAGATTTTCAAATAAAAATTAATAAACCCTCCAATTCTTTAGGATGAATAAAAAATGGATGTACAAATGAAATATCTCATTGATGATGATGAATTTAAAAGAAGATATAAACAAAAAGCAAAAATTTTTCGAAAAACCATCATTGATGTAATGAATTTACGTTCAAGGGAAAATATTTCATGGGGTACTATAATTGAGCGGAATGCGAGGGAATTTTCAAATAATGTTGCTATTAAATTCGAAGATATTACTTTAACGTATAAAGAATTTAATGAAAGAACAAATCAATATGCTCATTTTTTCATCTCTCAAGGCATGAAAAAAGGAGATGTTGTTAGGATATTGATGCCAAATCGTCCGGAATACTTGCTCATTGTAGGCGCTTGCGCTAAAATAGGAGCTATTGCTTCTTTGATTAATATCGATTTACGGCGAAAATCTCTTGAACATTGTTTAAAGCTTACGCCCGGAAGATTCACTATTGTGGATGAGGCTTGTTTTAACGTATTTAATGAAATCAGTTTAAATCTTAATCTTTCAAGCAAGCATGTTCTTTTCTTTTTACCCAATAATGGTTTAATACCATCTCCTAAAAAATATATCAATCTGACAGAATTTATTAATGATTATTCTACAGGAAATCCTCAAACTACTTCTCACGTTAAAGCTTCCGATCATTTTTTATATATTTTTACTTCAGGAACCACGGGATTACCCAAAGCAACCGTTTTAATCCATCGTCGAATCATTTATGGTACCATTGTGTACAAGGAAGCATTAGTGGGAATTAGTCCGAAGGATACCATATATATAGCACTTCCCTTCTTCCATTCAACACCGATCGGAATTGGATGGTCTGCAGCTTGTAGCAATGGAGCAGCTATCGCAATCGGACGAAAATTTAGCGTGAGCCGCTTTTGGGACGAAATACGCAAATATAATGCAACAATTTTTATCTATGTGGGTGAAGTGTGCCGTTATTTGATGAACCAACCGCCCTCTCCTGATGATTTAAATAATTCTGTTTCAAAAATTATTGGAAATGGTTTACGACCCGACATTTGGGTGGATTTTAAAAAACGGTTTGGGATTACCACGGTCGGAGAGTTCTATGGGGCTTCGGAAGGTGGTGGTGGATTTTATAATTTTTTTAATTTCGATAATACTGTAGGGTATTGCCCTACACCTTACGCAATTGTTAAATATGATATAGAAGAAGATAAACCAATACGAAATAAAGAGGGCTTTATGGAAAAAGTTAATCGCGGAGAAACGGGGTTACTTCTTTTTCAGAACCAATTAGGAGGTTTTATCGGATATACTGATAAAAAAGAAACGGAAAAAAAGTTATTTCGTGATGTTTTTAAAAAAGGAGATGTGTGGATAAATACAGGCGATTTACTTTTAGATCAAGGAAATAGACATGCATTATTTATTGACAGAATTGGAGACACATTCCGATGGAAGGCACATAATATATCCACAACCGAATTAGAAGAACTAATTAATCAATTTGAAGATGTTTTAATATCTGCTGTTTATGGTGTCAAGATTCCCGGAACAGATGGACGAGCAGGTATGGCCACTATCATTCCAAAAAATAGTATTAAAGAGTTTAAATTTGAACAATTATTCCATTATTTTAAAAAAAATCTCGCTCATTACGCAATTCCTATTTTCCTTCGGTTTAAGGAAAATCTCCATCTCACCGTATCTTATAAATTAAAAAAGTCAATCCTTAAACAAGAAGGCTTCAATATTGAGTCCATTAAAGACCCTATCTATGTTTTGTTACCTGGAGATTCAAAATACGTACTATTAACAAGATCAATCCATAAAAACATATTAGAGCATGAATATAAATTCTAAATTTTCTTTACTGATTAATTCCTTTTTATGATTTTGCTTTAATTTTTTAAAAATAGAGCATGCTTCATAAATATTAGTTCCTTATTGTAGTTTTTCCAACAAGGCAGGCGAGACTATCACGGGACATCCGAGACGATGCGATACTCTCATGCGAATATTTTCAAGAGTGCGCATCCCACACTGGGTTTGATACATGATATTCATCAATTTATTGCTCGACTCGTTAACCACCATAATGGAGGGAGAAAAGGTACGCCGAGGGAAAAGCTCATAAAAATGTTGGAATCGAAACACGTTCTCCTCATTGTTTAGTAATGTCAATACGGCGCTTTTTAACCAAGGATGCAATTCGGGTTTTAATAAGCCCAAGAGGAATCGGAGGGACGCTCGTTTCTCAGGAGGAAGCCGAAATTGATAATAAAATTTCACCGCTATGTGCCTATAAGGGCGGAGCCACGGGATATATTAAAAACAAATATTTAGCCCGGTTAAAATGCACCTTTTTCTCTTCCATGACCTTGCGGAGGCTACGGATGACACTCCGGAATTGCCTGTAAAGGAATGCACGGATATAATGAACGCCTTTCTTGGTAAATTTGAGTTTTTAGGCATGAAAGAACGGTTGGTAATTCGCTAAAAAGGCTTGATGCTCCTTCCACGCAATAAAAAGGGTCGAGGCAAAGAGACGGAGCAATGCCTTTTTTAAATGTTCGGGTTTAGGGCGTGAATTGCATTTTTTGAGCGCACGTAGGATATATCGATAGTGTTCAACATCGGGAAAAGAAAAAGGAGCGTTCACGAGAAAAGTGCCTTTTTTTTCCACATGGAGGGAATCCTTGCACGAGACGTTCTATTCTGCAATATGAATCGCGAGGTGGAGCTTTTTAATGCGACTAAATTATTTTAGCAATCCTCGAGTGAGCAATTGAATGGCGTGAAACACGCATTTTTGGAGAGGCGCATCAAGAAATATTTCATCCACCCCTGCTTGAAAATGGGGCGAGAAATCGATGGTCATGAATGAAACTTGCTTTGGAAGCCATTGTTTCAGCTCTTTCAGCAAAAAGACCACCTCCTCTTCCTTTTCCCCCGTGATGAGAGCCCCGGCAAGGGGTACATTTCGCAAGGAATCCGTGGCGAGCAGTAATCCG
>JALGVJ010000036.1 GCA_029838195.1 Promethearchaeota archaeon
ATTATTTATTTCATGCATCAATACCATGGCGTGATATCGCACCTTTTGTTTAGCATGTTTTTCTTTTTTGTATAAACGGACTAATTCCTCGTAATTAGGAGAAAAACGGGTGATGGAGAGAGGTTTCATGTAAAAAAAAGGGGGAAAAGGGCTAATAGAACCTTGTAATATGTAGGTGATATAAGAGAAAAGATTTTAAGAAAGCGAAGTTAATTTATGCATTATAAATATTTATTTCAAAAGCATGGGAAAAAATATATACAATCATGGATTTAATACAACTAATTTTAAACCGGCAAATTTTATAAGAGAAATTTCAATATCAAATCAGTTTTCTTTATTTCCTATGGAAAGCAGGATTGTTTTATTAGGCATGGACATGCCGGTCCCAGATCCTAATAGTTCCGCCCCCTCGGTTGCAATAATCACGGGAAATTTTTCTTATATCGTGGATTGTGGACCAGGTATCGTGAGAGATGCCGTCCACACAAGCAAGAAATTTGGATTGAAAGGCCTGCTCCCTAAAAATTTAAGAACACAAATTCTTACTCATCTCTATGGTGATCACACCGTTGGAAATTCTGATCTCATTTTAACGCCTTGGGTGGTAAGGAGAAACAAGTCATTAAAAGTAATAGGCCCTAAAGGAACTCTCGATATGACAAAACAACTTCTTGAAGCTTATAAAGAAGATATTAAGGAGAGGATTAATGGATTAGAACATTGTATTGATCGGGGATGCCACGTGAAAGCAAAAGAAATCACGCCGGGAATCGTCTTCGAGGATAATCGTCTCAAGGTCGAAGCTTTCGAAGTAAATCACGGCTCTTGGCCATCCTTTGGCTTAATATTAGAAGTAGATTATAATTAAATTTACCCTTAGTTTTCAATTAATTTAAAGGAAAAGGATAGCAAGAAAAATAGATAAAAAAAGAATTAGGTTCCTTCTATTGCCTTACCAGAAAGCCTTTTATAATGATTCAATACAGCTTGTCGAGTTGCATACACAAATGCTCGCTTCACGTTAACGCCCGTTATGGCAATCGTTTCGTAGATCAACGTGTGGTTTAACTTTGCCGTGTCCAATACCTTTCTAATTTTCGAAATTTCCACGATATCATCCAAATCTCGTTTGTTTGCCAATACAACCATGGGAACATCAGGAGGCTCCGTAATGCTCGGAGGAATTAATCTATCACCATAAAATTTCAAGAGCTCTTTTAAAGACCAGATATTCTCTTCCCATTGATCGATGAGCGAATCCCAGACGAAAACCACGGCATCCGTGCCTTTTAACACGGTTTGCCTCTGATATTTATGGCGTCGTTGCCCGGCCACGGTATATACTTGAAATACAACATTAGAGACTCTTGCGACTACCCGGTCGAAGAATAAAGTGCGTCCAGTCGGGTCTTGTATGGATTGCATCTCACCGCTTGCTAAACCTTCTTTATGGTAAATCCATTCAAGTGCAGTGGTTTTACCGCCCAAACTGGGACCGTAGAAACATACTTTAAAAACGAGCGTTCCATCGCCTCTCCGACTTGGCATCTAGCACAAACCTCCAGAGAATTTAGTTTTATCATTCATGAATGAAAACCTTACAAATGCATGAAGTTAAGAGTTAGAAATAAAATGATTCTATAAACTTTCAAATATAATAAATTTATAAAAGTTCACTAATTTAAATATGATGGATTAGTAAACGAGGAATGTGGTCTAAATTTTTGTCCGATTTTCATATTTTCGAAAGACTTTTCATGGATTTAAAATTCCCGCATTTAGGTACGCTAATAATGGTTGAAGATTACATGACAAATAATCTAAAAAAAATAGCGGTTATTGGGATGAGACATGATTTAGGTCAAAATCGCAGGGGCGTGGATATGGGACCGAGTGCCATACGTTTTGCGAATTTGAACCCACAATTAAAGGAACTGGGTTTTGAAATTCAAGATCATGGTGATATTAATTGTTGCACGTTTGAAACGGGTATCATGGGAGATCCCAAAGCCCGCTTTCTTCATGATATCGTTAAACATTGTAGTGAATTAAGAGATCACGTGAGAGAAGTAGTTAGTGAAAATTTTTTTCCTCTAATTTTAGGAGGAGATCATTCAATTACCATGGGGGTGATAGCAGGAGTGGTTTCGCATTTTCGAGACATTGGGTTGATTTACATGGATGCGCATGGGGATTTTAACACTCCTGAGACGAGCCCCACGGGAAATATTCATGGCATGAGCTTGGCGGCCATTACGGGAAGAGGCCATTCTTTATTAACGAATCTTGCTGGAAAAGTGCCCATGATAGAAGATAATCGCGTGGTCCTTTTAGGAGTTCGAAAATTAGATTCGGAAGAAAAACGGAATTTAAGAGAAAGTGATATTACGGTATTTACCATTAAGGATATTGATGAGCGAGGAATTTCGGAGGTAATGAAAGAAGCTATAACAATAGTATCACGTAATTCACCGGTAAAGAAATTTCATTTTAGCTTGGACGTGGATAGTATCGAGCCTTCCGTAGCACCAGGAACGGGTACCACGGTTTCAGGGGGTCTTACTTATAGAGAAGCGCACTTAGCATGTGAATTAATTGCTGAAAGTAAAAAAATGATTTCGATGGATGTCGTGGAAGTAAATCCTATTTTAGATTTAGCCAACCAGACGGGAAAGCTTGCGGTAGAATTAATTTTGAGTTCCTTGGGAAAACGGATTCTATGACTCTGGTGGTTTGAAATTGCTTGTTATAAATTTTTTGATATAAGATTATTACTAATCAAAACCATTTTACATGATTAAAAAATACATTTTAACCATGTTTTATTCTTTTTTTTTGATCAGATTTCATTTCACGTTTTTAAAAGGATAAAAATTATTACCATAAAAAACCAAGATTAATATGATGAAACGTAAGGAACAATACGAAAGGAAATTGGATTTCATCTTGGAAAAAATAACACATTTACCTGAAAAACCAGAAGAGAATGAATTCTATATTGACGCTTTGTTTTATCGTTTTCAAATTTCAATTGAAGCCGCTATGGATATCATTGCGATGTTATGTAAGGATTTGGGGATAAGAGTAAAAGATGATTACTCTAATATAGACGAGTTAGAGAAATTAAAAATATTTGATCCTCAACATTTAAAGGAATTACGCAAATTGAATGGATTGAGAAATGTGATCGTTCATAAATATAATAAAATAAATGAACATTTAATTCTTGAAAATACTAAACAGATTTTAAAGACATTAGACAATTTTATTAAAAACGTAAAAAAAATTATAAATGAAAAAATCAAAATCTCTGAGTGAAATAGAGAAAGATCTGGCATATTTAAAAAACTTTTGGACGGTTCTTTTTGGTAGTTATGTTAGCAAGGACTGGATTCCTGGAAGATCAGATATAGACGTGGCTATAATAACAAGAATTAAAGATCGTCAAAAAAATCTTGAAATTTGGTCAAGCTTGTTAGAAAAACAACATTATCATGACTACGATTTGAAGATTTTTGAATTGATGCCATTATATTTACAAATTGAGATTATTAAGAACTATAAAGTGTTATTTGGAGATGCTCTTGAAATATCGGAATATTTTTATCATTATAGGAAGCTCTGGAAGGACATGGAATATCGATATGAATCAAATCAATTTAAAAATCTTGAAGAAAAACTTAAATTGATGAAAAATCGTAAAAATTTTATTTCTAACCTCAATTGAGGAAATCTAATCCCCCCCAAGGCTTTTGCATGTCCAATACCAAAATCCCGGGTTTGAACAACTCAAACAATGGGTTACCTAATTCCAAGACCAGTTTTAACGGTAGAATCGATTTGTTCTACCGTAGTCAAGCCCTTAGATATCATCTCCTATATCATCACGATCATTACTTTCTGTAATCGAATTGCCATGAAGTAACTCATGAACTCTTTTAACACGACAGGTCTCTTGCCTAATTTTTCTAAAATGATTCAATCAGGAACGTGTATGGGATACTTGCCATATTTATTTTTCACGCCAATGTAAGCCAGATATCTATCGAGGGTGACGGCGGGATTGATGGAATGTCCGGAAGAAAATATATAACCACCTCCAGGAGCGAGTTCCCGAATCAATCTTTTAGAGTATTCTTCAATTTCCGAGATTTCGCCAGTTGCAAGCATGACAGGGGATACATTTCCCACAAAAGTAATATTATCTCCATATTTCTGGTTTAATTTGAAAATATCGTATTCAGGGTTTGCAGTCGTCGGTTCGATTGGGTTTAAAGCATCCACACCACAGGCAATAATATCTTCAAAAATTTCGGTGAGATCTCCATCTGAGTGCAGCAATATCTTGCAATCCTTTTTATGTGCTGCCTCACAGATTCGTTTTAACCAAGGAAATACGTAGGTTCGATAATTTCGAGGGCTCATGAAAAGGCCATTTTTAAAACCGTAATCATCCCATAATAAAATTAGTTTTGCCTCCAATTCACCTAATATTTTTACCACTTCCAGCGCGAATTTACCTCGTTCATCGAAAATTGCTTTTGCTTGCTTTGATTTAGCAATAACACGTGAAAAGGTTTCTATTCCAAAACATTCCCATGAAACCTCCATTAAAGCTGCGGTTGAGGGCACGGCAAAAATCTCATCATTCATTTTTTTTTGGACTTCCTTACCCGCTATAAATCCGTTTACTCTTCCTTCCCATTGGGGATCTGGGTGCTCCCAACTCTCGAAATCTTCAAAATTTTTGAAGTACCCTCCCACGTATCCATAAATAATCGTTCCATCTTTTTCATAAATTTCATTACGCATCATTCTTCCAAATTCATCCACGATAATCCCGCCACCGAGCACCTTACGGGGAAAAAGGGAGCTAATGGAAAGCACGATATCCATTCCCACGCGGCGGGCAAATTCGTACGTTTTTTTATATCCCGATTTTAAAATGCGCTTGCTCCCCGATAATTTTTTCAGCATTTTTTCGGGTAATTTTGGGATGCTAGTTAGACTACCTGGTTCAACTCCAAAATGCTTCATTATAGTATTATTTGTAAATGCACTTTCGAAGTAAGGAACTTTATCAGGCTCTTCATGATTGATGGTTTTTATAACTCTTTCTTCCGCATTCATGGTGTGATTTTACTTTCGGAATTATTTAAAAATTCTCAATTTTTTAGATGATATATTTTCATTAAATATAAAATATAAAATTAAGGAAAATGAAATTATATATTAAAAGAATTTAATTCTTTTTTAAAATTAATTCATGAAGTGAAAATTAAAAAAATCCACTGAAAAACTAATTTTTTGTAAAAAAAAACGTGATAAATTAAATGGAAAAAACAGAATTATATGAACGGTTAAGAAAACTGCTCAGTACGGGAAAAAGTGTTATCGGCCTTCCAAAACATCCCATTACTCAAGTTTTATTAGAAAACATGTACATAGAAGATGAGGCTACTCTTATAGTTAGCGCATTTAAAAAATGCGGAGAGCCTCTTAGTTTACGAGCATTATCTAAAGCTTCCGGCATGCCTAAAGAGGATTTGAAGAAAAAATTGGAAGACATGTATTATAAGGGAAAATTAATGAAGGTAGGAACTCTTTACATGGTTTTGCCCTATCTTCCTGGTGGCTTTGAGGTGTATTTTACGCTTCACCGGGATGATCCAGAACGCATGAAAAAAGCAGCAGAAGCACATGCAAAATTGGGAAAGTTGGGGTTATCATTTGAGTTAAGTGCGAGTTCTTACCCCGTGTATAGAGTTATTCCCGCCATTCAGCCTACAGAGCGATTAATTGAAATTTCTGAAGGATCTGAAGTAAAATATCAGGTTTTACCTCATGAAATCTTAAGAGAATATCTTGCTAAAGCCAAACCTCCAATCTATTCTGTCGTGCCTTGTAGTTGCCGAACGGCAGCGAAATTAGCGGGACATCCTTGTAAGAGAACGGATGAAAACTTTTGCATCGCTACGGGCATGTTAGCTAAAACCACGTTGGATCAAGGCGTTGGTAAAGAAGTTACTCTTGAAGAACTATTATCCATCATGGAAAAAGCTGAAAAAGAAGGATTAGTACATGAAACGTTTAATATGCAGGATACCGCCATGTTCGTATGTAACTGCTGCTCTTGCTGTTGTGGATTCTTAAAATCGGTAAAAGAACACAAAAATTACGGATCTATTATTAAATCGAATTTTGAGCCCAGAATTCTTCAAGATGCATGCAATTTATGCGAAAGTTGCATCAGAATGTGCCCGATGGAAGCCATTTACCATCATTGGCCCCATGAAGCGGATTTATCGGATAACATGATAATTATCCGCAAGGAAGTCTGCATTGGATGCGGAATTTGTGCGTCAAATTGCCCTTCGAACGCCATCGTATTAGAAAAAGTTAGAAATTATATTCCCGTGATAAATCAAGCAGAATTAACGGAAAAAAGAGCCATGGAGAAATTTCATTAATAAACCGATATTATTACATCCTTTTTTTTTAATTAATTTTCAAGCCAACGTTTCATTTTTCTTAAAAAAAAGTTATTTTATAAACTCGTGTTCAGTAGAAGTTCCCTTTAACTCGCATTGTTATCATTATCGTTATCCTTGGAATGATTTAGTACTTCTAAATTTTCTTCTGATTTACCAGCTTCTTCTTCCTTACCCTTTAAATTTGATTTAGAATCAATGCTTTCTTTTCCTTCTTGTTCATGCACTTCTAACACTTCGGGTAAAATGCTTGCAATTAAATCATCATTATTTTTAAAAACAGACAATCTACCCCTCAATTCCGTGAGAAAAATAGGCAATTCTTGGGCGTATTTTTGTTCAAAGGCTTCAATGAACTGGCGTAATCTATCATATAAGTATACCGAAGGACTTTTATTTAGAATTAAAGTAGCGCGAATATAATTTCCATCAGCCAATAACAAGACTTTTTCTTTATATTTAATTTCATTCAATTCATCCTTGATCTTCAATTCTTGTCCAAAAGAAGAAATGGCCGTTAAGAAACCCGTGAGTAAATTGGGATCTATGATTTCAAGCTTGAAATCCTTTGAAAAAATGCAAAGCCCCGCTTCTTTATGGAGGTTGTCCTTCTTCCGTTGTGCCATCACTTGAGCCTCCTCCGCCTCCACCCCCGCTACTTCCTCCTCCACTGCTGGAGCATCCTCCATCTCTTACATTAGGATTATATCCATAGTAGAATTCAATTTCCATGGTGGAATAATGATAAGAACCCGGATTTGGAGAACTATAAGCTATAAAACTAAATAATGATGGAATAAAAGAAAAAAAAAGGAAAAAAGTGCGGTAATTTATTTAGAGTTATAGGTTTTTATATAAAAAAAATTTGGTTTAAGTTTCTTTTAATAAGCGCTTCTTGATGAAATTGGGCAAGAAAAAGCTTAAATAGAATTCGACTGCACTTAGCATTAAGACCAAGCGAATAATGACAATAAGGGCGGTTCCGAGGGAAAACAGTCCGGCATCAAATATCCCTGCGATGAAAAATGAAATCCAAGCGATAATGATGAATTTTCCTTTCAATCTAATTTCTTGATCGGTTGATTTCAATGATTCTAATCCAAAAGAAATTCCTGCGAGGACGCCAATGATTAAAACGATTAAGACATATAGCAAAAACGGAAGGTTTAATTCATCGTTAAATAATCCCACTTTTGACCCGATAACCGAAACGTCAGTAATAACATAATATATGAAAATAATTTCATATATAATTCCTTGAAGGATGATAATGAATGTAATGATTTTTTGTTTGCTAGGATATTTCAAATTGAGATATATTATTAACCAAAAGATTAATGCAATGGGAATCCAAAAATAGCTCAAGAAGAGGTATTGTGTTTCGGTAAGAGGAGTGCCCCTTAGTAAAACGGATATAAATTCTGTTCCGTTGCTCGTCCAAGGCGAACTAAGTGCTATCCATGCGATTCCCGCATAAATGAACGATTTCTGCTTGAATGCCCGGTATTTGAGTAATAATTTGATTCCTATGATCCATGAAACTATGATAAACAATAGTGCTAAAAATCCATTTGTAAATTCTTGCCCACTCATTTGAATAGCCATATAATCACCTTAAAGTTTTTAATTAATAGTAAATTTGAGATAAAATTTCTTGTTTTTATTATTATGCTTTACGATAATTATTTAAGTGATTAGCATGAGAAATGTAAGGAATGAATTTTAATTCCAGATGATAAAAGCTTATATTGTGAGAAAAAATTCTAAAAAATAATTATTAAAAAATTGTAAAAAAATAAACAGAATTATATAATAAGAAAGAATAAAAAAAGTTAGTTACTTGCCCTTTTCTTTAATAATTCAAACGGAATTTTAAAATCTTTTGGAAAGGGTGATATATATTTCTTATCTTTAAATGTTTCCTCAAATTCTCTTTTTGCCTTCTCCACGTAATCGGGTTTATTCATGAAATCTAAGGCTGTTAAAGCCATGATTTTTGCAGCGGCTAACATTCCTTTATGACCGATACTCATTCCTGATGTTGCCGCAGCTTGCCAAGAATGCCCAGGAGAGCCCATTGCATGACAGGCTGTTGAAAATTCTCCGAGAGGAGTAACCCAAGAAACGTCCGCAACATCCGTGGATCCCGGTAATACTTGTCCTTTACCTAAAGGGGGTAATAAAATCGGGCATAAGGGCTCTGAAAAGAGTTTCCGTGCCATTTCCTTCAGATTTTCCGGAATGAATTTCATGTAGCCTTCCATCGAATTTGGGGGGATCGTTTTATTAATTTCCTTGGCAAATTTTTGCTCTTCTTTATTAAAACGAGGAGGGCCAACAATTTTTATGTTTTCCTGTAATACGGAACTTATAAAATCATTATGGATGGGATTATAAGTGCCACTTAGGAAATTTACTTTAAGTTCTGTTTCTGTCATCAAAGCAGCGCCTTCGGCGATTTTTAGCAGCCATTGATAAATTTCTTCCACTTGATATCTTTCTGGAGCGCGTACAAAATAGTATACTTCAGCTTCCGCAGGTACCACGTTTGGTGCTTTTCCTCCATTGGTTATGATATAATGAAGGCGTGCATCAGGAATTACATGTTCTCGCATGTAATTTGCACCCACATTCATTAGTTCTACAGCATCTAAAGCGCTTCGCCCATTAAATGGATCTCCGGCAGCATGAGCAGTTCTTCCATAAAAACTAAAGATAACAGAGTTCATTGCCAATGCGGACATTGTTCCAACAGCGTTAAAATTAGCAGGGTGCCATGTTATGGCGATATCAACATCTTTAAAGGCGCCACCCGGTTCTACCATGTAGCCCTTTGCGTTATAGATCTCTTCAGCCGGACAGCCATAATATCGAATGGTACCTTTAGCCTCACCATTATCGATTGCCTCTTTGATTGCGAGAACGGCTCCCAAGCTTCCAGTTCCCAGGAGATTATGCCCACAGCCGTGTCCTGGAGCCCCCTCTTTTAAAGGTTCCTTATAGGGCACAGCTTTTTGGCTTAGACCTGGTAAGGCATCATATTCGCCTAAAATTGCAATTACGGGTTTTTCTTCGCCATAGGAAGCAACAAAAGCCGTGGGGATATCTGCAATTTCCTTTTCTATTTTAAATCCGGCATTTTTTAAAGTATTAGATAACAACTCGGCAGATTTATATTCTTCAAAGCCTAATTCAGCATATTCCCAGATCTTATCGGATATTTCAATAAGTTTTTCACGATTATTTTTAATCCATCGGGCATATTTTTTTTTAATATTTTTTAATTCAGTCGTCATGGTTTAAATTCATTTATTTTATCTTATTTAAGTTGATAAAAAGGATATTAATACTCAATTAATGAATAACCCGTGTTAAAGTAATGCATTTTCGCGAAAAAAAGAAAGAAAAAGGAACATCAATTCTTACTTAAAAGAATGGAGCGATTGTTTCGTGTATCGAAATAATTGGAATTTAATAAAAGGGAAAATGGTATTCTGAGTTTTTAGTCTCTTCAAGAGAGCGTAGTTCTAGTTCTTTATCAATAAACCCTTCAATGTTACATATAAATCGATATTCTTTTTCTAAACAAAGAGTTATTGCTATTCCTTTTTTGTTCATGCGAGAAGTTCGTCCAATTCGATGAACATAATTTTCAGGATATTGGGGGATGTCATAATTTATTACATGAGATACGTTTTTTATATCCAATCCCCTGGCAGCGACATCGGTTGCTATGAGTAAATTTATCTGCTTTTTTCGAAAAGCTTTAAGTATTTGTTCGCGTTGATATTGAGAGAGATCTCCCGAGATAAGACCGACTTTATACTTTAAGTTTCTACGATAGTTTAATTTACGAGATAACCAAGAGGCGGTTTTTTTAGTGTTTACAAAAACTAGCGCATGTCGTGGCTGTTCTTTATTTAAGATTTGTAGAAATGCGAGATATTTTTGTTCGAATCGTTCTATCATGTAGTAATATTGTTTAGTGTTTCTAACTGTTAATTCATCTCTACTCAGATTTATGAATAAGAATGAATTTTTCGTGAATTTTTTCACCAAATTTCTCATGTCTTGATCGAGTGTTGCCGAAAAGAGCATGAGTTGATTCTTTTTCGAAACTTCTTTAATTGATGTTAGAATATACTTGATATCCGGTGAAAAACCCATATCCCATAAACGATCTGCCTCATCTAAAACAATAAATTTAATATTTTTAAATTGTAAATGTCCTCTTTTGTATAAATCAATAATTCTTCCGGGAGTTCCAATAATAACATGTACTCCACGATGTAACCTTTCAATTTGCTTGTTAATTGAAACACCCCCATAAATAACGGCAGATCTTGCATGATGGGGTCGGATTTTTTCAAATACCTCATGAATTTGTTTTGCTAATTCCCGGGTGGGTACCAAAATGAGACATTCATTATGAACCGAATTTAGTTTTTCTAAAATGGGAAGTAAAAAAGCAAGCGTTTTACCTGAACCCGTTTTTGCTTGTACCATTATGTTCTTGTTTTCTAAAATCATGGGTATGGTTTTTGCTTGAACGGGCGTTGGAGTCGAAATATTAAAGACGGCCTTTAATTTATTTGCTATTTGCGGTTTAATTCCAAGATTAATGAAATTCAATTAAATACACTTGATTGTCTTAACTTATAATAATATTTTCAAAGAAGTAAATATTTAAAATGTAATAAATTTTATGAGAAAAATTCAAAAATCCACGATTTTTTTAACCGTAATTTAATTTTCTTATACAAATCCCCGAGGAAGAATAATTTAGATAAAAAATCCGGTTTTCTCTGAGAATCGAGAATTAAAGAGCCATTAGAATTTTGTGCTAAGTTATAAGTGTATTTTTGGTTGTAATAATGGGAAGAACAATGGGATGGAGCCCTTAATTTCAGAAATTAGGCAATCTTTTAATTTTAGTCCACTCTTTGTCCATTAAAAAATCAAGATCGTTTAAAGAAGATTTGGAAATATGAATTAAATCAATGATTAGTGTAGATAAAGTGAAATTTTCGATACCAAACCCTCTATTTTTCTTATAATGATAAGCTTCTCGGAATCCACTAGTTCTTACCATGTTTAGCGTTTTTTGCACTAATTCTAAGGCAACATTGATAAAACCATGATTAAAAAGCCCTTTAATGATTAACCAATTAATTACGATTCTTGGCATGCTAATCCTCCAATAATTTTCATTAAAATATTGCTGGTTTTCATCAATTGCAATAAGAGGGACGGGATTCTTCGTCCAAAATTCATTTTCATTTAGGAGATGATCTTCTACTAATGTTGCAGCAATAGGTATGGGCAAATCATCAATTATCAAGGGAATAAATGAAGTAGCTGATTTTATTGGAGCACCAAATATATTTTCCTCAAGTGCGTTATTGAATAAGCCTATATCCGGTTTCCAATAATATTTAATTAGAGAATTAGTTAATTCACTTGCGATTTTAAGCAATTTCCTTTTTTCTCCATTCTGTTTCAATTCGCCATGAAGAAAAGCCAAATCTTTACAATCTTGAATGAAAAGGCTGTTAAAGATTATATCTTCATGAAAAAGCCGGTCATCCTTTTTATTAAAAAAGAGTTCATGGTTAGATTTTTTATTAAAAATAGGCTTTTTAATCATTTGAACTCTATTCTTTTCTTCAGAATTGCCCCGTGTTTCAGTATTTTTCAAGAAAACCTCATTAACGGGCAATTTCTCAATTAACCATTCCCAAGGATGATAAATTTTAAGTACAAATGGATTTCGTGTTTGATTAATGCGTGCTTTTAATAAATAATCATGAAACTTCTTAGATCTTGATAAAAATTCGGTTAGAAATTCCATATTTCGCTCTTTATCATGAATGGCCTTTAAGGCATGCGCAACAAGCGGATTAATCGTAAGGGAATGACGATCTTGTTTTTCAAGAGCCTCAAGGAGAAGAGGAGAGAATTCTTTTTGATTCAAATTCCAAATATTTATTCTCTTAAAATTTCCATTTTCACTTTGGTTAAAAAATAAGCCGATAAATTCTTTTTTAGCTCTTTCAAGATTTACATGACTATTAACAATGATGTGAAAACATGAATATTCTAAATGCTGATAAGGAAAAAAATCTTTATGGGGGCACGTGTATGAGATGGTTTGAGAAGTATTTTCCGGATGATTTATGATTTTAAAATTCAGTTCTAGAATATCTCTTGCTTTTTGTTCTAAAAAGTTAGTATCTAATGGGTTTTCAGATGCTTTCAATTTTATTAAAATGCGCCGGGTAATTGAATATTTAATAAGATGTAAAAAATTAAAAACTCGAAGTTAGAATCATCGAAGTGTTCAATATTAAAAAAGAAAATTTTTATTCATTTTCTCATGAAGCTGGGAAGCATTAGATTAAAAATATCTGCGATTTTTTTAAGTTTATCTTGAACCTTTACCTTAGTGACGATAAGCACGCTTCTTTCCAACTCATCTCGATCTAACGATCCTCCCGCATAAAGGGCTTCTTTTTCATTAAAAACCAAGAGAAATCTCACGTTGGGATTCGTGATGATAGAAATGTTTTTTGTATTTTTTAATTTATCATAATTTTGTTGATAATTAGGAGGGACCCCACTTCTTTCATTCATGATAATCGTGATGGAGACTCCCTTTTTAGCGATATTGATTAATTCATTAGTATAAAAATTATCGATTTTTGGAGTTGCAACATTTAAATATGAGGAAGAGGCCATGATTAATTCCATGAGTTTTTGATTTATATAGTTTTCATATCCTTCTCCTCCACTCCTTTCAATTTCTACCATGCCAACGAGATTGAGGATCTTGTTTTCTAAATTTTCTACTTCTTTTTTTAACCTTTGATTGGCAATTTTTAATTCAATAAGGCGGTCAGACGACAATGATAATCTCACTTTTCTTGAATTTATTTTATAACAAATTTAATAGAATATATGATAATATTTATTTTATTCAATTTTAACTTAACCTATTCCAAGGTAACCCAAATATCAAGAAATAAGGGAAAATTTTTAAGATCTCTTGAGAAGGAGCATTTTGCGCCATTTTTCTAATTAAAAGTAACTTGCGTTCAATTGCATTTATCATATCCTCAGAAATGAATTGCTTACGAGCATTTAACATGGCAGTGCCTATATCCTGCCCATTCAATAAATTATCATAAAAGGAGAAGGTAATTTTATCCGATATTTCATCATCAGTTGAATTAGTTCTAAAAACAATACCGGTCAGGTTGTTCAATTGCAAGGAAGAAATTATGTTACTAATAATGGGAATCGGATTTAAAATCCTTTCCTTGTGTTCATTAAAAAATTGGAGATCGAAAAAAATCAAGGGTTGCGCTGTGAGGTCATGATCCTTAGAAATAAGGCTAAAAATTTCTTTTAATTTAAGAGTTTCATTCTCACTTGTTATTAAATAGCTTTCAAGAGGAATTGATGGAAAGTAAATTAAATTTCCAATAATATGGATGATGTTAAAATTTTTTTCCTTCAATAACTTTAAGATATTTTCATGGGTGGCACTTTCTCTTACCAGAAGTTCTTTCGAGGTCAAGGTTGTTGAGGAGGTGAAAAATTGACGTAATTTTTCCATCCTTTCGAGACCATGAGGGAAAGGATAGAGGGTTTCTTTCTTGTTCAAATCATCATTCCATTTAAATGGTCCTTTAGAATTAGTTAATTCAACAACTAAAGCCTTTATATTTTTTTCAGACGTGCCTCCAACCGCTTTTTGAAAGGAATCATCAGTGGGAAAATTAATTCCATTTAAATTTAAGTTAGGAGAGTAATGAGTAATGGAACAATTTAACATTAAGAATTGCTTGTCATAAATCAAAGTAAAGGGAATTGATAACTCATCTGTTAAAAAAACTAATTGGGGGGTAAAATTTAATGTTGAAATTTCAAATTGAGAGAAGTATTCTCTGATAAATCTCGGTAAGGAAAGATAAAGCAAGGTTCCCGTATCCTTAAGAGTAAGATTCTCTTTTACTACTTCTTTTGATTCAAAAAGATGACCGGAGATTGCGTTTAGCTTAGTAGGGTTCCAAAATTCATTCTCGAGTGTAATAATTTTAATTTCATTGTTTTGAGAACCCATTTTACATGTTATTGATTGCGAAGGAGACAGTTGAATTATGAGTTTTTGAAGGATAAAATTCGGATCATAAAAAGAATTTTCACTGGGAAAGGCATCTTCAAAAACATAAATCTTGGTTTTAAATAATTCTCCTTTAGCAGATAATTTGTTTAAATCTTTGAGTAGGGGATGGATCTCAGGATCTAAAAAAGGAATTATTTTTTGAGCAAATGAGATGTTTTTTTCTTCAAATAGGGCTCGGTAAAAGATCATGTTCCAAAATTCTCTCTCTTCCCCAGATAAAAATGCAGATTTTAAACGCCACAAGTAATTATGAGTATAGAAATAATGGTATAATTCTTCTTCAGTTTGAGGTATTTTAAGATGATAAATTAACTTTTCGAAAGATTGGAAGAGAAACTTTTTTTCTTTCATTGTGAGAAAATTTGTAGCTGCTTCTGCCCACAATTCTATTAAACTTTTATCGTAGCTTACATTTGATTGGAATGAGTAAACTTCTTCAAGGAAATTATAGACGTCATAGACGATTTCAAATTGATTTCTTTTCATGAAGAATTTAATGAATTTATTTAAATAATTAATTGCCTCCATAAATGTCTGATATTTATAAATTTTATTATAAAGATTTTTTAAAATGGAAGTGATCCAGAAGTTCTCACCGATATCGCTTAAATAAATAATTAACTCTTCTAAATCGGGAAGTAGAGTAGGAAAAGTACGCTCATTAATGACGATTCTTGGTAAATTTCCAAATATGCTTTTCAATTCATGGGGAATTCGAGTTAACAAGATGGTGCTAATTTCTTTAATGAACTCAGCATCTTTTGAAAGTCCATATTTAATATCAATATTTTCCAGAAGGACGTGAAGAAATACTGCCCGCTTACTAGGTTCAATTTTTTTCATAATTTTATTTAATTCTTTCATACTCGTGGTAAACAATTCTGTAGGGACAAAAGTTTTCCTTAAGAATATTAACAAAATTTGCAATTCCAATAATTTTAAGAAATCTCCTTTTTGTCTTACAAAATAAGAAAAAGAATCAATGAACTTTGATATGGCTTCTTCCGGAATTACCTCAATTTTTAAAATTTCTTTTAATAAATCGGTAAAATGGGAATATAAGAGATAAAAATCATCTAATTTAATTAAAAATGAAAAATAACGTTTTATAGCATCAATATAAAGGATAGTAGCATTCGGTTCAATGGATAGATCTTTTCTATATTTGAGACTTTTAATGTATGTCAACCAAGAATTCGATATTAGCATGATCAACTTGAATTGCTTTTGAGCATCTATCTGTTCATTCTTCATAATCTCAGCATATAAATCATTTAAAACTTTATCCGCCCAATGATGATTGGCATTTTTTAAAAGATTGCGAGCTAAAGCTATTTTATTTTGAAATTGAATTAAAAATTCTTTAAATTGTTCTGCGCGTGCGGACATGATGTTTACAGAAATGATTTGTTTTTTTTTTAAATGGACTTTATTGCGATTAAATTTATATCATACATCTCGGGGGTGTGTTTGACCAAAATTTTCTGTTTCTATATTGGGGTTTGTTAACCATCCTTTTTTTAAGAGTTTCCTTGTATATAAGAGGGAGGCCCCCACCCAACTCATGTTTTCTCGACCTGATACAGCAAAGATTCGAATTTTTTCCCTTATTTTTTCTGGAAAAAATCGCTTGAGTTGATTTTTAAGCCGCTCTTTCAAGCCAGGAATTAAGCTTCCTCCCCCCGTAAGAATGATATGAGATACTAAATCTTCCCAATTCTCTCTCTCCCATATTTTAATTATTTTTGCAATGGTTTCATCTAGCCCGGGATGATTCACGTGCATGATATTTGGATAAAAAATCGGTTCTGATATTAAGATTCTTTCTAAATTTAATGTCAGGCGGGTTCCATCCGGTAAATTCACGATCTGGTTGTATCTGTCTATATTTTCTTTAATTTTGGGAAATTCTACTTCAAAATTTTCCACGCATAGAGACGTTTTCTCCTTAATTTCCCTTGCTAACCATTTTGTAAAATACATGTTTTGATTCGTGCTTTTTAAGATTAAACTCAAAAAATACTCCGTGAGATCTTTTCCTGCGATGGGAAATAAATCGCGAGCGAGTTCATTAGTAAACCCGTGTACTGCGGAAGAAATGCTAGTAAATGATTCTCCAAGGTTAACGATCACTCCCGTGTTTTTCTGTACTGCAGAAAAAATGGCTTGTTCTTCTGGTAAAAACAAGAGATAAGGAAATTGGAATACATTAAAAAATATATCTTGTAATCTTGTTTTTTCTTGCTCCGTTATATAAAAGGGTGTTAAAATAATGAGCGGTTGCTTAAATCGAAATTCAGGAATGATATTAAGCAAGTTATAATGAAAGAGAAAATAGTTAGAAAAAAGGTCTAAATTATTTTCTTTTTTAAATTCATGTAATTTTAAGACTTGTTGATATTTTAAAGCTTCATTACCGAAAAGATATTGGTTCTCTTCCTTTTCAGAAGGGAAGTAAATATCTTCGAGTCCTTCTATCACGCTTGAGGTAAAAAGAAAATCTTTCTTATCCGCATGGACAGTAGGAGCAATAATTTTTGGAAAATCATCCCCAGCCCAACCAAATCTAAAGGTGGCTGAACCTAAATCCAAGATTAATGGACGTAATTCTAACCGGGACATGAGCTTGTATACTCTTATTTATTTTAGGATCTCAGTACTGACATTACACGGCATAGAATTGGATTTCATGAATGTATTCATCTACATCTTTCTTTAATTGATATTCCTTTACTTGCAATTCTAATAATCCCAAGACTTTTTTGAATTCCTCAGCCATATTTTCAATGTCCACGTTAGCCATTTTCTGTACTGCATCTCTCTTTATTTTAAAATACTCTAGTCCTTCTATTATCCGTTCATAAGATTGATTAATGCGATTAACTAATTCTAATGCATTTCTCTCGGTGACTTTTCTCATTTTCCTTAGGATAGATAAAATACTTGAAATTTGAGTCTCCCATAACTCATATTTCAAGGAATAATCTTCAAATAATTGCTTAATGAATTCTGCCAATTCAGTATAAAAGTTTTCCTCTTCAATTTTTTCCGTTTTTACCGGCGGTTCAGTCAATTTTACCGGTTTTACGGGATCTCCTGCTACTATCGGTGGTTTAACTTTTTCGGATTCTATTTCATCTTTACTTATTTCTTTTTCTTCTGCCCTGATCACTGAAGCGGTTTTCTCATCCAGGGGTGTTTCTTCTTCCTTGGTTTTTTCCATCGATATTAAAGGAACTCTTTTTCTTTCTCCGGGTTTTACTCTTTGAGGGAGGGGGACATCTTCCATGAGATATTCTTCAATAATCTTCTTTTTTTCAGCGGTTTCATTACCTTTTCCAATTTTGATCATTTCTTCAGAACTTTTAGATTCCACATGCTCCCCTGTCTTTTTCTCCTTCTCATCTTCCGTAAGTGCGCTTAATAAGTTTTGAAGCGAACTTTCCGATTTTTTAGTTGATTTTAATGCCATATCTAAGGAAGGTGTTTTTAACTTTTCCTTTCCTTTTGAATCTTTTTTTCTCTTTTTTTTTGTAAGCGGCATGTGAAATTTCCTCCTCAAGTTGAGCGTCTAGATACTTAATAAAATATTTCCTTTATAAATTTAATTTTATCAAAGGATCAAATGGTTAACATGATAATACTTATCATATCTGATCAAAAAATCTATTATAAAAAATGGCCTAAAGGAGTACCTAAGGAAATTGAAATTCCTAAAAAAACTCTAATTGATTTCCTCGAAGATTCCGTTAAAACCTATCCTCAAACTTATTTCATGGGATTTGAACTCACCTACGCTCAATTATTAGACATCGTATATCGTACTGCTACCAAATTACATGAATTAGGATTAAAAAAATTGCTTAAATACATTAAAACAAATGTATTTATGATAAACAAAAAATTTCTTCCCTCCATAAATTTTTTATTCCTTCCTTACGACGATATAAAACACGTAAAAAATTTCCATGTCCAAACAGCACCCTTCCGCCCGAAAAGAATTCACCATCAAGGACAAGCGGGGCAAGGAGGTCCTTACCGTCAAGCTCATCAATGGCGAGTCCCGCATCTTCATCGATGATGAGGAATTAATGGTATGCAAGTTCGTGCCCCTTGCCATTCCCGTAAAAGAGATGCCAAAATTCAAAGACATCGAATCTATTAATGACATCATCGACCATTTAGACCATTCAATAGAATATTACGGTTCGGAAGCTTGGGAGGAATTGAGCAAGGAAGAGAGAGAGGAATTGGATTTTTTCGTGAACTGCTCGAACCTCCAAGCGTGGGTGGAGCACGATTACAATACGAGATTGCTCGATTATGCCCTATCCTTTCCGATCTTGAAAAAATTAGCCGAAAAAGGAGATGAGTACGCTCGGATGCGGTTCAAGGAAGAGCTCATCGAGTGGTTTAAACGCGGGAGCAAGGAAGTACAAGAATTTATAGTGGACTCCTACGATCTTCTCGAAGAGCTCGGTGAAGATTTTTATAGCATGTACGAGCCGAACACGGCAGAAGTCCTTAAAGCCGTGGATAAAAATAAGCATTATTATGCCAGAGAAGATGAAGATTTTAACATTACCTACCTTAAACTTGAAATGGAAAGCCGGGACGAAATAACTCTCCTGCCTACCGTCTCAAAGCTTCCTAAATTAGAAAAATTAAAATTAAAGCTCCCGCCTCATTCGAAAAAGGACGTGGAATGCTTGAAAAACCTCCAAATCCTCGAATCCTTGGAAATAATAAAATGCGATGCCGGACCGCTTCTCGAAATAGCCACCTCCCTGAAAAACTTGAAAAAGCTCGATATTTATACTCATAATCAGTTCTATTTTCCGAAACATGCGGGCAGCCTGGCCAACCTCACGAAGCTCAACATTGGAGGACATTTCAAGGAATTTCCCAAAAATATAAGCACGATGAGATCACTGAAAGAACTTAGACTTGGAGGGTCTAAATATGAAGCCATCTCCGAAGAAGTCGGCCGGCTAACCAACCTCGAAGAATTAATTATCGAATATTTCAATCCGAAAGAAGGGACCACGGGAATCCCCGACTCCATCGCCAACCTCACCAATGTTAAAAAGATTTACATCATGAGATGCCGCTCCCTTACACGCCTTCCCGAAGCCTTCGGCAACCTTCCATCACTAGAATACCTCTACATAAAAGATTGTCCGTCGCTCGAGGGACTTCCCGAGTCCTTCGGCAAGCTCCCATCGCTAAAAAAACTTGAGATAAAAAAATGCCCCTTGCTAAAGCGCCTTCCCGAATCGTTCGGCTACCTGCCGTCCCTGGAGGAGCTCCTCATCGAGGACACACCTATTGAAGATTTTCCCGCCAGCTCGGAAAAGTTAACCTCGCTCAAGAAAATTGAGATCCGCAAGCACCCGCTCGAGTACCTGCCCGCCCGTATCGGCGAGCTGAAAGCCATTGAAACTATCCGAGTAGAAGAGAGTCCAAAAATAAAAGACGTGCCTACCAGTTGGACACGCCTCACCTCACTCAATAGCCTCGGAATGACCAAATGCGGGCTTACGGAATTTCCTAAAAAGGCGTGCGACATTCAAAGTTTGGAAGTTCTTGACTTGGATTACAATGAACTCGAGAGCATTCCCGATGACATTCTCAAGCTCAAGAACCTAGAAATTCTAAGAATGCTTTCTAACAAGCTCAAGGAATTGAACCCGCACTTGGCTGACTTGCCCTCCATCATAAAGATGTATTTAAGCGACAACCGTATTAAAAAAGTACCGAAAGAATTCTTGAAACTACTACAAACCCCATTCAAGACGCTGGATCTGTTGGGAAATCCCGTGGAATACATTCCTTATGAATTAAAAAAATCTAAAATCATGGAGCTTAGTGGATACTATTATTAGATAAACTAATTAATCTCGGCAATTCTACTCTTTCGTTAAATCTATAAAAGTGGCCATGGACTCGATGTCATCCACTGTCACTTGTTTATTATTTTCATATTTTTTACCATAATATTTGAGCAAGATTTCCGGAAACACGTTATTTTGGAAATGAAGCCACGCTTGCCCTTTATGATCATCGTCCATAATTCCCGAACACACGTGATAGTTTCCGGCCTCATCCTCGAACGAGCAGAGCGCAAAATTCCAAATGTCGGTAAAATCATACAATCCCGGCTTGACCCATCTTGCTTTTGCTATAACTTCTTCTCCAAAAAAAGTTATTTTAGTCTCTAAAATGCCGCCCAACACGTTCCACGCCTCCTCATAACCCTTTCTAAGCTGCCGCTGAATGAACTCGTTTCTAAGATCGTCTGAAAGGTCTGTCGGTTCAATATCCTCAGCCAATTTGTGCTCTATCAAGAAGGTCTTGAAATCATCGGCATGTGCCTCATAAAAACCATTAGAATACATTTTATATAACTCATCATTTTCCATTAAATCCTTCGAATGAAATCGATTTTTTTTAGTATAGCTGCTACAGAGAATATAGCTGTTAGGAAGCAAACCCTTATTACTATAGGCAAAATAAACTTCATAAGATTTTCCTTTCTCAGGTTCAATTAATACTTTTGCAACGGCATCGGGATGCGCTTTCACGTACAACGCAATCGTATTAGCAACTTTTTGTAGCTCGTCCATGTTCGTTATCTTTCCATCTCCATCCCGCTCTATGCGGAATGTAAATTCATTTCTTTTAATGCCTAAATAATCGCTCAAAGTAGAGTCCCTTTTAAATCCACCTCCATTTTCTGGAGAAAATTGAACCGAAATAGTTTTAGAATCAGGCAACACTTCGAGCAAATTTGTTAATCCATCAATTTCCTTATACAATTTTTTTTCTAAAGATTTGATAAGACGTTCCATGTCTTATCAATCAACTACAGAAATCATTTTTGGAGAGGATGCTGTATTCATTACAATCAAATCACGGAAGTATGGGACGATCATTGAAAGAAAAGTGGAGAATCTAAATTTAAACCTTCCCGAGATTTCTCATGACACTATTTCAAGGCTACAACATGGTGCTTGCTTCACGGTTTAAAAAATGAGGTTACAATACATTTTTAAGAATCTTCTTTTAGATGATCTTGTAAAAATTATAGTTTTACAAAAACGGGTCATTTGGGAAGAGTTTAACGAAGATTCCAAAAATGAAATCATTTTAAGGGGAAAAAATGTTGTTATCAAGATCGATGAGGATCAGTTGGACGAGGAGGAAAATAAGGAATCTTGTTGTCAGAACACGTTTAGCAAGCAGTACTTACTGCTATTTAATAAAATGCTTCCTCCTTTAGAAAAACAAGATGAAATAATTTTCCATATTAAGAAAAACATTCCATTAAAGGCTATCATAGAATTTAAGAAATTAGGCAATTGTCAGCTGACATTTTTCATTGCTCCTAAGGGAGAAGAAGACACTGATTTTGAGGAAGAGAAGGAAGAAAACGAGGAAGAGGAGGAAGATGGATACGGGTAAGATTAAGTGTAATCCATTTTCTCTTTTTTCTTATTAATCTAAATATAAATTTTTTTTGATTATTTCTTTTCTGGAAACTTTTTTTTGATTATTTATTTTCTGGTACTCTCTTCCCTAACTATTAAAAAAAAAAATTTTAAAAAAATAAAATGCCACCACGCTCAGCTGAACTCCTCCCCCCTAAACCCCTCACACCCCCATCCTCTTACACCTCTCACCCTCAAATTCTAAGCCCGAACCTATAAGCCCATTTCAACACCAAACACTCGTGCTATTGAGAGCGGCAGGCTGAATTGGTCGCCCGAAAGCTCCCGACGTACACCCCCGCCTCACCTACCCCGTCTTTTACGGGTGCACTCGTCTCGTTTCAACGGTGTGCGTCACCACACCCCGCCTAGGTTCCTCCCACGAAACCTAACGAAACGAGAATAGGCGACTATTTTCGTCTCGTACTGACTCACGACGGTCTAAACTCTCCATTTCAATTTCTAAAGCGCCCCCTTTTTCAAATAACGCTTTTTTTAATTCTTCCAAATTAACTCCTTGCTTGTATTCAAAAATAACCGTCAAGATCGCTGTTTTATTCTTCTCTACAATAACTGCATCACAATACATCATAGATAAGCCTTTATTGCCAAAAACCGTGGCAATTTTTCCTAACGCACCGGGCGTGTCTTCCATGGTTATCCTACATCGTATGGGCTTAGAGTCCTCTGAAAATCCTATTGGAAAAATTTTTATTTCCCTTGACTCTGAATCAGCAATCATCATCAATTGAGCATTTTCCATTATCCCTAAACTTTTTCTAACAATATTAGGAATCACTATCCGTCCCCGCTTGTCGATGGTAATGATTCTGGCATCCCTCATTTTCGCTTTTTAAAAATTCGTGATTTTAGTAATTATTTAACTTTTCTAAACTCGGTACAAGTATGGGTAGGTCACGTTCTCATTTAAAGTTTAATTGTTCCCATTGAAAAATAATAAAATTAAAATCACGTGAAAAATAGTTAGGATGCTTCCTCGAGATCAGGATATCTTTTTCCGATTTCCTTTGCATAAAATCTAAACACAGAAACCACTTTCGCCAAATCTTTTAACTGACGACAAGCTCCCATTACAAAAAACCTACCTGCTGAAGAAAGAATAACGAAAGCATCTTTTCCGCGAAGTACTACTTCCAAAAGGTTATTATATCCCAAATTCTTAACTGCTTCATGGCTATTTTTTATAACAATTGCATTTAAACTCGAAAATACATCGGGATCTACGTTATAATCGGGAATGCAAGAAAAAGCTAACCGCACGCCCTCTTTTGTTATGAGTGCCAATGCCTCTAATTCCGTGTGCTCAGTAATGCTTCCTAAAAATCTTGCCAAGCTTTCTGCTTCTTTAGGTGTTAATTCGACCATTTTCCCATTTTTTAGTTGTATTTATTCTAAATATAAAATAAGAATTTAAAAATTTAAGTCATCTCTTTTCCTTCCATATTTACACGATAAAAAACAAGGAGAGAAAAATAAATAAACGAACCACGAATACCGATCTAATTTAAAGGAAAAGGAAGGAGGCTATTTCCCTAATAATTGTTTTGAAATTTGACTCTTTAAAACATCCCGCTTGCTCGCTTGAGAACGACCGGAAGGACCAGCTCCAACCCGCTTTAAAAATTCAATTGCAATAATCTTTCCCCCTTCCGTCAAGAGTCTGGGAGTATAATTTTCTGCAAAAAAAATGCCTTCAGGAATGGACCCAACACGCTCTATGACTTTTTCTACCTTTTTTTCCCCTAAAAAGGTTTGGACCTTCTCCACAACAGCGTAAGCGTGATTCCCGATGATAATTAGTTCCCGTTCATATCCTTGAGGAATTTCGATTTCCTCCAATTTTTTTAAAACGTGTTCCACGTTTACTTGAATCTCTTCTTGAACAAAGGTACTCATCGATTCTTTTCCTCTATATAAAGGACCCTCATTTCTCACGGTTGGTGTGGGTGGGCTACTCGGAATAGTACGGCTTTGTCTTGGTGCCTCTTGGTTGGATGGTGTTGAAGGAACAGAACCTGCTGCTTGTTCATGTTTAATTTCTTGTGCTGTTGCTCCCGCTGTTTTACCCCCGATGATAGCTAAAAATTCAGGATCCTCTTCACCTTCATCCAAAGGAACAACTGAGAAGTGCATGCCGACTTGTCCTCGAATATCTTGGCTCCTTTTTGCTCCAATAAATTTGGATCGAACACTACTCCGTGCTCCTTTCCATAGGAAGACTTTCCTCAGCTCATCTGATACTAACACGTAAGATTCATCTGATTTTAATACATCCTTTATTGGCCCTTGGGTCTTGATTTCTGTAGTTGTTCCATCAGGATTTACCTTGAACAATTGAAGAATTGGCCGGCTCATTTTTCGTATACCTCAATATCTAATTCATGACCAAGTACTTGATTATGTTTTATTTTTATATTTTATATGGGTTTAACGTTTTTAAAAGTTTTCAACAGCATTTCTCTCTTAAAAAAATCTATAAGAAAATAATTTAATATCCTCTTATTTACCCTTTGATAAATAATGAGTTTTCTCATATGTGATAAACTATTTCAATAAGAAAAATCTTTCTAAAAAAAATTGGTTTCTTAAAAAAAAATGTTTATTTTTTTTAATGAGGGTTTTTCAGTTAAAATTACCTGAGTGAAAATTTTTCTCGTCTCATAAACATGTTTTAGTTCTAAAGCTTTAATTTTAAAGCAGATTGCGAGGATATCAATTCTTGAAATGCCAAGGGAATGTTTATTATCATATCCATGGCAGTAAACCGTCCGTTCTTTTGCTTTTTAGTATATTCCCCTAAAAAGCCATTAAAAAATGCGGCAGAACAAGCCGAAGAGAAAGTATCATTGCCCGTGGCAAGAAAGCAGGCACATAATCCGGCTAATACATCTCCCGTGCCCCCTATGGACATTTCTGGACATCCCGTTCGATTAATTTTAATCCGTATTCCATCGCTAATGATATCATGGACGCCCTTGACCAAGAATGTAATATTGTATTTTTTAGCTATATCTTTTACGAGCGTACTTCTTTCTTCTGTTTTCTTGTAGGGAGGCAATTCCAATCCCGTCATAATTTTTAATTCACCCGCATGAGGAGTAACAATGACCTTTTGACCATTTAGCATGTTTAGATGGTTTTTCACCAGTTTCAAGGCATCCGCATCGAGAACAAGGGATTTATTCTCATCCCGCAGTTTTTTCAAGAGCTCAACTAATAATATTTCCGTCTCTTTTTTCACTCCCATGCCGGGGCCAATCAAAATGGTATTTGCCCATTCCATTAGCGGATTTATTTCTTTTAAAGCATCAAGATTTAGCCAAGCCCCTGGATGAGTTCTTACGATTAAATTGGGAGAATAACTTCTTATCACGTTTCCGACTATTTCAGGAGTGAATGTAATGACCAAATCTATTCCAAATTGGAGTGATGTCAAGGAAGAATATGCCGGAGCACCCGAATAATTTTTCGATCCACCGATTATTAAAATCCTACCGAATTCTCCCTTATGAGCATCCACCTTCCTGCGTTTTACAGTTGGAAGAAAATCTCCTTTTCCCACGTATAAGAAGGCCTCGCGCGGAATACCTATCGGTTTGACTATTATCTCTTTCCAATATGCTGAATTCCCCACCAATCCTTTTTTCAGAGCATGAAATGTAATTACTAAATCGGCTTTTACTGCTTTATCCAGAACATCGCCCCTATCCGGATGAACGCCCGAAGGAATGTCAATTGAAACAATTGAAACCTTATCCGGATCTTTTTCCTTAACCGCATTGATTAAATCAATGGCAGTTGAGATGGGCTCTCTTATTTTCCCTTCAATGCCCGTGCCTAAAAGTCCATCCACAATGATATCACGATACCCCTCTTCCTCAAGCATCATGCCAATTTTCCCCAATTCGGTAGAGTCTCGTATTATTTCAATTTTAATTAACGAGGTGAGAGATTGAGAAATGATATCCCAATTTAGTCTTGCTTCATTCGTTCTAATATTCGCAGGTTGTCCTACCAATACAACTACTACTTCAATGCCCCAAGAACTCAAATGACGGGCAAGGACAAAACCATCGCCACCGTTGTTTCCCGTTCCACAAAAGATTGCTACTTTTTTACCATTAGTAGCATTTTCAGGAAAAAAGCATTTTTGAAGTTCTAACGCTACCGCATATCCTGCACATTCCATTAGGTGGCTCTTGGGAATACCCAACCACTCGGAATTATTATCTAAAATGGCCATCTCGGCTGAAGTAATCCCTTCTGGATTCGTTGACCATTTCATTATTAATCTCCTTTTTTTTTAACTTGATTGGTGGTGCCGCTCGTTTGTTCTTTCTATTATCATGATAAAGTTGTTATTGATATATATACCTTGTTCTTTTTAGCTTTATTAACTCATTATTGGCATGGCATGTGATGGGTACTTGAATTTACCGAAGGGAATCTGGAAGAAAGCCAATTAGATAAAGGTTTTCTAAGAGTTCGGCGCCACGCAGAAATCTTAATTATTTAAGATTTTTCATTACTACATTAAACTTGTCAATATTTATGACCTTATCCCAAGTTGCTACGAAATCACGGACAAATTTTTCTTTTGCATCAACACTTCCATAAACCCCCGCTATTTGACCCTCTCTAAAAACTTCGATTCCTTTTCCAGTTTCGCTCCTGATTTCCTCGTTAGTTTTTACTCCCAAATCACAACGCTCCTCCCCGGAGATATCATCTCTACACGCACGCCCAGAGCAGAACTCCTTGCCTATGGAGATGTCATTTAATGTTAAATTAATGGATTCCTCCCTTTAAAAAACCCCGTGGTTGATCTAAAAATTAATCCGACACGAAATTTAATTGGAAAATAACCCGAATGTAAGGAAAATTTACACGAAAAAAACACTTGAAGGAAAACGATCATGCCTTCCTCAATACTTACTGTAAAAACTTAAACCTTTCTTTCATGTAATAATCAAATCTTATTTTTTTATTTCATTTCATCGAATGAGGATGAGCAAGCGTTTCTCCAATCTTATTTGAATTAAATTTTTTATAGAAAACATTAGAATTAAAGAAAATAGGTGCCGGTGGCGGGATTTGAGCCCGCGACCTCCAGATCTCCCAACAATGGAAGATCTCGTTGATTTTGGATTATGAGTCCAGAGCGTGACGTCTGACCCCTATCTCAGACACTCGCATGTCTGGCGCTATAACCATGCTAAGCTACACCGGCGAAGATCTACTCGATTTTCTCAAGCCCCTGGGGGGATTTTCGTATCATGGAAGGCTTCCAATCAAATTCGAACCCCCGACCTTTGCCTTTTTAGAGCAAATTAATGGCATACCAAGGCAACGCTCTACCGGCTAAGCAACAGAGGCTTTAGAAAAGCGAGTGTAAAGATCAATGTAAACATTCTTAGAATGGTAAACTAACTACTTAAATTATTACTAAATTAAAAATTTTACTTAAATTGAGGCAATTAATATGTTCCCTTTTTCCATTAGGGAGTAAGGCAGAAATAATAGGAATCGAAAACGATTTGGTAGCATGGAGGGATGAAACGCGTAGAAATAGCAAGAATAAAAAAGATGGTAAGGATTTGTTTTATTTTTTCTTTATTCAGGCTTTACCTTTCTCAAAAGATTTTTACTGAAATGAGAATGAAGACTTATCAATTTTAAAAGGTAAAAGGAATTCATTCAAGATAAAATTGAAAACAATAAAATACTGAAAATGAACGAGTTTTTTCAAATGTGGGGAGTAGTCATTAGGAAATGATGGTGGTGTATTTCCGCGTTAATAGACTTAGAATATTTAAAATTCATTCCCAAACTAAAGGGCTACCACATTTAGGACAAGGATCGGCACCAATAGGGATGGCTTCTCCGCAAAGTGGGCAAAAAACTGTTACTTTTGGTTTGGGGGTTGGTATGGTATAGGAAGACGGGGTTGGGGGCGGAGTGCCGGAGATTAGAGGAGTTTTAGGCGTTTGAGTAGTTGAGAATTGTCGTTGTTGAAAGATGTGTTGCTTAAATTTTTTATCATTTTGTTTTATTTTTTTGGTTATTTGATTTGCATCAGTAGCTAAAAAGCAAATTACTATGCCTAAAGGAATGAAAGTATATTGATTCCATGGTAATAGATGAAAAAGGAGTCCAAAAACTATAAATAATACAATGATAGCTCCGAATACGACTCCACAATTTAAAATTGACATGTTTTTTTGAAAGTTTTTATATTGTTGTGCTTCTGGTGTGGTTAATTCAAGTCCGTATTCTTCTCTAAATCTTTTTTTAATTTTGTCCGTGTAAGAATTACTCATTATCTCACGTTTAAGGAATATATTCTTGATACGATCTATAGTTAAAGATTAAAAATAAATTCGCAATGAAAAACTTTTGTGTTTAGAAAGAAAAAAATTTACGTATTTTCACCATATTCGTATTAATGTAGTTTTAATTACATTTTTATTTATTTTCTTGGGAGAAACATTCAAAAATGAGGTTTTTTTACTGGAAATCAAAAAAAATTACATGTAACCCTTTTTAGGATGAATTTCTTGGAGAAATGAAAGGGGAGAGGGTTTCTATTATAATCTCATATTAAATGAAGCGTGGTTACAATTAGAGAAGTTCAATTTTCTAACTTGAAAAAATTCACATAAGAGAGGTTAAAGAGCATAAAAATTAATAAGAATTTTCCATTTGCCGTGGGCTATTACGATCTTCATAAGCATGCGAATATTAATCATAAATTAAATCGGTTGATATCAAATGCGGGTGATTTAGCGGAGATCATTGCTCTATTGGAGAATCTTTTAGAAAAAAGAACGCTGGACATGTTTAACAAGATCATGAAAAAAGAATGAAACGAGATGTGCTGATAAATTGTAGTGTTAATCTTGACATACACGTTTTTGGCGTGGATTCTCCATTTGAATAGATTGATAGGACAAGATGATTATTCAAGATATGTTATTATATTCAACAATGGAAATTTCCAAGCTTATTACTCAAGGCGTGTTATTATTAGCAGCCACGAGAGAGCATTTCTTTCTGCTAAAAATGTCCTACAAGCAGATTGAGGTTCTAAAGAATGTAAGATTATTAATAGCTTGTTCACTCACGTAGAAAAAGAATGTTTTTACTCAATATCAGATGGATAACATGAAATTGGCGATAGATGCCATTTTTAATTGGATTGAACAAATAGATTAAAGAAATAATTTAAAGGAGAACGCCTTATTTTACTATATTTCTTTCCCAACCCATTATAATCGAGCACCACAAAATTCACAGTAAAGTTGGTTTTTTTCCCGGACACGGGCGCCGCATTCGGGACAATACATTAATTTTGAAGAATCTTCATATTTTTTCTCTTCATATTTCATGTATTCTTTTTCAACATCTATAGTTTCCTCCATTTCGGCAAGTTTTTCTTTTAGCCAGAGCATGAACAGATATTTTTCCGTTTCTTCTACCGTTTTAAAATTATCGTAAGATTTGATAGTCTTATCGGGTAAATTTATAAATCTTTTATTACCCGTATTTAAAAAAGTATTATAGAAAAATTTTCCATCGTAGATGAGATGTTTTATTTTTTGATTCTTTTCTACAAAATAAGCAAGCTCGAAACCCGTTGCCCCGGATTCAATCATGCGGAGCAAGGTTTTTAAAAACTTTCGATCATCGCTTAGGGTCTTGATTTTTTGTTTTGCTTCAATTTTTTTATGCTTAGTCAGTTCTAATTTCTCATCTGGAAATAAAAATTCTTTATCTTTATATTTTTTTTCCTTTTCAATTTTATCTTTTAACTTATTTGCGAAATCTGAAAAATGCATTATCGTTAAAGAGGATAGGTAATTTAATGATTCATTAAGAAGAAAGAACACTTAATAAATAAAATTATAGTAATTGTTTGCCGCACTGCTCGCAATATTTCTGGGTTATATCTGTTATTCGGGCGCCGCAATCGGGGCAAAATTTAATATTTTTAACCATTTCTTTCTTTTCCATCATTTTTTTAAATTGTAAATATTCTTTTTTGGGGTAGAGCTTAGCTCTTCTCTCTTCGATTTCCCTATGGAGCCATTTCATGAAAATGCTTTTTTCTGTTTCTTCTTTTACCTTAAAAGAGGTATAATCTTTTACAATTTCATCCGGACTTTCGATAAATACTTTCTCGCCAATTTTTTTGAAAGTTTCAATGAAATATATTCCATTGAAATACAGTTGGGGCAAGTTATTATTGTTTTCAGCTTCAAGGGCTAATTCAAATCCCGTTGCGCCCGATTCAATTTTAACCGCTAAATCTTCCAATGCATACAATTCTTCTTCCAAAGATCTTTCAGTTTTCTCATCCATTCAAGAAACCTCTATGAGCGAAAGAATTTTTAGTTTAAAAAGTAAAATGAACTGAAATTCATGTAATAAATTTATTTAATAATTATAAATATCTTTTTAATTTAATTTATATTATTTTCAAAATAGAACCTTGAATGAACCCACGTTGTAAAGGGTGGATGAATTATTAATTATTACAAATTTGATAGTCTTATCGAGCAGTTAAAAAATTCTACGAGATATTCCCTTCTAACTCACGAGGGGATTCCGAAAGCTGTAGTTTCAGAACATGGAGGACGCTTGCTTGGTATTTTTCCCAAAAAGAACGGTCATAGTCTCTCATGGATAAATCCAGATTTGAAGGAAATAATACAAGCTAATGGAAATAATATTGGGGGAGACCGATATTGGATAAGCCCTGAACGAGCATTTTTTTATAAAGATCCGTGGAATTGGAACGAGTGGTTTTGCCCTTCCACCTTAGATCCAGCAAATTTTCAAATGCTTAGGATGAATGAAAGGTCATGTACAGTTCAGAGCAAAATTGCCCTTATTAATCAGTTTACAAAAGAAAAATATGAAGGAGAGATAACTCGCACGTTTAAAATTATCGAAGAACCAATTCCAACGGGCTTGGAAGCGTATTGTGGCATTGAAATCTCAGAAGAATGCTGGTTAAATAAAAAGGATTTGGAAATAAATGGATGGAGTTTAACTAATGTAATTAGTCTGGGTCCAAGAAATCCCGGTACCGTGATTATTCCCACGCTGTCAAATCCTAAGCCACTCTCCTATTTTAGAACCATTCCAGGGGATAGACTACTAATTGGTAAAGATCACGTCAGTTTTAAAATTGACGTTTCAGATATTTATAAATTGGCCGTACGACCAGAGGACATTAATTACGACCTCCCGGCCAAAATTAGTTACATTACTCAATTGCCTAATTCAAAGGACTATGGGCTGTTAATTAAATTATCCAATGATATTCCAAAAAGTCAAGCTGAATGTCATGATGTTTCAAGAGACCATCCCGACATGGAAATTGGAGTCATTCAATCTTATAATTCTGAATCCACCATTGAAAACAAGTTAAATTTTGGCGAAATTGAATTACAATTAAGTCCTTTTAAAACGGAGGGGGAGCTTTCTGCGGAGCATGCCACGCATCAGATAATCGGATATATCGGGTCAAGAGAAGAAATTTTCGAAACCCTTCAAAAATATTTGAATATAAAAGAACCAAACTTGTTTTAATCGTTTTTTTATTTATCCTTGTCTTTAAATTTTATTTAATAAAATCTTCTTCCTCTCCTCCTTTAAAATCATTTTCATCGTCGCAATCCCATTTTTTAAAATGTTGCTTTAATAAAGCCGCCATCTACTTGAACCACGGTTCCTGTAATGTAACTCGCTTTTTCAGAAGCCAAAAATATCACTAAATTAGCTAATTCTTCTGGTCTTCCTAATCTCCCCATGGGTATTTGATCGGTCCAGGATTTTTCAATTTCCTCTCTTGATCTTCCCGTAGACTGTACTTTAGATTGAATTAATTCATTCATCCTGTCGGTCAGCGTTGGACCCGGACATACCACGTTTACCAATATTCCATGCTTGGCTTGTTCATTTGAAAGCGTTTTCGCAAACCCAACCACGCCCAACCGCATGGTATTTGATAACACCAAATCCTCTAACGGCTGTTTTACGGAAACAGACGTGATCGCTATGATTCTTCCTTTCCCTTGCCTCTTCATGATTGGAATGACCAAATTGCACGCACGAATAAATGAACGCAAGTTTAAATTAATGGAACGCGTCCATTCCTCTTCACTCACGTTTTCAATGGGCTTGGATGGGGGTCCTCCCGCATTGTGAACCAGGATATCTATTCTGCCAAATCGATTCATCACCTCCCTTATTAAACGGTTGATGTCTTCCTCTCGCTCGAGATCCACCACAATGCTCATGATTTCCTTTCCAGAAAATTTGGTTTCTACTTTTTTTATTTCCTCTTCTGCTCGCCTCAAATTACTTTCATTTCTACTACAAATCACCACGTGAGCACCCTCCTCATGAAATCCCTTAGCACAAGCTAAGCCCAAACCTTTACTCGATGCCAATACAACCGCTACTTTATCTTTTAACCCTAAATCCATTATTACCAAATAAATTCTTTATTTCATAAAATTCACTAAGATTGAATAAAATCTGATTGCATGGAATTTAAAATTTATTTTATCCCATTAAAGCTTAGGTAAGAATCCTCACCAAAATGAATTTCCTATTTACTGTTTTACTCGATAGGATGCCATATCTTTAAATAATTTAACAATTTCCCCTAAAATGATCTTTCGCTTAAATAACGCCTTACTAACTCATTTTACTAATGTTTTTGTCCTTATCACTATAAATATCTCCAAATTAAGAGAACAAATTTCATGGACCTTTACTCATTCAACCAAAATAAGAAAATGATGATATAATCCCTTTATAAAATAATCAAATTAGCTCTCCTTAAAATGTAAAGGTCTGTTGAACAAGGATTAACCCATTTTAATAATTAAATGGATCTCTCTCGAAAATAAAAAAATCCTAATCGGGACTCAACTCATCCAAGTCACTTAAATCTAATCCCGAATCCATTGTCTCTGGTATCTCTGCTAAAAATTCATCCAAAATCTCCTTTAACTCTTCTCCCGATCTCTTTAATATCAATCGAATCAGTCCAATGTTAATATCAGGATCTGATATCAAGCAAAGAACGCCTTTAACCCCACAACTCGCCGCAAATATCTTTCCGCCCGTAAATTCAGATGTTACTATGTCTAAATCTCCTAATTCCAGGTTCTTCCCTTGTTCTTCGGACGCACAGAAAACCGCAGAAGCGATGGCGCCGATTCCGTCGACATCCGCCGGAAAATAGCTAAATTTTGAAACACTGGCAATTGTCAAACCCGTCCGATCTACTAAAATTACCTTTTTAATACCACTTTCAGACTTAATTATTTTAGATAGAATTGAATCGAATGATTTAGTATCAATACTCAACTCGATTTTACACCTACAAATAATATTAGATGATTATAATATTAATATAATTCAATCTTTTAAAATTATTATTATAAATAAAAAATATCATGTATATAAAAATTTGTTTTTACGAATAGGGCATGATTTTTCAAGAAAGGGACGAGAAAAAAGGGACATTTTTTTAATTAAGAAAGGAGTAGAAAAACCAGGAGAGATAAAAAAAATCATTTTTATTTTCATTCTCATTTCTTGTTATTCTCTATTATTGCATGATATTAATTAAAGCAATGAACTCCCATTTTAAACGTTAGATTTTGAATTAAAATACAGAACATTTAGAAGTACAAGTAAGAAATAAATCTAGGGATGTAATAAAGATATAATTGGATTTCTAAATATTATCAAGTAAAAAAAAAAACAAAAGCAAGAAACGAGATATTAATGATGTTTAGTTTGAGTTATTCTTAAGCAGGCGGTTTAGGTGTAATGCTTATAGTGTAAACCGGACTTTTAGCTAAATTTTTTGGTACTTCAATATTTAAAGCATCTTCTTTCTGCTTCCAGTCTATCGGTACATCATATCCCAACCATCGAATTTTGGATTCCTTGGATACGACAAGTGACTCAATAGTTACAGTTGATTTTTTGGGGATATCTAATAGAAAGATATATAACGTCTCTGCTTTTTGAGTAAATCGCACTCTAATCCCGTTCGTGGTTTTTCCTTCGGCCCTAATCCAAGGACGGGTTCCATATATTGCTTCTCCATTAATTTCAAGCCATTTTCCTAAACCCAACACGCGCGTTTTTTGAATTTCGGGGATTGTTCCATCAGCTTCCGGTCCTAAATTCAGAAGAAGATTTCCATTTTTGCTAACAATATCGACAAATAAGCGTACCAATTCTTCAACACTTAAATAATCTTCTGGTTTTTCGGCCCTATTTAATCCAAAAGAAGTTCCCAATCCCCTGGTAGCCTCCCATTTTTTCTCAACGATATGCGGACATGTTGAATATTCTTGAGTCGTAAAATCACAATGAGGGGGGTTGGGTGTTTCCATCCCTTTCGTTAAAAATAACCTTTTGACATACCAGCATACTATTTTTCGACCAATTTTTGTATTCGCAAATTTACTCAAAAATTTTGGTACTTGCATCCATCGATCATTTATCACTCCATCTGGCATTTTGTTATAAAAATATGCAAATAATTTTGCGACATTTGCATCTCGTGGATAAGCAATATCATTCCAGAGAATCGAGGGCTCATATTTATCAATCAATTCTTTCCAATGTGCTTCAATCATATCTATGTATTCTTCACTATTTGGAGTTTGGGTAAATTCATCCACGGGATCTTTGATATAGAGCTCAATAAATGTGTTATCCAGTCCACTTGAATAATATAGTCCCATTTTCATCCCTCTGCTTTTCACGGCTTTAGTCAATTCTCCTATTATATCTCGTTTCGAATGGTAATTTTCCCTTTTAGGATGAGGATATTCACTTGGCCATAATAAAAAGCCATCATGATGCTTGGTTACTAACACTACATACTTAGCACCCGCCTTTTTAAATAGCTCAGCCCATTTTTCGGGATTCCATTTTTCACTTGCTTTATTAAACATAGGTATAAAATTGTCATAAGAGAAATCTTCTCCGAATGTTTCATTATGGTATTTTTGTGTCGGGCTATCAGGAATTTTCATCGTGTTTATGTACCATTCAGCATAAGGATTATGAGCATAATATGCTTTCCATCCCTCTTTTGCTAATATTTTAAGATTTTCGCCTTTCCCTATAGGGGCAAAAGCTGGAACGCTAAAAAGGGCCCAATGAATAAAAATCCCCAATTTTGCATCATTATACCAGTCCGGTAATTCATGTTCTCTTACAGATTTTAAAGTTGGTTGAAAATTTTTCATTTTTACTATAAACCTCGATCATTTTATTTATAACGCAGTAAATATTTTGGCATGGTCATGCTCACTTTATATTTTATATGACAAATCCTTTCTCTTTCACGGTAAGTTTTGCTTAATTATTTAGTGCGTCATATATAATTCTAAAGTTTGACAACTTAATGTATCTTAGAACCTTTATAAATCCTCGTACCTCTCTTTCGGCATGAGGGAGGTCCGCATGTAAAAAGCGTGACATGACACCATCATCTTACACGTTTTATAAGAAAGGAAGATCCCTTTATTTTAACTTTATTTTAATATGATACTCGCGGAAAAAAACCCACTTATCATGAATTTTGTTGAAGAACATAGCTTGCATTTATCGGTCAACGAGGAAAAAGCAATAAACGAGCGGCTTTTTATCGCATTAAAAGAATAATGTAGGGCGTGCAATTTAATTTTAAATATTAAAATGCCATTAAAGGATTGCAGAACAAATCGATCTTTAAGAATGATCTTATTTAAGATAGCATGTAATATCCAGAAGATGTATTTATAACTTGATCAGAATCCTTTATTTTACTGAAGTCCTAGTAAAAATAGTGAGATACTTTGTATCAACTAAATTAAAATAAAAAATCTATTTGGTACGAAATATTATGGAAGAAACCGATTTAAAATCTTTGAAAAGGTTTGAAAGATATGATTTTAAAACGAAATTAGCGTTTAGCATTGGAGAAATTACAGATACGGTGGCATATCAAGGTTTTCAACTACTCGTATTTGTTTTTTATTTCTCCGTAGTTAAATTACCCGTGATGTGGATAAGTATAGGATTTATTATATGGTCGGTGTGGAATGCGATTAATGACCCCCTTATTGGGATTCTTTCTGATAAAACTCATACACGTTGGGGAAGGCGCATTCCATGGATGATATTGACTGCTGTTCCATTGAGCCTAATGTGCTTTCTTCTTTGGACACCTCCCATGACTTCAGATCAAATGAATTTCATCTACTACATGATAGTACTCTTTCTCTTTGATACTTTCTTTACAATGTACTCATTAAATCACGTTTCGTTATTCCCAGAAATGTTTATAGAAGAAGAAGAGCGGGCAGAAGTTAATGTAATGAGAATGGTTATAGCGATTATTGCATTAATAATAGTTTTTCTCCTCCCTTCATTGATTATCGAAGATATGGCAAATCAATACGGGTATGATTATACAATCATGCAATATCAAACGATAGGACTTATTTTTGCTATAACAGTTGGAGTGACTATTTTTATTACCATCAAATGGGGTTCAAAAGAACGTGTTCAATTCGCTACTGATTATGAAACGGCTCCATCATTCTTTAATTCCTTGAAATTTACATTTTCGAACAAGGCATTTATATTCTTTATTATTGCATGGTTATGCATGGCTACCGTACAAAGTATATTGCCAACACTAGTTCCGCTTTATGCTACATATGTGCTTAAGGTTGCTGAGGAGAATTCAATAATGATTGGGGTATTACTTTTAGCGACGTTTCTTGTTGGAATATTCACTTTACCCTTATGGATGAAATTAAGAAAGAGATGGGGTTTATGGCAAATTTCATTAAGTATTTTCGCAGTTTTAGCGATTACATTAACTTTCTTTCTTTGGATAAAAGGTCTTTTAACGGCTTTTATTTCCATGGGGTTAGGTGGGATTGGAATTGGAGGTTCCATGTATATTCAAGATCAACTTTTAGCACAAATTATAGATGATGATGAGATACAACACGGAACGAGAAGAGAAGGTGGTTTTTATGGAATATGGGCATTTGTCACGCGATTTTCGGGAGTAATCACCATTCTACTTATAGGAATCGTTTTTACAGGGACTGGTTGGGGAGAGTTTACCCCTAAACCAGGAGCTGAAGTAATTTGGGGTTTACGACTTTTAATGGGCTTAATTGCTCCGGTTATTCTTTTAATTGGATTCTTAGCATTGTTATTTTATCCTATTCATGGAAAAAAATTGCAGGAAAATTTAATAAATTTAACAGAAATCCATTCAAAGAAAGATGATTTAAAGAAAAAATCCAATTTTTAAATCTTTTTTTTATCTAAAATTATTTTCTTTTTTCAAGCTCTTACTCAGAGGATAGAGTCATTGAGTATTCCAAATTTAAATGAAAGAATTAATGCTATTTCGGTTCGTTTATTTCAATAAATAAAATCGTCAAAAAATTATGAGGGATATTAAAGAGAGAGAAATCGACCTTTAGTTAGCCTCTCATTCATTTTAAAAAAAATATTAAGATGAATAAATATTTCTATAAATATTTCATGATTGAACGAAGAGGAGTTGTAATTCTTTTAAGAGAATTTTCTGATAGATGGCTACAATGGATGGAAAAAGCAGATTTAAATCTCTTAGGGCTTCATACTTTTGATAAAAATGAGTTAATAAAATTCATTAATTCTGAGAAAGGGAAAAAATTATTCTCCGAAGCTAAGAACTTAGATATTGATATAGAATTTGAAGTTCATGCATTATCTTGGCTGCTTCCAAAAGACAAGTTTAAAACAACCCCAACATTCTTTCGAGAAAATTATAAAAAATTTCGTACCCCCGATCATAATTGCTGTGTATCTAATGAGAATGCTTTAGAGCTCATTCAAAAAAACGCGAAAAAATTATCAGAAATAATAATCCCAACCACCAATCGTTATTATTTCTGGCAAGATGATGGAAAGGATGTTTTTTGCCATTGTGATGAGTGTCGACATCTTTCAGCTTCGGATCAAGCATTAATTTTAATGAATACCATTATAGATGGTATAAAAGAAATAAATTCTGATGCAAAATTATCTTTTCTTGCCTATTTATCTACATTAGACACGCCTAAATTAATAAAGCCAAGAAAAGATATTTTTTTAGAATTTGCTCCAATAAGAAGAAAATTCCATTGCGCCATTAATGATAACAGGAGCTTGAGAAATTATAAGCAAGTTCAAAAATTAAAATCATTAATCTCCTATTTTGGAATCACTAATGCACAAATATTAGAATATTGGTTAGATTGTTCATTATTTTCCGGTTGGCGTGAAAATGTAAGGAAGAAAATTCCTTTTCAAGAAGAAATCTTACAAGCAGATGTAAATTTCTATAAATCATTGGGATTTAAATCCATGACAAGTTTTGCAGTATTTTTAGATGATTTATACATTAAAAAGTATGGATTTCCTCCTATTACTCGATATGGCGAAATTTTGAAAAGTTAGCAAAAATTTTTTCTTAATGTTAGCAAATTTGATATATATATTATTAGTTATCAAAAGAGCGGTGTCAATAAAGGAATTAATTAAGAAGGAATTCAAGGTAAATGAATATCTCACGCTGAGATTAATCAAGGATAAAACATTTATTTTCATAAAGGGGGAATTATTTCAGCAATGTAAATATTTACTCATGGATATTCCGAAAGAGAGGTTAAATGAAATTCGAGATATTGAATCCATCGATGAGGCGAGTTCTATATTAGACCATTCACTAGAGAAAGGCGAGGAGTCATTTACGATTTCGCCAGAGATGGAATTTTGGGGTCATTGTTCGAACTTGCAGGTTTGGGCAGAGAATAATTATGACACGCGTTTATTACATAGTAATATCGCATTTCCTCTCTTGAAAAAATTAACGGACGTGGGAGATCCGACTGCTAAAAAAGTATTCAAGGAAGAGATAGGATTAAGAATTTCTCATGGAAATGAAAAGGTAATTGAGTTTCTTGTTAGCCAAAACTATTTAGATTATCTTAATGAAGATGAGATTAGTGCCATAGGTCCGGAATTAAAGCAATTTGTATATCTAAAGCAAGAAAGAGCAATAGGTAATTATCTTGATAAGAATGAATTTGAATCGTTATTTGTCTTCATAGTACACAATACTGACTCTTTGAGATTTTTTGCTACTCATCCTTTCTCTAAGATGGATGAGTTAACAAGAGAGTCGAAACAAGCCGTTAAAGTTGAGAAGAAAAAGATCGTGGGGTTAAGCTTGAATTATTGTAGATTAAATGAACTTAGCCCTTTAATTGAAAATCTTAAAAATTTGAAAATCTTGTATTTAAATAATAATTTTTTTAAAAATTTTCCCGAAAGTATATTAAATTTGAAAAAGCTTGAAGAGATATCCTTAGCGGGCAATCAATTAAGAAAGATCCCTCCTTCAATTGATCAATTAAAAAATTTAAGAATTTTCAATTTAGATCATGGGGCAATCAACGTATTGCCCGATTCAATTACAGAACTTTCATTTTTGGAATCCCTATCCCTCTGGAACAATGCATTGAAAACACTCCCAAAAGATTTGGGGAAATTAAAACGTTTGAAAATATTAGGTTTAAGTAATAATCGGTTGCAAGAACTTCCTCCCTCCATTAAGGAATTAACTTCCTTGAAAACGATTGACTTGAGTACTAACTTGTTTTCAAAATTTCCAGAGGAATTAATAGAATTAAACGCTCTTGAGTCGCTTTGGATGAATCAAAATAAAATCAAGAGCCTACCTTCCTCAATTCTCAACATGGACTCCCTCAAGGAATTATTTTTAATTAATAATCCTTTAAACGTTCATTCGGATGTAAACCTAAAAATAGTAGTAGCTCAATTAAAAGCAAGGGGAGTTATTGTTCGCCTATAATAATTACATGTTTTTTTACCACTTTGGCATTACTAACTTTCACGAAAACATTCCTAATATGAAGTTCCCTTTAGGCCATCAATTTGAAAGGAATATAAAAATCCCATTATACAGGAGATGTGGATCGGAGCTAAAGGAGCTTATTTTTTTTAATAATATCTTTATAATGATCTCGTTCTCTCCTCAAAACCTTTATCTCTTTCTTGAGCTCTATTAATTGTTCCTCCCTACCATCTCGCTCTTTCTCTTTTTCAGATATTTTATCTCTTAAAGCTTTAATCTCGATTTTCAGGGATGCTAGGGCGTCTAAATGAAGGTTATTTTCTTCTTTTAAAGTTTCCAAGGCATGAGTAAGATTACTTATTTGTCCGTTTAAATTCACCTTTTCCTCAATGAGTTCATTTATTTTTTGTTTAAGCGTTTCATTTTCACTGTTTAGAACTTCAATCTCAGCGAATTTTTCTTTCATTTGGTCTTTTTCTTTTAAATCCGCATTTAATTTTATAATTTCCTTTTCTTTATTGTTTATTTCTTTTGATAACTCCTCAATTTTTCTTGTTAAATTAGAGATGGTATCTTTTAATTTCTCATTTTCTCTTGCTACTTGAGTTTTTTCTTCAGTTAACTCTTGAATTGTCCCTCTTTGAAGATCGATTTTTTTTTCCAACAGTGAAATCTTATCTTCCAAGTTCGTTTTTTCTGTTCTCACTTGAATGATATATTTTGAGAGGTCCTTAATTTTTTCTCCTTGTTCAGAGATTTTTTCCAGCAATTGTTCAATATTTGCTTTAATTTCTTGATTTTCAACGTGTTTCCACCACGTTTCTTGTTCTTCATCTGTAGGTTCGGGCGGAATGGGATTCGCAATTAAATCTACTTTTTTCTCTTGATCCATCTTGTCCACTTGCCCCTCTTGAAGGAACCCTTTGGTTTCCATGAGTTCCCCTTTAATGGAGTCCTGAGCGGGTTCTTCAGATGCATTCTCCTCTTGTTGGACTGGTTGAAGTGAATCTCCTTGCCTGTATGGATTTAATTCTTCATTTTCAAGCAATTCAAAATAATCTTTTAATATATGCTGAAAACTCGTTTCATTTAGCCGAGGTAATAAATCATGAGCAATCCGTCTTACCATGCCCTCGAATTCACCGGAGATCGTGGTTGAAGCTGAAATTAGAACAACTATGCCATGATCAGGCAAGCCTATATAGGAGATTTCTGAATAACCCGTATATAATTCAAGTATATCGATATCTTTATTAATGTTTATCTGCGTGAATTGAGGAGGAGCTTTTTTACTTGCCGTCTGCTCGAATAAAGTCGAGATTCTCCTTTCGGGGATTCTCAATTCATCCAAGCAGTTAGGAGGGTATTGTGCCAAAATTTCTGAACCCGTCTCATCATGATACTTTAAAACTAAAATGCCTTTTAATTTCACGAGATCACCACGAGCTTTTTATTCCTCACTAAAAAAAGAATTTCTATAAGATTAAAGGAAATTAATCGTATATATAAATTTCCTTTAGAAGTAAATTGGCAGAAGAAATCTTTGTATCCTAAGATTTGAGTAAAAAATATTCGTGTAGTAAAAAAAATATAAATAAAGGAGGATTGTTAAATGTTTTACGATAACACGCTTTCAATAGTTTCGATGGTTAAAGGTTTTAAATCCAATGCTCTCTTTAATTCTTCTCCTAATTTTCTTACCTTCAACTCATATATCAACATTAATGGCATGTAGAGTCCGATTAAAAATAAAGGGTACACCAATATCACGATTCCGATAATATTTACCGAGACAACTTCTATTATGGTAATGGCATATAAAATGGGCGTTGTGATGCCCCCATAACCTTTTAGCAATTGATCTTGCGTTTTACCAAAATAGCTTAATTCGGGAGGGACTCGCGTTTTTTGTCTTCTCAAAAGTTTCACGATCCCCGCATCCTTGTAAATCCAAATTGGCAAGAACGGAATGATTATAAGGGGCGTAAGTAATAAAGAGATATTGATAATTGGCGTTACAAAAGAACCAAATAATCCCGAATTAGAAGGATCATAGAGTGATAAGGAAATGGATATAACGACTAATACGGGAATTAATGCTCGTAGTATTAAATGCCGGGAAGCAATAGGCTTATTTCTTTGCTCGATATAATAAAGATCAAATTTGGATTGGAATTTTCTTAAAATTTTGAAATTTAGAACGGCTATTTTTTTAATGAACATCAAGGGCACGCATGTTAAAATGGGGATTACAATAAATAAAATGATAACATCTATTTTAGCATCCCCTGGAATCGCCAGTACATAATCCCGAATTCCTTCTCTTAAGATGATGTAGGAAGCTTCCAGGAAATATCCAATCGTAGCGAGCAAATAAAAAATCGGAATGATAAAATTTTTACGAACGGTCATAAATAGTATATAAAAATTTCTCTTGAAAAATTTTTAGTTGCCATTTCAAGCACCTAAACGCCTTTTTCTCCTCATGTACTCCTTTAGATCTTCAATAAGTAACTCCTCAGAATAATCCGGCCAATATTCATTTCTAAACCGAAATTCAGCATATGAAGCATCCCATAAAAGGAAACCTGAAATGCGGGCTCCGTCATCCATGCCCGTTCGTATGATATAATCAACAGGAGGGAAGTCTTTCGTATATAAATGTTCCTTAATTTTCTCCGGTGTAATTTCCTCTGCACTCACGTTATTTTTAATGAGGGCCTTTACCGCATCGACGATTTCTTCTTGTCCATCATACATCACGCAGATATTAATGAATGCTTTATCATGATCCTTGGTATAATCAATTAATTCTTTAATTTTCTCCGTGACATGAGATGGAAGCGATCTCCATCTCCCAATCACGTTCATTTTCACTTTCTCTTCCGTTATCATGGGATCTTCCTTAACTGCCTCAACGGCCATCTTGATGATTTCATAAATGTATTTTAATTCTTCCTTGCTCCGTTTTCTTGCATTTTCTAAAGACAGCGCATAGATCGTGAGATAACGGATTCCAGCATCAAAGAGACTGTATAAAATTGTTTTCATGATTTCATAACCTCGCAAGTGTCCAAAATTAATATCTAAGTTTCTTTCACGAGCCCATCGTCGATTACCATCGGGAATGATTCCCACGTGTTTAGGCAATTTCCCCTTTACACTTTTAATAAATTCTTCCATGGTCTCAATAAGAATTAATAACGATAATAATATTATAATTCATGATTAAAGAAAAACATGTGTTAATCAAAAGATCTACATGAAAACCAGATGAAAATAAAATTAATCCATTTCATTCAAGAGGCCGTGATAACTTGATTCTTGGAATGATAAGAGATTCTCCTAAATTTGATATTCTTAAATTTAATAAATCTTTACCAATCTTATAATACTGATAAGCTTTTTATTTCCACGCGAGCTCCCATTCTAAAACATAAAAAATTTATTTAAATGATGATTTAATCAAATAATCACTTAGAATAATTTTTCAACATAAAGGTATTTTACATGATTTCCAATGAATATTTGTTCGGAAATGTTGGAATCGACAGCATGGCTTTTTATGCACCTCGATTTTACGTGGATATAGAAGAATTCGCCGCAAAACGCCAGGTGGATCCTAATAAGTATACAAAAGGGCTTTTATTAAAAGAGATGCGCATACCCGATGTGGGCCAAGACATAATTTCTCTTGGTTTAAAAGCAGCATATATTGCTTTAACGAGAGGTAAAATTTCTCCGAAAAAGATTGATGCTGTATTCTGCGGAACTGAAACCGAAACTTACGCTGTAAAATCAGTATCAAACATTTTTGCCGAATTACTCGGTGTCTCCGCGAATTGCATGACTCAGGACATTTACAACGCATGTGCTGGTGGCACATTAGCTATTTTGAATGCATTGGCGTTAATTGAACAAGGGATTTTGAAAAGGGCCTTGGTGATTTGTGCGGATATTTCGTCTTATCAAATAGGAACTCCCAGTGAAGCGACACAAGGCTCCGGAGCAATTGCATTCATACTTTCAAGAAATCCACGAGTAGCCACCTTTAGTCGGAATTTTGGCAAGGTTTCGGGGAATATAAACGATTTCTACCGGCCCGTTGGGGAAAAAAATGCACATGTTTTCGGGCAATATTCAGTTCAGACTTATTTAAATTTTCAATTGGCGGCATATGATGATTTAATTCGCAATATTGGAGATTTTCATGCTGATTTTTATACATTTCATGCTCCTTTTGCGAAATTGCCAATAAAGACTATGCAGCAAATTATTTTAAAACGCTGGATTAATCACATTGCTAATTTAATAAAGCTCAAGCCAGGTGGTTTTCGGCAGTCAATATTAAAAAAGCTTGATTATTTCCTACATGATGTTTCCGTGTTGCCGGAATACCTTTATTTGAAGTTAAAGGAGAGAGGATATAGGTCAGAAACATTAGAGTCCATGTCCCATTGGTTAATTTCTAATGTTAAGACTCGAGTGCTTCCTCAGCTGAGAGTTCCCTCGCATTTTGGGAATATGTATAATGCCAGCATTTGGGCGCAGATTATTTATATTCTCGAAAATTTTGCTCATCCGAATGATACGATCTATTGGGGGTCCTACGGTTCCGGCGCTACATGTATTTCAGGATTATTGAAAGTTCAAGAACGATTTAAAGTAATAACAAGAAGGGGCCCAAAAATAAACCATTTTATTAACCGCAAGGAGCGAAAAAATGTATTAGATTATGAATTAATTAAAACTGGGAATTACGCGCCTCCTATGGTTTTAGGACAAATTACTGAGCATGAGCTAAATAAAGGAAGGGGATTTACGCTTCATTTTTGCAATGAGGGATGCCTCATTCCAAGTTTTAAAGGTTTGGATTATTGTCCGAAGGGGCATGAGGGTTTTAATGAACGTTTCTTTCCATTATTTGCGGTGTTGAATTCAGATCCGCTCATTAAAAGGAATTATAATGAAGCCGATGTGAGTTATTTAAAAGAGGGATGGGTAAGAATATCGGGAAATGTCAAGAAAGGAAATTGCTTGGAATATGAAATTCGTCGAATTGAGAATAAAAATGAGCAAAACTATAATGCAGTCGGACTTTTGAATTGGATTCCCGTCTATATCGGCCCTATAGATATAATTTATTAATTTCTTGAATGATAATGGTGGAGGGGCATTTGAAGAGGTTAATTATCCATTGAAATTAATTTTTTTCCCGGGCAATAAAAAAGGATCACCCGACATTATACACCAAGTAAAGGAATTTCAATCAAACTTTTTAGTTTTTTTAAAATAGCTTAAATAGGCATTTTAATTTTTTTTAGAATCAAATTAAATAGTGAATAACGCGCATGAAAGAAATTAATTCTCATATTTCCGGTTTTTATAAACTTCCAATAGCGGAACGGCAACAGCTCATTTCAAAAATGGTTGAGTTAACAGCTAAAGAAGTTGAGATGTTAAGAAATTCGGGATATTTAACGGCTTTGCAGTTAGATATGATGATTGAAAATGTTATTGGAGGATATATTTTACCATTTGGGATTGCATGTAATTTTAAAATAAACCAGAAAGATTATCTCATTCCGATGGTAATAGAAGAGCCGTCCGTGGTGGCGGCGGCTTCCAATGCGGCCAGAATGACACGGAAGCATGGTGGATTTCAATCAGATCCGGTAAAATCTATCATGATATCGCAAATTCAGCTAACCAACATCGAAAATATTGAAGAAGCTCGCAAGCAACTCGAACAAAACAAGGAGGAAATCTTGAAAATAGCAAACGAGCATGACCCTATTTTAAATAATTTAGGAGGCGGTGCTCTTGATGTAGAAGTGAGAGAAATTGACACGAGAAGGGGTAAAATGCTAATCATCCACTTGTTAGTCGATGTTTTAGATGCGATGGGTGCGAATGTAGTGAACACCATGGCGGAAGCCGTGGCACCTTATATTGAGGAACTCTGTAGGGGAAAAATATATTTGCGAATCGTATCAAATCTAGCAACGCATCGTATTGCGAGGTCTACTGCTATTTTTGATAAAGAAATGCTCGGAGGCGAGGAGGTCGTGGAGGGAATTCTTAATGCTTATGAGTTTGCATTAGCAGATCCTTATCGCGCGACCACGCACAATAAGGGGATAATGAATGGAATCATTGCATTGACCCTAGCTACCGGAAATGATACCCGAGCAATTGAAGCGGGGGCACATGCGTATGCATCGCTGAACGGACATTATTCTCCTTTAACGCGATTTGAAAAAGACGAAAATGGGAATTTAAAAGGAGAGATAGAATTACCATTAGCTTTAGGAATCATTGGAGGAATGACGAAAGTCCATCCCATGGCGCGATTGGCTCTTAAGATATTAAACGTGAAAAGTGCGGAAGAATTATCGCAAGTCGCCGCTGCTTTAGGATTAGCTCAAAACGTGGCTGCGTTGAGAGCATTAGCTTCTGAAGGGATTCAAAAGGGCCACATGGCTCTTCATTCTCGTAATATCGCAAAATTAGCAGGAGTACCCGATCATTTAATTGAAAAGGTTGCTCGGATCATAGTAAAAGATAAAAAAATTCGAGTAGATCATGCAAAAGAAATATTACAACAGCTAAAAAATGAATAAAGTGATAGCATGCGCTCCTGGAAAGAGCATCTTATTTGGGGAGCATGCCGTGGTTCATGGTTATCCGGCCATTGCCTTGGCCATTTCACTTGTCTCTTCGTGTGAAATCGAACAGATCCCGGAAAAGCGTGTGGAATTATGCCTTAAGAATTCCAATAAGGTCTACAAGCACGATAACGTGGAAAAACTAATAGAGGAACTTCCGAAAAAATACGCACAGATTTCTACCTGCTTCAGATTATTTCAACAAAACCATGACCTATTATTTGAAAATACCAGAATCACGATTTCTTCCCAATTGTTTAAAAGTTCGGGGTTAGGATCTTCCGCTTCAATCGCCGTGGCGCTCGTAGAGTCGATAAATGCTTTTCACGATCTCAATTTAACCAAATCAGAAGTTTCAGATATGGCCTATGAGATGGAAAAAGTAGTTCATGGAACGCCCTCTGGCATTGATAATACCATCTGCACATTTGGAAACGTTATCCACTATCAAAATAAAGAATTTGAATTCATTCCTCTTTCGAAAGAGGTTAAATTGCTAATCGCGTTCACGAATGTCAGTCATGATACGAAAAGAGCCATCGAGAGAGTGAGGAAATTTAAAATGACTCATCCTGAAAAGTGTGAAGAAATTTTTGCCCAAATAAGTGAAACTGCTTTGGAAGGTAAGCAGCGTTTAATAGAGGGAGATCTAAAAGGTCTTGGAGCATTAATGAATGAAAATCAAGAATTATTGGAGCAATTAGGCGTCTCAAACAAGATAATTTCGAAAATAAACGAAATTACGTTGAAAAATGGCGCATTTGGTTCAAAATTGACAGGTGCAGGGCTTGGAGGATGCGTGATATCAGTAGGCGAGGAGGATACCTTATATTATTTAGAAAAATTATTAAAAGGGAAAGGATTTCCTTGTTTTGTAGCGAATTCTGATAATGTTGGTGTGAGGAGTGCCAAGAAAGACTGAAATATTTTTATTAAAATTGGGTGGAAGTTTATTAACGGAAAAAAACGTTCCTTTTTCACTTAGAAAAGAAACCATTATCCACGTCATTCAACAAATTAAGCGAGCTAGATTAAATGGAAATTTAATTCTGGTTCATGGAGGAGGTTCTTTTGGGCATCCTTTAGCTAAAGAATACGGTATTGTGAAAGGCATGGACAAATCAATCAAAAATCAAATTCATGGCTTGAGCAAGACCCATCAAAAGATGAATGAACTGAATTCTTATATCATTGAGAAATTCTTGGAAGAGAAAATGGCGGTTCTCTCGATTCAACCCTCTAGTATTTTTTTATTGGATAAAGGAACTATTATCGTTCAAGGAACCAAAACCATTGAATCTTGCTTGAAATTGGGCATCATTCCCGTTTTATATGGAGATATCATATTGGATCCTGAAGGATCCTTCTCAATTCTTTCAGGAGATCAAATTATTCTTCTCTTATGCGAATATTTAAAAGATCATCACGTAGGCAAAGTAATTTTTGCCACGGATGTAGATGGGGTGTACTTGGAAGAGGAAGGAGGGGGGAATCCTAAATTAGCTGAAATTTTATCTTCAGATCAATTAGAACACGTGCCATTGGCAACTTTTGGACAAAAAATTGATGTTACGGGAAGCATGCGAGGAAAGCTCAACAAAATCAAGAAAATTTGTGAATTAGGTATTTCTGTTCGAATAATTAATGGTTTAAAAAATGATTATCTTTATAAAGCATTAAAATCCGAATCTTTTCCTTGTACTACCATCCATCCTGAATTTAATATCTCGACGTTTTCAGCAATTAGCAATAGAAAATTAGAACATCTTCGCATCCCTTTAAACCATGATGTGCAACATGCGAGAAATTATTTTGAGGATGTCATTTTGCTTCATCACGCCTTTCCTGAAATTGATTTTAATGAAGTTGACTTGGCTACTCATTTTTTTAATAAAAAAGTATCCGCCCCCATTTGCATTGCCGCTCTAACGGGAGGACATCCCCTCTCTTTAAAGATTAATAAGATATTAGCTCAAGCTGCTGAGAAAGAGAACATCATTTTAAGCGTGGGAAGTCAGCGAGCGGGATTAATTGATGCAGAACTTGAAAAATCTTTTAGTATAGTGCGAGATCATGCTCCAACCATTCCAATAATAGGAAACATTGGAATCGGTCAAGTTGCACATCCCGATTTTTCCCCAAGCGATTTTAATGCGTGCATTGAAATGATAAAAGCGGATGTAATGGCAATTCATTTTAATCCCTTACAAGAACTTCTACAAGATAAAGGAGATATCTCTTACAAGCTATTTGAAGAAAATTTCAAAAAAATTCGACACCAAACAAAAATTCCCATAATTGCGAAAGAAGTGGGAAATGGATTTAATCCTAAAGTAGGTAAAAGATTGGAAAACATGGGCTTCGATGGATTTGATGTCGGAGGCGCTGGAGGAACGAGCTTCGCTGCTATAGAATCCCTTCGTAAAAAAAATTTTAATGAAAATTATACTAGAAATTTAGGAGAACAATTTAAAGAATGGGGAATTCCCACTCCCGCATGCATACGTACTATTAGAAACATTTCTCGGAAACCTATAATAGCAACAGGAGGTTTGCGAACAGGTATAGATATTGCTAAATCCATAGCACTTGGTGCAAATATAGGAGGACTCGCTTATAATTTTCTTAAAACAGCATGGAATGATAAAAATACGGGTACGTGCATGAATACAATTAGAGAAATTCGAACATTGAAACGAGAATTAAAATCTTCACTATGGCTCATGAATATAAAAAATATCGCAGAATTATTCAATAATTTTGAAAAATATATCCTTTCAGGAGAATTATATTATTGGCTCCATCAATGATTATTTTGTTTCCAAATTTATTTTCAAGGTTTAAAAATAAAAATTGTAAATTACAAGAAAGCGTAAATTACGAGAATTTATATTTTAAAGCTTTGGAACATTAATTGAAAAAAAAAAAGATTTTATTTTTAAAATAGATGTTTATTGTGCATCCCATTTACCTTCAGCACGAGCTTTTTCTATATCTCCCTGAATGCGTTCCTTTAATGCTACATAATCAGTTTTAGAAACGCGATTTAATGGAATTTCATCTACGAAAACAATTAAAGAAGGACGTTTATAAGAAGCTATTCCTTTGACATGTTTCATGACTTTTTCTTCCGTTAATGTCTTTCCCTCTTTAACCTTTATATATGCAACAATACCTTCAGTAAATATTTCATGTTTTGCACCAACAACCGCAACCGATTCAACTTCTGGGAGTTCTGCAATAAAAGCTTCTACTTCCGGTGGAAAAACTTGATATCCCTTAGGTTTAATAAGAAATTTTCTCCTTCCAGCTAAATGTAATCCATCCTCTGCGATATAGCCCATATCTCCCGTATATAAATATTGATCTTTTGAAACCGTGGCTTTAGTTGCTTCTTCATTGCCAAAATAACCCAAAAATGTTTGCGGTCCTTTAAAACATATTTCTCCTATTTCACCATTGGGTAATTCCTTACCAGCAGTTCCATCAGGATTCATGGGTTCCCGAATTGACATTGGGTAAATAGGAAAATCATGCCCTAAAGCAGTAACAAATTCTTCCCAATTTTCTTTTACTTGAATATACGTGCAAAATCCAGAAGTCTCAGTTAAACCCAATCCCCCTCCAATCATAGGCGCCATTTTTCTTAGTTTTTCCAAAAACGGACGATCTACTGATTGGCCGGCGCTAATTACAAAACGAAGTGAGCTTAAATCAAATTTCGAATAATTTGGTAATCGCCATTCCATGGCATAAAGTGCTGGAATTTGACCTAAGACCGTGGCTTTATATTTTTGGACAGCATCTAATGTTTTTTCTGCATCAAAAATGTGTAATACAATGCACGTTCCTCCTCCGAAAATCGTAGTCATGAATTGTTCAGTATTTCCCCCAACGTGCGAAGGAGGTAAATTTACTATCATTTTATCTGATTGAACAAGACCAAAGCCTTTAGCTAAACACATGTTTTGACAGACAATTCCTTCATTTTTTAGCATGGCAGGTTTGGGGAATCCAGTACTCCCTGTGGTAAATATTATCATGATTGGATCTTTTTCTCCTACTTTAGCACATTCATCTTGATAATCTTTCATGGTTGAGGGTTCTTCTAATGCTTTTTTATATTCTTGTTCTGCTTCCTCAAAAATTTGATATGCTGGAATAATTCCTTTTCGATATTTATCTTCTTTTGAACTAAATTGGACCACATATTTTAGCCATGGATTGTTTTTCATAACAGCTGCCCCAATCATTCCAAAATTCGCAGCGGATGTCTTTCCAAGATGACAATACATTTTTGCTTTTTCTTTTAAAAGGGTCAAATTACGCATGATTTCAGGAGGGCGCAATCTTAGATCTAGTGGCGTCCACATTACTCCAAGTTTAGCACAGGCATAGCCTATGATGATATGCTCAGCTATAAAAGGGAGTGAAGTTACTAAAATATCTCCTTTTCTAAAACCCATGTTATACAATTTGAAGGCCATGACATCAATTTTTCTTTGAAATTCCTTATAGGTGTATTTTTCCCCCGTATCATAAATAATAAAAGCTTCTTTATCGGGCGTTTCTTTTGCCCATTTATCAACGATTCCACATATAGTATGGGGATACGTTTTAAATTCTTCTAGAGACACTTTTATCCTCTCCTTTTTACATGATGAATAATTGTGACATAAAAAAGAAGATTTCATTAATTAAATTTCTTTCATTTTTAAAAAAGAATAATTTCAAGGAATTAATTCAAGGCGTCCCTCTAAATTTTCCTCAATTTCTTTTTTATAAAATAGCATTGGAATATATTTTCCTTTAAACCATAATTTAATGAGATCATTATAATGTTTATGAAAGGGCAATCCTGACTGTCCTCCCGGAATCACCCATAATGACTTTCTCCAATCTGATAAATCGTGCAATTGCCGAAAAGAGGGCGCTACGGATACGGCATGGTCATTAAATGGATTGTAATATCCATTATTTATTGTATTAGTATCTCCTCCCACCTTAAACGGTCCTATATTTAAGATTTTTGCTTGTTCATTACCACTAGAAAATGGATGAGCTAATGTTAATTGATGTAGCGTGCCCCACTTCCATTTTTCGTGATTAGGAGAAATTTTTTCTGAAAGAAAGGTAATGGTATCTTGAAGAGTTTTTAAGAGTAATTTCGATAATTCCTGGGGCTTTTCTTGGTATAGCTTGAAAAGACGATTCAGTTCAAAAGGACAATATCCAAAATATGGTTTGAGAAGCTCCTCTCCGATATAAGGCTTTAAGATTTCAATAATGGTTTTTTCCCACCACACTTTATAAATCGTACCTCCAATCGTGTCCTTGGTTAACTGGTAATCCCATTCTTCCAACAAGAAGAGAATTTTTTTTATATCATCGGGAAACTCGATTTTTTTCAAATATTTTAGCATTAAGGGAAGAAGTTCTTGAGCTTCTAACGTGTAATAATCAAATTGAAAGTTTTTAAAATCCTCTAAGGTTAAACCATCTTTAGATGCCAAGAGGTCTCTAATTCGATATTGACGATAAGGTTCTGACATGTCCACGGCTAATAATACTCCATTTGGAGCAATATCCTCGTTAAAATTTGCAGTATAAACAAAACCCCTTTCAGGATTGTATATCGAAAGCAATTGATCAAATTTAGAAAGACCTTTCCAATTATAGTTTTCAGAAGTTCCCGGCGTGATACGGCATCCATTTCCGTGATTTCTAATGGGTACTTTACCTCCATGTTGTAAGCCTATATTTCCATGAACATCGCCATAAATGAAATTTTGGGGATTTATCGTTAATGTGCTTAATGCATCTCTAAATTCTTCCCAATTTCTTGCTCTATTTAATTTCATGAACGCTTCAATAGTATCTTCTAATCTTGCATCGTGACTCGACCATCGTAATGAATACACGTCGGGTAAATCAATCTCATATATCTCATTATCCCGTTCAAAATATTTTACGACGGGGCCGAATTTTGAAATTAAAATTTCTAAGATTTCTGGCTGAGGTGAATCTTTCACGACTATTTCTTCTTTGATGATTTCGAAATCTAGCCATTTATCATCACATTTATATTGATATGGTTTATCTGGATTGATTTCAAGCTTGAAGAGATCAATTGTATCCGCATGTACATTTGTACAGCTCCAAGCAATATTTTCATTATGCCCCAAAATTACCATTGGGATGCCAACAAATGAAGAACCTATCACGTTGAACTCGGGACAACGTAAATGAATCAAAAACCAAATAGCAGGATTAGTTGCCGGTAAATGCGGGTCGCCTGCAAATAATACAGAACCCGATTTAGTTTTTTTAGGTCCCGCCACCCATCCATTACTTCCTCTGGAATTTTTCATGTAGACCCCTTTATTAAGGGGCATTAATTTATTTGCCGTTTCTTCCCCCAATTTTAAGACCAATTGTTCTCTTAAAACTTCAAAAGGGTAGTTCCAATTACTTAAGCCCCATTCAATCATGCTCAAAATCTTTAAGGAATCTTCCATGGTCCAATCCCTGATCTCAATATTTAACACGGCGAATTCAAGAGGAGGGTTTTTTCGTGCTTTAGAGATTCCATGATTCACGCCCCTCACGTAAGAATCTAATAATCCATGGAGGTTATCGTGCGCTCTTTCTTTAATTTCCTTGGCACATCTTCGTGCAATTCGATGCAATCCAATCATTCTATAATGCCTATCACTAGGGAGCGCACTTTCTCCGATGATTTCTGCTAATTCGCCCGAAATTAATCTTCGAAAAGTTTCCATTTGCCAGAGGCGGTGTTGAGCATGAATATATCCTTGAGCAAAAAAGGCATCTTCCGCCATGTTTGCATGAACGTGCGGAATTCCCCACTTATCCCACAAGATTTCTACTTTATCTTTTAACCCGCTAATTTTTTCAGTACCTTGAACGGGAGGAAATGCGTTTTTTGCTATTTTAAGTAATTCTTCCATATATATTAATTGTCTAAAGAAAAATTTAAACTTTTAATTTCATTAGAACAATTTTTTTAATTGTTTTGGTTTTATATGCATTAACACATGGCAGATGATGTTTATAGGTTAATTATCACGGTATTGAAATCGCGAAACCTCCCCCAAATTAAGAAATTATTTGAAGGTTTAAAGAGAAAGGATTATTTCTCTACCAAATATCAAGAACTTTCGGAAAATAAAAAAAAACAAATTGAAGATATTTTTTATTTCACGCTTAAAAGATATTTAGCAGCTAAAAAGTTTAAACATTTTAGAGATTTAACTAAACTTGCTTCGGAATTGCGGATTTTTCTTGACCCCAGGAAAATCCCCAATAGATTTGAAATTCTTACAAATCTACATTTATTAAGCCTTCAATCAGGTCAAATAGGAGAAATCATCGAAATTCTACGATTTTTCAATGAATTTAATTTATTGGAGCGAGAAATAAGCGACACTGATTTAAAAGAACTTGAATCTTTAAAAAGAGATCCCCTACTTATTGCAAATTTAAAGGATTTATTTCGCGACGTGAATGATTATTTACTTTATCACGTGTATAAAATAATTCCTTGGGATTTATTTCAATTTTTTCTGGATTTTTTAAGTTCCCCTTACATGATGGATGAAAATCTCATTTATGGGGGGGAATACAATGTTAACTTTATTTTGAATTATTTAAACAATTATATCGTTTACGGTCTCCGGGTTGAAAAGATTAGTGAGCTCTCCTTGTTTCTCAAGACATTCGATAGCATTCTTGCAACGTTCAAGCAAAGAAGGGATGAGACTAGCATGAAACAGCTTCCGGATTATATCAAAATGCGATATAGAAATAAATTGCATCTTATATCCCCCTATAACATTAAAAAAATAAGAGAGAAAGCCTCAGATCAGCATAATTATAATTTTTATAACATTTCAATGGTCTTGATAGGAGGACTAGGGCCCCAGGGTCATGGATTTACCTATAGCACGCCTAGGGGAGAGCTAGTGGAGATCTGTTCAGATCGCCGAGAACACGAAGCTATCATTATAAAGTACAAGCAATTCCTAAAAAGCCAATTTTTGTTGAAATTAGAAAAAGAACTGAGCAGTTTAATGATTTCTCGTGATATGATAAAAAAAATCATGAATTATCTTACTGAGATATTAGAGAATGATGATGTTATTAATTATTATAAAAGCGGAGAAATCATGAAAAACGTAAGGGCTTTTCTTTATCGAAATGAAATTCCCGGAGAAGAACAAGAAAAAAAAATCAATGAATTGATGAATAAAATTTCTGATGCTTTAAGCCTCATACTGCGGGAGATTAAATTAGAGGATCAATTCAAAACGCGAATGGATCTCGTTTTGGAAGATAAAATTAAGTCGGAAGATGTGGCAAAATTGACGAGCCTAAAGGGAAAATCCCATCATGACGTATTAAGAGAGCGCTTTTTTTTCCAATATATCGTGAAATGGTTTCATGCGATCTATTTACGAGAAATTCATAAACTTAAAGATTTTTAATAATAGAAATTTATTTTTTTTTTATAAGGTAGCAAATTAATCTTAGTTACTACGCTCCAGCTCTAAGATTGGCGACAAAACCACCAAAAAGTTGAAAAATCATGACGATCCATTATATATTAATGAATCGAAAAATTGTGAACGGGACGAGCTGGCATCGGATATAATCTTCCAATATTCTGAAGAAGTAATAAGACAGCTAAGAAACCAATTAAAAAAAAGACGAGGGCGCAATTTAGTCGGAGGTGAGATTAATTTGCTACCCCATATTTTTTTTTGGTTAGAAGAACGAGATCACCCGTAATTCTTCTTCTGAATGAGCATTTCCGATAATGATGCAATTGTTAAGGGTTATATTACTTAATTCCAGCTTACTATGAGGAGCTATTAAACAACGATTTAATTTGAAGTTGGTTCCCAATTTCACATTGTCAAGAATGATTGAATTTGTAAGCTCATCGTGATCGCCTATTTCTGTATTTTCACCAATGAATACATTAGGGCCAATGAGGACATCATCTCCAATTTTCACGTTTTCTGATATATATACGGGTTCAATAAAAGTAGGATAATCTCCTTCATAGTTTTCGAAATGAGATTTTTTTAAATGGTTTTTTAAAAAAGAATTAAATAATATTTGAATTTCCGGTATAGTCTCTTCTTTAGTTTCAGATAAGAGGTCTTTTATTTTTTTTAATTCATTTTCTATCATGTAGTTTTACTCCCTCAAGGTAATGGATGAATTGATTAAATATTTTTCATAAACCTAAAGCTTTAATTAGAATTTCAAGGTTTTCTCTTGTTTTAGCGCTCGTGGGAATGACTTGAATATCAGGATTTAATTTTTTGGCATCTTGAATCATTTTTTCCAAGTTAGTTCCTAACCTACCGGTTAAATCAATTTTGTTTATAACGGCGATATCAGACATTTTAAAAAGCATGGGATGTTTTTCTATGACCCATTCTCCTTCGGTAACTGAAACAATGGTGATCCTTTTATCCGTACCTAAAATGAAATCGGAGGGACAGATTAGATTACCCACGTTTTCGATAAAAATTACATCATAATCCTTTAATTCTTTATTAGAAATGATTTGATATACATGATATGCATTTAACGCACATTCCCTGCCCGTGTTAATTTGAATTGTTTCTGCGCCATGCTCTTCAATTCTATTCGCATCCACGCGAGTGGTGATGTCTCCGCAAATTACTAAGATCTTGTAGCGTGAGGATATTTCCTCGCAGACGCGCTCTAATAAGGCCGTTTTCCCAGCCCCTATTGCTCCAACAATGTCAAACGATTTAATGCCGTGTTTTTTCAGCGTTTCATGATTTTTTTTAGCCAAAAGTTCATTATCGTGTTGAATTTTTAATTTAGTTTCGATAACTTCATCTCTAATTTCATCTCTAGCGAGATTAGTACTTTCTAATTCTTGAATTCGCTTTACATTATCTTCTTGTTGCTTGGCCAATCTATTCGTACTCCTTTTTTTATAACAAGATTAAGAACATTTCCATGATTTATTAATTTTTAAAATATTCAAACTTTAATTATTTTTTGGGTAATAAATTTTTTCATGCTTTAAATTTCAAGAACTTAAATGCTATTTAAAATGGGCAAAAATAGCCCACATGCTTCATTATTTTCAGAACTCAATCAATCCATCGGTGGCATTCAGGAAGATTTCTACGTTAGGAGGAATTTTGGAAATATCTACTTCATGGATTAAAGGAATATTCGAGATGATGGCACCTACTGCCACGATGGCTTCTACTTTACTATTTATCATGGCACGGGGAGCTTTTCCATTCTTATATAATTGAAAAATAATATACGATCCGACTGTCGAGCCTTTTCCGCAAGGAAACACGAAAATCTTATCTGAAATGAATTCTCCTTGTAAGGGATGTGATTTTGCGACTATTTGTCCTGTCTGCGGATCGATATCTCCCAAAAAGGAAATGGGTTCCTTTGAAACAATCGTAGTTCCTTTTACTATCCCCGGAACCACGCATTGACCTTTAATTAGCATTTAATAACTCCTCCTTTGATCTTAAAACTATTTGGATTTTAGACAAATTTTGTGAATAATGAGCACATTTGGCAGAATCTGTTCCAATACAATTGATTCCCATTTCCTTGATGGGGCTTACCACCATGCACGTGTCTGAAAAAATTTTAATATTTGGCGGAATGTTTTTTATTTTTTCCTTGTTTTCTTTGGTCGTGAAAATCCAAATTTCTTTATTTGGATTATTAAGTGTAATAATTTCTTTAATTTCTTCTAGAGAACAGTGAGGACAGCCAAAAGCCAACGTAGAACACGCACTCGTAGAAGATAATTTAGCTTGAACATTAAGGAGATCTTCCTGCTCTACAGGAATGATTTCAGCTTTAGACCTCACGCGGTTTTCCGGTGTAATTCCGGGAATCATAATCATGGAAACACCACCACTGGCAGCGGCTCCTGCTCCCAAGGACTTTAACTGATCCCAACTTGCTCGTTTTATTCCACGAATTAAAGGAATTTTCTCCCTTGAAATTTCCCCGATAAAATACCCCAATAATGAGAAATTTAAATTTGGCCAATCCGTGCTAACTTCAAAGACTACATCAGCGATCCTATTCTCTTCGAGGTGTAGCCCATAATTTGGAGTCTTTCCTATGAGTGCTGCAGAAAGTGCGCTAGGTCCTCCTTCACGATTGGTTCGAGCTCCTAAAACGGAATTAGCAAAAACTACAGCGGAAGATTCGGACCATGCCACGTGCTCTCCGGCATTTGGAATTATTCCCGCCAAATATGGCGTACAAGTACACGTTGGTGATACTCCCATGGAACGAAGAGCCTTAATGATTTTCATTTGCTTTTGGGCAAATTGCTCTGAAACCCCCATTTTTTTCCATTCATGAAGATCCATGCCTGAGGGATTCATGTAGCTTGGAACTACTACTTTTACACCATGGCGAGCCCATTCTTCCAAGAATTCTAATCCGGCATCCCCAATGGTCTTGTAAGAAATGCCGGCGATCTGAGTGGAAGTTATGGGAATTAATTTATCCGCATGAAAGATATCGCCTAAGGTTTTAAGAATTCTTAATGCCTTGGCTTTTATCTCTCCTTGTTCACCGTCTAAAATTTTCTCTTCTTCTTTAGTAAGATGCATTAAAATCTCACTTTAAGATACCCTTCATTATCCTTTAGGGGTTTTGTCGCATCAATTCCCCATTTACTCGTAATGCTGTATTTAGCAGAAGGATCCAAGGACGATCCTTTAACATTTGGAATTATTAGAAGATCTTTATCTGGTTGCACGCGGGTTGCGACCGCCCATTCCACTTCTTCCAAATTAGTTATATCAATATCCTCATCCACGATGATGACCCGTTTTAAACTGGGATGAGCTGCCAAGGCAGCCAAAATGGCATTTTTACCATCGCCTTCCGTTCTTTTTTTAATCTGTACTACAGCATGTAACCAACAATTACCACCAGGAGTTAAAACTACATTTCGAACAGTAGGAATGGTATTCGAAACCATTTTATAAATCCGAGGCTCTTGTGGAATGCCCATGAGCATTTTATGTTCATTTCCTCCGGGAAGAATTATACGAAAAAGGGGATCCTCGCGATAATAAAGGATTTCTGCTTGAAAAACGGGTTGTTGTCTAACCTGATCTAACGTGCCTGTTAAATCAATGAAAGGACCTTCTTCTGCAGTTTCACGGGTTATTTTTCCTAATAGGACGAATTCCGCCTCCGAGGGAACGCTAATACCATTTGAAAAAGTAAATAAAGATAAATTTCTAAGAAAAGCAGAAGCTAATTGTAATTCATCCAAGCGGGGAGCAGAAAAAGCAGCTGCCAATTCAATAGTAGGATGCACCCCAAACACAATGGCAACCTCTAAATCTTTTCCCTTTTGTAAAGCATCTTGATACGCATTATCTAAATGCCGTTGGGCAACAATTCTGATGGAAAATTTATTATCTCCTAAATACATCATTCTATGAAAAGAGGCATTCAACCGGTCTTCCCCTGGATACTTCACAATAACGATACTTGAAGTAGTGTATTTCTTATTGCCATAAAAATCAATTAGAGGTAAATAATTATCCACCTCTTGAGAGGCATTCAGTTTTATTTCGTGAGCTAAAAAAGGAGCATCTTGGGTAAAGGCATAAGATTTAATATTTTCGAGTTTATTCAAGATGAAGGGAATAATTTCATTTTTTTTAATATCAAGCGCTCGTGCAATCATTTCTCTTGAATGAAGTAATCCATTAATGATTGGAACGTCATGGTCTTTGATCGTGAATAGTGAGGGTTTTTCTTTCAAGGAACATATCTTTCTTGGTAATTCTTTTAAATTTATGGGGTGCTCGTGTTTTTTATAATCAATCTTTTTCAAAAAACTTCGCATGGACAAGGGGATCACGATTTTATTTTTTTAATTTTTCATGAATATCATCCCACCGCTTGATATTTGTTTCGATTCCTAACTGATCGAGCAATCTTCCAAGCACGTGATTAAATAATTCCTCAATAGTTTTGGGATGATGATAACAAGTTGGACTGGGAGGAAATATAATTACTCCTAATTTTGCCAACCGGAGCATGTTTTTTAAATGGATTGCGCTTAATGGACTCTCTCTTGGGACTATAATAAGTTTTCTTTTTTCTTTAATCATGACATCGGCAGCTCTCGTTATTAAATTATCGGAATATCCATGGGCTATAGCTGATAATGTTTTCATTGAGCAGGGAATGATTACCATGGAATCAATCTTAGTTGACCCACTGGCAGGAGGGGCAGTAAGATCTCGGAATTGATAATTTCTTGTGGCTAATTTTTCAATTTCGGCAATATTTTCGTTGGTTTCAATCGCGATGATTTGTCGAGCAACATCAGAAATGATTAAATCCACGGGAATCTTTCTTTCATGCAATAATTTAAGAAAACGGATTCCTAATTCAATACATGTTGCTCCGGAAAGTGCGACTAACATGAATGTAATAGTTTTTATTTAAATATGTCTTTTTCTGATAAACAAAAAATTTAAAATGGAATGGTAAATAATAACTAAAAATTATTAATAAATATTGATTATATTAATCTTAACTTTCAATTTAAAATATCTATTAAAAGGTGAATACAAATTTCAATCGATTGGGCAAAAATAGAAGAAAAACCGGATTCAAAAATTAAAGTGGAAGGGAAACTTTTATTGGATCTCCGTTCAAAAAACAACGATTTAGAACAAGAAATAGCCTCCTTGAGGAATAAAGTTTCAAACTTTGAAAAAGAACTATCAGAAAAGAAAAATACAATCACGCAAATTACTAAAGAAAAAGAGAATTTAATTTCCAGTAAATCTGAGTTAGATAAAAAACTTTCAGAAGCGGACAATTCGATTAAAAATTTGGAAGAAAAATTAGCTGCTGCAAATAATGAAATCAATAATTTAAAAACTCAGTTGGATAACACCTCAAAAGAACTAGAGAATCTAAAAAATTCTTTAACTGAGTGCAATGAAGCTAAAAAATCTTTAGAATCTCAATTATCTGAAAAGCAAAAAGAAATGAATACTCTTAAAGGACAATTAACGGAAAAAGAAAAGGAAATTAATACTCTTAAATCCGATTATGAAAAAGCCACATCAGATTATAATGAAGAAACGGAGAAATTGAGAAATTCTCTGGATAAAATCACGTCAGAAAAAGATGCTGAAATTGAATCTCTTAAAAATGAGTTATATAGAAATGTCAATGAAACGAGTGAATTAAAAGAAAAAATTAAAGAATTAGAAGAAAAAGTCGCATCAACAGAAGAAAAACCCCAGTTAATGGATGTAATTAATGAAGCACGCAGCTTAATGGCGGTTAAGGGTTTTTTAACTGATAAAGAATTAGAGTCGATTTTAAAAGAAGCTGGAATTGAATAATTAATCTCTCATGATTAAAATAAGATATTCTTTTTCTTAATTATTATCATTTCGTAAAATGAGAAAATTAAAACTTTATTCGCATCAATTATAAAATTTTTAAATCAACTGATATTTACCCTTCTTTTTATAAAATAACAAGTATAATTCAAAAAATAAGATTTACAAATAAAATGAAGGTAAATTTCTTTAAAATGAAATTTCATGGATGAAAAATGGAGTTAAAACGCCCTATTTTTAACGAAATCCAAAAGGTCTTTAAAGAATTCTATTTCTGATGGATTCATATCTGCTTCTAAAGAAGTTAAATAATTTAAAGCAATTTCATGGTAATGTTCAGCTTTAGTTTTACAAGCATCAATAACATTTGCCTCTTTAAAAAGCACCTTCACTTCTTCAATTTCATCAGCAGTAATTCCGGTCTTTCCTATTAAAGCGATCAATTTTTCTTTTTTGGGGCCTTCTAATTTCTCTAACGCAGAAATTAATAAGCATGTTTTTTTACCTTCTCGAATATCACCATCCGTGGGCTTTCCCGTTAATTTTACATCTCCAAAGGTTCCTAAAATGTCATCAATGATTTGAAAAATTATTCCTAAATTTAACGCAAATTTAGAAATACCGTCCTTTTGCTTTTTCCCCGCCTTCGCATAGGTGGCTCCAATTAGCGTTGAATATTTTAATAATGCTCCTGTTTTCAGAGAAATCATCGTAATGTATTCTTCAATGGAATTGCATTCTCGATTTACCATGTCCATTTCAATGAGCACGCCATTACTCACATCGATAAATGCATTTTCATAATAATTAATTGCTTCAAGATTGAGTTCTTTTTCAAAATCATTGTTTAGAAAAGCTTCTAAACCCAAGAAAAAAGCAGAATCGCCGCCAATGATTCCAATGCAATTTCCAAAATCAATTTTATCCATTTTTTTTATTTTATAGTTTTCGTGATACATCTTATATCTATAGTGGAACGCCGGTTGTCCTCTCCTAAAATCATCTTTATCAATGATATCATCATGAATTAAAGAAGCATTATGTAGAAATTCTATGCCCACGCTTGGAATTATGATTCTATCTCCTTCCTCTTTTTTCTTGATAAAAGCATTGTAAGCTGCTATACACAAGAGGGGTCTAATCCGCTTCCCTCCCGATAAAAAATAATCCTTTAATTCCGTGTAATAATGCTTTAGAAAGGGATGTTCTTCTCGATTTATTTTATCCGAGTATATTTTTTCGATGGCAGCATTAATCTTTGGGATGTATAATTGAATATATTTTCCTAATTTCATGACTTGCCTCTATTTTAACTGATTCTTTACTTTATTGTACAATTTTTTGTTGTAATTTTGAGCAAGTGTAAATAATAAAGACCAAAATAATGATTGAAATTTCTTTGATTAAATTAAATGAAATGGGACATCTTTAATCATGGATGTTAAAAAATCTTCAATAATTTAAAAGATCTCCAAATCTTTACAATTCGTAATTGTTACAAATAATAAATAATATCGGAACTCGTATTTAATCGCTATATGAGTTAGAAATTTTGAAATTTTTTGTGGTACTTTAAATTACTTTAATTTATTTTGAAATTTAAAAAAAAAATTAAATAGAGTTTCCTAAACTAATATTTAATTTTAATAGTGGCAATGACATGGGGTTGCAATTGTAGCCAGAGAGAATTCTCGTTAACCATTTTGCATTGAGCTTTTATCGAAGTTTTTGGAATTTCTTCTAAAAAATTCACCAATTCAGCTGATTTTAATTTCAAAAATTCATTAAAAACAACTTTACTCTCTTCTATTTTGTTAGAAAGATTATAACACCTTAAAATTAACTCATTACTCCTCTCAGCTTTTTTTAGAGCACTTAGCTGTATCTTTTTGTTTTCAATTTTAAGAAAACTAAAGTTTTCCGGTAAATAATGTTCTACATCTGATGGGCGAGGTTTCATGAAATAGGAGAGAATCCCCATTTGAGCAAAATAGATCTTATCTGCTAGGCGCATGGGTGTCTCAATCATCATGGGACAAAGTATTTTTAAGGGATTATTGAATTCCTTTCCTCTACATGGAATCTCAGCATCTAACCAATTCCCCTTACCATTTTCAATTATTAAAGAAAGTTCAAATTCGTGAGTTCCTAAGCATTGAGCTCCCGGCGTTTTTAGATCAGGACCCGCATTGGATTTTCTTGTAGCCAGATCACCGCGAGATAACCATTCAACACACCGTAAAAGAGTGATCGCCAGAGTGATGCTACCATCTTGATTTTTAATGGCTTCATATTCAGGTAATCCTTTATTCAAAACTGCCATGCAACGAGATGAATCCTGAACGGCGATGAAATCTTTTTGATGATTCATGGGGAGGGGATCTTGGGCCCATTTACCTGCCTTTTGAATATCTATACTCCTCTCGATCACGTAAAAATGTCCATCCGCATGGACCGTTGTCGCTTTAATATTCGAGGGAAATAAAATCCGAATTCTATGATCCTTACTTTTATTTTCGATTTTGATTTTGAAATCAATTCGGTTAATCTCTTTGTATAACGAGATAAATACGTCGATCTTATTCTCTATTAATGTTTCAGAGCGTTTATTTCTATTTGGTGTAAGGGACACGGGAAGGTTTAATGCCATTTTAAGATGTAAAGTTTTTATTGAAGGTCCATCAATAAGAGGAGATATCTCTTTCATGATTAAATTCTGACTGGTGAATTTCAAATCCTTTTGATTTTCGTTTGGCCCTGAATAATCATATTCATCGCCCCAATCTCCCACATCTTCAAAAAAGCACGTGTCCTCATGAAGAATGCCCGTGGATTTATCTAATAGGTTCATTTGGCCATTTTCTTTCAGTTCGATTTTATAATATTGATTTTCAATCGTATTGGAAGTTATTTTAAAATCGTCCGACTTTATCTCATTTTTTTGGGATGCCTTATCACTTTCAATGTAGTAAACCCGATAACCAAGCGAAGGCACTCGTGCGATAAAACTAATTTCATAACTCACGTTCGACTCTTGAGTATATCGAGGTTCTTCTTCCACTACATGGGTTTGAAACGCGATTTCCTCGCCATTATTATTTAAAATGCGAATGCTTTTTGAAATTGTTTCTTCTGTGGTGTTTTTTGTGAATATTCCATTAAATCTTACAACATCATTTCGATTCCAAGGTAAGGGATTAATTACAATGATGGGAATGATGCCTTTTTCTGTTTTTTTCATTTGAATCTTGTCTGAAAGAGAGATGATTGCGTTTTTCAACAGTTCTAAAGCAATTTGTTCGGACCAATCAAATCTTGTTTTCATTTCCTCATGTACTTGATCAATTGAACAGCCACAAATAGAATCATGCGGATGATTTTTTTGTAATTCTTTTATCCCTGTAAGAAAATAGGACTGCGGATATTCAAACTTACCGGTTCTATCTATAATCCACGCAATTGTCGAGAAGGGTTCAGCATATTTTTCATATAAATATTCTATTTGCGTGTTTCTCTGTTTAATCCACATCCGAGCTGATAACACTCCTGAAAGCAAATGCGCATATTTTCCCCCCCTTAATTCCCCTTCAAATTCTTTTAATTTTGCATTTGTTTTTAATACTTTATTAGCATAATATTCAAAATCCCTTTGTACTATTCTTTTGTTTGGAAATTCTTCATTCCATTGATTAATAATAGCAGGAATTTCCGCAACAGCTTCATGATGATCCGAGCCATTATTCAAAAGCACGTAAGGTGTAGCCGTATGTTTTTCCAAAGCTGATACTACACTCTTGATTTTTCTAATTGCCGGTTTAAATCGTCCCTTTATTTGTTTTGTTTTTAGATCAGCTAATGAACCATAACTCATGATTAAATGAATTGCTAAGATTGAGGCCGCTTTTCCAGGAGAATTCCAGATAAATTCCATGTTCAATTTTAAGGCTTCAAATTCGTCCCCAAACCCCCTCCAAAAAATCACTGAAGGAATTTCAAAACCCTTCAAAATTTGGGGTAATTGGGCAATGTGACCAAAAGGATCGGGAATATAACCGGCTTTCATTACTCTTCCAAATTTTTGAGCAATTTGATGCCCAATCAAGAGATTTCTAATTAATGATTCTCCCGAAATCAAGAATTCGTCGGGAAGCACGTAAAATGGGCCAATCGAAAGCCTTCCCTCTCGCACGAATTTTTTTATTTCTTCTTCTTTCTCGGGCTTTACTTCAAGGTAGTCTTCAATGGGAATCGTTTGACCATCAAAAGTAAAGTTCGCATAGGAGGAGTCCAAGTCTAAAATTGATAATAATTTATCCATCATTAAAACCAGCCGTGCCCTAAACTTCTGGAAGGATGAGTACCATTCTCTATCCCAGTGTGTTTCAGGAACCAGAATTATTTCTGTTGCCTTCAATTTTTTTAAACCTTAATTAATTATTTATAATGCATAAATTAACTTCGCTTTCTTAAAATCTTTTCTCTTATATCACCTACATATTACAAGGTTCTATTAACCCTTTTACCCCTTTTTTTTACATGAAACCAC
>JALGVJ010000006.1 GCA_029838195.1 Promethearchaeota archaeon
AGACGGCCTTCCCTCTGGGCCCCAATATGGACTCCATTCCTCTAAAATTGAATTATCTCAAGCGGCTCCCAACATGGTCGGCCGTTGTAATTTTTAACCCCATTTTTAAATAAGGTAAATTAGATAATGAAGGGATGTGAAAAAAAAGAAGTTTTTAAAAGCTTGGAGGGATTAATCCTTCTCGTGCTGATCTAGATATCCCGAATGGGCTTGAAAAAATTTTTATTTTTCCTGAAAATAATTAAAACATTAAAAAAGATTATCATGTTCATGGTATCATGAAAAGAAAAAAGGAAAATTTTCGGGAGTTTTCTTCAAAATTGATTTTACCTTTCTTGGAAACTGATATGGATTGCATTACCAAAATATTTCAAGTGTTAGAACGGGAATTTGGCTTGAAAAGGGGAAGTAGGCAAAAATTAATAGATTTAGGATCAGGAGATGGAAGGGTGGTCATTCATACGGCAATAAATCATGAGATCGAGGCGGTAGGGGTGGAATTGGATGAATATTATTATAATCTATCAAAAAAAATGGTAAAAAAAATGAAAAAAAAGGAGAAAAGGAAGAAAAAATCTTTGAAAAAAGTACGGTTTAAAAAAGGGGATCTATTTGAATTTAATCTCAAGGAGCAAGATTTCATATATATTTATTCCTTTCCACCCATGCAGAATTATCTTAAACATGTTCTTAAAACGGCTAAAAAAGGAGCCGTCATTATTTCGCATGGTTATGAATTGCAATCGTTTTCTGAAATTTTAAAATTGAAAAAAATGATCATGTGTACTAAGGGGAGCGGGAAAATCGCTACTTATTTTTATGAAAGGAGCTGAAAAATAAATGCGTGCATTAACATGAACGGGCCAAAAACAATGAAAATAATACTTTTCTGAACCAAAAAAGAACTCATCTCTCTAACTAAAATTTACATGAAAAAATAAAACAAGGGAGAATCATCAAGAAAAAAGATAAATTAAATATATCAATGGATCTTGAGAGTAAATCATGAATAAACGGTTTTCAATACTGAATTTTTTAAAAAATCGATTTCAAGAAATGAAAGATGGATGGAACTTTAACATGTTTGATCTATTTTTCATAGCTTGTTATGTTTTTTTATCCCATGGCCCTAGTTTTTATTCATTTGATGGGTTGTATTATTTTGCTCAACTAATTTCTATTTTTGAAGATTTTGATTTGAACATTTATAATAATCTGAAAAACTTTCCTTTACCGATTCAAAAGAGGCCAAATCAATGGTCCGTAGGGCCTGCGATATTCTGGGCACCATTTTACATTATAGGCCATTTTTTTTACTATATTCATAATCAAATCGCATTTTTTTTATTCGGTTGGACACCTCCTTACGTCAACGTGTTTTGGTTTAACATCTGCGTGGTGAATGTGGGAACAATATTTTATACATGGTTAGGTTTAAAGATTTTAGGAAAAAGCTTACAAAAATATTATTCTATAAACCCAATCTTGGTGCAAGTGGCCGTTTTTTCTTGCACCCCCCTATTCTTTTACGTTTTTAGCAGACCTTTAATGGCTCATGGGATTTCTTTTTTCATGGTATCCGTATTGTTGTATCTTTGGGTTAAATGGCACGATATTTTAAATACAAAACAATTATTTTTTTGTGCATTTATTTTAGGATTAGCTTCACTAGTGCGATGGCAAAATGTTCTATTTGCTGTTATTTTCATGCCACAACTCTATAAAACATTGTTAAATACATGTAAACATCATTCAATCATGAGAACAGCCGCAAAAATGGTATTAAATTTTTTTTTAATGATAATGGGGTTTATTCTTGGGTTTTTACCTCAATTAATCGCATGGCAAGTACAGTTTGGTTCTCCTACACCCGGAGCCCAAGATCCCTCTCAATTTCACGTATTTAACCCTGATTTAAAAGAAGTATGGTTTGGACAGCACGGATTTTTTGTTTGGCATCCCCTTACGATCGTATTTCTCTTAGGATTCCTTTATTTTTTTCTAACAAGAGAATTAAAGAACACGGATGGACTCGTATTGTTGAGTGGTTTTTTTCTCCAGAGTTATTTATGGGCGATATGGTATGCACCAGCTGCCGGATGTTCATTTGGCATGAGAGGATTAATTGGAACCTTACCCCTTCTTGCTTTTGGATTTTCAACGTATTTTCATGGTATAGTTAAAATGAGAAATCTTTATTATCGAAGAGTTATCATTACTGGATTTTTCCTTATGATCTTCATTTTTTCTTTCCTGAATTTTTACCTGTATTTATTATTAGGCCATCACTTTGGGACGCCCATTCTCACCTGTATTTCTAAATTTCAGAAAGAATGGTTCGAAGAGATAAATTGGAATTTAATCAAACTTGCACTTGTTTATAATTTAAATTTTAACCACCTAATAGAGAAAACGAGAACGCTCTTGGTTTTAATCTTTCTTATCATGATAGGAAACCTTCTGCAAGAAACGTGGCGCCAATCAGCATGGTCTATAAACCTAAATGAAAAAGTCTTGAATTGAAGATCGTGAGGACCTTTCCACACTTTCTTTTATTATAAAAATAAGAAAATGGGGAAGGATTCAAGGTCATGATTCATTCCACTGAAGTAAACCGTAGTGCCTAATTCCTAACCATTGAAAAACTAATGAATAAATCATGCCTATGCTCATGAGAAAGGTTATTACACCAAGATCGGTCAGTGCATCAAGAGAGCTATAAAGAATAGATAAAATCAAAAAGAAGCGCTAAGGACACGGAAATTACGAGTATGAGCTTTTTCTGATGAGGCGCCATTAATTCTGCTCCAAGATAGAGGCCAAATACCGTGATTGGGGCTACGAAGGCATGACTTAATACTCCATGTAGCCAATATGGTTCTAAATTATCGCTTACTATTAACATGAGTGAAAAGTTAACAACTCAAGCGTAATTAGCTAAGATAAAATGGGTTCAAGCAAGGAAAAAAACGGACTTAAGGATTGAGGGGGTAGAAGTAAAAAAGAAAGGGAGAAAAATTAACGGAGAATCTCCTCATGAATTAACTTCGGGTAAAATCATACTTCAGAACCACAATATTCGCAGAATCGAGCTCCTTGATTTAACGGTTGGCCACAATAAATGCAATAATTCTTTTCCATAGGAGTAATTGAAGCAGATTTAGCTTTCCTCGTAGATACACGCTCTTCAACGGGTCTATATCGTGTGGATTCTCCTAAGATGATTTCCCCTGATTCAGAGTTGAAACGATATTTTATTAAGCCTTTTTCTCTTAGACTCATGAGAATTTGCAACACAACCTTTGGCTCGAGTCCAACTTCTTGAGCAATTTTTTCGAGTTCATGAGTACCTTCCATGTTTCTATCCATTAATGTCGCTAAAAGGGCTTTTTTATATTGGTTATTAGTATATAACTGGCGAAAACCTCCAATAAAGATGAAAAAAGCGGGAATTAGCATCCAATAGCCCCAATGACGTAAGCTCAAAAAATCAATATTCAATCTTAAAAAAATAAGGGATATAATACCGACAAAGGTAAATACAGAAGCCGTTGCGAACGTTCCTACTACGGGTTCATATTTTTCGTGTTCATAATATCTAACTTTTCTCACTTTTAAAACCTCCTGTTTAAGAAGAATGAATTTCTCTAGATAAAAATAATATCTAACTAAAAAAATTATATATCTAAATTTTTTTCCATTACTTGAATCTCGTTTGATTAAAAAAGAGTTTTTCAATTAAACAAGAGATCTAAATTAGAAAAACTAAAAAGGAGGGATAAATGTCGTGTCTATAGAGTGGAAGACAAGAAAAGAAAAGCTTCTGGAATGGTTTAGAGGAGTTCAAGGAAAATATCACTTAAAGGAAATCATGGACGCGTTATCTTATCCCAACCTTCAGTCTTTTATTGATGATTTCAATTTCATTGCGAGGAAAATTAAAAGAGAAGGAAAAAAGATTTCAATTCAACCGATTACCTGCTTGAAATGTGGATATCAGCAGCATTTTAATAGTGGTAAGTTAAAAATTCCTTCTAAATGCCCACAGTGTCACGAGGAACGCTTTACAACGCCCATGATCAAGATCAAAAATAAACTTTGAAAACTTTCTCCCATTTTTTATTTTAATCATCCTTTTTATTCCATTTAATTTGAATTAATTTTTACTCAAGCGATTGAATCCATGTTCACATTATTAAAACAATATTTGTTAATGATTGTAAACTTTGTTTTACTTGTTGAGTAATATTTTAATTTGCTACTAATGATAATCAGATGGGTCTACCCCTATAATTAATTCTCATTATTTAATCGAAAAAGATTTATTTTTTCATGATCATAATATTTAAATATGATGTAAGGTTCATTTAACATTGAAGAAATTTTTATTAAAAAGTAAAAAAATGAGGAAGAACATGAGCAATAAAGAACCATCTTTTACGGGAACGATTAGCTCAGATTTCAGAAAAAAAGTTTTACTCAAAACAGGAATAGTATTATTAATTATTGACGCATTCTTGTTGCTTCTATACATTTTACTAATATTGTTCGAGCCGGACTTTACGCCTATCATTGCCATATGGGTGATCTTTTTTTCAATCATACTCCCATTTATAATCATCATGATACCGACTTCACTTTATTTATCTGCTTATGTGCGGAGATTTTCATTCTCTATTTTTGAAAATGAAATCATTATAATTCACGGTGTTTTTACTCGAACGAGGGCAACCATCCCTTATAGTCGAATTCAAAACATTAATATTACTAATGGAGTTTTTGATCGGGTCTATGGTTTATATACGGTGAAGATAGAAACTGCTGGTAGTGCTGCGGCAGCATCTGGTTCTCAAGGAGGCGTCATTCGACCAGAAGGATACATTCCCGGCTTAAAAGATCCCAACATTATTGAACAAAAGATCAAGGAACAAATAATTAAATATTCAGCCATTCCTAGTGGATTAGAAGATAAAATTTTTAAACCGGAAGAGCTTGCTTTTGATAATTTCATTTCATACATTTTATCGAAAATGCGAGAAGGAGAATTTCTCGAGACGAGGATAGCTGAATTAAGAGAACGAGCTAATTTATCCGTGGCTCAATTAGCAGAAAAAGTGGGAGTGCCGATTCAAACTATCAAGTATTTAGAAGAAGGTAGATATAATCCAAGTCTGACGCTTGCCTTGAAGATTGCTGAGGTCTTAAATTGCAAAATTGAAGATTTATTTAAATTAACGTGAGGTTTTTTTATTTTTATTTTTTTATTTTTTTAATACCCGTATATTACCAGTTACTCGGTACAAGCAAGTAAAAAATTAGGGGATCTGAGCAAATTCAAATATAGTATACTATAAAAAAAAAATGGGAACGATAAAATTTAAAAAAAGATTGGTATCGAGAGTAAAAGAATTAAGAGAAGCTCAGAATTTATCCCAGCAAGAATTAGCGAATTTAGTAGGCGTGTCCCGGCAGACAATATATTTTTTAGAAAAAGGAGCATATAATCCATCATTAACTCTTTCTTTTAGATTGGCCGAAACGTTTAATAAAACCATCGAAGAAATTTTTTATTTTGAACCTGAAATTAAAAGCATTATTGGTAAATTAACATTGGATGATTCCGAAGAAATTTCAAGGAAAATAGGTATGGGGCTTCAAAAATTAATAAAGTTGAAAAATTTAAATGATGAGGAGCTCACTACGTTATTTTCTAAAGAAGAATTATTAAGATTAACCGGAATTCTGGGCTTGAAATTTGATGATTATTTTATCGAGGATGAGTAAGCAAATTTTAATATGATCATTTTTAATTAAAATTGAGCGAAAATTTTAATACAATTCGCTCAACCAACTACGATCTTCTTTCAATCGTTCATATTCTTTTTTATCTCCAAAATCGCCTCTGAATTGAGAAGGAGCCATTTTAATTACACGGATTTTCCAATTTCGTTGCTTGATTCCTTGGGTTAATGCGTTTGGTATTTCAATTTCTCCTCTTTCAGAATATTCCAATGATTTTAGTACGTCAAAGATTTCACGCGAGAAGATGAAGATTCCGCAATTGTTTAAATTTGAGATCGTAGAATTTTTAGGAGGTTTTTCAACCATATTGATTACCCGATCATTTTCACAATAGATAGCGCATCCTTTATGAAGATTTTTCAAATAATTAGCTACGAGGATGAAATCTTCTTTCTCTTTTTCAAACACCTCTACAACTTGCTCGTAAATTTTATAGGGCACCAAGATATCTCCCCAAGTTAAAAAAAAATGATCTTCTTGGATTAAATGTTCACATGATAATACAGCACCTCCCGTTCCATTCAAGGTTTCTTGAACAACATAATCGATCTTGATATTCCACTTGCTTCCATTTCCAAAATACCTGATGATTTGTTCTTTTTTATAACCTACTACGATTATTATTTTTTGAAAACCAGCCATGATTAATCCTTGAATAATATATTCTAATAAAGGTTTATCATGAATGGGGATCATGGTTTTTTGATAAACATCCGTATAGGGTTTCATTCGAACTCCTTTTCCCGCTGCTAGAATTATCGCTTTCATCTGATTCTTTTTCATCATGAGTTAACGAAAAAAAATAAATAATTTCTTTTGAAGTTTAAGAAAAGAGGAGATGAGGTTATTTTAATCATGATTTAAAGAAATTAATCTCTTATCAAGCGAGGAATAATTTTTAAATATATATTGGCATAATACATTTATTTTTTTTTTTTGAGCAATTTAAATAATTTGGATTCTTGAATATTACAATTCCTTTTTCTTTCCTTAGGAATTTAAAGCTTTGAGATTTAGAATAAAGGTAATGATTTAAAATGATAAAAGATGTGGTCATTATTAAAGATGGTGTTCCCCTTTATTCGAGATCGACTTCTCTGTCCTCTACTTCTCTTTTTTCTAATAAAAACAACCTTTTGCTTTTATCAGGATTTTTTTCTGCTTTAAATTCTTTCTCGGATCAATTTGAAAACCTCGGCTCTATTAAGCAATTAGAATTATCAAAAACCAATTTAAAATTATCCTTTTTCAAAGATAAAAGCATCCCCAATCTCGTTTTTCTGGCAACATATGACGAAACGTCAAATGGTGCGAATGTTCAGAGGACCCTTAAGAGATTATCTCATACATTTTTAAAAATGTATAATCTTACTCAGATTCTTAAATGGAATGGCAGAACTGAAATGTTTAAATCTTTTGAAGAAATCGTAAAAAAACACGTAGAAGAAGAACAAAAGGAGGAAGAACAAGAGTTTAAAGGAAAAGTTATCAAATTATTCAATGAGATTAAAGAAAAAATCGAGCCTACCGGGGAATTAGGACAAGAAACTGCTTTTTTAGAACAAGAATTCAATAATTTAATACCGAAAATAAAAGGGAAAAAATTAATGAATCCTAATATTTACATGAGCGATAAAGAGGCTTCTAAAATATTTAAACACATGGATGGAAAGCGGACAATTGCTCAAATTTCGAAAGATTTAAAGATAAATTCAAGGAAAGTGTTTAATTGCTGTAAAAGTTTATTAAAACTGAATTTTATCACGCTTGAAAAAAATCAATAAAAAATATTTCCCTAAAAATGGACGAACGAATAAACCAGTTAAAAATTTTTAATGTAAAAATCGAAAAATTTTAATATCTAAAAATGTTAAATATCCAAGCTCTTCCTCCCGCTTTTTCTATAGCTCTTGCAACTTCTTTTTGGTTATTTGGACAGAGCGCCAGCATGCAGCCTCCACCTCCTGCACCCATTTGCTTAGCACCAAGCGCTCCAGCATCTTTAGCGACGGAACATAATTTTAAGATCTTGTCCGTGTGAGCATTTAAGATAATTTCTTGCTCTTGTTGGAGATCCATTAATTTACCAAGTTTCTTAAAATCTCCTTTTAATAATGCTTCTTTTCCTTCCAGCACGCAACGTTCAATCACTTTAAATGCATTTAATGTGGTTGGATCTTTCTCCAAGATTTGTTTCTTTATGCGATTTAATACAGAAGCCGCTTTCCTCTCTTCCAAAGAATCTCCAACAACAATGGGCAATTCTTCCACGTTTAAATATTCTACCCGAGGATTTTCATCTGTATGAATGAATGTAACGCCTCCAAACGCAATGGAATATTGATCCATGCGTCCGCATTGAATTCCTAAATCATGATTTTCTCCTAAATAGGCCAGCTCAGCAATTTCTTTAGTTGTCAAGTTAAGATTAAAACCTTGATTTAAAACTTTTAAAAATCCCACGGATACAGCGGCAGACGTTGATAATCCACATCCTATTGGTATATCAGATTTAACTTCTACTCTAAAACCTTTATTAATTTTCGGGCGAAGTCTCTCGAATAACACGCTCCAATAGGCAAGATCAATAGCGAGGGGAGGTTTTTCATTTAAAGCGAATGTAACATGCTCATTAGTGTCATGACTATAAAATTCTACCATGCCATCGGGATTTTCTTCATATTGAATTTCCATCATGAGGGTAATTGCCATTGCGATGACAGGCTTCTTGAGTAGATCAACTTTATCACCCAAAATGCAAATTCTTCCGGGAATTTTAACCTTGATTTTATTTTTCATGATAAAATCTTATCCTTAAGAAAATTTCATTCTGGTATGAAAATATAGATGAATTTAAAAAAAGGTAAAAACCTTATTTACGTTTTTGTTTTTGTTTTTGTTTCTTTTTCATGGCCCTGTCATTTTTTATTTCTTCTTCCAATTCGGTTAAATTTTTATCATCCCGTCCTTCAAATTTAAATGTTCCCGCAATCTTACTTTCCTCTCGAACTCCTGTTTTAGAAATTTTTTCAAAATAAAGGGTAACGGGATTTCCTTGATTTAAGGCAAGATTGATAAAATTAATGAACCCCAAATGCTTGCTCGGAGCAATATTAAATTTAATCATGACTTCTTTGTTCTTTTTCGTCGTTGTTTTTAATACTAATCGTAATTTCATGTTCCTTTTTTTTCTATAGTTTACATTATTAAATCTATAAAACAAATAAAACATTATACATTTATAGTATTACCATTAAAAGAAATGAGGGTACATAAAAAAGATCATGCCTTCAAAATTTCGCTTGAGAATAATTTTCAAGCCTCTCATCACGGGCTTGGCAAGAATCTTATCCTTTATAGGAGTTACTCCTAATATAGCGACCTTTTTAATGCTCATTTTTTCATTTTTAAGTTACATCTTTTTGGTTTTTTTTAGAAATTTATTAATTTCCGCTATTTTCATTTTTCTAACTGGAGTGTTTGACGGGGTTGATGGCACCTTAGCCCGAATAAGCAAAAAAACCTCCAAATTCGGCTCATTTTTAGACTCTACTTTAGATAGATTCTCTGAATTTTTAATATTTTTAGCTCTTTTATTGTATTGTTGGGATTTCATTTTATGGGGCGTTATTGACATGAAATTAGTCATATTTTTCTCTCTATTTTCATCTCTGATGATAAGTTATAGTCGGGCACGGGCGGAAACGATTTTCAAGGGAGATTTTGATTTTGGACTCATGGCTCGTTCGGAACGCTTATTTTATTTGGTTGTCAGTCAAATTTTAGGATATTTTATTGGATATTTATTAGAGCTCCTATTCTTATTCATGTTTTTAGTAATTGGAACCGCAATCTTTAGATTTTTTAGAATCAACACCCTAATTAAAAAGAATGATTCTCAGGCTGAAGAATCACGGGAAAAGGAAGAAAACTTAGAATAGTAATTATATTTCTTTATCTTAATCTTTATTTTTTATTTTTTTTCAAAAAGCGAAAAATGTTCTTAATAATTTTTCGATAATTCTCCTGGATTATTTAATGTTAAGATTACTTTATCACCGTTTTTTAATTTGAAACGGTCTCGTAAATAAGGTTCTGCCAGGATTTCAATAATATTTTTTTCGTGATGAGTGCGTTCAATATCCAAGATAGCTGCTTTTACTTCATCTTTTCTATCATGGAAAGGAGATATGATGACGTCATAACATAAAACGGGGCCATATTCTCGACTTTGATCTTTGAATCCTTCTATCACGACAGGATTGATTGTTTTCATCTTCTCACTAAGGATTTCTTTATCCATATCGTTCAATTTTAAATTAAGGGTACCCTTATAAGGTTTAAATCCCAATTTTTCTACGAATTGATCATAATAGCCTTTAATAGCTACGTAATAACCTCCTTCTTTCATGCCTTCCGTTACCTCTCCGACGATAAAAATAGATTCTAAAAGTTTTCTCAAATTTTTATACGTGGAAAGCATTAAATTCGCACCTTTTTCCGTGATTACGATTTTCTGAATTTTGCCGATTTTTTTCCGCTTAATCCAATTCAAATCCACTAAATCATTTATTCTTCGAGAGGCGGTTTGTTGAGAAATTTTCATGAGGCGTCCAAGTTCTTTACTGGTGATCTCAATTGTTCTTCGATTTCCTAATAATTGGCAGAGATGATATAGCGTAAACCAATTATGATAATTCTCCGGGGTGAGACTCTCAATTTCATTATTATTTTTTTCGCTCATTTAAACCCGAATATTTCCTTTTTTATATTCTTCTATGATTTTTTTCTTAATTTTAGTAGAACTTGTAAATTCATAGGCGTCATAATAGCGCTCTAGGCGCTTAACTTCAATGTGTCCCAATCCCATGGCATTCAATCCTTGTTTAAGCTCTTCAATGCTATATTTCTGATTGGGCCCCAATAAGATGATATCGGGATTGATTTCTTGGACTGTTTTTAGCGTGTTATTATCCCTACGTCCCAACCGAGCGCTCTTTACATTTTTTAGATGTTTTACCACTTCTAATCGCTGAAGCTCATTAATAATGGGTTTTTCTCCAGAATAAATTTTTCTGTTCTTATCGGTGGCTACGATTACATGAACTTCTCCCAATTTTGCCGCCTTATTAATGAGAAAAATATGTCCCGGATGGATGAGGTCAAAGGTTCCGGCAATTAGAACTTTCTTTTTTTTCATCTCTTTACCTTTGAAATTTATTCTATTCCATTACTTTAAAAGAGAGGCCCATGAATACGGGACCTCTAATATCTACTTTCTTTTGTTTAGAGTGGATGTATTCTAAAATAATATCATCCACTTCAACATTAATTTCAGAGGCTCGATAACACATTTTTATTCTATGGTTATATTGAGTGATTCCTTGGTCGAGTAATACTTCGATGTTATAAGCCATTTCATTAGCAATTCCTTCAATATAAGTTTTTCCCGTGTCAACGCCCTTTTCTGGATTTTTTTCGGGAGCTAAGCCTAAAATGTTTCCATCTTTAACCCAGATTTTATTAAACGTTGCTGGTCCCAAGAGCCGAACTCCTTCATCTTTTTCCCATAGGGTGACCATGATTTTTTTATTTTTCACGATCCCCTCCCATGCGATGATTTCACAAGGCGACATCTCATCTTTTTTTTCCCTGGCAACCTTCATTATAGCTTCTTTAATTTCAATACCCTTATCAGTCATGGGAACATGTTTATATTTCACGCCTTTACTTATTTCTCTATCTGAAAAAGCAGTTTCCTCGTAAAAATAAGGATATACTAATTTACGAATGTCTTCGACTTCACTTTTTATCATACAAATTCTTTCTACTCCAAAACCGATATTGAATGTGGGATGTGAAATATTATATCGTGCTAGACTTACAGGACTGTAGAATCCTCCATCGCCAATTTCAATCCATTCTTTAGTACGGGGATGTTCTACGAATATTTCAAATTCAGTCTGAGGTGCATAATATTTGGAAGTGGCTTTTTTAATTTCCGTTCGGCTGTTTTTAAATCCTAACCGTTCACAAATCGTGTGCGCAATTCGTTGACAATCCTCTAAGGAAATTTTTTCAGCCACGATGACAAGAGAAAGGGTATTAGAACAATATAAATGAGTAGCATCGATTTTTTGTTCACGTCGAAATTTAGGTGCTATAGTGAAAAATTGAAGGGGTAATTGTCTTTTTTTGATTAATTCCTTCAATACTTTAAACCACAAGGCCGTAGTATGGCTCCTGAGTGTCAGCTTTGTCGGAATGGGCTTCAACAATTTCAATTCAGGAAAGACCTTATCTAAAATTTCTGAAGCTTGATTTTCCTTTAATCCTAATTCTTCTACAAAAATTTCAATTAAATCATCGGATTCTATTTCTCCTTTTTTATATCTTCTAAAAATGGATTTCAGTTTCTCTTCTTTGTCAAAATTGATGACTCGTTTTTTAATTTCTGATATTTTTTCTCTTGAAATTCCTATATCAGGTCGGGGCAAGCCCGCTAAATAAAATAATCTATCTAAGATTAAAGCAGCCTCCGGCCCATATTGTTTATACACGTGCTCTTCCTCAACAAACATGGGAAGGATCAATTCTTCAAATCCTAAATTGATTATTTCTTTTCTTGCATTGCAGATGAATTCATTCACCACGTGAGGAATTCCTTTTAGTTTCCGGAGCGTAAAAAGATTTCCTTTCAAATCGAGTAAATCCTTGGTCGCTAACCATGCTTTTTCGTAATCTTCTTTTGCTTGCTTCTTTATCTTTTCAATATCGAATGGCATTCTATTCCCTCATGATGTTCTTCATTATATTGGATCAGAGGAGGGTTTAAATGCTTGTTTTATCTCGTGAGGCTGTTTATGTAGTAATAGAGCTAAAGTAACCTCTCCTCTCGTTTTTTCAATTAAATTTCTAGCAACATCAGTTTTATGACGCAATTCTTGAGTGATACCCTTTGGATAATCCAAGGAAAATAAATAGGTATAAATTTCGTCCATTTCGCTTAAAAGCGTCTCGATATTTTCCATATTTCCTTTCCGCATGTTATCCAAGATATATCTTCTTAATTCACCAATCACGTCCGCTAAGCCCAAGGAAAAGTTGATTTCATCAATTTTTAATTCACTCGGAGCAGGAATTTCTTGATTATTAATAATGGAAAATAGGCATAAAGCTTCAGTGAATTCTTGCTCGGCTGTTTTCAAGTATTTTCCAAAATATAAAGGATGTGTATTTACAAGCCGAGTTAATTCTTCATGCATAGAACTCAATTCAGCTATTTCTTGATGATATTTTTCATTCTCCTTTCTATGAATGGATTTTATCGCAATACTGCAATTTCGAATCATTTCTCGAGACAAGCGTAAAATTTTTTCCCTTTCTTCTTCCATGTCGTCAAGCTTTTTCGTAATTTCTGCGAAAATCTTTTTAAGATTCATTCTTTTTACAAATATATATTCATTCTTTTAACAATTAAATTAACAAAATTAACGATTTTATTAGAATTTTTGCGAACGGGAAAGAAATTTTATGAAAATCTTGATGATTCACTCGGAAAATGTTGAAGTCGTTAAAAATAGCAAGGCGACTTCTAATCCCCAAGAATTTGAAGGGGATATCATCGATTTAAAGGGATTAATCTTAGTCGCTTTCGTGTCCGTGGAAGATCAAGATACCTACGATACCGATTTAATAGCTAAGCAAGCAGCCGACGTGATTGAGGAGGCCATCTATTTAATTTCTGGGTTTCCTGAAAAAATCAACAAAAAAAATGAAGAGATCCGGGAATATAATCGAAAAATTGAGAAAGGAGAAATTAAAGGCAAACCCCGCGATCATGTGGAATTATGCAAGGATCGGAGCAAGTATCAAGTGGATAAGGTGTTGGTGTATCCTTGGGCGCATTTGAGTAAGTTTTTAAGCAAAAAACCGGAAGCCAAGGATGTCTGTCCGAAAATCGCAAGAAATCTGGAAGAAAAGGGGATTGAAGCTTATTTTTCTCCGTTTGGTTGGTATAAATCGTTTAAAATAAATTGTATCGGGCATGAAGTTGCTGAGATGTACCGGGACGTAAAGCTCTACATTCAGCCAGAAGAACACGTTATAAATTCAGAATTCAAGGTCATCACGCCCCAAGGAAAAGAAGTTTCACTAAAATTTGATGAAAATAATGAAGTAATCCCCATAAAAGGCGTTGGAGATGAGGATTTTTACGCCTTTTTGAATTCTGAATTGAAAGCCAGACGGGAAGATAAAGGAGTGGAACCTGCTCACATCAAGATAATGAAAGAATTTGAACTGGTAGATTTTGATGAAAATACTGATGCCGGCAACTTGCGATGGTATACAAAAGGAGTGATCATGAAGAATCTAATTAAAAATTACATCGAAGATCGCATCATTGATTTTGGTGCCGTGTTAATCGATACACCCTTAATGTATACCGTGAAAAACGATAAACTTACGGCTCAAACGGCCCGATTTCCCGCCAGAACTTATTGGGTAGAATCGGGCAGTGATAGATACTTGCTTCGATTTGCTTCAGATTTCTTATTATTTGATATGGTGAGCCATATGAATCTCAAACCGCGTTACTTTCCATTACGGCTTTATGAATGGGAGCAATACGATTTTAGAAGAGAACAAGAAGGGGAATTAACGGGCTTGAGAAGGTTGCGTGGATTCATCATGCCCGACATGCATACGATCTGCAAAGATCTCGAATCCTCTATTGAAGAATTTAAACTCCAATATGACCTTATCAAAAAACTACTTGAAGATCTTGGCATTCCTACTCACATAATTTTTCGAACTACGAAAGATTTTTATAAGGAAAATAAAAAGTGGATTATTGAATTAATTCAAAAAGAGAACATGCCTGCTCTCTTAGAACTATGGGAAGATCGATATTATTATTTCATATTAAAATTCGAGAGACCCGTGCTTTCAGCTCAAAATAAAAGTGCAACTCTTTCCACTAATCAGATTGATGTAGAAAGCTCTTTAGAATACATGATCGATAATGAAGGGAAACGGCGTCAAAAATACAACATTTCATTCATTGATGAAGATGGACGGAAACAACATCCCATCATTTTACATAATTCCCCCACCGGGGGTTTAGAGCGAATTTTATGGGGATTAATTGAAACTGCCGTGAGGAATAAAGATAAACTCGTCCCTGGTTTCAAGACATGGCTCTCTCCTATTCAAATTCGAATAGTAACCATCGGACCTGAACAAAAGGAGTACGCAGAAACCATCCTAGAAAAGCTCAATAAACTAAAATATAGAGCAGATTTTGATGATCGAGAAGAAACCATCAGTAAGAAAATTCGCCAAGCGGAAATTGAATGGATTCCCTACGTCGTCGTTATTGGAAAGAAAGAAGTAGAAAATAACACGATTTCCATTAGAAAACGACTCATTGGACGACCTTATGGGCCAAAAAAACGTACCTTCGAACAATTTAACGATGTGTCCTTAGAAAAACTATTAGAAATGCTTGAAACCGACACCAAGGACTTTCCTAAATATAAATTGCCCATCCCTTATAGAAGAATGAGTACTAAAATCTATTATAGAAAATAACAGGCAAATCTAGAAAAAGAGGTTTTCATGACCCAAATAAAAGCATTTATTTTTGATTTAGGCGGAGTATTAGTCGAGTTCGAATTCGAGAAATTTTTTAATGACGTCATCAAGATCTCCCCCATAAAAAAACCGGGTAGCTTTCTTCTTTTAGAATTTTGGAGACAGTCCGATACCTATCACCAAGGCCTCATCTCGGATGAAGAATTTTATCATCAAGCCTGTGAATTATTACAGATATGTGCTTTAACCCAAGAACAATTTTTTGCTTCCTTTAATTCAGTTCTGGCTAAATCGAATGAAGAAATGATTTCCTTGCTGAAAAAATTAAGAGAAAAAGGCTCTTATAAATTAATTTGTTTATCAAATATTAATAGAAGCCATTGGGAATACTTGAATTCAAAATTATGGAATGTCAATCATATTTTTGATGAATTAATCTTATCTTTTCAAGTACATCTAACGAAACCCGACCCGAAAATATTTGAATTAGCAATTCAGAAAGCCGGATGCAAGCCGGAAGAAATTATTTATATTGATGATGGCTTGAATAACGTGCGAGCCGCCTCTAATTTAAAAATTAATGCAATAACATTTACTACTCATGAGCAGCTAATCGAAAAATTAAAAAAATTTAATATCGAGATTTAAAATACAGAGAACATCATTTCTTTTAAAAAAAGTTAAAATAAAAAATACAGCCTTGTTTTCTCCAAAAACTTGCTATTCCTCTATTTTGTGAACTTCTAAGCATTTGTGGGCAATCCTTTCAAACATTTCAGCCACATTTTCCCCCGTCTTCGCTGAAGTTTCGATATAATCTGCATTTAATTTTTTCGCAAGAGCTTCGGCTTCAGAACTATCTACTTTCCTCTCTAAATCAATCTTATTGCCTATAATAATTATCGGAATTTGCTTTTTCACGCTTTTTTTTATGGAAGCAATCCATCCAGGGAGTTTAAGCAAGGATTGAGTAGAATCCACGGCATAGACACCCAGAGCCGCATTACTCCCTTTAAAATAAAGTGTTCTAATGATTTGGAAGCGCTCATCACCCCCAATATCCCAAAGGAGCAACCTTACTTTTTTATTATCTATTTCCAAGTCTTTAATTAAAAAATTAGTACCAATCGTCTTTTTTAAGTCTTCCGTAAAGGAATTCTCGATGTACCGTATTAATAAAGAAGTTTTTCCCGCTCCAGGGGGGCCAAATAATGTTATTTTAAATTTATAAAAAAAGCTCTCCTCGATTATGAAAACCTCCTTCTCAATTTTAATTTAGAGAAAATTGAAATTTCCCTTTTTCCATATAATTAATCATTAATCATCAAGATATTTAAATACTCACTTTTGAAAATATATTAAATCAATTGATCCCTTGAAGTTTCTTTCAAGGATCGTGAGGTGTTTCTTTTGGTTTTAATAAACGTTTTAATTCTTCCTTTTCTTTTTTGATGATTTCCTCTGTCTTCATGATACCCTTTTTGGTGACTTCAATGGCAAATTTTGCTTCTTTTGTCACGACTTCTTCCGTTTTTTGTCCAATTCTCCCTAATTGAATCATGATCCATTCAGGGCTTCCCACGCCATTGAAATATTCAAACCAAATATAAAAGATTAATCCCAGGAACCCGACATAGGATAAAAATACCGGGATAAAGGTAATGAGTTCTAATTCCCGATAATATAATGTTATAAAAATGTAATGGATCAAGAAGAGACTCAAGCTGGTTTTTCCATAATAAAATAGCATGCTGGAAAAGAGATTATCCTTCCATTTTTTAATATCGATGATGTAAAAACAAATGGCAACAACTAATAAAGCCCATCCCAAGTTATACCACATGTTTGCGAATTTCCCTCGTATTAAGAACACCCACATGCCGGGATAATATATATAATCTTGCATATTTGCAATTTCTAATAATCTAAAATGAGGATATTCCGATAATGGTACAGAACCGGGAGGCATGGATTGTAAACCCGTGAGGACTCCAAATACTATTAAAATAACACCCCAGATAAAATTAACATGGAAAAAATGATAATATGCTTCTTTTGTCCCCTTGATCATGGCATCATGGAGATATTCTCCAAAAATAGTAGTGATAAAACAGATGGATAAAAAGGGTAAAAGAGGGGTTGTAGGCTCCGGGGACGTGATAATGTAATGAGCAATCCAGACTAAGAAATCTTCATCCTTTCCTAAATATAACGCATTCCTGATGGGTTCTGAAATGAAAATGAGGAATGTCCCGATTACAGCTCGCATTTTTCTCCTCACTTTTAGAGCATAAAATGAGAAAATCTGGGAAAACCCTATGAACATGATGATGTTCCAGCCCCAAAGATTAAGAGGGAAAGGATACAATGTTGTATCGACGGAGCCAAGGTTGATGAGTACCCCGATGAAAATAATCATTCCAGCCCTACTAAACACTCGGGCTCTAATGACTTTATCCGACATTTTTCCTTTCTTTTTTCTCACGCTGAAGACCACGCTTAATGCGGATAGAAAAATGAAAAGAGAGGGTCCTAAGATGTCCAGAATTGCAAAAGCAAATCCATGCAAGAACAGCCAGTCCTCATTGAACCAAGAGTAGGAGATATGAGCAAGCATTATCATGATAATGGCGAATCCTTTTACGAAATCAATGGATTCAATTCGTTCCGGTGAGGAATAATCACGTATTTCTTCAATGGGAATCTCTTCTTTTAAGTAATTAAATAAAGGGGGAGATTCCGTTTCTTCTTTTGGTACATTTTCATTATTCATGATCATTCAATTATCAAGCATATTCAAATAAAAATCTTTTCTTAATTTTGATTAATGATTTGTAGTTAAGAATACTAGCATGGCTCTCGTTTTCCCTCTTTTTTTTATTCTTCATGGGATTCATGTAAAGATTGCTAGGGGAATAAAAATTTTTTCATGTATTGGGAGCTCATGATTGGGGCGAGCCCTAGATCCTTGAATTTCCGAAAGATTTCTTGAATTTTCTCATGAGAGCTTTTTTTATTTCTTGTTTTAGTTGCTATAAACATTGAATAAGGAGAAAAATGATTGGAATTAAGAGATGATTGAAGTTGGATGGGAGGGGTAATTATTTCCGGAATTTCTTTCAAGAGGGCGGGAAGGATCGATTCATGAAACCTTGAATCATTGAACTCTTTCAAGTTTTTTAATTCTACTCTCAAGAATGTAGAATGATAGCGGTGTTCAACATCAAAAGGAGGGGGTTCTTGCAATAATTTGGATTGAACAACTAATTCTGCGGGATTAACATTGAGGATATTTCTTACTCCAACGTAGGAAGTCGTCAATCGAGGATTTATTTCAATGAAATGAATTCGATTATTTTTCTCTAAAATAAAATCAATACCGTAATATCCTAAAAACATAGTTTCATCCAGGGAAGGGAGATATTTAGATAGTTCTTGTTTAATTGCTTTCATATTATCCGTGGGAGTTTCTCCGCCGAAATACTCGGAATTGGGCTCATTTTTTTCGAGCGAGATGAATTGTGAATTTACGCTCAATATTAGAGGCTTTTCTTTAGGATACCCGATAAGCGAGCAACTTAAATCTCTACCGGTCATGAATTCTTGCACGACATGATTTCGGGTATCATCCACTTTTTCCATGAAGGACTTGAAGTTTTGCTCGAATTCTAAAGGAGAAGTGTAATAAAAGAGAGATTCAGCACCGACGCCGTCTTCCGGTTTAATGAGGAGGGGGCCTTTAATCTTACAAACGTTTTCAAGAATTTGAATTTTATTTAATTTCAATTCCTTAAAAGGTAATAAATACGTTGAGGGCGTGTTCACCCCCTTTTTCTTGAAAAAGAGATAGGTTTGAAATTTTGAAGTTCCTAGTTCAATTCCTTTTAGTTCCGTGCTTAATACTATTGAAGAATTTTTTATCGCTAAGCGCGTTAATTCATATAATATATTTGAAAATTCTGGAGCGATGATAAAACTATAAGTGGTTTCTTGTAATTGTTCTTTAAATTTAATTAAAAAATTATCATCTTTATTTACTTGAACAATTCTATGTGCTGGAAGAAATTCAGAAAGATGATTAATGCGATAATCCAATAATGCGTGGATGTCAAACTCTAATGCATTGAAATCTTCAATTAGAGTTTTTAACATCGCAAAACCTTCGCAGAATAAGGAAGAGGGAATTTCAGACTGATTAAATCCGCCTCCGGAAATAAATTCAAAAACAAAAAGCTTATTGTTTTTCATGTAAGATTAATTTATAATAAGAAGAATAATTTTTATTCTTTTAGAACCTTTATTCATGTAACTTAAAATTTACTATAAAATTAAAGTGCTTGTTAAAACCCATGTTCTTTACAGAAGAGCAAATGCAAAGAATCCGTTTCTTGCATTTTAAAATTAAACATCTTGAAACTGCCTTGGAAAAACCCGAGGAAACCTTTAGCCTTGACGATTTGAACCTCATTTTAGAATATACCATGATTTTAAATATAAATTACCAAAATCACAGTCATAAACAAATATTAAAAGAATTGAATATTACTTCTCATTTTCATGATCCCGTGGAGAATAAAGATATAGAGATCTCGGACTTAATTTTTGAATGTGCACGAGTCTTATGGGTCTTGGCAAGAGCTTATTCTCAACTTTCCGAACAATATGAGGAACAAGAAGAATGGGATAATGCTATCATTGCATTAGTAGAGGCGAGCAAGTATTTAAAAACTGCGGCATATTTCAGTGCGGCAGCAATATACCAAACGGAAAAAGGAAATGTCTTAAATCCTGAAGAACTAGAATTAAGTTCTGAACAAGCAAGAATAGATGCGCAAGGAATGGCCGCTCTAAAAGAAGAATCCTTGGATAATTCTAAATATTTCGCGTCAAAATTATATGCGGGATTGAGCGCTTTATCTAAGCGCCTATTTTATTTAAGAAAGCATGAAGAGAAAAAAAAACAACAAATCAGAGCCCAATTTCACTATGATATGGGAAAAGCGTGTTATTTGAAAGCTAAAGCATCCATTGAATCTTCTATCATTAATATTAACAAGGAAAAAGTAGAAAAGCTACAAAATAAAGCTCATTGGTATTTTAATAAGGCAAGAGAAATCTGGAGTTCCATGCTGACCAATTTAAAGGAGCTAACAGAGGAGGAGAAAGAAATCATTCAACATAATCTTGAAATCGTGGAAGAGATAATAGAACAATACAACAAGCCCGTACTAGAATATGAGGAAATCAAAAAAATTCAAGATCCCGAACCCATTATCATCGTTCCTGAAAATTTGGCTCCTTTTGTCCCAAAATCGACGGTCTATCTCACGAAATTCGTGCCAAAAGATTTAAATATTAAACGGTTTAAGAAATTTCAATCAAAAAAACTTGAGAAAAAAATACCCTATAGTAAAAAAGAAAAACTATTGGATAAAAAAGCAGCAATCGTGAGGACCATTAATGAAATAAAAGCATTAAAGGAAAACAATGAAATAGATCTTCAAAAATTTGCTCAAATGATGGAAAAATATTCCACTAAACTACAAATGATCGATACGGCGTTAGAGAAACTCAGTAAAGAATGAAAGGTCCAAAGAATGAAGTGTCATTGATATAAATCTTCTCTTTTTGCTTTCCCATATCTCTGACGATTTTTTTCCAGCTCGTATTTTCTTTCTTGTTCTTCTTGAAAAACGAGATCATGGACTTCTTTAAAAACCAACCCTAAAAGGGAGATCTCCATGATAATGATGAGTGCGAGCATCATTTTTTCAAGCTCATGTAATTGGCGAAAAAATAATAAGAATAAAAAAACCACGTGAGGTAAATAAATGCAAGATACAATACCTATCCTTTTTCCATACCTAATGAGATGCTTATCCTCCAAAACAAATATATTCTTAAAAATTCTTGCTTCCATGATATAATATGCGCAAAAGATTAAATTAATGGAACAAAGAATGAGAATGAAGGTCAAATCTTCCGGTTCTAATGCAATATATGGCTTTATGATGTACGATCCGAGCATGAAGGTTAAGGAAAAAACAAAAAGTACAAAACTAAGAGAAATCAATCCTTGATAATAATCTCGAAAATCCACCATGACGAGTTTGAAAAAATACGGGGTAATTATTTCTAATTCCAATTAATAAATATAGTAATTTTCTTAATTAATATACTTTAATTTTTCTTTTAAAGAATAATGCGAGATATTTTTAATCTTTCATGATGGGAAGCCAAGGATTAAATTCTTGGAAAAATTAAATTTACTTAAAAGGTCGCAAAAATTAAGGTAAATATTATGAGTGAAACTCTACCATTGTTGATGTATATTAAAAACATGTTAGCAGATCTCATCTATATAAATTCGGTCATTGCGCTGGAATTACTTAAAATCACGGAGAACACGGCGGCCTTGAGAAGAGGAGAAGACTTTTTTAATAATAGTGCTTGTAAATCAGAGCATGAAGAAATTACCACGAGGATCATGGAACTATTAAAAAAATATAAAAATCAAACTCAAGAATATCAATCTTTAAAACATCATTTTATTAACCACGAGTAATTCATGATGTTTTATTTGAAAAAGAAAGAACATATCTTTTTATTATTTTTCATGAATGAGTTCATTTTCATACTCGCTCTCTAAATATTTAATATAATGATCACGTGAAAAATAAGATGAAGGAAGAAAATAGTGAAAAAAAAATAGATGAACTTGTAAAGCAATTAAAAAAGAAAATAATTGAAAAAGAAATTGAAGATTTTAACGAGTATATCGTAAATTTATATCATGAGCCCATAAATTGGGGGTCATTGGAAGGAGAAGACCTAACGGTGAAATAAACTTGTAAAAATTCTCGAGGGAATTTCATAATCTATTATTTAAAAATTGAGAATGATGTGATAAAAAAAGCCAGGTTCATTACTGATGGATGTGGTGCGATGATAGCCGTTGCAAGTCAGACCATTATGATGATTGAAGGAAAAACCATAAAAGAATCTGAAATTTTAACAGCTGATCAACCTTTCTTAATTTTATAATGGCAGGGATTCAAAAAGAAAATCATGATATTCCCATTCTCGAAGATAATTACGTTTGAACAATTGAAAGACATCATCAAGGCAGGATACGTTTCCATCGGTGATTATATTTATCCCGGATATAAATCTTTCAGAATTCAGAGGACATTAAATATTAATTCTACACTACAGACCATTTTCAAGCCATTTCAATTGAATTTTGATTATTTTGATATAACCCTTCTACCCACAAGTGAAAATAAAAACTAAGGACGAAATTAATGAAGAGATGGAATTAAAGAAAAAAACGGAGGATGGATAAAAAAGAATTTAATACGGTTCAAATCTTCATAACGGGGTTGTAAATTTGAGCAAAAATTTAAATCTAAACCTCAATTATATTTATCAACTTTCGAAGTTGAGTTTATAATAAATTTACAAATTGAGAATTAACAAATTAATCATTTGTTTTATTTTGAATAATAAATTTTTGTCAGATATACTCTAAACTTTACTTTGATTCATTAAAAAAAGATGTGTTAACCTTGTCGGAAGAAAATTTTGATAAAAAATTTGATGAATTCGTACAAAATTTACAAAATGAAATCTTAGCTAAAGAAATCGAAGATTATAATGAGTATATTGTTAAATTGTATCATGACCCAAAATATTGGGGTACTATTGAAAATGATTTCGTAATAAAAGAGGCTTATAGGGGGCCTTGCGGCGATCAAATGACTTATTTTTTACAAATTGAGGATAATATGATTAAGAAGGCAAGATTTACTACAGATGGCTGTGGAGCTACGGTGGCTGCAGGTAATCAAACAATGATGATGATAGAGGGGAAATCGATAAATGAAGCGGAAAAATTAACTGCTGAGGATATTGATACTGCTTTACGCGGATTACCCGCAAGTCATAAACATTGTGCGGAACTTGCAATTTGTACTTTAAAAAGGGCAATTGAAAAGTATAAAAAGAAATAAACGTTTCATTTTTTTATCATGGAGGCCATTCAAAAAGAAGATCATGATATTCCCATTCCCGAAGACAACATTCAACTTAAAAGCTCGATTTATTATACGAGTACTACTCCTTCTAAAACACCTTTCATCATTAACATGGCAGGATTGTTAGATCATCGAGAAAGTTATTTTGTTAAATATTACACCGAAAAATTCGTAGATGCTGGGTATCATGTTTTAGCGTATGATTATCGCGCTCATGGAGAAACTAAAAAGCAAACAGGATCCCGATGGGATAAAATGGTTACTAAAATCTTTTCAGATATCCACGTGGTCATCGATTGGCTTCTTGAAACCCAAAAATATCGACTTTTAGAGGATAAAATTGCTTTATTTGGACGAAGCTTGGGGGGGGCCATCATTCTAACGGAGGGATTCATCGATGAGAGGATTAAAAAATTGATTGCTTTATGCACGCGTTACGATTATCATACGACTCAAGTTAAATTTGCTGAGGAGGTTATAGAAAAAATAAGTCCAAAATATTTCATCAAGAATAAACCGGAGAATAACAAGAGAATATTCATAGCTCATTGTAAAGACGATCCAAGAATTCCTTATAGCAATTTTGTTCAGATAAAAGAACACTTGGGCTTAAATGATGAAAATGCGATTACGTTTGAAACGGGAGGGCATTCTTTTAAGGGGCATCGAGATGAATTATTTGAAAAGGTTTTAGAGTTTTTAAAAGATTTTTGAAATCAATTAAAGATTCTGTTTTATCTAAAAGAATAATATAGAGGGGCTTTTATGGAAAAAATAATTATTGTGGGACCGGCTTCTCAAATTTTAGGAGTACGAATTGCTCAAGAATTAGGTATAAAAAGCATTAATACAGAAACAAAATCATTTCCCGATGGAGAAACCTATCTTAGAATAAATATTGAAGACGAAACTTTAATTCAAGATAAGGAAATAATTATTGTTCAATCAACCGGTCCTGAAGCTAATAGCAATCAAAATGCTCGCTTATTCGAATTATTCATGATGATTAATGCGGTAAAACGCATGGGAGCATCAAAAATCAGTGTTATCATCCCCTATCTTGCATATGCTCGGCAAGATAAAATTTTTCGCCCAGGTGAGTCCAAGTTCGCAGAAGTTCTTTTAGGATTCATTGATGCTTTGGGAATTGATGAGTTATACGTGGTGGATTTACATGCACCCCAGGTGTTAGAGTCATTGCAATGTAGTAAGGTGATCAATATCGACTCGATGAAAATTTTAGCCGATTATCTTCTATCCTTGGGTTTAGAGGACATAGTAGTAGTAGCGCCTGATAAGGGCGCAATTGAAAGATCTGCGATGTTTGCGAGACATTTTGGAGAGGACGTGCCCGTAGAGGTCTTCGAGAAACATCGTGATGTTAAAACAGGAGAGATCACCATGTCGGGGAAATTGAGTTTAAAAAATAAAGATGTGGTGATTGCGGATGATATCATAGCTACTGGCGGTACCATGGCAAATGCCATAAAGTTGGTTAAGGACAGCGGGGCCAGAAAGATTTATGCCGTGGCAACACATGGATTATTATTACAACAAGCTAAATATCGTATCTTGAATGCTGGAGCCGATGATATAATCACTACGGATTCCCTCAATAATGAAACAAGTAAAGTTAGCTTGGTAAAAGCGATTATAGATTATCTAAAATGAAAAATACGTTCATTTAGGATAAAAAATGAGATTTAATAATTCTTTATTATTGTTATTACAAGTTTGCGTGTTTTTTTTTTTAATTCTTCAATAGTAGAATTATTATAGATTTTATAATCCGAATTTTCAATTACTTCTTTTAAACCAAATCCAATCTCTCTTCTATCCCTAATTTTTAATTCTTCCAGAGATTTTGGATCATCATCACGTTCTCTTTCCATCAACCTCTTGAGGCGTAATTTCTCATCAGCAATGATGGCAATGATGGGAAATTTCCAAAATTGTCGGAATATCTTAACTTCAGAGAGGGAACGTATTCCATCTACAAAGATGATTTCTACTTCTTGCTTTTTAATGAGTTCCACGCATTTCCTTGCAATAATATCATGTCCGTGTTTTATTCTCAATTCTCTAGCGATTTTTCCCAGATTTTCCGCAGTAGGCGGGAGATTTCGTTTTTTGGCTTCATTTCGTATTACATCTCCCATTGTAATGATTAATCCTAAGTCCTTCACTGCTTCGATTGCCGTTGACTTTCCTGCACCAGGTAATCCACAAAGAGAGAGCACCTTCATGCTAATTCCTCATCAGAAAAACTTTTTATTTTAAATAATTGATATTTGCTGTTTAATTTGTAAAAAAGAGATTAGAATTTATTTTTTATTTTATGAAGAACTAAAGTTTAATTACCATCATAAATTAATGACATATAAAGATTTCTTCAAATAATTTAAATTGAAAGAATAATATTTATTCAATTAACACTAATCTTCTTTTAATTAAATTTCGGGAGACTCCTCCATGACTAACCAACATACACTATATATTAAAGATCGGAGAGATAAAGAAAGAATTATAAAAGATGCGATTTTTTCTTTAACGGGCGCTAAAAAGAGCGTGTTAATTAAGGGAGAAGGAAAAGAGATTTCCACTGCCGTTGAAGTGGCAGAAATATTAAAACATCGCATGTATCCGAGCATTGAAATTGCAAATATTACTCTTGGAAGCCGCCCTTTCTATGAATACAATAGGAGAAACCGTAATAAACAAAAAAATCATAAAAATATTATTTCTAAAATTGAGATTACTTTAAGAACAAAAACCATATAATGAAAACATGTCAATTAATTTTCCAAATTTAGGACCTTTATTAGGAGAACAGAGAACTCCCGCAGTATGCGAAGCATGTGGATCTTACATTTGGAAGCAAATATATTATTGCAAAGAAAAGCCAGAAAAGCAAAAAGTAGTATTCGTATGTAAAACTTGTTTACAGAATAAGAAATAACTTTACTGCTGGAGTCATATTTCAACGATTTTTAGTAATTTTAGAAGCGTGAGGTATCATCTCAATTCAATTTTTATTAATTGAATTGATGAAAATCTCAATTTTTTTTTATTTCATGAATCAAATTGGAATATAGAGAATCTCATTATTTAGCCTCATACCCGAGAAGATCTTTACCTCTAATCTAAGGAGGAAAAAAATGCTTGAAAAATTGCCTTGTATCACGTATTATGATCTTGGTTTTATCATTTTAACTATTTCCTTGATTCTTCTTTAGAAATCCATTAAATAATTCCAAGATGGTGAACCCTTCCCTCATGAAATTATAATTTTATTCTTCCTTATTCAAGCCTTTTTTCTCCATCCGTTCTTTGATATATTCATTCCAATTAAATGCCATGATAAAAAACATCACGGTGAGGGTAATCAAAATTAAGAGAGCTTCTAAAATGATACTGGAAGTATCATCCATGATTAATCCCTCTAATTGAAAGCCTAGATAGATGAAAATGGGCCAGCAAAGATAAAAAATAATGGTCATGGTTTTTCCCAACCATCCAGGAATAAGGCATTTCCAAAAGGGGTATTTAATTAAGCCTAATGGGATGAACAATAAATCGTCAGGAAGGGGAGTTAAGGCAAATAAAAAGACATAGAGAGGAATTCTTTTCTGATGGTTTAATATTAATTTTCCAAACCCATCTAAATTAAGAAAAAGGTCTGAACTTGTTCTTTCAATGATTTTCTTTCCTCCAAATCCCATTAAATAACCTGAAATCTCTCCTAAAGCACTTCCCATCCCTCCCACAAAAGATAAAATTAATATCTCGGCCCAAAATTGAGGATTTTCAATAATTTCAGTGAATAAAAATCCTCTATTCAGAAATTTAAAAATAATCGAATTAGATAGCGTGAATAATACGACAGGAAAAGGAATGGGGAATCCAATGCTGGCGCTTCCGAGAAAACAAATTATGAAAGTGATGAAAAGGGCCCACCAATAATAACTTGGCTTTTCAAGAGTAGAAATCAAGCTTGCGCGCGTGGAAAGAATAAATTGATTCACTGAGGGTACATATAAAAAAAGCAGTAAATAAAGGATGGTGAGGGAATAAAAGATTAGAAAGGCGAGAACTAGATTTTTTTGTATGGACATTAATTATAACCTAATATTATTTATCTAATGAAATCTTGGTATTGAGTCCATTGATAGCTTTTAAGAACAGCGAGAGATCATCTTGGATTTTTCCAATAATATTAACTTTATCTGGCATTTTTGAAGCTTCAATGCAAAAAATGAGCTCATCAGACTTGGGGTAATAGACAATTTCACCGGCCTTCACTTGCGTTCTAGCAGTTTTGGAATTTAATCCCTTGCGAATTCCAATACCCGGCAGGCTCCAATATTTTTTAGAGCCAAAACTAAATCGGCCCCGAAGTACCAAGGGTAAACGGTTTAATAAGGCATCAGCAGAAAGGGGGGCGAGATGTCGGATCACGTGCCCTTTTAGAGTACCAATTCCAAATAAGGTGATTAAAATTGGGATTTTTCCTTTATCTTCCATTTTTTAAATAAGTTCTATTTTCCATCAAGTATATATTAATAAAGATAACGATGTTAAATAATTTGTCAAATGGAATTAAAAGGTTATAAAATCACACGAGATTTTGGGTTCTTTTATCGTTAATAATTCATGATCCTAAGATTTAAATAGGCATTTTTCCATATTAAGAATGGAGAATAGTGTTTAATCATTGGTTTTGATTTCATTAATCGTTCAATTAATTCGGGTTTGCCTGGATGATTTCAAACATGTTTTATTATTCGTGTTTGCATTCCTTTTTTTGCCATTTCCGACCTTAACTCCTCATCATGATAGTTTCAGTTTCTTAGAAAAAAAGATGGAGATAACCCATAATACCCGACAATTTAAAAATTCCACGGTACGTGAAATATATTTCCATTTTTTTCTCCCACCTCAGCTATAGATCTTGGATCGGGTTTGATACGCAGTATTCCTGTTCAGGTAAGGTTTATCTTGGTTAATGGTGAGTTCGATGAGTAATTAAAAGTGCTTATGGTATAATGTAATTGAGCTATTGACCCGAGCCGAATATCTTTAAAATTGCTTTTTGCTTCCATCGATTTTTATAAATCGTGGAACTCCATGAGGACAAAGCTTTTTCTTTTAAATACCACTATTCTCCACTATTTTTATCCTTTTTCATCTTATTTATATACTCTTTTTCAACCAAGTCAACGTCAACGGAAGAATCAATATCGTGAAAATTGAGGGAATGATCTACTTTTTTTAAGATAAACCGTGCATTTTTTGTCTGTATCAAGAAATTCAACAGGTCTTTCAATGTATTTTTCTTAAAATGCTCACGTAATGCGGAAATTTGATTTAGGAATTGGGAACCGAAAACAATTATTGGGATTAATTGATAAATATTTTGTTCGGAGGAATATTTCATGAGTTCTTGAGGATGCATGGTATTTATTTTCTTTAGAAATTCAAGATTCCTTTCCCTTGTTATTTCAATGATAGAAATTGTTTTTGATGAACTAATATCCTCCGAAATGAAAGCTTGATGATTTATTGGAAGGGAAATTTGTCTATAAAACAGTAGTGGATACTTCTTCAATATTTCGTTCTCCCTCTTAATAATATTCATGACGTGTTCAATCAATGCCCGATCAAAAATCGTATCTCCCGGAATGAGAATATAATTAGCATCTTTTTTAATAGAGCTTGATCGAGTGAAAATTGAATAAAAAGAATAGAGAGGGCCTTTTTTATAAAATGGGCTCGCATCAATTATCGTAATTTTTTCTTTCAAGAATCGTTTTTTTGAAATAAAAGCATCGATAAAATGAGTGATTTCATGCCCAAGATACCCAATAATGATGATAAAACTCTCAATTCCTTGTTCATAGAAGGATTCAATTAAAACTTGAAGAATGGGACGGTTTCCAAGAGCCTTTAATTTTAAAAGCGTTTTTGGTAATTTTCCAGAAAGTTGAGCAAAACGTTTTCCTTCTCCTGCAGAGAGAATGATTAAAGTAAAGGTTTTTAAAACAGATTTATTGCGTAGTGACAATAGTATTTCCATCCTTGTCAATAATTATCGTGTGCTCTTCCTGAGCAACATGAGCTCTATCATACTCAATTAAAATGGGATAATAATCAAGGATATTTTTCCTCACAAACGTGTTGATGATTTGGTTGACTTTTTCTGGAGGAATGATTTTTTTTTTAAGTAATAAACGGGGAGAAAAGGGTAATTTCTTCGTTTCTTTTTCAATTTTATTCATGTATCCCATTTCTTCATAAGTAAGGTTTTTTTTTAATTTTTTTTTTAACCGGTAAATAAAAGCATTTTTTCCATTAATTACAAATCCCTTTCCGGCGGTAACAAATGGTTCACAGGCAAACGCATCTCCCGGTTTTAATATTTGATCATGGCGTTTATCTTTAAAATTGGGAATAAAAAGGCCTGCGTGAAGATTATATTGTTTTAATTCGTGTCCTCCTAAATTTTTTATGGGATTTAATCCGTAAGAGGTAATTACTTTAGAGATTTGCTCTCCTAATTCATAAAGCCGGACACCGGGGGCAAAGATTTCAATTGCGGCCTCTAATGCTTCTTTAGCAGCATCCACATGGATTTGCATTCCCGGATCTTCATCGATATTGATCGTTATTGCTGAATCCGCAATGTAACCATCATAATGAGCACCTAAATCAATCTTTAATAACCCTTTTTCAGGAATTACGGTTGTATCACCTATTGGTGGGCTATAATGCGCAGCAATTTCATTTAATGACATGTTAATGGGAAAGGCTAATTCACAGCCTACTTCAAGGATTTTCTCCTCACATTGAGTACCTATTTCTAAGAAAGGTATCCCTGGTTTCACGAGTTTCCTTGCCAATTCTTTTGCAGCTACGACCGCTTTTCCAGCTTTTAAATATTTTTCAACTATATTATCTTCCATGATAGAGTTAAAACTTGAATGATTTGAATATTTAAAAAAAATTTTTAGAAAAAAAACTTGAGATTAAGGAATTAAACGTTCGGGCGTTCTCGGATACATGACCGCTTCTCTGATATCATCTAATCCACATAGGATTGTTAGCCAGCGAGCGATTCCCAATCCAAATCCCGCGTGAGGAGGCATGCCGAAATCAAACACGCGCGTGTGAGGGTCAAAAGACTCTGGATTGAGCCCCTTTTCTTTAAGAGCGTTGATTAATTGTTCTTTATTGTGGACTCTTGTCCCTCCTGAAGTTAATTCTAACCATCCTTTTTGAAGGTCAAAAGATTCACTATATTTAGAGTCTTTAGAAGGTTGGATGTAAAAGGGTTTTAATGACATTGGCCAGTGGGTAATATAATAATACCCGGGTAATATTTGGTCTAATTTCCTATAGGCTTCCGTCGGAATGTCTTCTCCAAATTCAATTTTAATATCCAATTTTTTTTCTATGATATCTAAAATTTCCTCATACGTATATCGAGGAAATGGTACTTCAGGTAATACTGTAACATTTTCCATTTTAAGGAATTTCAAAGCCTCAAATTGATTTTCTCGGATTCTTTTTATAGCGTGATATACTAAATTCTCTAAGAGTTTAAGGACATCGTGCATATCAGCGAACGCCATTTCCACATCCAATACATAAATTTCGCATAAATGTCTTTTAGTATGACTTTTTTCAGCTCTATAACAATGACTTATCTCGTATACTCGTTCATAAACGCCGCTGAGTTGTTCTTTATATAATTGAGCAGATTGGGTCAAAAATGCTTCTCTATCAAAATACATGATAGGAAAGAGTTCCGTTCCTCCCTCTGTAGCAGATCCTATAATTTTAGGAGTGGTTATTTCAGTAAAATCGTGTTCATGCAAGAATTCTCTAATGGCTTTAAGTAATTCCCCTCTAATTCTAAAGATTGCTTGATTTCTCAAGGACCGCAAGTCTAACGCTCTGTTATTTAACCTTAAATCTAATTCCGATATGGTTTCTCCGGTCATATCAATAGGAAGCTTGTTAGGAGTGACATTCAGGGTCTTAATCTTATCAGGAATTATTTCCACGCCACCGGGTGCTTTCTTGAATATTTTAACCTTCCCCTTTATCATGATACAATATTGATACCCCATTTTCACGTTTTCAAAAAGTTGGTCGGAAACAACCCCTTTTTTTATCGTAATTTGCCGCTCTCCATATTTATCTTGAAGTATGATGAATTTTAATCCTCCTAAATCCCGATAATTACGGATCCAGCCTCCCAGAATAACTTCTTGCCCCTCTAGATCTGAAGTCACATCCTTGGTATAATGGGTTTTTCTCCAATTCCCCATATCATCTAACATTTTCATTTTAACTTTTATTTTTTCCTAAATTATATGAGTTAAACGTGTAAAAAAATTAAATTTTTTGTAAATCCGTGTGATTTTCTTGGTCGATCTAACTTGGATGAAAAAGAACGCAGTTCAAGAAGAAATTAAAAAATTACTCGAGAGGAAAAGCGAAAATTTTATAGATTGGGAAAAAAATGAATACCCTCTTCTCAAGGAGGATGAAATACTATATCGAGAGGAGGAGGAAAGGAAGGAAATCCGAGGGCTGTCCGTAGATGAAAAAAAAGAGGTATCAACATTTTATAACTTGCTTATTTTAGGAGATAATTTAGCCACCATGAGATGGCTTTTAGAACATTTTAAAGAAAAAATTACCTTGATTTACATCGATCCTCCCTTTGGAACAGGCACGGCCTTTAATCTCAAAATAAAAATCGGAGAAGGCAAATATTCCACTGATTCTAAATATTGGATTCGAGAACCGGCTTATAAAGATTCTTGGTTGGGAGGATTAGATTCTTACTTGGAGTTCATGTATCCCCGATTATTTTTGATGAAAAAATTATTAGCATCCCATGGAAGCATGTATGTACATTTAGATTGGCATGTAGTCCACCCGATTAAACTTTTGTTAGATGAGATTTTTGGTAAAGAAAATTTCCGGAATCAAATCATATGGTATTATCCTGCTGCTTCCGCGCAGACAAAGAAATTCTTCATGCGTTCTCATGACGTGATTTTATTTTATTCTAAATCTAAAAATTATATTTTCAATGATGATGCTCAAATCTACATGGAATATTCCTCGAGGGTGAAAGATAATCTGAAACGGGATGAGAAGGGCGTCTATTATTATAGAGGAGGAAGTCATAATGGATTGAAATTAAAAAGAAAAGTATATATTGATGGTAAGGGCATTTTTCCTCGTGATGTGTGGTTAGATGTTCCTTATGTGAGAGCAAATACCTTGGAATATCAAGGATTTTCTACTCAAAAGCCAGAATTATTGTTAAAGCGCATCATATTGGCATCTTCAAATGAAAAAGATTTAATAGCAGACTTTTTCTGCGGAACAGGCACGTGTTTAGCCGTGGCAGAAAAATTAGGGCGAAGATGGATTGGATGTGATATCAGCAAGCATGCCGTTCATATCAGCAGAAAACGAATCCTTGATATTCATGAAGGCCGGGATTTAAACAATGGGAAGAAAAAACATGCTAAAAAAGCTACGCCTTTTAAAATTATGGTTCAAGAAGATAAAATTCACGATAAATCCTTTTTAAAGAGTTATTTAAAACCGGATCAAAACCATGAGGAGGGTTTATTTCAAGATTTTAAAGAGCCCGAGATCGAGCTCAAGATTCTTGAAAAATACAATTCATGCATGAAAATTGAACTCGTGAATTATTCAATCCCCTTCGAGGAAAAAATAAAGAAATCAATAACCAATAAAATTAATAAGTGGTCTGATTGGATTGATTTCTTTGCGGTGGATTTTAATCCTTCGCAAGGAGTTTTTAATACATCTTGGGCATCTTATAGAACTCAAAAACAAAGAGAGATTTCTTTAGAATCATGTGGGTGGAATCATGAATTAAAAAAGATTCATTCTATTCAAGTAAAAGTAATTGATATTCTTGGAAATGAAACAATTAAAACCATTAAATTAAACAATATTAAAATTTGAATCAAGAAATTTAACACGATTTCATTTAATTATTTCTCGTAACATCATGGTGGCATAGCATCCTTTAGGTAAACTGAATTCAAATTTTATTTTTTGATAATTAGGATGAATTTCATCTTCCCCAAATTCTAAGAGATTCAATCCAATTGGTTTTACCAATAGCGTTCGTATTGTCCCTTTTAAATCGAAATTAATAAATGACTCGTCATAAAACATGTCTAGGCGGATTTGTTCTTCCTTGCAGATTTCTTGAAATATCCGGCTCATTAAGGGGAAATCTTCTAAGTTAATTCCATGTCCTATGATTGGACACACGATTGCAGCCCGATCTCTTTCTATTGCTTTTAAGAGCCCCTCATCATAATGACTTCCAAAAATATATTTTACTGGGGTTGGTGAGCCATTAGTTTGCTCTAAAATGGAAATAACATCTCCTTCCTGGGGAGTAAAGAATGGAATACCTTTTTTATGTCTTAGAGATAACATTTTATTAAATAGGTATGATTGATAAGAACTGATAATTAATTTTTTCAAATCTGGAGGAAGGACTTCAAAGACTCCCTCGTAATCTCCGGGATGTTCCATCATGTAGGCGAGCATGTTTCTTTCATATTGAAGAGATTTCGGAAATAATGATAGTGCACCCTTGTAATCTCCCGTTTCTTTTAAATACGTTCTCGCCTTTTTAGATTTGGTAGATTCTGGAGGATAAGTGGAAATAACAAACTCATTAAAAGCTTCTTCATATTTTCTCTCAATGAGGTATCTGCCCACTATATGAGAATTAGGCCGAAAAGTCCCGAATCTTTGTAGCCCATAATAGTTTGGAAATCCATGAGTTGTTAATTTTTTAAATAGAAGCTCGATATCTTGTTTCAAATTTTCTCTATTCGGAATTTTTCTAATGGTAATCACGAAGAAATTACCCCAATGACTTCCCAATTTTACGGGTTTCTTGGTAGGATGAATATTTCTTATAAACAAATCTTTAATTCTTAATCGTTTTAATTGATCGATATAATTTCCCTTGATCGACATCTTTTGCACCGTTATAGCGAGCTTATCTTTTAATCCCGAATAAGAAATCAAGGAAGGAGAAATTTTTAATTGATTGCTAAGTAAATCTACAGCCTCAAAAGTATCCTTATTTACTTTAATCAAATTAAAGGTGGTATATTTATCATTACCATCTTCTGGAAAAAAATGTTCCGTAAAATCTTCCCGTATTTCTAAAACTTCGCCCGTTTCAGAAATTTCTTTTACAATAAAATCTTTATAGCCATGTTTATAGATGCCTTTTATTCCTTGGATTTCGGAGGTGCTAAAAAATTTAATTTCAACAAATTTTTCGATTTCTCGTTCAATCTTTTGAAAATTTATACTATTTTCCTCATTTTCATGCAATTTTCATTCCCATGGTCATAGTAGTTCTAAATTTCCCGTGATTTTATCCAGTTCTGATGAGGGATGAGGTCCTATTCCTAAAGCGGTAATGGTGCCGGGAGCTAATTGGGTTAAACCGGCATCCTTGACTAAAAAATGAGGGATTTTTTGTTTTTCAAGCTCTTTTAAAATATCTTGTAGCATTTCCAAGCTTTTTGCTTTCAAGACTATTTTTTTCTGTCCCGTATTTTTCCAATTCTTCCAATTCTTTTTATTTTTAGTTCTAACTAAATCAGATGCAGATACGGAAGCATGACATGCTTGAGCACATTTCTTGCCTGTACTCATTTTTAAATCTGTCCTAATTAAAATTACTTGTTTTATTTCGTCCATGGTTTTATAACCTTTAGAAAACGGCGTGCTTCTTGGAGCCTGTATTACTAATATACTAGTTATTGAAATTCTATTCTCGTTGTCTGATTCGTGAGTTCAAAAATGAGCTCTTCTAATTCTTCTTTTGTAAAGGGAATTTGATCTTGATCTTCCTTTCGAATGACGGCTTTAAATTCGATATCCCCGGTTGCTAAAAAAATTTCATTCAATGAAATTAATTTGCTGGGATAAATCAAGCTCTCAACGACAGGACGGGGCTTTTTACTATTTTCTACTAAAATTATATTATCAATTTCATAGGTTTCTTTAATCATATCGATTAATTCTGAAGTAATCTTGAGTTTATCTCCCCGCCCTATTAGAAGTATGACCAAATCGCCATAATCTATCGCTTTGTAAAAGGATACATCCTTTAAATAATTAAATCGGGAATCATTCTCTTCCAGCTCTAAAAAGAATTTCGCCAAATCTATTTCAAAATCTGTTAAAATGCCTTCGTCATATTTCTCTTGGCAACTCGTACAGAGAAACTCCGATGAGATACATGTTCTGCAAGCTGGTAATACCCGAATCTTCCATTACACCAACTATTTCTCAATAAAAATCGAAATACATGTAGATAAATCTAAAATATAATAAAAATTGAATCCTTCTTTTGAGAAAATATTATCAATACTTTAAAAATTTTTTTATAATAAACTAAACCCAAAACTGAATAAATTGCTCAAGTTTTTTTAAAAATATCATATCATTAATTATCTTTACATTAAGATGAAGAAATTTTTTAAAGGTTCATGATAATAAGATTTTCATGAATATCATGAATCATTTTAAAAATCATTGAGAAGTAAGAATGAGGATTATAATTATTTTAAAGTGATATTGACGATGATTTGGAATTTTTTAATTTTTATTTATTGTCTCTCATTAATAATTACTTAATATAATGCTTCTCCGAGATATTCTCAAATATAATTAACTCTTAAATCTTGAATTTATTTTAAGATAAGAAAATATGGAACCATCAAGAAGGGTTATAATTCGATTATATCGCAATTTAAATTAGATAATAATCTTTCTGCTGTAGGAGGATCGACTTTATAAGTATAAAGAGTTTTTTTTGTTCGCAATTTCAGTTTTACCACATCTTTTAATCTTTTTACGCGACAATGGATCGCTCGCTCTGATAGTTCAATAAATTGTTTTTCATCAAAAATTTCTTTAGGCATGGCGTTTATTCCCGCTTTACACGATTAATTCCTTTTTACTTATGATTCTGTATTTTCCATCTAATTTTAATTTTATGATGGACCCTTCATAATGCGAAAATTTTTTAATTTTCGTGCTTTTTACCACCTATCTTTACTTGATTAAACATATTATCTGAAAAATCATGCCGATTGATGATCCCTTTAAGAGGAAAATTGCTCGCTACCACTTGCTGGAAAAAAGCGTGTGCCGTCGTTGTGGGGCTTTAAATCCCGTTAAGGCAAAAAAATGCAGGCGTTGTCGAGGGAAAGATTTAAGATTAAAGAGCAGGGAAACTTCCAAATAAACCCGCAATTTCTTTTTCTCTTTTACGTAAACTGACTTGCATCATTTTCCATGGTTCTTTTATTTTAGGGAAAGAGTTTTTTCCTCGATTTACTTCTTTTTATTTTTAGAAAATTTTTTAAATTCTATTTTTCACTATGTTTTTAAAATTATTTAAAGGAAGGAAAGCTCATGGTGGATATCAGAGGAGGTTTAAATTTTGCTTTTTCTACGCATTTTTCCCCCAAACAAGATTTTAATCTTGATGATCTTAAGTTAGATTTACGATTTTTTCCGGGTCTTCAAGAACAAATACGTGAGTCCCTAGAAAAAGAGGATGAGGAGGAGATAAGAAAAATTATAGAATTTTTAAAAGAGAAAAGGAAAAAATTGAAAAAGAAACGTCTGAAATTACTGGGAAAAGACACCAATCCTTCAAAATTATTAATAGATGAAGAACTACCGCCAAAAATTATCAACTACATTAAAGAAAAAACGTCGATAAATAGTTTAGGGGATTTTCTAACACTGATTAATAATGATGCTCAAGGCTTATCAAATAAAATACGCATCATGAATAGCACGCAATTAAAACGATGCTTAGAAATTGGAAGACAATCTTTTAAAGATTTAAGAGAAACCTCCAAAAATCCCTCACTTGCTGTAAAAAAAGCAATTTATCAATGTTTTGAATTATTCCAAATCCCAAGGGAAGAAATTAAAGAGTATGTTAGCAATGATGAGGAAACATTAATCATTAATAATTCACGAGAGTTCTCCATTAGTTATATCAAGAACGACCATCTGAAAGAACTGCAGTTTTTAGATGAACAAGATCCCGAAAAAACACATGGATATGAAGTAAGATGGGTGCATTTTAATGTTTCCCGCACTCGATGGGAAGAAATTTTAAAAAAAATAGCCACCACCCTTACTAGTTCTATTATTAAATTTATTGCCCCTAGAATCGGTAATTCTCTCACATCTCTACTTAAAATGGTCCTTGAGTCCAAAAATGATGAGTTGCTCATTAAGGCATGTAATTTCAATTTAAAATTGATTTTTCATGAACTTTTACGAACAAATATAGCCATTAAAAGCGTGAAATTCCAGAATTTTGAAGGAGAGTTGTGGAATGATGAAGAAAAGAAGAAAAAATTAGTGAAATTCGGAAAAGAATTAATAAAATCCACGAGCATCCAAAATATTCTTGATTCAAGAAATAATTAATGAATCCCCGAAAAATTTATTCTTGCTTCCTAATTTGAACTACCGTCGCCGATTAGTCCATCTTGCTTAATTTTTTTAATTTTTTCCCTTTATCGGAACTCACGCATCAATGTGAATATAAAATCGAGGAATGAAGAGAATTTATCATTCATTTGAAAATTTTCAAGCATAGAATTTTTTTTTACTTTTTTTATGACCATTATAATCTCTTTATAATCATGGTTTTACCCCAAATTAAAACTTCGTCTTGCTTTTTGTTATTAGACTAAAAATTTCTTTTACTTCTTTAATCAATAATAAAATAGAAATTGTTTCCTTTTTCTCGATTGGAAAATCTCTCTAACCTTTTTCATTTATTTCATTTCTATTCCTTAAAAATTTGCGAAAAACGGGAATTTCCTAAAATTTCAACATGTGGATAAACTTTAAATTATATAAAGATCTCTATATCATAAAAAATATGATCTTAATCTAATAATCTAAATTAAAATATACCTAAACAAAAAAGAACAAAATTAAGGTGAAAAATACACATGGCTCAATTAGGAGGTCAACCCATTTTAATAATGAAAGAAGGAACTGAACGAACAAGGGGAAAAGATGCTATGGAAAATAATATCGCCGCCGCTATCGTAATTGCTGAAGCGGTGCGCACGTCTCTCGGACCACGTGGTATGGACAAAATGCTCGTCGATCAATTCGGAGATGTTGTTATTACTAACGATGGGGCTACGATCTTGAAGGAAATAGATGTTCAACACCCTGCGGCAAAGATGATGGTTGAAGTAGCCAAAACACAAGACAGCGAAGTCGGCGATGGAACGACCACGAGCGTAATTCTTGCTGGAGAGTTATTGAAGCGTGCCAAGAAATTATTGGAGCAAAAGATTCATCCTACCGTCATTACTGAAGGTTTCAGGAAAGCGGCGGAAAAAGCTATTGAAATTTTAGAGAGCATGTCGATAAAAAGCGGCATCGATGACTATAAATCATTGAAAGACGCTGCCATGACTTGCATGCAGTCGAAAATTGTTTCGGAATCCAAGGAGAAATTGGCTGATTTATGCATTAACGCTATTAAATCCATCGCTGAAAAAGATGAAAATGGTAAATGGGTTGCTGACATTGATAAGGTTCAAATTCAGAAAAAGGAAGGAGAAAGTATTGATGATACTAAATTAATCCGAGGGATTATCTTAGATAAAGAAGTAGTCAGTGCGGGCATGCCGAAAAGAGTAGAAAATGCTAAGATTCTTTTACTTCAATCTGCTGTTGAGATTGAGAAAACGGAATTTGACAGTAAATTACAAATTACCAGTCCGGAACAAATTCAACAATTTTTAGATGAAGAGGAGAAAATGCTTCGGAACATGGTGGAAAAGATAAAGAATTCCGGAGCAAACGTGCTAATCTGTCAGAAGGGAATTGATGACATGGCTCAACATTTCTTAACGAGGGAAAATATTTTAGCCGTGCGACGGGTGAAAAAATCAGATTTAGAAAAACTTTCGAAAGCAACGGGAGGCAAGATCTTAAATGATCTCAATGATGCGAAGCCAGATGTCTTAGGTAAGGCGGGTTTGGTCGAAGAACGGAAAATAATGAATGATTCTTGGATTTTCATAGAAGATTGTGAAGATCCTAAATCCGTCTCCATTTTAATCCGGGGAGGAACTGAATTAATTGTTGACGAGGTCGATAGGGCCATTCATGATGCCCTCTGCGTCGTGAGAGATATCGTGGAAGATGAGAAGATTGTTGGAGGTGGCGGGGCTCCTGAATTAGAAACAGCGATTCAACTGAGAGATTTCGCTCAAAGCCTTGGAGGGCGAGAACAACTCGCTGTAGAAATTTTTGCTGATAGCCTCGACATCATTCCAAAAACCCTGGCTGAGAATGCTGGTTTAGACCAAATCGATGTGTTAATGAAATTAAGAGCTTCTCATCAAAAAGGCAATAAATTTGCGGGATTAAATTTAGAAACGGGAGAAGTAATTGATAACATGATGGAAGTCGGAATTATAGAACCGACTGTAGTAAAAATTCAAGCAATTAAAAGTTCCGTCGAGGCAGCATCAATGTTGTTAAGGATAGATGACGTCATAGCTAGTGCGAAGACGAAAATGCCTGCAGGTCCGCCCGGAGGTCCTGGCGGCATGGGTGGCATGCCAGGTGGACCCGGAGGAATGGGAGGCATGCCTCCGGGCATGTATTAAAAGAATAAATTAACTTTTTTAATTTTAGTTTTCTTTTTTTTCTTTTGTTTAAGTTCATTGTTATAAATTTTCATATTTTTTACTCATGAGGTACAAACTTTAGAGATTTTGTTTAGTCATGTAGTTCTATTAATTTTAAAAAAAAATTACAAGGGAAACAGGGAAACCTTTCATGGATTAATAGAAGTGGTCGAACGACCTTAATTTCTTCATATTACCTAATCTTTTTAAGCCTTTTCTATTCTATTAATTTAATATCGGTTCAATTGATTTCTAAAATCGCACGCAATAACTCGTTCAAAAAGGACTTATTTTAAAAGCTTTCCAAAAATGCAATGCGCTAGTATCTTTGCTTTTTCATCGATTCTTATTACTTTTTTACCTGTCTTTTCGGCTATATAGGTCAAGAATTCGACGAATCGGGAAATGAATCCTTTATTCATTTTCGATTTCTCTTTTTATTGAGGATAAGAGGAGTAAAATGATTTAAAAGAGAGAGCTCGCTTTCGCTAACCATTCTTTTGAAAAAGAAAGACTTATCCCGACGGTTAAATATACGTGATTTTCTAACCATAGCGCTATAATTCAATAGAGAAGAAAAATTTGAGATTTACCTCGCTTGTCATCCTTTTTCTAAGTCACGTCAACATGGGATTCTATGCGAGCGATCATTCTTTCTACCCCACCTTCCTCGATGGAAAGAGTTATCGCTCCAGTTGGGCACGCCTTCTCGCATCTCCCGCAACCCGTGCAGAAATCCTTGCCCTCCCGATCAATCACGGCTACGTTTTCAATGATCTCTATTGCACCAAAAATGCAAGCGTCGAGACAAAGTCTGCAGCCGTTGCAAAGATCAGGATTGACCGTTACAGACAAGCCCTCCATCTTCTGATGCCATTTTCTTAGATATCTCGGCAACTCCTTGATTCCCGCCTCGACACAACAACACTCACAACAGAAACAAATATGCATCAGATCTCCCTTTTCAGGCAGAGCTCTATAGACGATCGTATCAGATTTGACTCTTCCCAGAGAGGGCAGGAGACCAGCGGCAACGGCTCGTCTTGCACGTTCTAATGCCTCTTCTTTGGTACCGATTTTCCCAAAGGTTTTCATCCTCAGAACCCCCTTACCCAAGGCTATGCATCCGATAGATTGATCATAATTTTGACAGTTGGCGAGCGTTCGACACGGGCAAAATGGAAAGAGATAGACGTGACTTGCCTTTTTTATGAAGTATTCAAGAACTGCGAGAGGTATCAGCTGATTCTCGTAGGTTCCCAAGGACTCATTTATTGGAATGCGCACGTCGTTCGAGTTCTCTGGGTCTGAGGTTCTCTCCATGATCGGTCGAAATGCGGGAATTCTCATCAGACGGTAAGTCAAGCTTTTTTCTTTAACATGGGCATTTTCTTTAGGGGCACTAAGCGTAGGGGCATTGCCGGGGGAAAAACCGATCAACTTTCCAATTTTTTTTTCCACCCATTTCCCATCGGGGCGCTTAAAGCCAACCATAAATTTCGTCCCCATAAAGGCCGGCCAATGAGGGATTTCATCGTTGAGGAACTTATAAGCCAGATCAAGATCAGTGCACCCCAATACTAAGGTTGGGTTTTCAGCCTCCTCATCGATCTTGTATGAATACTCTGTTTCATTGAATACTTGATATCCCCTAATAGGGCCGAATTTCCATTGCACTACCTCGTGGAAATCTTTCATATCTTCTTCGTAGAACTTCTCCCATACTGCATATTTTGCTGCATCTTCTAGCATTTTCACGAAGAGTTCTCGAACTCTGGCCTCCTTCTCTTCCATGGTTATTCCACTCTTCTCTTCTGATTTCTCTGGCATTTTTAATGCCTCTTTTCAGTAATTCCAATTTTTATTGTAATTTCATTCATTAGATTATCCCAATTTCTTGATTTTTAAATAGTTTAATTTAACAATTATAAAAGAAATTTTATTTTTTAAATTTTATCGATAAGGACTTATTTCTCATTGTATTACACGTGCAATTTCTTGTCAAATGTATACGGTACTTTTAATTCGGGAATTTGAATGAAACCATCCTTAATTTATAATGTTTTAAGGTTATTTATTTCTATTAGATTAGAAAAAAATTTAGTGAGGTTAACAAGTTAACCAGGAAAACTTTTATGGATTAAAAGATGATTTTACTGAACATCAATTTATTCGCATTCCCAAATCTCTTTAAGCTTTTTTTATAAAATAATATTTTAATGCCTTCTTTAAACCGTGAAGTTGGAATTGAAAGTAGTCATGTGAAGTTGAACTTTTCCTTTTCAATTTAAATTTTAAAAATTATTTTTACTTAATAGAGATCATGACTAAAATAGAGAAAATTATTTCTTCTTAAAAAAATCGTGATACTATGAATCTAATTCTTAAAAATAAAGTAATCCTAATTTTTTATTCCATGACCACTATTTTTCTCTTGTTTTGGGCTATTTTTATTACATGGTTGATAAAAAAGGATGTGACTTGGAATCCCGTTCAATTTTTCATCGTGTTCGTTCCCTTGATTTTTTTAGCCTTTATTCCAAGTGTTTATTTAATTAAATTTGTCAACAAATTGAGGAAGAATATTCACATCTCCTTTTCCATTTCAAAAAAATTTCTCGGTGCTTCCTTATTCATTGCTTTTTTAACGTGGTCTTTATCAATTTTTGCATTTACGATCTATTTTTTTCCCGCAGCCTCCATTAATTCTGAAGATAATGGTCCGTATCTGATTTGGAATGATGATCCTCGAACGACCATGGCTATTACATGGCTAACAGAAACACCAAAAACAACGAAATTAGATTACGGACCCTCGATTGAAGAGATGGTAGAATGGAATAATAACATTTTAACTCGAAAACATGTAGCGGAACTCAGGAATCTTCAACCGGGAACGTTTTATTATTATCGAATAGCAGATTTTCCTAATAAGCTATATAATTTCACAACGGCACCATCAGAACTTACATCTCCTTTTAATTTCATTGCCTTAAGCGATACGCATGCTGCCTCCAGTTCGAGCAAGTTTGAAGCCATTTTAAACACCATGAACTCGTGGAAATATGATTTTATCGTTCATGCGGGAGATGTAGCGGGCCAAGAAGGAGAAGACATTTCAGGATGGCAAGAGTTTTTTAGCATCATGGACCGACACGGTATTAATAAACCTCTCATGATTGCTGCGGGAAATCATGAATATGGCGTGGATCTCTTCGGAAGAAATTTCAAGTATTATTTCTCTTATGATTATGTTGAATTATGGGGGCATTATTATAGTTTTGATTATTTAAATGCTCACTTTGTAATGTTAGATGTTTTCCAAAATCAATTGGACTGGGGGGGCTTTCTTTTAGAGTCTCAAGAAGCTTGGCTCAAGAAAACGTTAGCAGAGAATCAAGATAAATGGCTCATCGTGGTCATGCACGCTCCTCTGTACAGTACGGGCGATTATAACATGAATAAAAAATTAATTGCGCAATTGGCACCCATATTTTATCAATACCACGTGGATGTTGTTCTTTCCGGACACGACCATCATTACGAGGTTTTCTGGACTAATCGCTCGGAAGCGTGGGGCGGAACTTATTATTTCGTGATAGGTGGGGGTGGAGGCAGCCTCGATACTTCTATCATGAGGCGAGAAGAGAATCCGTGGAAAGAAAAATCTCATGAAGCCCCGATTTTGCCCTACCAATACGATTACGTCACGCTTAATGATCAAATTTACGGAGAGCTTGCCCACCATTTCCTTCACGTCGAAGTATATCAGAACTTTTTACACATTCGGACAGTGCGACTCAATGGAACCATCATTCAGGAATTTGTAATTAGAAAATAAAAAAACCAGTCATTTTAGCTTGTTTCTTTTTTTTATTTCATGATCATGCTTAACGATAATAATAAATTGTATATCCTCTTTATTTTCACAATTCGAAAACAAAAAAGAGAATAATTCTCATGATAAAGATTGATTTTCATTGCCATTTATTCTCAGATTTAGACATAGAACAATTAAAATCGCGCGTTTTTAAAGATTTTAAGGGATATGGTTTTCATGACAGATTAATGCAAAATTTAGAACACATTCCTTCTATAAACACCTATAACATGATTGAAAAGACATTATATCACGCTAAAAAAGCAGGACTTGATAAAATCGTGTTATTACCCTTGAGCAAGAAAGAAAATGAACTAGTAAAGGAATGGTGCAGGGTTGAACCACGTGTTTTTATTCCCTTTTATAATCCTCCGGAAAAAGCTACTCCAAATGAAACTATAGAAGACATCTTGCTGGCTGATTTTCATGAAATTCAATTTAAAGGCTATAAAATCATGTTATCCTTTCGTGAAAAGAATTTGGATGATAAGATAATATACCCTGCATTGGAATTGGCTCAAGAGCAAGATCTCGTGGTCTTATTTCATGCGGGTTATCCTCCTCCCGGCACGTTTAAAAAAGTCTTGAGTCATGCAAATCCCATTCATCTCGAAAACATCATCCATTCCTTTCCAAAATTGAAAATCGTGATTGCGCATATGGGCTTTCCTTGGACGGACTTGACACTTGCTTTAGCGGTTCAATATCCAAACGTGCATGTGGATATTAGTAACATGACGTACATGATGCCCACTCACTTGAAACACTTGCTCCTTCAGGCGAAAGAATTGATCGGCACGGATAAAATCTTATTCGGTTCAGATGGTTTCGTTCCTGAAATGTTGGAGCTGACCGTGAATTCTTTTAACAATATCAATGTTCTTTCCAATGAGGAAAAAGAAAAAATCCTCGGAGGAAATGCAGCCAAGCTATTAAAACTCAAGGCATGACCTAACAGAATCTTTTAAGTAAAATCAATTTAAAATCGTTTCATGCGAATATCATTAAAATTTGAAAAATTACTACCACCATGCTAATAACTGAGCAATGTACCATACTTGTCCGTTAATGAGCGTCCAAGCGAGCATGGGCCCAAGGGAATTTCTCGTGTATTTAAAAATTATTCCTAAGATAAGAAAAATAGAACCCGTATAAACAGCATTAAAAATGCTCCCCGTGGTAAATACATGAGCCATTCCAAAAAGGAGCGTGGTAATCATCAAACCATTAGAAAAGAGAGAATTTTTAGAGTGGTAGATCAAATCCGTTTCATAAATGAGCCAAGTAAAAAAGAACACTTCTAATGGGCCCCAGCAAAAAATTCCAAAAATTCCATAATAAATATTTAGGGGAAAGGGGGCAGAAATGCTTTGGCGGGTATCTGACATGAGGGTTCCCTGAAGCAAGTATCCGACAATAAAGAAAATCGTTGTTAAAAGTAAAGAAAATAATAGGGACTGGAGTAGAGCTTTTTTTTTAAAATTTACTCCGTAATAGAACGGGTCATTTTCATGGAAAATGGTAAAACATAAGGGTATTAGCCCTACTCCTACAAATTCAACGTACACCATTAAATATGGTTCATTATTTATTTTACTGGTTAATTTTTCAATATTGAATTCGAACAGGAGGAAAAAGGAAAGAAATACGAGTAAGGATCCGATGATAAAGAAGACCCAAGTAAAAATTACCCGAAATTTAGGGTTTTCAATTATTCGATCCTTTTTATTTTCCTTCATCGCGAAACGGAATGAACTTGCCATTAAAAAGTATTTGGAGTCCAATTCTTAGAAGAGAGGAATAACACCTCATTTTCAATTATTACCTTTTAGATTAAAATGAATACTATAAAGAATTGCAAACTTAATTGAATGCCACAAATTAAGAAAAACGGGAAAAAGAAGAGAAACTGAGTTATTTTTCAATTTAAATTAGGACTCATGAAATTAAAAAAAAGAAGTGATTAATAGATTAAAACCAAAAGATATATTAAATAAGAAAAGTAGAGATTTCTCATCCCCTCGTAATTGAAACTGAACATCATAAGGCCATGATCATGAAAATTCACTATTTACAACACGTTTTTTTTGAAGATTTAGCAAACATCAAAGAATGGGCACTTCAGAGAGATCATTCGATTTCAAGAACTTTTCTTCCAGTTAATGAGCCTTTTCCCACCCTCAAAAACTTCGAGTGGCTCATTATTATGGGAGGGAGCATGAATGTGAATGAAGAACAAGAGTTTCCGTGGCTCAAGAGGGAAAAAAAATTCATTAAAAAAGCAATTGACGGTGAAAAAGTAGTGCTGGGAATTTGCTTGGGAGCCCAACTCATTGCTAATGTTTTAGGAGCAACTATTTATAAAAATAAACATACTGAAATAGGATGGTTTCCTATCACTTTAACGAAAGAAGCATTGCCACTAGTAAATGCTTCCATTTTCCGAGGGTTTCCCGAGAACTTTTTAACATTTCACTGGCATGAAGACACGTTTTCCCTTCCTAACAATGCTAAACGATTGGCAAGGAGTGAAGCTTGTGAAAATCAAGCTTTTCAATTCAAAGATAAAGTAATCGGAGTACAATTTCATTTAGAATCTTCACTTGCTTCCATTTCCCGCTTAATTAAAAATTGTCCCGAAGATCTTAGAGAAGGAAACTACATTCAAAAAGATAAAGACCTCTTGTTGAATCCCTCTAACGTGGCTCGACTAACACCTCTCATGGAACTTTTTCTAAATAATGTGGAACAACTATATTAATGATAGTGTATTTTCTTCGGTTCCTTTATTTCCATATAGAGAAGGAAAAATAAATTTCATAATGCGAATAAGAAATAGACAAGGTGAAGGTTTCTTATATTTAATATTTCATGATCGAATGATCACCTTCTCAAACCTTTTAATATGAGTTTTTTTATATTCGTGCTCGTGTTTCTTTAAATTTATCGATTTCTGGAGTTTCTTATAATGGATAAAGTTTTAATAGGAATTAGTCCCTTTGAATATTCATGAAGTTTATAGATTTAAGCATTCCAATAATTAATCCCGAAGAAGCCGTGTTCGACCCTCCTCTCACGCAGCCTAAAATCGAATATACTTCTCATGATGAGGGCGCCGAACAAATGGGATTTGTCTTTCCACGATTAAAACCCGAAAAACACTTGCCTGATGGAAAAGGTTGGGCAGTGGAAACAATAACCCTTGGAACACACTCGGGAACTCACATGGATGCGCCATGGCATTTTGCTCCCGTTCAAGATAAGGAAAAAGGAGAGAAAAAAGCCCTCACTATCGATGAATTTCCATTAGAATGGGGAATAGGACCCCTAATCGTTTTGGATTGCACGGATTATGAAGAAGGATACGTGTTGACTTCGGAAGATGTGGATTCCAAGTTGGAACAGATTGGACACGAGCTCCAAGAGGGAGATATTTTATGCGTTCACACCAATGCTCCAAAACATTATGGAACTAAAGATTACATTAATTACGGCGTTGGAATGGGGAAGGAGGCCACGCTACACATCGTGCGGCAGGGAGTTCACGTGGTAGGAATAGATGCATGGAGTTGGGATGCACCTTTCTCTATCACTGCCCAGAAGTGGAAGAAATCCCTTAAGGAAAAAAAGCCGGATACTTCTTTAATTTGGGAGGGACATTTTGCCGGGATCGAGCTCGGATATTTTCAAATGGAAAAAATGTACAATTTGGATAAAGTTCCTCCCGTTGGAGCTACAATATACTGTTTTCCCATAAAAATTGCGAGAGCCAGCGCAGGTTGGGTGAGAGCCGTTGCTACGATTCCGGAATAAGCAGGGATTGTTGAGTAAAAACCTTCTTATCGATAATTTTTAATTTCTCTTTTTTTATTTCAATGAAAAGTTATTTTGTTGAAATTATTTTTAGAGAATACCAAACCATTTTCTATTTTTCTTTTGCCTATTTTTTAAAAAGAAGATTTAATTTTGTTGAACATTTTCTTTTCTTGCCATGATAAAAAAAAATAAAATTGGAATCGTTTCTCATGAAAATTTCACTTACATGCATGCACCTCTTTATCCTCGTCCTTTATTTACTTCTCATGAAAATCCTCTCAGGGTCAAATCGATTTTAGATTATTTTAACAGAATTGATTTATTTTCGAATGAACAAATTGTTAAACTTATTCCGCAACTAGTTACTAAAAAGATTTTATATTTAACTCATTCAGCATATCACGTGAACTTGATAAGGAGATTATCTCGACAAGGAGGAGGATTATTAGGAGACGAGGTTTTCATCACGCACGATACCTTTAAGCTGGCAAGGCTTGCAGCGGGAGGTGCTATTGAAGCCATGAAGAGCGTGATTCAAGGAGGAGTTAATCAATCTTTTGCCCTCGTGCGACCTCCTGGCCATCATGCAATGCGTGATAACGCTTCTGGATTGTGCATCTTTAATAATATCGTGGTTGCGATTAATTTTTTGAGAAATGAGCCGCAATTTAAGAAAAAAATTGCTATTATTGATATTGATAGCCATTTTGGGGATGGCATCGCTCAATTTTTCTATGAAGATCCTTCAATATTATATTTCTCCATTCATGAACATGATTTCATAGAAGGGGAAAAAGGTTTCATCACAGAATTAGGAGAAGGGGACGGACTTGGCACGAACATAAATGTTCCCGTTCCTCTTGGCCTCACGGACTCCGATTTCTTGGATTGCTTGTCAATCTTACCTTCTATATTGAATCAATTTCAGCCCAAATTGATCGTGGTGGCATGCGGTTTCGATTTTCATTTTTCGGACCCCATTGGAAATGGTTTTTTGACGAGTTTATCCTATTATAATTTTGCCCGCCTTCTCATGGAGCTTGCCACGGAACTTTGTGAGGGAAAAATTTGTTTCATATTAGAAGGAGGATATAGCATCACAGCTTTACCATTTTGCGTCCATGCCATCATAAAGGCTATTTTAAATTCAGACTATAAGCGTCCTCCTTTTGAATTTTTAGATTTCTCTCCATTTTCTAAAAAAGAAGAGATAACAAAAATAAATTCTATCTTAAAACAAAAACTAATGCAGTATTGGTCTCTGGACTAACCACGAAGATCTTTTCCCCTTGATTTATCCTTGAACCCGAGAAGTAGTAGAAATTCTGACAAGATGACGCCTTCACACGAAATTCGTGAATTTTTTAGCGTATTCTTGAACGGTAAATAGGACATCCCTGGGGCCCACGGCGGGGTTCACGTAACAAATTAACGCTCCTGTACCTCCTACGGGAATGGGACAAATGATCACGTGTCCTTTTCCGGCAACATTTGTTCCGATTTTTCTTTCGGGCGTGTTTTCCACGATCATGTACTTGATCCCTTGAAGAGTAATGCTTCCGATACCCCTCTCCGATTTGATCAACTCGTTGATGCCTCCCTCTTTATGGAGATCTGCCGAAAGATCCCAATTTTCAGTTTGCGTGAGCATGGTTCCATCTTTCTTCACGAGGGCCACGCCATAAATATCGGGTTCTTGATTTAATAATTCATCAATAAGAGTTTCGAAAGTTGACATTTTACAAAAAAATGTGTAAATAAATATTAGTTATTGTTATTATTAATATTAGTAATATAATGCTTTAATTTAAAAATATTGGAAAGACCATAAAAAAAATTCATTTGGTGAAATAAATGGCTTTTAGACTATGGAGAAAAGCAATCCTCATGACCTTAAGAGAGAAGCGCATGTTCATCATTTTCACGCTCATTTATACCGCACTCATATTTTTAACGAGTTTCTTCATCCACACGACCTTTTCTACTCAAGGAAATACATTGAGCACGTATTTTGTACTGATATTTTTTCTCGTGAGTCTGTTTCTATCCTTACTTTATGCATGGATAATCGTCGCTCGAAATAGACGGACGTGGGCAACATTAAAGTGCATTGGCTATACAAATAGGGATATTAATACTTTAGTTTCGGGAATCATCCTTTTTACCATGATTATTGGTTTTTTCATCGTGGTGGAAGTATTATTTCATTATGCAGCGGTTTTTACCTATGCGCAATCCGTTGGATTACTCACTACCTTACCTTCGATTTTAATCAATTTATTACCCGTTGTCTTGACATTCTTGATGTTTCTCGGTGTCCAGCTCATTGCTATATTATTAGCGAATAGAAAAATACTGAAAGTTCGCCCAATCATTGCATTAAAAAAACCGGGTGAATAATAAAGAGGTGATTGAAAAATGCCAATAGATAAAGATGTCATGATTGAAGCGATTAATGTGAATAAAGAATATCGCCGTGCGGGTGCTATTATCCGAGCACTTGCGGATATTAATCTGACCATCAAATCGGGAGAATTCGTCATGATTCAAGGACCCACCGGCTGCGGAAAATCAACTCTGCTAAATGTATTATCAGGATTAGATTATCCTGACTCGGGAAGGATAATTTTTGATGGAGAAAACATCGCACGTGCCACTGAGGATAGGTTAAGTAGAATTCGACGGCAAAAAGTAGGTTTTGTGTTTCAAGATTTCAATTTAATTAACACTTTAACTGCTATGGAAAATGTAGAAGCCTTATTATGGCCAACAGTACTGCGGTCTAAAGAAATAGAAGATAGAGCAATCGCTGCTCTTAGGGATGTCGATATGCTCCATCGAAAAGATCATTTTCCTTCACAGATGAGTGGAGGAGAAAAGCAGCGAGTTGCATTAGCCAGGGCTTTAGTTGGAAAACCCCGCGTGATTTTTGGAGATGAAATAACCGGAAATTTGGATCCTGAATCGGAAAAGCAAATCATGGAGTTATTGAAAAAAATTAACACGGATTATGAAACGACCATCATCGTAGTCACCCATCGTGAAACGGTCGCTAAATATGGCGATAGAGTCATCCGCATGGATAAGGGTACTATCGTGTCGGGAGGAAAATAAAGAAAAAATTGATTAAAAAATTTCATGTTCGATTTTTTCTATTCACTTTTTAACCAGTTCTCATTCCTTTTTTCTTATTTCTTTTTCGCCTTATTTTTTCTCTCAAAACATCTTTCTTTTTCAACCAGTTTTCTTTAGAAGTAAAGAAAGCAAGAATGAGGGAGGAAAACTTTTTTTTTTTGGGAAACCGTGTTAAAAAAAGAAAAATAGGAAAATAAATTAAAAATAAAGTTATCATTAATCTTCCAAGGTGAGAAAGGTATAGAAAAAGATGGCGATGAAAATGGTTGCTAATGCCACCAAGCTCCATAAGCTAATGGCCTCCGAGACCTCGGGATTGAAAAGAAAAAAGTTCGATCCCATGAAAATCGCTGCTAAAATATAGCCAAAAACATGTCCTTTAAATTTCTTCATCCTGGCCTTTCCCGAGAAAAAATTCACGATAGACACGAGGACCACTATAAAAAATCCCAGGTAATAAAAAAAATCCACCACCGCAAAATCCAATAGTGCTAAAATGAAAAGAAAGATAAAAAAGAGGAATTCAAAGATTTTAACGTGCATCATGCTTTTCGATTCTGATGGCGTTGCAAATAATTGTTCATACTCCGAGACCCCTCGATTTGCCAAGAGCACCAAGAAAGATCCGATTGCTAAGGCGGTACAGAGAGCATAGCTAAATGTATAGACATATTCCGTTAAAGGAATCCATACTGTATTCCATAAGAACAAGGGCAAGTCCAAATAATCAGGAATGATGCATATCGTGCAAAAAATAGGCAAGAGTGAGAAGAGTACAATCGTAAATTTTGTTAAAAAAGAGGGCCCCGTGTCGTCCCACATTTCTTTCTTGAACGTAGTCAAGCGCCATGCTAATGAAGCAAAACTTAAAATGGATATCAACGGCGTGATAAGCGGAAACACGAAGATGAATAAAATGAAAAGAGCATTGATTCCATAAAAAATCTTCAATCGTAAAGGAATGATTCCTACCGTTTTATCCATCGAATCGATCGTTTCAGCAAATCTATTTGCAAAAAGGATCAAAAAAAATAGCCAACTCACGCTAAACACAAATGGGCACAAAACCCGTATGAGCCAAAAATCTAACACGGGATCATCGGAAAACCATAGAGTGAATCCTACAATATTAAAAATCAAAAAAATAATGATCGGAACCAAAATAATGGAAATGAGGATGACTAACCGGCTCAAAAGAACACCTTTTAATTGCCGGCCGCCTCCTTCCTTGATCGTGCTTGACATGACATTTTTCCTCTTAATTATTTATTTTTTCTTAATAAACATAAAAAAATTGAGATTATTTAATCTTTAGCCCCCTTAAAAATTTTATTCAGTATATTGAATGCTGATCTCCTAAAAATTCCCCGCTTCCTCCATTTTTTTTCTTTTTCATCTCCCCATCCTACATATTTATTACGTATTCTTAATTACTACTAACGAATTATTGCATTTTTAAAAATTTTTACTTAAAAATAAATGTAAACTAAAAAATTGAGGTTTTAAAACATTGCCTGTTAAATTGGAGGATAAATATCAAGTAGATGAAAACAAAATTTGGTTTAAAAAATGGTGGCCCGAAAACGTCCCTAAAAACTATGACTTCCCGGAAAAAACCGTAAACCAATTCCTTGATGAGCAAGTAGAAAAGCATGCTGACCGATACATCATGTGGTTCCTCGACACGTGGATGACCTATAAGGAATTCCAGGACCATGTCAAGGCCCTAGCGACCGCTTTATCCCAACTCGGCATTAAAAAAGGAGATGTCGTGGCCATGCATCTGGGAAATTGCTTCCAATATGTCATCGGCTATTACGCCATTACCAGAATCGGTGCCATTGCTTCCGGCATTAACCCGACTTATCAGCCCATGGAAATACTCCACCAATTCGATATCATCAAGCCTAAAGCTCTCATCGCTCTAGATGCCTTGTACGAACCCTATATTAAACCCATCATCGATAAATCTAGCGTGGAAATCGTGATCTATACCAATATTGCTGATTTAGCACATGGATTGGGCTTCAAGCGCACGCTTGGAAAGTTGCTCAAAAAAATCCCAACCGGAAAAGTTGATTTTCCCGGCGCTTTAAAATTCATGGATCTGCTGAAAACACCCCCAAATGTTCCAGAAGTCAAGATAGACGTAAAAACTCATCCCTCTACATATATTATGACAGGTGGCACAACTGGATTGCCAAAAGCAGCAGTTTTAACGCATTTTAACGTGGTTTCGAATGCTCTCCAATGCGCGTTATGGCTTGGAGGCGAGAAGCCAGGTATTGGAAGTGTAGGGGTCTTACCCCTATTTCACTCCTTCGCACACACGGTTGTCATGAACGCAAGCATTGCATTGGGAGGCTGGATGATGTTATTTCCCCGCCCTCCCTCTCAAGACGAATTATGTGCCACGATTGAAAAATTGCCATGTCCGGAAGGATTAATATATGCGGGAGCTGAAATTTTATTCAAACGGCTTGCTGAATTTGAAGGATTGAAGAATTATCCGGGTGTAATGGGCAAGCTAATGCTATGCATTTCTGGGGCTGGTCCCTTGCATCGACCCGTTCGAGATGCTTTCGTAAAAAATACGGGCGGCAATATCGTGGAGGGATATGGTCTCACGGAGTCAACTCCTGTCGTTAGTGCCGGTAATCTTTTTGGAGAAAGCCCAATTGGCGTTATCGGCCTTCCTGTCACGGGCACGGAATGGGGAATTTGGCCCTCGGAGGATTTTGATAAAGGGCCCATTTGTTTAGGGAATCCTGACGATACTAATTTTGGCGAAGAGCACACGGGAGAGATTTGCGTTCATGGACCGCAAGTCATGCTTGAATATCTTAACAAGCCCGATGAAACAGCTGAAACCATTAAGGAATATGATGGTAAATTATGGCTCCTAACGGGAGATATAGGCTTTATGAATTCCGATGGAACAATTGAAATCAGGGACCGAAAGAAACAGCTCATCAAATATAAAGGCTATAGCGTGTATCCGAAAGAGGTTGAAGAATTACTCATGAAGCATCCCGAGATTTCGGAAGCTGCGGTGGCAGGCATTCCTCACGACGAATTTGGGGAGGCGGTCAAGGCTTGGGTGCAGTTAACTCCGGGTTCCACGCTAACGCCTGAGGAGATTAAGAAATGGGCAGAAGAAAACATGACACATTACAAGAGACCGTATTATGTGGAAATCTTGGATGAAATTCCGAAGAATTTAATTGGAAAAGTTCAGCGGCGGATCTTGCAGATTAACGATCCGTTATATAAGGCAAAATACGGCGAGCCAAAAGAATAGATTGTTTAATTTAATCAAGAATTAGCTTAAAAAATTCAAGGAGCATTCCGTGTTTTATTTTTTAATATATTTTATATTGTTTTTTTTTATTCTTTTTCTCAGTTCGAGCATGACTTTTTATCTTGAATCAACACGAGTTTTATTCCTTGAGGGAGAATTAAATTAAATTGCTATTTTGTAGCATTAATCTTGTTAGCATTTGAAACGTTTCTTCTACATTCGTGCCTGTTTTAGAACTAGTTTCGAGAAACCCATCGAGGCCTCGTTTTTTCACGATTTTAAGCGCATCACTGCTCTTCACTTCTCGTTCATCTTCTAAATCTAATTTACTGCCCACTACTAGTATCGGAAATGGCGAAAAATTGTTAGGGGATTTAGCTTGTTGATTTTTAATGACTTCGAGCCAGTCATCGATGTGCAACAGAGAGGCTTCATTGGTGATATCATACAAGAAAATACCACCATTTGCACCCCTTACATAGGTTGGGAGGAGGAATCTGAAGCGTTCTTCTCCTCCAAAATCCCATATTTGCAATTTAACTTTCTTTTTTTCGACGTTAAGCGTTTTAATTTGAAAATCAACACCGATAGTCATTTTAGAGTCCGATACGAACACGTTAGTGAGAAATCTGTGTGTAAGAGTGGTTTTACCTGTTCCTGCATCACCAAAAATTACAATCTTGAAAGTAGCTTGATACAAATCCTTTTACCTCTTTTTTTTTAATAATTAAATCTACATAATATCATATCTAAAGTTGAGAAATTTTTAATGAATTTAATTTATTTTTTTATAAAATAAAAAATGAAGAGAGGCAATTCGACTGATGATGGAAAGGGTGATGATTCGTTTTTGACTCATATATATAATATTTTTTCGAAGGAATATTTAAAGATTTGTTTAATTATTACATGCATGAAACTTGATGTAAATTGGAATGGTAGCAATAACAAGAACTACATCATGAGAGATGAGAATAAGAAATGATATGCGAGGCAACGTATGATGAGGTAAAGCCATTAGTAGAAGACAAGAAAGTTCCCATGGTCATTTGTGATTTGGATGCATTTAATCACAATTTAGAACTTGTAGGAAAGTATTTGAGAGAAACGGGCAAGAAATTGCGACTCTGTACTAAATCGGTGCGCGTGCCGGAATTGATAACCAGAGTTAATAAGCAAGATTTTGTTAGCGGCGTGTTCACTTATAATTCCGCAGAAACCCTTTTTTTGGCAGAAAAACACGGGATTAAAGACATCTTGATGGGCTATCCCACAACTTCAAGAGTTGATGTTCAAGAAGCATGTCAAGCAGCGAAGATAAAGGGAACCCGAATCTCGGTCATGGCGGATTCTATTTTTCATTTAGACTTGCTGGAAGAGGGCGCCAGTTCTCATGATGTCGAATTAAACGTGTTGCTGGAAGTGGACGTGGCGGACCATTTTTTTGGCATTAATGTGGGTGTTTTAAGAAGCCCTCTGAGAGAACCCGAACAGGTGGTGAAAATGGCACGAGAAATTCAAAAGCGAAAACATCTTCGATTTTCTGGAATAATGGGCTATGAAGCTCAGAACGCCTCTATAGGGGATGATAAATTTTTATATCGATATCTTAAAAAACGGTCGAGGCCAAAAGTTAATGCTCGGCGAGCGGCCGTGATGAAAGCATTAAAAGAGAACGGACTAATCGGAGAGGATTTCATCATGAATGGGGGAGGCTCGGGTTGTTTTCAAGAAACGGCCGCAGATCCTACCATTACAGAAATTGGAATTGGTTCCCTGCTATTCAAATCTCACGTGTTTGATCCCATTGAATCTTTAAATGAATTCGTTCCTTCCTTATATTTCGTGCTTCAAATCGTTCGCAAACCCCGTGAAAACTACGTTACGGCATTCTCAGGTGGATACGTGAGTTCAGGCGTTCGGGCAAATCCTCAAGTCTTTTTGCCCAAGGGACTAACCGTGACGAAACGTGAGGGATTCGGGGAAGTACAAACGCCTTTTCAATATGATCCAAAAAAATTGACCTTGAATTTAGGCGACCCCATTTTTTGCAGGTTTGGAAAAGCCGGAGAGCCCTTGACACGCTTCAATGAAGTTTACGTGTATTCGGATGAAAAACTGATAGGAGATACCTATTTAACATATCGTGGATTTGGAAAGCAATTTTCTTGAAAAGGTTCTTTTCTCACGGGTATTTTAATCAAGAGAGGCCCATTCTTATTTACCATTTTATTATTCTTCCTTATTTATTTTTTAACTCGTGTCCAAGGTATCATTTATTAATAGCCGTGATCTACTATTATTATTGAAAACACATTCATTCATGAGGCAAGTTAAATGGTAAGAGATGTAATTAATTGGTCTAAATATTTTTCCATTGACCCGCAAAAAATTGAGGCCGTGAAAAAAAAATTTGGCGCCGAAAAAATATTTGCCATGGGACTCATGCCCGTGAGAGGCCCAATTGGTTTTCGGAAATTAGATTATGATTTTGCAGAAAAAGAATTGAACGTGAAAGAAATCATGGATAAACTTGAAGAGTGCCATTTTAACATCTTAGGATTAGTCATAAAGGATACGGATGGAGCATGCATATGGGACACGAAAGCAGGATGGAATCCAACAAATCGGGACATATTAGGGGAGTTTTGCGATGCTGCGCAAGAGAGGAATATGGGATTAATTGTTTCTTTTACTTCCATGAACGATGCTTATCAGGGAGCGATTCATCCGGAACGCGTGAGTGTTCACGGCCGAGAAGTGAAACATTCGGGAAAGATATATAAAATAGGAGAGATATCCACCCACGAAGAAGGAGAAATGAGAGTAGACTTACCTCCTGGCGTATCCTTGGAGGTGTATAAAGAAAAAATCCCATTTTTAACAGATAAGCGGGATGAAAAGATAGGCAAATCCCGAGGGGCAAGGGGTAAAGGCTATATCCCTCTAACGAGCTTCATGTGCCCCAATTCTGAGCATGTAGATTATCTCTTAGATTTGGCAAGAGAAGTCGTGAAAAATTATCCTATAAAAGGATTTTTTGCGGATTATATTAGATATGATGGAGATTTCACGGATTTATGCGCATGTTCTCGATGCGTGAGTGCATTTCGGGAAAAATACGGTGAGAAACCGAAAATATTGTCCAGTAAAGAATGGTTGGACTTTAGAGAAGACACGATTGCCGATTATGCACGTAAATTGCATGACGTTATCAAGAAGGAGAATGCAGATTGCATTTCAGGTTGGTTTTGCCTTCCCGGTCCGAAGAAATTATTTACGAGAAAGCGCATAGCACAAGACTGGGTGAAATTATCTTCTATACTGGACGTGTGCAGCCCGATGGAGTACCCTTACCTCATGGGGACTCGAGATGATGGCTGGTATTGGGGAAAAGTCGGCGATTTTTCCTTTTGGTATTTTGTTCGAAACATGAAAAAGCGAGCTCGTGAGATTAAAAGTCCTGCTTTAGCCGTGGTGAATTCAGTGGAATGCAATACGCCTGAAATGTTTCGGCAAGTGAGAGCATTTGATTTTGGATTAGGAATTGCGGTATTTAAATATTTTGGAACGAAAGAGGAGCAATGGAAAGCATTAAAAAAATATGCAGAAGAGGTATATGGCGTGGACGCATTAAAAATCAAATAATTAAAAAATAATTAGTTACCATTTGAAAAAAAGAGTGTAGCGTTAAGAAAAATAAAGCGAGGGGATTTAACACGGGCTAACCCCATTCACTCTTGTAGCCCGTGCCTCCTTTAGGCCAATTGAAAATGATGGCATCCGCTTCACAAATGTAGGAGCAGCACATGCATTCCATGCAATTTTGTAGGCTTTTAATTCTTGCTTTCTTGTTTTTTATTTCGAAACATCCTCCCAAGCAAATTTTTACGCAATTTGCGCATCCGGTACATTTAGCTTCATTGATTTGGATGAATTGGCCGGTTCCATTAATCCATTCTACACCAGGAAACTCGGGATTAGTTCTAACCATGATGACTCACCTCCATAATGGGTTGCTCTTCAAATAATAACGGATGGGCATTGACAACAAACGTGGTAATTTTCTTGCTTAATTTTTCGGATATCGGATTCATGAGCCTTAACATGGCGATATAAATAGGCTCCAATATAGGTAACATGAGTTTCGTCATCTGATTTGCAGAATTTGCAAGGCTCCAGGTAAAATATTTAATCCATTTTGGAGAATGCCTGCGCATCCATGTCATGGTATTGTCCAGAATTTTCATGACCGTTTCAAAAATCTTTTCAGCTCGTGAAAAGCGGATAGCTTCTTTCTTTAGTGTTGGCTGAGTACCCGTGGATTTAGATGTGAAATCAAAACGCTCATGGGCCCAATTATAGTAATAACGGCAATACATTTTAATCCATTTGGTCAAAAGGAATGGGTCATTGTTTAAACTTGAAAGGACCATTTTCATCAACGGCGTTGCAACGTGCGTCATCGCAGCAATTCCCCACCCCGCATGAACGTATTTTCTCAAGAGCTTTAGATCGTGCTTTTCTTGAGCATAACGCAAATTATATCGATTGGTCCCTGAAATTGACCATTGAATTAAAGGATGGCTTTTAATAAGAGTATCATATTTTTTCAAAAATTTTTCCGATACATCCTTTTTTTTAATGGCTTCAATAGCAACGCTTGCGGCGATTTCAGCTGAGAACCATGCGGCCGGCACGCCATCGCAGAGTTCTGTACTTTCTAGCCCTGCTGCGTCGCCAATTAACAAAATTCCATTCCCATGATTTTTCATCTTTCGCAAGCGGGGATTAAGCCCCACAAAAATTTCAAAGCCTTCCCACATTCGTGCTCGAAGTTTCACGTGAGGTGCAACAAGGTTTTTCCACCAGGGCAATTTTGTCGTGATGTTTTCATGATATAAATCAAACGTTTTGCGCATGTTAGGGACGATATTTCCTTTAAGTTTCAGGCATTGGTCTTGCATAAAGTGTAAGCTCCTCCGATATGGCCAAAGCATCAAACCATTTCCAAATCCCAAGGGAGGAGTTAATTTTAGCTCGTCCCACGCCCAGCAAAACCAGACAGAATGGCCAAATATCTTATCTATGAGCGGTTTTGGCATTTCATAATCATAAGTATCTGCTAAAGAGATGGTTTCGGGGGGATATTTCTCCCGGATGCTTGCTTTTATTGCTAATAATCCTTGAGAGCCTTCAGCATCAATGATGATCTTGGATTTAATTCGCTCGCCCTTGGCCGTAATGACGCCGATGATTTGATCTCCCTCCTTGATCAATTCCGTGACTGTGGTAGATGTTCGTAGGATGACACCCGCTTCTATTGCTTTTCTTGCTTCCCACTCGCAAAACGGTTTGCAATAAGCATTAAACCCAAAAGCTATTACCGGTGAGAGAGGTTTTGGGATTTTTAAAGTGTCATCTATTTCGATATCTTCCTTGTCAATATCTTTAATGATATAATTCACGATACCATCCACCGGTCTTTCAATAGGAGGGTTTCCCTCTCTGATAAAAGCAGGACCAAATAAGAAACCGTATAATGGAATGGTGAGACCTGATATGACTTTCTCTCCCACGTTTTCTGAGCGTTCAAGCATGAGCGTTTTCAAACCCGCTAAGGCACATTTTCTTGCTGCCACGGGTCCTCCGAAGCCAGCTCCTACAACGATTACATCATATTCCTCTGTAAAAGATTCTTCGCTCATTTTTCCTTATATTTTTTCTACTATAAATTTTCTAAATTGAATTGTTTATCTTTAATTTAGTTTTTTACATAAATAAGATTATTTTTTTTTACCTCATGAAAAAAATTCATGGAATTAATAAAAATTAAAAAAAAGGAAGAAAATTAGGGCATGTCGATTAAAACGGTGACAGCAGCGCAACACATGATCATTTGATCGGATTTATCTCCTAGTTCGGGAATTTTTACTCCTTGCGCTACCATCCCTCCTTTGACGACTTCGAGAGTTTTTTGGCCGAATGGGATGGCTTTTAATACTTTTTTCTCATTAATTGTATCGGGATAAGGAGCTCCAATTTTCACGTGAACTTTCATTCGCACGAGATCTTCCGGCGTATTAAGATCACAAATTTCAGATAATCCAATCAAGCAATTATTGGAAATTGCATTTTTTATCGCTTTAATAGCCGCATTAGAGCAATCATTATCATGACCGTGCTGATCAACGCCGTAGCCTAATTGGACGATAAATTTTTTTTCCATGACGTTTTTCCTCTTGATTTTCTTTAAATAATTGATACATCCATACTTCTTAAAAATATACCGCTAATTTTTTATTTTGGTAATATTGATAAAATTAGGAGGAAGGATACCTATTTATTTGAGAAATTATTAAGGTTGAGGATATCCGATTTTAAAGGGAGCTTTTCGCAATATAATTTTACGGTTAAAAAACTCAAGAAAATGGTCGAAGCGAGTCTCTTGCAATTCGCGGAGGTGAGAGGAAAACTGATATTTGTAAATTTTATCCCACGGGAGGAGATTAATGAGAGGCTTTCTGATGAGCGAGTTAATAATGAGATGCTGAAATTAGAAATGATGTTCAATGAAGAACCGTCCATGGTGGGAGCTAGCGCACGCCTTCAAGTAATAGGGAAATAGCCCAGTTCGTGAAGGTAGTTTCATAGTTAACCGCGAGGGGGAATGGTGATAAAATATAAGATGATAAAAAATTTAATGATCATTATGGTATAAAATAGGGGATGAGAATGGAAAAAATTAGAGTTGGGATCATTGGTTCGGGCTTCATAGCAGAGCATCATGTTTATTCTTATTCGCTCTTGCCGAACGTGGAGATTGTTGGTATCGCCTCCCTTAAAACCGAGGAAGCTAAAGGTTTAATGAAAAAGTATAATATTCCGGGAGAACCTTATAAAAATTACGAGGATCTTCTGAAATTGGATTGTGAGGTGATATCCGCATGCGTGCCAAATTTTTTACATGAAAAAACATGTGTTGATGCATTAAATGCGGGCAAGCATGTATTAGTGGAGAAACCATTAGCTAGAAACGTCGAAGAAGGGTTGAGAATGATTGACACGGAAAAAGCGTCCAATAGAAAAATTTTCTACTGTGAAAACAACATGTATGCGCCTTCTTTTTCCAAGGTAAAAGAAATCATTGAAGAAGGAGCTGTGGGGAAGATTTATATGGGGAGAGGAAAAGAGCAACATTCGGGGCCTCATTCTGAATGGTTTTACAAAAAAGAAGCTGGCGGAGGAGCACTTTTGGATTTGGGGATTCATGATATTGCTTGTCTCACGTGGTATTTGGATTGTGATGTTGTAAACGTTTTTTGTCAGACCAGGACGATTTTACCGGACCGGGGAGAATTTGGTCGCTGTGAAGTAGAAGACAATGCGGTCGGGATTTTGTATTATGAAAATGAGGCCCAAGTCGTAATTGAAGAATCTTGGACTGCTCCCGGAGGATATGACATGCGATTTGAATTATTCGGAACGGACGGGCAGATAAAAGTTGCGCCCACCTTTAGTAATTTAATTAGCGTGTATAGTGAAAAAGGCTATGGATATGCGGTTGAGAAGGCAGGAACAACAAAAGGGTGGACTTTTCCCGTTCCGGAAGAAGCATGGAGCTTTGGATATCCTCAAGAGATAAAACATTTCATGGACTGCATCCTTACCAATAAAAAACCCTTAACGGATGGCATGTATGGATTAAAAATCTTGAATATCGTGGAAACCATGTATAAAAGTGCCCTGTCAGGCAAGCTGGAAGAAGTTAAATCCCTTTAGTTCCGTAATTTTCCTTTTTTCTTATCAATTCTTAGTTTTTTTCTTTTCATTTTTACTTGAGGTTAAAGAGAATGAAGCCATTCAGCTCTGATTGGATAATGTTTCTTTATGGGCTAAAATTTTCAACGATTAGAAAAAATTTAATATGATTCAGAATCGTATTTAAGGTTTAACTTTTATTATTTCAACGATTAGAAAAAATTTAATATGATTCAGAATCGTATTTAAGGTTTAACTTTTATTAAAGAATGTTCATTCTAAAAAGGAAGGAATACATGCTCAAGTTTTAAGGAGAAAAGTAATAAAAATGGAATCTTTCGACTTCAGCTCTTTTAAAGAAGCACGAAGGAATTTTCAATATGATTACATCTTTATCGATGCGATTTTTTATGTTTTGTGGGTAATTACTCTTATAAAGAATAGAAAGTGGAAGGCGCTCAAGGCTGGATTAGTCTCGGGATTTATCGTATATTTCATTGATGCTATTTGGTGGTGGAACATGCCTGCCGGAAAGAATTACCCCGTGGGGACGTATGTTCGAGAATACTGGATAGGGGGCATTCAGATGCCGCATCCTCTGGGATCCTATTTTTGGCTAAAATTTTGGGCGGATTTCATGATGTGTTTTTCTTATTCCATGTTCATGTTCGCATGGTTATGGATCGTGCTTGATAATTACAAGGAGAAAAATTTAAAATCTTCTCTGTTCTACAGCTTTTTCCTATTTGGAGCATGGTTGGTCACGCCGTTTCTATCCCAACTTTTACCTCTTGATGATACGGTTGTTAATACCGTGCGACACATGGACACCCAATTTACTACATGGATCGTAAATGTTATTATAGGCTATAGTATATTGAGTATCCTGTATGTAGGAGGCATTAAGGTTTCCAGAGAGCCCCGTATTTTGGGCTTGGTTTTTCTCGTGGGGTGTTTGGGTTCTTTTTTCATGGAATTTCCTCTCTTCTTATCGGGAATCCGTCCAACAGGAATATCATTTTTACTTTTTGAAGTGGTCTTTTTATTTAACCAAGGAGCGCCCTATTTGTACCTTCTTCACGATAAAATTTTACCTTTCTTGGGAAAGAAACTTGGATCAAGGGGATGAGTCATCAAGACCGTTTTAGACACACCTTATTTTTTCATTGATTCGATGAATTGAGCAACCCAATCCAGCTTATCCTTGGACGTTAAAAGCATTTCTTGAGGAAATTCAACGCTTCGTGAGTAAATATCCGATACAACCGGAAAATTAGCATCATTGCTTTTTGAACCGCCCCAGTTTGCGGAGCTATAGTCAATCCCCTTGCGCAAATCCACATTTTTGAAACAATCCAATCCATGGAGGGGGGGATAGCAATCATCCGTGGGAATGCCATTATCATTTAATGTCTTGTAAAATTGCTCTTTAGTAATGTTGCCAAATTTTTCGGGTTCGAAAACAAAGGGATAAACGTACCAGCCTAATTCGGTCGTTCCTGGTGTTGGTTTCATTGTCCGAATTCCATTAATAGCATTGAGTTTTTGAGAAAGATATCTGGCATTCTGATTTCTCAGCTCATGTTGTTGTGGGAATCTTTTTAATTGAACATTTAACACGGCCGCCTGATATTCGCTCATTCTAAAATTAGAACCGTATCTAAAATGTTTATAAAAATATTCATTCTTGTTTCTGCCACAGTCAGAAATGGAATAGATTAAATCAGCCAATTCATCATCGTTAGTTATTATAGCACCACCCTCTCCAGCAGTTAATACTTTTGAAGCTTGGAAACTAAAAGTCCCAGCGTGGCCCCACGTGCCCGCCCTTTTTCCCTTATATCTTGAGCCGTGAGCATGAGAACAATCTTCTACGACTTTCAGATCGTGCTTCTCTGCGATTTCCATTAATCTATCCATTTCAACGGGATTTCCTCCTAAATGAACGGGAACAATTGCTTTAGTTTTTTCATTTATTAATGGTTCTACTTTATCCACATCCATTACGAGCGTTTCGGGATCGATATCTACAAAAATAGGAATGGCATTAGTAGCCACGACAGCGGAGGCAGAGGCGACAAAAGTATAATCGGATACAATGACTTCATCTCCCAAGCCAATTCCTAAAGCCAACAAGGCACATTCAATTGCCACCGTTCCATTAAACACGGCAACACAGTTTTTAGCTTCTTGGTATTTAGCAAAAGCTTCTTGAAATTTCCAAACGTTTTCCCCTTTATGGACGGAAGGAGAGCCGCACCACCAATTTCCTGATTTAATTACCTCAGCTAAGGCTTCAATTTCAGCCTCATCATAAATTGGCCAAGTAGGAAAATTTTTTTTTGCTTCTTGTTCAAACGCCATTTTGCACAACCCCTTAAATTTTAATGAGAAATTTTTTGAGTTTTAATGAATATATTTAATTAAATTTGATAAAATTTTGTGTTATTTTAAAAATTACTAGGGTATCATCAATTCACGATAAAGGATCTTTATGAAAGCTGTTACTCGAAGGGATCTTGCTAAATTCTTATTTAAGGTCTTAGAGGATTATTTAAAACCGGAATCAAGCGATTTTACTTTGGATGCCATTGAGGCCATGATCGAGCTTCCTCCTCAAGAAATTAAGGCCACGTACGCATTTCCTTGTTACAAGCTGGCGAAAGTAAAGAAAAAAAATCCTCAAAAAATTGCGGAAGAGATCAAGGAACAAATAAACATGCCTGATTTTTTGGAAAACGTGGAAGCACGAGGGGCATATTTAAATTTCACGGTGAATAAGGAATCTGTATTAAAAAATATCATGGAAGCAAAAGAGAAATACGGCCTTCTAGGAAATAATTTGAACCAACAACTGCAAAAACCATTAAAAATTGTAATAGAATATCCCGCACCTAACACGAATAAGCCGTTGCATTTAGGACACGTGAGAAACATGTTGATAGGAAGTACTCTCGCAAATCTTCTAAGATATCTTGGTCATCAAGTTTTCGAAGTAAACCTATATAACGATAGGGGCGTCCATGTTTGCAAGAGCATGTTAGCTTATAAAAAATGTGGTAAAGGTGCCCAACCCGGCAAAATAAAAAGCGATCATTTCGTAGGGGATTTTTACGTGAAATATGCGGAATTGGAAAAAGAAAACAAGGATGTAGAGGAAGAATTGCGCAATTTATTGAAAGCTTGGGAAGAAAATGATCCGGAAGCACGTGAATTGTGGAAAAAATTGAATAAATGGGCGTTGGATGGCTTTAAAGAAACGTTTGAAAAATTTGAAATTCATTTTGATAAAGAGTATCACGAGTCGGAATTTTATGAAAAAGGCAAGGAGCTCATATTAAAGGGATTAGAAAAAGGGATTTTTAAAAAAAGAGAAGATGGAGCAATCATTGCACCTCTAAAAGAAAAATATAATCTTCCCGATAAGGTATTATTACGAGCTGATGGAACCTCCATATATATCACGCAAGATATTTATCTTGCTTATTTAAAAAAGAAGGATTTTAATCATGACAAATCGATATATGTCGTGGGAAATGAGCAAAACCTATATTTCAAGCAGCTCTTCACGATATTAGACCTATTAGGATTCAAGGAAGACAAGTATCATTTATCCTACGGAATGATCTATTTGCCAGAAGGAAAAATGAAAAGTAGGGAAGGAACCGTGGTAGATGCGGATGATTTAGTGGAAGAAATGGAGAACCTTGCCATTAAAGAGATAGAAAAAAGATATCCCGCTTTACCGGAAAAAGAAAAGAAACATAGGGCATCCATTATTGGAATGGCCGCCCTCCGATTTTTCATTTTAAAATTTAATCCGAGATCAGATTTTACCTTTGATCCTAACGAGAGCATTTCATTTGAAGGAGAAACGGGTCCTTACATCCAATATTGTTATGCCCGGATCGAATCCATCATTAGAAAATCTAAGGAACCCATTTCCATGATCTCTAATCTGACATTATTAACTCATGAAAAAGAGCGCTCCTTGATAAACAAGCTCAATTATTTTCCAGAAATCATCGAACGTGCGGCAAAATCCTATGAGCTGCATTTAATACCACAGTATCTTTTAAATTTATGTCAAGATTTTAATTCTTTCTATGCAGCTTGTCCGGTAATCTCGGAAGAGAAAGAATTAGAAAGGGCACGATTAGTATTGATACGCTGCATTCAAATCGTTATTGAACTCGGATTAACCCTTTTGGGGATTAAGACCTTAAAAGAAATGTAAAAAACAATCGGGAAAAATAAAAATGGAGATCATGACTTTTTTTGATGTAGGAGAAGTGATTGATGAGAAAACGGAATTCGTTTTATTTGGGATTCCTTGGGATTATTTAACTTCCGTGGATAATGCAAATTCGTCCATTGCTCCTACGCATCTCCGTAAAGTCTCCAGAAACCTCGCACTCACCACGGAATTAGGCATGGAAATACCAAATTTGAATTTAGTGGACGTGGGAGATGTCTCAATCTTACCCATGAAAGTAAAGAGGAATTTTACTTCTATTCAACATTATATTGAGGAGATTTATCAGCAAAAACGCGATGTAATTTTGGTCATGATGGGAGGAGATCATTTTTGCACGTATCCCGTTGTAAAAACGATTGGTGATAATTTTAAAGAGAAAGATAAATTTGGCGTGCTGATATTTGATGCTCATTTGGATTTTTATGAGGAATGGGATAAAGGCGTTTATTCTCACGCTACAGTCTCTCATAGGATCTTTGATCTTGATTACATTTCTAATAAAAATCTGCTGATCGCAGGCACGAGAGATGTAGACATTCTCGAGTTAGAATTAGCTAAGCAAGAAGAAATCCGAGTTTTTCCAGCTCACGATATCAGCACCATGGGCCTTTCTACTTATATTAATAATTTAATTCGATTTTTTCAAACGCACGAAATTTCACACTTGTATGTTTCAATTGACATTGACGTGTTGGATCCCTCGATAGCTCCTGGAACGGGTTTTGCGATTCCCGGAGGACTCACTTATAGGGAATTATGGCATGTAGTGAAAAAAATTGCCGAAAATTTTAACGTGATTGGTTTTGATGTCGTGGAAACTTCACCAAACTTGGACTTGCCAAATAAAATAACATGCAATGTGGCCGCTAAAATCATCATAGAATTTATTAGTTTCATTAAAAATCGAAAAGCAGAGAAAAGATAAAAAAATGAAAAAAAATGACTTTAAAAAATCCTTGAAGAAGGTTCATCAAATCAAGATTAATAAGGATTCCACTATACAGGATATAATCGAAGGATTAAAAGATACGGGGTTTAATGCTAAAAGATTAGCGTTAGGATGTGAAATCTATGAAACCATGATCAAAGATGCTGATTGCGTAAAATTTTTCGGGCTTGCGGGCGCAATCGTTCCTTGTGGCCTTCAAGGAATAATCCATGATTTCGTGGAAGAAGGTTTCATTGATATTCTTGTCACTACCGGAGCTAATCTTACTCACGATCTTGCTGAAACCTTGGGATATCACCACCTCCAAGGAGATATGAATGTGGAGGAGATTAATGATAGTAGACTACATGAAGAAGCGCTAAATAGAATTTATGATGTTTTTTTGCCCAACCAAGCCTATGAAGGCATTGAAGATTTTATATCGAACTTGTCCATAAGAGAAGAGCAAATGACCGTGAGCTCTTTTTTGAAGCTCCTGGGAGAAAAATTACCGGAGAATGACAAGTCGATATTAAAAATATGTGCACGGCGCAATGTACCCATTTTTTGTCCAGCTTTCACGGATTCGGGCTTAGCCTTACAATTAGGATTTCATCATCCAAATGTTAATTTGAATCACATGAAAGACATGTTAACGATGGTAGATTTAGCGTGGGAAGCAAAAAAAGCGGGGATTTGTATCGTGGGAGGCGGAGTTCCTAAAAATTTCATCCTGCAATCCCTTCAATTTTCTCCAAATGCCGCACTCTATGCGATCCAGATTACCATGGACCGTCCCGAACCGGGGGGACTTAGTGGAGCCTCATTAAAAGAAGCCATTTCATGGGGCAAATTAAATGAAAAGGCGCTGTATTCTACAATCATTTCAGATGCCAGTATTGCATTACCCCTAATGTTATGGTATTTAAAACAAGCTTTTAATAGATGATTTTTAATTAATTACTCATGTTTGACAAAACCGAGGTATGTATTATAAGAAGACGCCTTTTACTTTTTGGTCGATGGTATATACATCCAAACCGAACGTCTTATCCAGGATCTCTTTAAAAGATTGTAATTGTGAAATCTCACTAAGATTTTTCCCGTGAAATTGCTTTTTGAACTGCTTCAAGAGGTCTTTTAATACGGGATGGATGATTTTTTGAATCGTTTTATCAATATTTTTCTCTTGATCTAAAATAGCATAGGCTAGTAAATTTTCAGGTCCCCGTACTTTTTCTGAAATAAAAGTATCTTGGGCAAAAGCAATGACAAATTTTTTTCCTTCCAAGTATTCCACGTCATTTTGTTCAAACGTGGTTTTCGCAAATTGGATTAATGCGCTTAAAAGCCCACTTCTTAAATCTTTATCAATTTTTCCGTGCCCTGTTTGATGATATTGAGAAAATAAGATGGTAAAACCTCTAAAAATTAATCCAGCTTCTCGAACAACCATCGAACCACCCTTATCCTCGTTCTCACGCGAAAAAATTTTTTTTATTCATGACAACTAAGTGATTATTAGATAAAAGTTCATGGTATTAAATTTAACTTATAACTCCCTCAACCACTTATCATAAAACTTTTTCCAAATGATTAAACTCCATTTCGGAAGCTTGGGGAATAATGTTAAAAGGGGAGCATAAGAATCCTTGTAATTGCTGATTAATTCCTTTTTCGAATAATTCTTGGAAGGTTTTTCGGGAACGGAATTCTTTAACGGATTTGATTTTATTTTCCACCATTCCCTAATGAATTTGGTTCCAAACTTCTGTTCATAATATGCCATGTTTTGATACACGTGGACGTTCGGGTAATTAGAAAATAACGTGGGAGATAATTGGATGTTTTCATGGAGCGCGTGTTGTTCTACAAAATTCAAAGTTTTTTTAAAAGTGTCTCGATTTTCTCCCGGAAATCCGCATAAAAGATTCAAACGGCAATGAATACCACTTTCATCTTTATATTCCTTTAGGATTTTTTCCATCATTCGAATGTATTCACGAGGGTGTTCCGTTTTATGCATTTCCTTTAATAATGCCTCATGGGCGGATTCAAAACCAAAACCAATGATCATGTTGCATTTTCGAAACTTTTTTAAAAGGGATAGATTTTTGCCAATAGTTTCTACCCTACACTGACACGAAAAGAAAAAGCGGTCTTGAAGCTCATTTTGAAGTATATAATCCAATATTTTATCTCTAATAGCAATTTTATCAAAACTCTGATCAGAAAAGGCAATTTTTAAGAGTTTAGGATTATATTCTTCCACGATACCATGTAGATTTTGGAAATATTCTTTAAATTTCTTAAAAAAATAACTCCTGAACTCATAATTCTCAGCACAAAACGCGCATTGAAAGGGACAGCCCCGAGAGTAAAAAAGATCAAATTTAAATTTATTTTTATAAGGATATCTGGTCAAATAAAGTTCAAGATCAGGAAACGGCAAGGTGTTAACATCAATGAGCTCGCGGGATGTTATTATCGTGGTATTTTTTTCCCTCGGTAAGGATAAATCTTTATTTAATAACCTGTTTAAAATGCGTTCCATAGGAAGTTCTGCCTCTCCTTGAATTACGTGGTCAAAGGGAGAATTTTCATTTGCGAAATCTTCGGGTACCGCACTTGGATGATATCCGCCGACTACCATGATAACATTGGGAAAATGTTTTTTAATAATTTCTCCGATTAACCCGGTTTGGAGATATTGAAAACTCGTATAACAATTCACGCCAATGACATCTTGCTCTTGCACGTTATTGTTTTCCATGATTCTTAAAAAAGTCCGTTCGAATTCTTGAGGAGAAATATCGTTTCCCGACAGTTTTTCCTCTTTTTCACTTTCTACCCGCAAATCAATTATGTCTGTCTTAAAAGGGCCTCGTTGTTTTAAGTAAGAAGATATCTGAAGCGTACCTAAAGGAATATCATTATGATATAATTTACGTTGGTATTCTTCAATATAAAAGAAACCCGGGATTAAGAATAAAATATTGAGTTTATTCTTTAACATGAGCCATCAATTAATTTTTATATTAAAAGAATATAAAAAACACGCTATTTTATTTAATTCAAACTGAAAGAACTATTCTTTTTTATTCTTCATCTGGTCAAGTTTCATCGCACGCTTTTAAGTGGTTGGCTGTTAAATTAAAAATATTTCATGAAAAAATAGAAAAAAACGATTATTTTAACATCAATCTTCACGCTTTATAACCTAAAATCATTTTTAATGAAAAAATCTAACTTGTTCACTATTTCTCCGAGTACTTTTTCTTTAAACTCGATTCTATTGGCCTTAAAATAGTGTTTTTCCACTATTGTCATTTCTTTAGCGGAAAACCCGATAAATACCAAGCCCACGGGCTTCTCGGGAGTACCTCCTGTAGGACCTGCGATGCCCGTGATGCCAATTCCTAAATCGACATTTGATAATTCCCGAATGTTCCTTGCTAACTCAAAAGCTATCGGTTCGGAGACTGCGCCATGTTCTTGAATGTATTGGGGATTGACGCTTAATATTTCTATTTTTGCCTCATTACTATAACATATCACGCCTCTATCAAATACTTTAGACGCACCTGAAATATTGGTTATCATGTGGCAAACATAACCCCCAGTACAAGATTCCGCCACGGCAATGGTGTATCCTCGAAGCGTGAATGCATGTAAAATTTCCTTTAATTTTTTTAAAGTGTTCATGTTCGATTTATCAAAAGGAATCCTTACTTATTATGGATCTAATTTTTTAATAATTAAATTTTCAATCCATAAGAAATCGCATGTCATTTCATGCGTTGAATGGAAGCGAAATATCCATCTAAGAATCTCTCGCCCAGAACCCCAAGGCTCACTGAAATTAAAAAAAAAACAAGTAAACAAAAAAGAAAGTAAAAAAAAAGGGATTTAATTAAATGAGATTTTTCTCTTCAAGTGTCGCCCGTGCTCGTTCCATTTTACGAGTACTAAAACCAATAATTTTCGCAAGCATTTCCGACTTTTTGATGGAAGTGTTTAAATCATACTTCTCTTGGAGGTATCCCTCCCGCAAGGCATTATTATATACCTCATCTCCCATTTCCGTTCGAATGAGAACGGTCGTGTAGCCATCTTTAGACCCCAACCCACCAAAAGAAAAATCCGCATAGATGTTAGAAAAATCAGAACACGCAAAACATGCTGGTCGGATGAAATCATTTATAGCATTAAAATCCACGTGTAAGGTCTGATTATCTTTTAACTCCAACATGATATCTTCCTTGATGTTCATGTTCTCCACATCATCGAAAGAAAATTCATATTTTTCTTCCATCCTTTCCCGACCACTCGTGTGAAAGGAAAAATTCGCATTGCAAAATAAACCAAACGCGTATTTTACCACGTGAGCGGGAAGAATGCTAAGCTCTTGCATTTTTCTTATGGAATGAATTTGACACGGCGTTCCCACCACCGCAATCCTCATCATGTCGGAATGGGGAATGGTTTTCAATTTCGTTATGGTCGGAATGAAGGTATTATAATCTTCTAATTTCACCACGTGATTCGATATATCAAAATGAGAGCCCGCCGCTTCTAAAAACTCTTCCCTTGTTGTTGCGAAATAGGGAATTCTATTAAAAGGACCCACCCTCTTGCTGACAATGGCGCCATTAATCAGATTATGATCTAATAAATATAATAAAAGCGCCGTGACCACGCCTCCATCCGTCGCTCGAACTCGTATTTCCTCCATCGCCGCTTGGCTGGAAATGATTTTCTTCCAATTGCCAATGGGAGGCTTGTACTTGTATCTTTCATTTAATTCATCATTCAAGATATGGGTTTGTGGGCAAACAAGATAACAGATTCCACAATGCAGGCAATTATCTTTGTTCAAATAGCGCGGGGGGCCATCTTCGGACATTTGGATGGCTTTAATTTCAGAAGCTGAGCAGAAGCTCACGCATCCGCCACATTGGCCGCATAACCCTTTTTCATGCACGTCTCTAATGAGATCTTCAAATGATTTTGGCTTAATTTCACCAGGCAAGATTCTTTCTAAATTTTCATTCATGTATTTCCCACCTCGTACGCTTTAATTTAATATTCATTAGGTAATTTTTTTAATTCGGCTAATGAAAAAACCGGCCCATCTATGCAGACGTATTTATTCCCGATATTGCACCGACCACATTTTCCCACTCCGCATTTCATGCGCATTTCCAGAGAATTTAAGATCTGATCATCCTTGAATTCAAGCTCCTCGAGGACCGCAATAGTGGTTTTAATCATGATGGGAGGACCGCATACGAGGGCAACAGCATTCTTAGGAGAAGGAGCCACTTCCTTGACCACGGGGGCAACGAATCCTACTTTTTTAGTCCAGCCCTCCTCGGGCTGGTCAATTGTTAAGACCAATTCGATATCATCTCGTTTTTCCCATTGCTTTAAATCCTCTTTATACAATACTTCACCGGAATTTCGATTCCCATAAATTACCATGAGTTTTCCATAATTTGCCCTGTTTATCTCATCCAAAATATAGGTAACGAGAGAACGGAGCGTGGAAAAAGCAAAACCCCCGCCAATGATCACAATGTTTTTTCCTTTCATTTCTTCCACGGGCCAGCCATTTCCTAAGGGTCCTCGCACGCCGATAATGGCCCCTACATCAGAAGCATGAAACGCTTGCGTGACTTCGCCCATCCTTTTTATGGTAAACTTGATGGAGCCTTTTTCTGTCGGAGATGAAGCAATCCCGATTGGACATTCGCCCTTTCCAAAAATGCTTAATTCGGCAAATTGACCGGGGATGTAATCAAATTCTTCTAAATCTTTCTCATTTTTGAAGGCTAATTCAAACGTCTTGATATCATTTACTTCATTTTCTTGCGTAATGGATATTATTCTCGTTAATTTTGGAATGTATATGCTACTCTGCAATGTAAACCTCCTCCTTTTCTTTTTTTTCTTCAATTTCTGTAAATCTTTTGATGATCTCTCTAATATCATTATTAACAGGACAATATTCAATGCATCTGCCACATCCCACGCAACCTAACAGGTCATAATTATTGGGATAATAGCAATATTTATGTAATATCCGGTTTCGGCATCGCTCAACCTTAGTAGGGCGGGGATTATGACCACTGGTGTGCTGCGTGTATAACTTGAACTGGCACGTATCCCATATCCTTATACGCCTTCCTCGTTTATTATATTGATCATTTTCATCCAAGACGTCAAAACAATGACACGTGGGACATAAAAATACACAAGACCCACAACTCAAGCATGTATCACTTATTTCCTTCCAAATCGGATGATCAAAATTGCTGTTTAATATGTCCGGAAGCTTTCCGACATTAACGAGAGGTTTCATGGCTAATTCTGCTTGATTTGATAATTCCAATGCTTTTTCAAGGTCCTCTTCTTTAGCATGCCCTAATCCCTTGATGTTTCCGAGCACTTCATTTCCTTTTTCCGTGATGCCTTCTACCAGGTATTTTTTACCTAAATCCACGAGAAAGATATCAACATCTTCTTTATTAAAAGGATGCCCCTGTAAAGAAGTGCAAAAACACGTGCTTCTTGGATGAGTACAAGCCATCCCCATGAGAATGGTATTATCCCATTTCTTTAGAAAAAGCTCATCCTTGAATTCCCCGAATCCAAAAAACATGCGCATTAACTGAAATGAATGCGCATCACACGGACGTATCCCAAATATGAGTGTTTTTTTCCTTTCTAATTTGGGAGGAATGATTTCAATATCATCATCGCCTACCTGCTTGAATTCAAATAATATCTCGACTTTTGGAAAAAGCACTTCTTTAGGGGGAACTTTTGAATTAAAATACTCTAACGCAATTTCCTCTGAGGACGTTATCTCTTTAAACAAAATATTTCCCTCTACATTTACCGGTGCGAAAATGGTATATTCCTCTTTTAAGGACTCAATCATCTTGCCAATGTTTTCTTTCAACATTATTTTTTCTTTCATTTTTCTAACCCCTCATTTTTTTATTTTTTTTACTCTTCCTCTCCCAACATGAATTCTTGATCGTCATTCATATCATATGTCATCATAGGTGGAATAGCCTCAAGATCCAAACCAGAAATATAATTAAATCTCCTCTTTACAATTTCTTCTAATTTGCGATTAATGAAATTCAAATTAATTCCCATGGGACAGGCGTTCTGGCATGCCCCGCAAGCCACACACCTCCCAGCTAAATGCAACGCTCTATTCATGTGAAATATAATGATATCCGCTAATTCTGTAGTCTTTCCAAACCAAACGGGAAGATTTTGATCCACGAAACAGTAGTTACAGTAGCACATTGGGCAGATCTCCCGGCAAGCGTAGCACCGGATACAGTTTTTTAGCGCATCCTTAAGGAACTCATACTTTTCTTCTGGTGGTTTTGTTTCGTAATCGGTAAGATCATCAAAAGAATATTCAAGAGGCGTGGTTGGTTGAGATTCGCCCACGATATATTGTGACGTGGAATTTGAAATAGGAGGCGCTTTAATTTTGCACGTCTTGCAGAGCTCACTTAGATATTCTTGAAAGGGCAATTCCACTTCCGTGTCATTGCTTTTGACATAAATAGTATTATCTTTCACGGCTACATCCGTAATTTCAGCGATTCCCATTTCTTTTTTAATTCTGGCTCTATCCAAGATGCCATTGCATGAAATTCCAATGATCTTAATATCTTCCATGTCCACCTTTCTTTCCAGGGCAAGTAGAAACACAGCCCTAGCAGTGCATCCTTTCGAGATGATGCCAACTTTTAACTTTACGGGTTTTCCTTCCACCATCTTGGTGGGAAACGGAACGAGATATTTTGCCAGATTAATATAGCAAGAATTATTCCAGATTAATTCTTCCACCTCTTCCTCTTTTCTAATAAAACGAGGTGAACTGGTAAGAGGAAGGGTCCCTTGAGAATATCCAATAATAACATCCACGGTTTTTTCCTTAAGAAGTTTTCTAGCTACTTCTCTCATTTCTTGCTGTATTTTTTCATTTTCTTGAGCAATATTCATGATTCTTTACCACCTCTTTTTAAATTGATCATTGGGTCCTAATTTCTTGATGATTTCCGTGGCTTTCGTGACTAATTCAGCAAATCTTTCTCCTTCAGCTGCTGATGCCCACATGAATTGTACGCGTCCCGATGGAATGCCAAAATAGTCCAATAAATCATGCAAAATCGCAAATCTCCGGCGCGCTACGAGATTTCCGGAGATATAATGGCAATCTCCAGGATGGCAGCCTGAAACGATGACTCCATCCCATCCATCCACTAAGCTTTTAATTATGAAAAAAGGATTAATTCGTCCAGAGCAAGGGACTCGAACAATCCTGATACTGGGTGGATATTGGATTCGGCTCACGCCAGCAAGGTCTGCGCCTGCATAAGAACACCAATTGCATAAAAACGCAATTATTTTTGGCTCCCAAGGAGCTTCTTTTTCTTCTGTTCTTTCTACTACTTTTTCGGTCATGTTTACATCCTCCCTGTTATCATTGCATGAATTTGCTGGGCTGTAAACCCAAATACATCAATTGCCGAGCTCCTGCAGCTGCCAGAGCAAAGTCCACAGCCCTTGCAAAGAGCTTCGTTAATGGAGGCGATCAGGCCGAACCGCCTATCCTCTACCAATTCGATAGCATTATATGCACAGATTTCGACGCACATTCCGCATCCAGAGCAGCGTTCTGCGATGACACGGGCCACTTTTCCTTCTGCCTCGATTTCCTCCTTGGATAGAATCGTGCACGCTCTCGACACGGCGGCATTGGCTTGGGCAATGGAATCTTCAATGGGCTTTGGACAGTGAGCCAATCCCGCCACGAACACGCCTTCGGTTGCAAAATCAACGGGCCGAAGCTTCACGTGAGCTTCCAAGAAGAATTTATCGTCATTAAGCGGCACTTTCAGCATTTTTGCGAGCTCTTCATTTTCTTTTGCGGGAGCTTCAATTCCCACGCTTAACACCAAGAGGTCAGCTTTGATGCCAACCTTGCCCAATTTTGGATTTTCTACCTCCACTTTCAACCATTCACCATCTCGGGAGACGTGCGGAGGATTTTTTTCATCGTATCGAATGAACACCACGCCGTTTTCCCTTGCTTTCCGATAATACAGCTCTTTAAAACCATAGGTGCGAATATCTCGATACAATATCACGATCTCCGCGGAAGGGTTCAATTCCTTGGCGCAAAGTGCGTTCTTGATCGCTTCTGCACAACACATCTTGCTGCAATAGGGATGCTCTTCATTTCTCGACCCTACGCATTGGATCATCACGATTGTCTTTTTATCTTTAATTTCATCTGTTTTATTAAGCAAGTATTCAAATTCCGACTGCGTGATCACGCTCATGTCTTGCCCTGCCATGTATTCTTTTGGTTTATATTCGCGTGCTCCCGTTGCCACGATGATGACGCCATGTTCCACTTCTTCGTTCTTGCGATCTTTCCCGTGCACTAAATACGTTTTAAAATTCCCGATGTATCCATCGATAGTTTCTATGTCTGCCTCCGTAAATACATGAATGAGTTCATGAGAGGTGACGTGCTCGATCAAGTCGCTCAAATAGGCCTGCACGTCCTTGCCCTCTAGTGTGGTAAAAATGTTTCGAGCGTGGCCTCCCAAGTGTTCATTCTTTTCCACCAAATATGTTTCATATCCTTGTTCGGCACAATTCAGCGCCGCCACCATCCCCGCAATGCCGCCACCAATAACCAGGACCTTGGGCGTGACCTTTAACTTGATCCTGTCTAAGGGCACGATGTTGCGTGCCTTGTTTACCGCCATCCTCACCAAATCTTTTGCTTTCTCCGTTGCTTCTTTCGGCTGCATCATGTGGACCCAAGAACATTGATCCCGAATGTTGGCCATTTGAAACAAGTATCGATTCAAGCCAGCTTCCCTGATGGTTTCTTGAAATAAGGGTTCGTGTGTCCTTGGCGTGCAGGACGCCACGATAACCCGATTCAAGTTATACTCTTGAATTTTTTCCTTTATGATCTGCTGCGTATCGGCAGAACATGTGTACAAATTCTGATCTGCTAACACCACGTTAGGAAGTGTTTTGGCATATCGCACGACCTCGGGAACGTCCACCACGCCACCAATATTGATTCCACAATGGCATATGAACACCCCTATTCTTGGGGGTTGCCCTGATACATAAATTTCTGGAGGCAACATCTTTTCCGTTATTAAAGTACCGCGTTTCTCATATAATAACGCATTCACGCAACCCGCCGCCGCACTTGCTTGTGTCACCGTTTCCGGGATGTCTTTTGGTGATACGAACGCTCCACAGGCAAATATCCCTTCCCTTGACGTATGAACCGGATTGAACACCTCTGTCTTCACAAAATTAAACTCATTCAACTCCACGCCAAATTTTTCTGCCAAGTATTTTGCATCCCTCGGCGGATTCAACCCTACCGCTAACACCACCATGTTAAATACCTCCTCTACGATGCTTCCATCCTCTGCTTCATAGGTGAGCTTTAAATCCTTCGTTTCCGGCACTTCCGTAATCGAAGACACTCGACTGCGAATGTAGCGAACTCCATACTCCTCCTTCGCCCGCTCTATATACTTGTCAAAATCCTTCCCATACGCTCGAATGTCCATGGAGAAAATTGTCGGCTCCACTTGATGCATGTGCTCTTTTGCTATTACCGCCTCCTTCGCCGTGTACATGCAACACACGCTCGAACAATACGGCTGCCCTTCCCTTAAATCTCTTGAGCCCACGCACTGCAAGAAGGCGATCTTCACGGGAACGTCTCCATCCGAGGGGCGAAGAATTTTCCCCGAATACGGCCCGCTCGCACTTAAAATCCTCTCGAATTCTATGCTCGTGACCACGTTCTTATACGTTCCATAGCCTAACCTTTTTACGGCTGTTGGCACGAACTCATCAAATCCAGGGGCTAAAATTACTGCTCCCACGTTTATATCAATGATCTCATCTTCCCTATCATATTCCACCGCTTCAGCCCTACACACGCCCTTGCAGATCCCGCACCCAATGCAGAATTCCCGATTAATAGCATATATTAACGGAACTGCTTGAGGGTATTTCACGGAAGTTGCTTTATTCTTGGCTAGTCCTTCATTAAAAATGTCGATAGCTTCAACGGGACAATTTTGTCCACAGACGCCGCATCCCGTGCATTTATCGGGATTAATGAATAAAGATTTTTTTCGAATTTTTATTTTGAAATTACCCGCTTCACCCGTCACCTTTATAATTTCTGTATTTATGTGTAGGTCAATGTTTTGGTGACGCCCTGTCTCAACCAACTTTGGGCTTACAATACACATAGCACAATCATTAGTTGGGAAGGTTTTATCGAGTTGAGCCATTACTCCGCCAATGCTGGTAGTAATTTCGATCAGATGAACTTTGAACCCGGCATCAGCAAGGTCAAGGGCGGCTTGGCATCCACCTATACCTCCCCCTACAACCAAAACAGCTCCAACTTTGTCCATTTATTCCATCACCTCCATTAAGCTCACGTATATTGGAGTATTTTCAATAATTTGTTCCATGGTAACCGTACCTCGATTTTTTAAGACGATAATGTTATCTAACACTTCGCTGGGATCAAGTTGAAGTTCCGTGGCTAATTCTTTTACGGATTTAGGACTTTCTTGTAAGGCAAGTTGAATCCGGGCGCGGTGATATTCATCGAGAACGGTTTGAGTTAATAATTGGTCAAATTCTTCGGGGGGAATTTTTTCACCATAGACATTTTCATTTTGAGTGATATCTCGTTCTCTCCCCACGAGTGCCCGAATTCGGTAGCTGGTGGCAGCGAGCTTGATGGCTTTCAGCTTTGGTCTCAATTCTCTTGCGAGTTGTTCATCTTTTAGAGGAGTTGGGCCAAGATTCTTGATTTGTTCCGTGAAATGGGAGATTACCTCAGCGAACCGGCTACCTTCCGAGGCAGATACCCATTCCAAGTGAACTCGTTGGTCCATGTGTAGTAATTTTAGGAATTTTTGGACCATGTGAAATTTCATTTCCGCTTCGTAATTTCCTTCGAGATAGTGACAATCGCCTGGATGACATCCCATAACAATGACCCCGTCAAGACCGGTGAGCAGTCCTTCGAAAATGAATTCAGGGTCCACCCGTCCGCTGCACATGACGCGAATGACGCGAAGATTCGGAGGGTATTGAATGCGGCTCACGCCAGCAAGGTCTGCGCCGGCATAGGAGCACCAATTGCATAAGAATCCTAAAATTTTTGGTTCAAAACTCATGTTATTTCAGGACCTCCGAGAGCATGGATTTCAGATAAAATTTGATCATTCGTGAAGTGTTTAATGACGATAGCTTTTTGTGGGCAACTTGCGGCACACGTTCCACAACCCTTGCATAGGGCTTCAATGATGAGGATTTGAGCATCCTCATCCTTTTGAATGGCATTAAATGGGCAAATTTTAACGCAGATTTCACATCCCACGCATAAATTTTTATTCCAGTCGGGTAAGAATGCCGTGTTGCCTTCTACTTTAATGGTTTCTTGAGAGAGTACCGTGGCAGCTCTTGCGGCAGCGGCATGTCCTTGCGAGATGGCTTCTGCGATGGTAGCAGGCCATTTTGCAGAACCGCACACGTAAACGCCGTCGGTTGCAAAATCATTCGGGCGTAGTTTCACGTGAGCCTCTAGGAAGAAATTTTTTTCTTCGAGAGGTACTTTTAGTAATTGAGCGAGATTTTTATTTTGAGGGCTTGCGATGAGGGGCGTGGAGAGGACTAAAAGGTCATAGGGAATGGACATGATTTCACCAATATATTCATTAAACACGTCCACGTGGTCTTCTTCCACGACGAGCTCTTTTTCGGGGGAGTATCTAATAAAGAGAATGCCGCTTTCTCTTGCTCGCCTATAATATTCTTCGCCCTCGATGCCAGGAGTATAGAGATTTCTAAACAAGATGATGATATTTCTATCCGGATTGCGTTCTTTCAAAATGAGAGCATTTTTTAGGGCGCTCATGCAGCATACATTTGAGCAATAAGTTCTTTCTTCATTACGTGCACCAACGCATTGAATCATCACGATATTTTTAGCCTTAACCGTTCCTTCTTTTAAGAATCGTTCTAATTCCAGTTGGGTGATTCTAATTTTTCCATCATAGCCGAAGAGATTGAAAGGCGTGAGATTCACGGCGCCCACTGCCACGATGATGGCTCCTACGTTCACCGTTCGAGGAGTTCCATCGTGGTTCATGGATACTGTAAAATTGCCGATGTAGCCATTGATATCCTCCACCACGGCTTTAGTATAAACGGTCAAATTTTTAGCATTTTGAATTTTTTCCTTGTAATCTTTTAAAAGAGTGGCAGCTTCAACCTCTTTTGGAAACGTTTTATAGAGTGATGTTAGCAGGCCGCCGAGTTCGTCTTCTTTTTCGATCAAGTAGGTTTCATACCCTTGATTATTAAGACTGAGAGCCGCAGCCATGCCTGCAATGCCTCCGCCAATGACTAAAGCGGAGGGATGAATTTCTATGAGGATATCTTCTAAAGGTTCGAGTTTAGCAGCTTTTGAAACGCCCATACGAATCAAATCGATGGCTTTATTGAATGCTGCTTCGGGGTTTTTCATGTGCACCCAGGTGCATTGTTCTCGTATGTTTACGAATTGAAACAAATAAGGATTTAATCCTACCTCCCGAATGGTTTCTCGAAATAAAGGTTCATGAGTACGAGGAGTACACGAGCATACCACGACGCGGTTCAAATCATGCTCCTCTACTGCCTTTTTTATATTAGTCAACCCTGTTTCGGAGCATGTGTATAAATTATCTTCCGTATAAACGACATTAGGGAATTCTCTTGCTTTTTCTGCCAATTTCTTGCAATCTATTAAACCTCCAATATTGGAGCCACAATGACAAACAAAAACACCAATTCTGGGCTCCATTTCTTCATCCATTTTAATTCATCCACCTCCATTTATGATTTCAGCAATTTTTCCCGCAGCAGCACTTCCTTCTGCAACAGATGTCGGAATATCCATGGGAGCATGAGAACATCCGCAAGCAAAAATCCCTTCTCGACTGGTGAGAATGGGAAAATAAGGATCGGTCTCAATAAATGAATGTTGGTTCAATCTAATATTTAATACTTCCGCAATTTCCTTGGTGCCTTGCGAAGGAATGATGCACGTGGAGAGCACGACTAAATCTACTTTTAACTGCTTAATTTCGTCAGTATCCAAATTCTCATACGTGAGGATGGGATTTTCCTCTTCATCCACTTGAATTTCATTCACCTTGCTCTTGATGTACTTGATGTTATATTCTTCAGCACCACGTTTAAGGAATTTTTGAAAATGCTTGCCGCCCGCACGCAAATCGATATAAAAAACGAATGATTCTATTTCATTATCATGTTCGTGAGCAATCATGGCTTCCTTCGTGGAATACATGCAGCATATCGAGGAACAATAGGGATGACTCCTCACGTTTCGAGAGCCCACGCATTGAAGGAAGGCGATTCGTTTCGGATCCCTTCCATCAGATAAGCGCCGCAAGTGTCCTCCTTGGGGACCAGACGCGCATATTAATCTTTCAAATTCTAATCCCGTTACCACGTTTCTAAATTTCTTGTATCCATAGCTACCAAGAGGATTAATATCTTCCAACACATCATATCCCGTGGCAACAAGGATTGCGCCTACATTTGATAACGTGATGATTTCATCTTGTTGATCAAAATCGATGGCTTGGCGTTCGCAATTTTTTTCACATATCCTACAAGCATTTTTTGTAAACCATAAACAATGCTCCTTGTCAATTGTCATGATCGCAGGAACGCCTTGTAGATAATACATGTAAATTGCCTTGCGCTTCTTGAGGTACCGATCAAACTCGTCATCCACCCGCATTGGACACTTTTCAGCGCAGACGCCGCAATTAATGCAAGCATCTTCCTTGACGTAGCGTGCGTGCTTGAGAATCTTTACGGTAAAATTTCCCGCTTCCCCATCCACTTCTTGTACATCAGAATATGCATGGAGGGTAATTAAGGGATGTCGTGCACACTCTGATAACTTTGGGGCTAATATACAAATAGAACAGTCATTCGTGGGAAAAGTCTTATCCAATTGAGCCATCCGGCCTCCGATGCATGGTTTTTTCTCCACCAAATCCACTTTAATTCCCATGTTAGCAAGATCTAAAGCGGATTGAATGCCTGCAATCCCTCCTCCAATTATTAAAGCGCTTTTTGATTTTTTTAACACGTTCCAAACCTCCTTTTTTTATTTCTTTTAAAACATTTTTTAACATTCATCCTCCTCACTGTGGAAAGCCAATTTCTTCAAAAAACGCTTTAGTTCGCATGCGGTGGAAATTCAAACCGATTTCTTGAGGAGTATAACCGAACGCCAAGGCAATTAATTCCGAAAGGTAAAATACCGGAAAATTATAATTCGAATTATTCCTTTTATTCAATTCATTTTGATTGAAATCATATTGTTGGTAACATGCGGGGCAGACAACTGTCACGCAATTTGCTCCTGCTTTTTGAATGGATTTTAATTTATTATCGATCATCAAAAGGGATAAATCCTTATCCGATTTATCCACCGGATTTCCACAACACTCTAATTTCAAATCATAAGGGATGGATTCCGCGCCCAATGCATTTACAATATCATCAAGAGTATTCGGCTCAAAGGGATCATCCCCTTGAATGATGTCTGAGGGTCTTAAATAATGACATCCATAATGCACTGCCACTTTAAATCCCGTCAATGGTTTTTCCACTTTTTCTCTCAATAAATCCAAATTCTCATGAATGACTTGAGCAAAATGCTTCACGCTCGTTTTTCCATCATATTTTCGTCCAACTTCCTTTAAAATAGCGTTTACTTCTTCTTTCACTTCGGGATCCTTGTTGATGTAATAATTGACTCCCTTCAAGGTTTCCACGCAGCCCGAGCAAAAAGAAATGATCCCTCCATTTTCCGATAAACTTAAATTTCGGGCGCCCAATGCCAACCAAGTCTCATGATCTATCTGTTCGACGCCCGTGGGATCGGGACAACAACTAAATCCTTCAATGTCGTTTAATTCAATTCCCAGCTTTTCACATACTTTTCGGGAAGAAGCCTCCAAAAAAGGAAATCGCGCGGGAATCACGCACCCCAAAAACACGTCATATCCCATTTTTAAGATTCACCTCCTCCCGTTGCAAGCTTCTTGTCAAATTGAGTACGGTGGAAGATTTTTTTTAATTCATCCAGTGGTGCATTGGTAATGACCGGCAAGCCCAGCTTTTCTCGCCGGGAAAGAATCGACTTGGAATAGGGAATGGCAATTCCATTGTCTAAAATAGCTTTTCCCTGGGCAATAAATGCCTCAGGAACTCTTCCTTTTTCAAAACACTTGTTTTTTATCAGAGTAAAGATTTCGGTCAATTCTACTTTCTGTGGGCAAAGTTCCACGCATTTCTGACAAGTTGAACAAAGCCAGGGGCTCGGATCTTGCTGCTCAATTAGTTTCTCATGGAATCCTAAAATGGCCTCCTCAATGATTTTTCTCGGATTATACTTGCCATTTGTTAGCAAAGCCATGGGACATGCGCTCGAACACGTAGAACACTGAAAGCAGTAGCTCAGGGATGCGTTGTGTTGTAGTACTTCTTTTCTGAATTCAAAATCTATTACATTCATGGTTTTTTACCATTTATATTTTTCTTTTTAGATTTTAGATCATCTATTTTCATATTTTATTGCTTTCGATAATGTTAATAATAGTTTATTGTCATTATTTATAAAAATTACTATTTATGGTATTAGGTCGGGAAAAATGTTTCAAGGTCGATCATTAATAATGGTATATTGTTTGATATTGTTCTGAATGATCTAAGAGGAATCATATAATGATGAAAATTATGGTTTCTGAAAAATATAATCATGATAATTTTGTGAAAATGATCATATTTAAATATGATAGTTACTAATAATGATAATAGGTACAAAAAATTAAATATAAAAAAAAAGTTGTAAGACACATGTGTAATTATTGCGATTGTGAAAACATGCATCTTTGTTCCATAGTGGGAACGATTCCTTTAGGCTTTTGTTGCCCAAAATGCGTGTATTATAATGAAGAGCACGCGTGCTATAGATCTCAATGGAACGTGGAAAGCAGAATTCCTAGTAGCTTGAAAAGTGAATCGGGAAAATTAATATTATTTCCTGAGAAATTTTGTCTTAAAACCGCACGAAACACCCAACTAGAAGAGCTGAAAGAAGAAGAGACCGAAGAAGAGCTCGAAGTTTATAACGAACATCAATAAATTAATCTGAAATTAATTTAAAAGGAATTAATCCGGAAGGAATTAAAGATTAATAATATAAAGGAGTGAAAAGAAATGTGTCAAAATTGTAATTGTGAATTTCGTGAGCAGTGTTCAATCGTCGGGTATATTACCTCGCCCGGATTTTGTTGTGAAAAATGTTTTTTATATGATGCGAAACATACTTGCTTACTTTCCCGGACGCACTCAAAACGTGCCGAAGAGAAAAGAGATTTAGAGGAATTATGCCCTATTAGCACCAAAATTGAGGGGGGCATTTTAAAAGTGGTAATTGAGCAGAAAGGCAAGAGGATCCCCATTTTAATTGATTTGCAAAAACATTTATGAGTCAAAAGAACTCGAGATAGATTTCCAAGGAAACATGAGTTTGAAGGGATTGTCATTCTAAAGGATGCAATTTAGTCATGGAGCTATAATCACTCCATTGGAACATTTCTTCATAATTTTGAGAGGAAGAATAGATGCTTTTTTCATGAAATTAGAATGAAGAAAGTATGGCATTACACTATTTTTTATACCATGTTTTTTACCCTTCGGATTCTTTTCTAAAAATTTTAATAGAAGTGTTTAAATTATGATAATATTGAACAGTTGTTTTACTTGAAATTTACTTGAACTATAAAAATTCGAACGAGAAGAAAATAACCATGAATCAGAAATTGAGGCAGATGGAGGTATCGTGAGCATGGAAGAGGAGGAAAGGGGTTTTGTGTTTAAGATTACCGTGATTGGTGATGGCGCTGTCGGGAAAACATCCCTTATTAAGAAATACACGCAAGGAAGTTTTCAGAAAGATTATATCAAGACATTAGGAGCACAATTTTCAAAATATGACGAGAAGATTAATGGAGATAACGTGAAGCTCTTTTTTTGGGATATTGCAGGCCAAGCTGAGTTCATGTTCATGAGGCCAACTTTCTATAAGGGCAGTAAAGCAGCGATTATCGTATTTTCCCACGGACCGGGTGAAGAAGAGTCATTTAATCACGTAAAAAATTGGCATGACGATATAAAGCAGTATTGCGGGGATTTACCCGTGATTTTATTCGGGAATAAAATTGATTTGGTGGACGAGAAGGAGTTGAACGATGAGCCGATTAAACAATTAGTTAAGGAGAGGAATTTCCTGGGATACTACAAGACTTCTGCGAAAACGGGAGAAGGCGTATACGAAGGATTTCAGACGATCATTAAGGAGTTACATGCGAGATATAAGGACATGTAAACATGGAATAACGAATAGCGGCTAAAAGAGGAGAATGACAACAAAACGAGGATATCCTGTTATACTTTTTTTCAGTTCGGCGCATTGTCAGCCTTGCAAGCCAGTTGAAGAGATGTTGAAAAGGATCAACGTGTCGCTGTTTGGCAAGCGATTGACGATTGAGAAGATAGATATTGAAAAGAATCGGCAGCTGACGGAGAAGTACAGGATTACGTCCTTGCCGACTTTAATTATTGGGGATCGACGGCTTTCGATCCAGATTCAAGAACAAGAAATCATCGATGCGATCTTGAGTGCATTCATTTCTTCAGTGAAGATTTAAAATAAAAATAGAGTTTTTAATCCATGGTCAAAGTAGGTTCATGTGAGGAGAGAAAAAAAAATAACCACCATCTTTGTTGAAAAAATTTCAGAACATTTAACATGAAAATGAATGAAAAAAAAGAAAAGGATAGAAAATTTAATTAGAATGGTAAAGGTAGCAAGAGGAAAGAAAAGAAAATGAATCGTGCGTTACTTTCTCAAATTTTGAAAGAGATGAGAGAGCGTTTATTAAAGGGGGAGGAGATAGGCGACATGAAAGTGGGCGCCTTATTAGCCTTAGGGCATCAGCTCGAGGCGATTTTTTATTATTTAGGGCACGAATTAGGAACGTTTCTTCCTACCCGTGAGGAGAAAGATCCGACGAAGCTTTCGGGTGCGTTAGAAAAGGTAATACAGGAATATCATGTGGGGGAGGTGCTCATGGAGAAAAACACCCAAGAAATCATTCAGATGAAAATGAAAGGGCATTCCTCCGTTAAAGATTTAGTGGATAAGGGGATCAAGGCGGAAGGGAATTTTTGCTCGTTTGAAGCAGGGTTGTTGGCGGGTATGGTCGAGAAAATGAGCGGAATACACTGCTTCGCCCAGGAATTGAATTGCAGCTTGCAGACGGGAAAGGAATATTGTCAATTCATGATAGTATTTCAAACGGATTGAATGATAAATGATATAAGGCTAAAAATAGGGATCGTGATCTCTCATCTTTTCTATGGATGATAATAAAGCATTAAAGAAGCATTTGGTTAAATGTCGCACGTGTGATAATTATTATTTCAAGCATGAATTAATACCTTGCGATATTTGTCAGGAATTTCATTGTCCTGAATGCACCATAATAGCAGGGCGCAAGGGCACCACGTGTCGAACTTGTTTTAATGATTTGCCGGAGGCAGAACAAAAAGAAATTGCTGCTTTAGCGAAAAAGCTGCGTTTTTGGGCGGGAAAGGGTTATTATTTTTTAATTGTCTTAGTAGCTGCCACGATGTTTAGTTTTAGCTTGATCCTTTTAAATCGATGGTTTTTCCTCGTGGGACTCGTGTTGGTCGTGATTGATTTTTTTTATGGTTATCGTCTTTTTAAGTTCCTCTCGAACGGATGAAATAAAGGGAGATGTCATTATTTAAAAATGGGAATTCTTACTATTATAATGTAAAAAAAATTATCGAATAATAATAGGAAGAAGTTTGCTCCCATGGTAGAGGTAGAACCTAATTTTAAGTTCAAGATCGTGCTTTTGGGCAATCCTGGAGTTGGAAAAACGTCCCTTGTATATAGATTTATAGAAAATAAGTTTAGAAGCGACTACAAGTCTACTTTAGGCGTGAATTTATTGAAAAAAGAGATAAAGTATAATGAAAAAGTAATTTCTCTTCAAATATGGGATCTTGGAGGCCAAGAATCTTTTCGATCTTTGCGTAAATTATATTTAGAGGGTTCTCATGGAGGATTTTTAGTTTTTGACTTGACCAATAAAAAATCTTTTGAGGATCTTCCCGAATGGATGGGGGATTTTAAAAATATTAGAGGAGAGCTTCCTTTAATTCTTATAGGAAATAAACGAGATTTATCCGATAGCGTTCAAGTAGAGGACGGACAAGTGGAAGAATTTGCAAAAACACATGATTTAACCCATTACATTACTTCAGCAAAAACGGGAGAGGGCGTGGAGGATGCGTTTTTGGAATTGACTAAAAGTATTTTAGAATTAACCGTCACCAACGTTTAAATAAATGCCTCATTTTAATTAATACATGATTTTCCATTTTATCCTTCTACTCGGACTATTTTATTGGGGAAAATAAATTCATGGTTCTTGTTACTTTCTGATTTTATGATGGAAATGAGCGTGCTTTTATCATCTTATTGAGGATATATGGGGATCTATGGCATCATGTACATCTAGATAATACTTCTTTTTTTCAATGAAGGAAAAAATTACCTCTTTATGAAACTTCCGTTTTTTGAGGAGCAAGCAAGAGAATTTCTAGATGCGTTAATAAAACACCAATGTCCAAGGTGTAGTTCTCGTTTGTTCATGGATGATCAGAGGGATTCGGTGTACGTGTCGTGTAAAAGGGATTATCATCATTTTAGGATATCAGGGTTTAAAGACTTGTATACGGGAAATCTCGTGTTGATGTATTTTAATGATGGGGAGGAGGGAATAATAAATAAGAAGCTCTTAAAGAAATTTCAGAAAATCTTATATCGAAGAATTCCAAGAACTTTTTAACGGGGAATTTGCAGAAAAATTAAGAATTTATGGAAAAATTCTACATTTTTTGAAAGATTAATTTTTTAGATCATTTTATAATTTCTTCAGATTTAAGCAAAAAGGAAATAAAGGGAAGATATATTCATTCCAAGGAAATTACTTTTAATATGGATTTAATTAAATTTTTGAATGCGTTTTCCACGTTTTCCCCTGTCTTAGCGGAGGTGATGATTAGTTGCAAGTTTAATTTATCCGCATATGCTTGAGCTTCTTCTTTTGAAACTTTCATGTTTACTTTTAAATCGGCTTTATTTCCAATAAGTACGAGGGGCCATTTATCTCCGAGGATTTCTCTAAAGTCATTGATCCAATCCTCTAATTTTTCAAAACTTTTACGGTTGGTAACATCAAACACCACTAATGCCCCATTCGCACCTTCTAGGTACAATTTCCTGAGAGAACGAAAGGATTCCTGGCCTCCTAGATCCCAGACTTGAGTAGACACTTCATTATTATCAATTTTTAGGTCTTTTTTCATGAGATTTACTCCGAGAGTGGCTTTATAAGAATTACTAAATGTATTTTCGATAAATCGATGTGCAAGCGAGGTTTTTCCCACATTAGCTTCACCAAGCAAGCAGCATTTCAAAATCCAATTTTTATCTTCACTCAATTTCTTATTCCCCCTTAATTTTTCAATATAGTATTGATTTAGTCATCATGACAAGTTAGAAATATTCTTTTAAATGAAAGAATTACAAAAAATTGTTATATTAAAAACAAGATCAATACTTTAATAAATCTTTCTACTCTTTTACCAATATTTATCTCAGAGTTCTTCTTTAAATCTCGGGGTGTTAAATATAATGCTTTCAATATTCTCTACATTCCATTTCAGGAAAAAATTTAAGGTCAAGATATTTTTTTTAAGAAAAAGATCGTGAAACATGCCTTTCACGATTAAAGATACATGCTGCCGTGATATTTTTAGAAAAGGAGAAGGGATTAGGGCTAAGAAAAAAGAGTGTTAAAGAACTCAAAAGGCGTATTCAAAACTCGTGAATTTATTCGTGGGTTCCTTAAATTCGTATTCTACCCGTTCGACGCGAGCATGCCGTGGACCTTTTTTAGCAAATTCTAACAATTCCAATAATTTATCTTCGGGGCCTTCAGCTTCAATATAAACGCTTCCATCGGGCATGTTTTTAACATGACCCGTGAGTCCCAATTTTCGAGCGATTTTGCGGGTCGTATAACGAAAAAACACGCCTTGTACTAATCCATATACTTTTATTATAATCCTTTTCATAATCCTATAAGAAAGTCTTCAATTTTTTACGGCATGATTTTATAATTTTAATATTAAGTTCTCATTAAATTTAAACGGTTGCATGAAACTCGTTCAATTTTCTGTGAGTTTTTTCATGATTTCTATGTACTCATTTAAGGCTTGTGGGGATATTTCCGGAGAAATATCCAGAGCAAAGATTTCTTTAGCAATGCGTTCCACGATGGGGAGCTGTATTACATCATACTTCATTTTTTTTCCATAAAATGGACAGCTCCACGGACAACCTTTCGGATACCCTAATTTATGTTTAAATAATTTGGTTTTATACAGCGGTTCGGGATATAAGGTTTTGCTCTGGGGAAATTTTTCTAAAAATTGGGTTTTATTCATTTTAATTATTTCAGGATGGAGTTTACCAATCCAATAATTAAAGGCGGGCTTGCAATAATCAGGGACGTGCGGAGGACTAATGCCTTTAATATTTTCCACGTTTTTTGATAAATAGAATGCATTTTGATTTCTTTTTTCAATGAATTTATCTAATTTTTTTAGCTGCACCACACCAATGGCTCCTTGGACTTCCGTCATTCTATAATTCCAGCCAAGACGCTCATACACGTACCAAGCCGATTCTCCATGATGCCGTATCAGCCTACATTGTTCTGCTAACTCATCGTCATTGGTGATGATCATCCCTCCTTCTCCCGTCGTCATATTTTTAGAAGGATAAAAACTGAAAGTTCCTAAATCTCCGATGGAACCTACTTTTTTGCCTCGATACTCTGCGCCGTGGGCCTGACAAGCATCTTCGATCACGTGCAGATCATGTTGTTCAGCGAGGTCCATGATAGGATCCATATCGGCAGAGATGCCGGCTAAATGCACGGGAATAATGGCTCTTGTTTTTTCCGTGATCTGTTTTTCAACGGAATTCGGGTCCAACGTGTAGGTTTTCTCATCAATATCTGCAAACACGGGGATGGCATTATTATGGATGATCGTGCTGGCAGTTGCGATGAAAGTAAAAGGGGGAATAATGATTTCATCCCCTGGACCAATATCGAGTGAAGCGATGGCTACATGGAGAGCCGCCGTCCCAGAATTTACACCTATGGCATGCTTTACACCACAATAGCGAGCAAATTGTTTTTCAAACTCCCGAACTACCTCACCTGTTAAAAGGCTGAGTTGTTGAGAGCGTAATACTTTTTCCACTTCTTTTATTTCTTCTTCTGATAATTGCATGATAGGGATTATCCACCTGATAGTTTAAATTTGAAGATTAAATTAAAAAAGATATTTTCATTCATGAAGGCATTCCCACATTTCATGATTACAGCTTAAAGCATGAGGTAATAACTATCTCTATTAGGATTATAAGATATGATTTTCTCTTTGAGTAATGATTTTATCACCGTGGTGATCCAAGAATCGCTGGCTCTTATAGCTTTTTTCAAATCTTTAATGGTCAATTGATCATTTTGAATAAGGAGGAGAAGAATTTTATTTCTTACACTCAACCGTTTGGAGTTCAAGATTTTCTTAAACCGTTCTTCCATATCAAAAAGTTTTAATTTTAGGGTCATGACTTCATTACTTAATTTCAATATGACCTCATCCGTGGTTCTAAATACTCTTAAACTGAGATTAAATACTTTTTCCAAGTTAGCTTTCATGGCTTCTTCCGATTCGGGGTATTTTTCCAATTCTTTATTAAATTCGGCAAGAACTTCCCTATAATCACTACCATTATCATATTTATCCAAGACTAATACGATTACTATCTCTTTATTCGGGTTATAAAAAGAAATGGAATTCCAGTTCTCTTCATTCGTAATGATATAAGATTCCACGAAGTTATGGGAGATTTGAATCTGCTGAACAATATTTTGGGGAGTTTCTAAATCCTCGGGATATTTCATGTAGACCTCCCCGCCTTTAATCCTATCAAATTTTATGAGAAAAATACCCTTAGGGATTGTACTTCACATCCTCTTTTAACAATTCCTTTTAAATAATCCATAAACTTTATTAACCTATACCATTAGAAACAAGTTGATTCATGCAATGCAATTATTCATGTTCATTCCGAAGCTTCCTATATTTTCTTATTTTTCTTAATTATTTAAATGTATCTTAAATCCCAATAGAACTAAAAAAATTTTTATATGTTCGAATAATAGTACATGTGGTTGAGAAAAACTTGGATGTATATTACGTGTATATCTTGGAAACGATATCAGAAAATGGAGATAAGCATTATTACACGGGACATACAAAAGATCTTTTCACGCGAATAAAAAAGCAACATGGAAAAGGACACGGTGCGAGATTTTGCCGGAATAAAAAAAAGATTTCCTTGGAATATTTTGAATCCTTCTTAACAAAAAAAGAGGCCATGAGGCGAGAATTAGAAATAAAATCGTTTTCTAAAAAAAAGAAAGAAGAATTAATCAAGAACTTTAATGAGAGATGAACCCTTCTTGCCCAAACTAAAGAATTTTCTCATTTGTTTGACGGGATTACCGGCGAGTGGCAAATCTTTTTTTGCGAAGAAGTTGAAGGAGGATTTAACCTGCCAGCAATCAAATGTTAGTGTAAAAATTATCGATCCCGACCTCATTCGAGCCGCCATTCAAGAGGAGGGATTTGATCCTCGTAAAGAAAAACTTGTTAGGAAAAAGAATTTGGAATTAATTAGAAAATACTTGAAAGAGGGTCATGTTGTTATTAGCGATGATCTAAATTATTACACGAGCATGAGACATGACCTCAAACAAATTGCTGATGATTTAAAGATCAAATTTATCATCCTTCACATCTCCACACCGGTTCAAACCTGTGTAAAATGGAACGAAAAACGAGGACGTCCCATCCCGGATCATCTCATTCATGATATAGCTAATAAATTTGATAAATTTGGCAAATATCAATGGGATCAACCCTTCCAAGTGCTTGATTTATCTACGATTACGGATATCGATGCATTCATGAGAAGTTTCATTCCAAAATTGGTTGAAAAAGTCCATGAGATAAGAGAGATTGAAGGCATATCAACTTTATCCTCACATTCTGCTCATGAAAAATTAGATCAGAAAACAAGGTTACTCGTAGGCTCAATATTAAAGCAAGAGAAATATAAATCCCATAAGAATGCCATCCTCGATTTCCGAAAGCGATTCTTGAAACAATACTTGGACGTTCCTTTGGAAGATTTTGAATTAGAAAAAGAATTTAAAAAACAATTACATGAATTCTTAAATATTTGATAGGGGAAAAATTGAAAATGAAACATTTTTTTTACTCTAATAGTATATTCATGAAAATAAAAACACGAAATTTTTTTACTTGATCATTAAATGAATAAATTTTTTCGAGCATAATTCAAAATGGAAGGAAGCTCATTTAATAGCACTATAAAATTAAGAGTAGAACGGTTAGAAAAGAATCGCAGTGGAAGAAGGTTATGCTACGTGGACCAAGCCGTCATGGAAGAATTAGGCTTAGTCACGGGAGATATCATCGAAATTATTGGAAAGAAAACCACGGCAGGTATTGCGGTAGCCAGCGTGGCGGACAGAGGTTCAAGAATCATAAAGTTAGACGGCATTCAGCGATTAAATGCGGGCGTGACCATTGGCGAGCTGGCAACCATACGAAAAGCAGAAGTATATCTCGCAGAAAGAGTGGTCTTAAGTCCTACAAAAGCAAATATTGATATTAAACGGCAAGCTGAAGCAATTAAAGCCAAATTGATTGATAAACCGGTAGTCACTGGAGATATCGTAGATATCGTGGGGACATTCACGATTCGCAAGTCAGAAGATGACCCCATGGAAGACTTAATGAAAATGATGCCTTTTTTCAGGGGTGGGAAAAGAGGTCCCACGCTCGGCACGTTAAGATTAGTAGTGGAAGAAACTTCCCCATCCGGGTGCGTGGTTAAGATTGATCGCAAGACCGTCATTAAAGTGACAAAAAAGGTCGTGCTCTTAAGTTCCTCAGGGGATGTTTACACTTACGACGATGTTGGAGGTTTAACGGAAGCCATTCAAAAAATTCGAGAAATTATTGAACTTCCATTAAAACATCCGGAACTCTTTCAAAGATTAAATATAGAACCTCCAAAGGGCGTTTTGTTTACGGGGCCTCCTGGAACGGGAAAAACATTAATGGCAAAAGCCGTTTCTCAAGAATCTAATGCTAATTTTTTCACAATAAATGGTCCGGAAATTATGAGCAAGTTTTATGGAGCAAGTGAAGGAAATTTACGGGCAATTTTCGAAAAAGCAGAGCGAAATGCACCCTCCATCATATTCATAGATGAAATTGACTCAATAGCTCCAAAGAGAGAAGAGATTACGGGAGAAGTGGAGCGGAGAGTTGTTGCTCAACTCTTGAGTTTAATGGATGGCTTGAAGGGAAGGGAAGACGTAATATGTATTGGAGCTACCAACCGAATTGATTCCCTCGACCCCGCACTTCGAAGACCGGGAAGATTTGATAGAGAAATCACGTTCGGAGTCCCTGATAGAACCGCCCGCAAGGAAATTTTTCAAATCCATACCCGTGGCATGCCTTTAAAAGAAGATGTCAATCTCGATAAGTATGCAGAAATCACGTATGGCTACGTGGGTGCCGACATCATGGCAGTTTGTAGAGAAGCAGCGATGTTTGCGTTGCGGAAAATCTTGCCCAAGATTGATCTTGATGAGCCAATTCCCAGCGAGATCATCCAAGAGCTAAAAATTTCGGACGAGGATTTCATAAAAGCTATAAACATTATTAAGCCGAGTGCCATGAGGGAGATCATTATTGAAGTGCCGAATGTATCATGGGATGATATAGGAGGACTTCATGAAGTGAAACAAGAGTTAATAGAAGCCGTTCAATGGCCATTAAACTATCCTCATCTTTTTAAAAAAGCCGGAATACGTCCGCTTAACGGCATCCTCTTATTTGGACCACCCGGCTGTGGAAAAACGCTATTAGCGAAAGCTGTAGCCACGGAAAGCAAATCCAATTTCATATCGGTAAAAGGTCCCGAAATCTATTCCAAGTGGGTAGGGGAAAGTGAGAAAAGAATAAGAGAGATCTTCACGAAAGCACGACAAGTAGCGCCGGCGGTGATCTATTTCGATGAAATCGAAGCGTTAGCTTATGGAAGAGGATCAAATCAAGGATCTCACGTGTATGACTCCGTTATAAATCAACTATTAGTAGAATTAGATGGTATTGAAAACCGCAAGGGAGTGGTGGTAATTGCAAGCACCAACCGACCAGATATCGTGGATCCTGCCCTATTAAGGCCCGGACGTTTTGATCGCTTGGTTTTCGTGGAAGCTCCCAATTTAGAAGGAAGGGAAGAAATATTGAAAGTACACACTAAAAACATGCCCTTGGCGGAAGATGTTTCCCTTAAGAAAATAGCCTTGCTCACGGAAGGGTTTTCTGGCGCTGACATAGAAAATTTATGTCGCGAGGCGGGCATGAACGCGATTAGAAGGAAGATGGAGGATTTTGATAAAGTAGAGCTTCAAGATTTTGAAAAAGCGCTCTCTAAAATTAAATCCACCTTACCCAAAGAAGTCGTCGAGAGATACATTGAAATGGCGAAACAAATAACCAAATCTCGCAACATTGCCGAACCGAAGGCTGATTTATATCGATAATTAGAGGATCTCATGTATATAATTCCGGGAGGGTTTTTTTCAAGAGTTCCAATAGGATTTCCTCACTTCATAAGTGTTGAATAGCGGAACTCTTAAGATTTTTCTATTTTGATCATAGTTCTCCATCACTAAATCCTCAGGGATTGCGGATTTAAAAATCCTGGAACTTTTTTCCGATTCAATTCAATTTAAAAGCTAGAGGAATCTAATATAAATATTAATAATGTTAAAATTAATGCAGGAAAAGTTAAAGAGAAAATGAGTGAAATTAAAATAAATTGGGAAGGACATGTTCAAAAATATCAGCAAGCCATGGAAGAGCTGAATTTAGATTTTTGCGTGCTCACGCGAGTAAAATCCATAACCTATTTAACGGGATGTTTTGTTCCTTGGAAAAGTTATATTTTCTTACCAAAAGAAGGACACGGGCTCCCGATCTTATATACGGTATTGTTAGATGTGGAACGAATCAAGGCAGAAAAGCAATCAAATATCGAAATCCAAGGTTGGGGCCCCATGAAAGGATTTTTTTGGGAAAAAAAAATGCAATCGGCGGCTAAAAAAGCCGGCGTGTATGAACCGAAAGGAAGAACCCCACGAATCGGTGTGGAACAGGGATTGGATATTTGCGTGACTGGTCAATTGATTTCTTTAACGGAAGCACGACTTTTAGAAAAAATGTTTCCCGGCTGTGAATTAGTAGATTTTAATGAAAAAACCGAACGAATTCAATTGATCAAGGAACCAGAAGAAATTGCCATGTTAAGAAAAGCAAGTGAAATCACGGATATTGGCCATGAAGCCGTTAAAAAAGCATTAAGCGAGCGCCCTCCTCAAAAAAAATTCACGGAAAATGAGATTGCCGGTATTGGCACATTAGCCATGAGAAAAGCTGGCAGCAATTATGAATGGACGTTCACGGGAAATCAAGAAATAGCCTCAGGATATCGAGCGAGCTGGACATTTAACGGATGTACGCCAGCAACCAATAAAATCGTGGAAGAAGGAGAATCCTTATTAGTGGATCTTCATAGCGAATACGGATGTTATTTAGGAGATTTGAGCCATAATTACCTGCTTGGAACGTGTCCGCCGGCACTGAAGAAATTCAATGAAGTTTATGAGCAAGTATGTCATGCGCTCTTTGAAAACATGTATCCTGGCAATACTTTTGAAAACTGCTATCAAGAGGTAAGAAAAGTGGCAGAAAAAGAAGGCTTCGGAAATGATCTATTTTTCGGTTTAGGGCATTCCTTAGGATGCATAGGAAACGAATCTTGGCCCATGGTTCTGCCGGGAAAGGATTGGGGATCCATGATTTTTGAAGAGAACATGGTGGAAGTAGCTGCCGTGGTATTTAATCGCCCGGGTTTAGGAGGGCTGCGATTAGAGGCGCCCACGCTCATCACGAAAAATGGCTCAGAAATGCTTCCCAAAACACCCGTCGAAGTAGACTATGTTTAAGCAATTTAAACATGAAAAATGGCGATTTCTAAATCATGAAATTAAATAAGTGGTTGGAGAGGGATTTAATAGCAATTTTACGGGATTTGGTAAAAATAAATACGGAAAATCCCCCCGGAACCACGAAGGAGATCATTACTTATTTGATAGAAAACGTGTTCGACGAGGACTTGGGGTTTCAAAATGAAATTTTTTCCTATAAAAAAGGAGGGACCGAATTACATGATTTAATCACATCAATAGGGTCGGGAGAAAAAAAAATTATTTTATGTGGTCATTTTGACGTGGTTCCTACAGGAGAGGTTTCTGAATGGAAATTTCCTCCCTTTTCTGCCCATATCGAGGGAGATCTCATGTATGGACGAGGTACTTCTGATATGAAAGGGGGAATTGCTATGTTCTTATGGGTCATGAAAAGTTTAATGGAAAATACACGGTTTTTGGAAAAATATACCGTGGTATTTGCGGGGACAGCAGATGAAGAGTTAGGAATGACAGGATCATATAAATTAAGAAAAAAAAAGGTGATGAACGATGCGATCTTATTGGTAGTGGGAGAACCTACTTCCTTGGACGTGGGCATCGCTGAAAAGGGGGTGTCTTGGCTCAGGTTAACTCTAAAAGGAAAGGCTGCTCATAGCTCCATGCCTGAAAAAGGAATAAATTCCATTGAATGTGCGGCAAGATTAATTCCAAGGTTACATCAATGTTTAGGAGGGAAATTGAATCCCATTCTTGGTAAATCTTCTTTAAATATTGGCAAGATCGAAGGAGGGAATGTCATAAACGTGGTGCCCGCAAGAACTTCCTTATATTTAGATTATAGATTAATCCCCGAAGAATCCGCGCAAGATTTGGCAGAAAAAATTAAAAAAATTGACGTGAAACCTTGTAGTATGGAAATTCAAGTATTAAGCGAATTACCTGCCCTTTATACTGATCCTAATGAGCCAATCATTAAAAATTTACAAGAAACTTTAGAGACCAAGATAATTGGTCTCCCTTATGCTACGGATGGCGCACGTTTAATTGACTCGGCCCGCCCCATTCCTTTTATGATATTTGGTCCGGGTAATCCCGATGTCATTCATAAAATTAATGAAAGCATACATATCCACGATATTTTTAAAGGTGCTGATGCCCTGACGAGAGCTCTTCTGAAAACTTACACCTAATAAGTTTATTTTTACTAATTACTTTTAAAGAGTTTTTAAAAAATCTTCAATTCGGTTCATGGCTTCCTCCAGATTCTGCAAGCTCGTAGCATAGGATAGCCGCAACAAGTCATTTGAAAAGCTTCCAAAAATATCTCCAGGAACGATGGCTACTCCTTTTTCTTTTATCAATTTTTGCGAAAATTTAGAAGCGGACATGTTAAAAGGCTTCACGGAGGGCATGATATAAAATGCTCCTTTAGGTTTCATGACGCGAAATCCCAATTCTTCAAGTCTCGAATGAACATAATCTCTACGTTTTTCGAATTCCTTCAAAATCTTATCAAAAAAAGAAGGATCCATTTTTAAGGCTTCAATAAAACCATATTGCGCCGCATGATTCGTTCCTGCCACCGTGTATTGATGATATGTTTCCATTAAATCCATGATCTCCTTCCTCGCAACGACATATCCTAATCTAAATCCCGTTGCGCTAAACATTTTGCTCATTGCATTGATCGTGATGGTTCTATCAAACATTTCCTCGTGTGAAGCTGGGCTCACGTGCTTGAGTCCATCATATAAATAATTTTCATACACCTCATCACTAATTAAATAGAGATCGTGTTCTAACACGAAGTCCATGATGGCTTTTAATTCTTTTTCATTAAGTGCATATCCGGTGGGATTATTTGGAGAGTTAATCAAGATGGCTTTCGTTTTTTCCGTGATTGTCTTTCTCATTTGCTCAAGATTAATGCTAAAATCGTCATTTCTCTCGATTTCAATCGCCTTGACTCCAAAAAACGCACTGCAATAAAAATAAGAAACGAAATTTGGCGAAGAAAGTAATAGTTCATCTCCGGGATTAAACACGGACGCCATGGCAAGCGTGATAGCTTGGCTTCCACCATTAGTTACCATAATATTCTCTTTCCAATGGGCATCAATATTATTTCGTTTTCTTATTCTTTGTTCTATTAATTGAAGTAATTCCGGAACTCCCCGCGTGGGAGCATACATGGTAATTTTATTTTTTAAGGCTCGCATGTTTCCCTCGATGGCGGGCGCTGGTGTTTCGAAATCAGGCTGCCCAATACCCAGACTAATGATGTCCGTACGACCCGCAGCTAAATCAAATAATTCTCGTATTTTTGATTTGGGTGTTTGAGAAATTATTCGGGATAATTCTTTCATGAGTTCACTCCTACCGTTAATTTTTCATGAGGAAAATTTCATTTCTTTAATTTGGAAAAATGAATGATGAAACTTTAATACGAATGAACAAGAAGATTTCTATTAAAACTTTGGGAAAAATGCGTTAGCGGCCCCCTGATCATAATTTAATTACCTCTCCTTTTAACAAGAGGATTTGTTTTACCAACTTTTCGAATGCTTCCTCAACATTATCACCATATTTAGCGCTGGTTTCCACGAAGTCACTGGCTTGAATGTCCTGCGCTAACTTTTTTCCTTGTTCCGTCGTAATGACGCGCAAATCTTTTAGATCTATTTTATTACCAATCAAGATAAAAGCCGCTTCTTTTTTCACGAATTTATTAAAATCTCGCAACCACTTTGAAGTAATATTTTCAAAAGTAATAGGCCGTGTAATATCATATACTAATAACGCTCCTGAACAACCTTGAAAATACATGGAACGAATAGCATTATATTTTTCTTGCCCTGCAATATCCCAAATGATTAACCGAACGTTTGCATTCATTTTTTCTAAAAATACATCTTTTCGAATGATATTTGCTCCTAAAGTCGGCCTGTAATCTTCGGAAAAACTCTCATCAATGTATTGATTAATCAAGCTCGTTTTACCGACTGCAGAATCTCCCAGAAGGATGAGCTTGAACACGAATTCTTTAGTTTCTTCTACGGTCATGAGAAGGGCCTTTTTCGGATTATAATTAAATTTAAGTTCTTTTTCTATTTAAAAGTACTATTTTTTTTTTATTAATGGTTATTCAATTTTTAACTTGATATAAATCGTATCTTGAGAACGAGATTCCTTATTTATTGCAATCTTGTTTATAGGCATGAAAATAATCTTTTTTTCAGGTGATAACGTTTTTTCTAAGGAATTAATTAAAAATCCCTTAATTAAATCACAAATTTCATGGGAATTGGAACAAAACACGCAATTTTTAAGAAGCAAATGGATTTCATTTTTAGTATTTTTAATAATTTTAAGACTCCAATCCGTTTGAATTAATTGGTTGAGTTCTTCAATCGTATCTTCAAAAGAATTGCCAAAAGGAAATAAATAAAAAGAAAATTTTTTTCCAATCAAGAAAAGCAATTCATGGGTTTGAAATAACAAGATATTTTGAGCGGAAATTATTTTTTTAAAAGAATCTAATTTCATGAGCCCCCTTGGATTTAAGGACGTTAAATCGGAGAGAGATTCCATGTTTGCTTCTCTTAAGATGGAACGCATTCCATCCTCATCTAGCAGTTCATAATAAGCTTGAAGCAAGGCTCTTACTATTCGATTTCCAACTAAATCCTTAGAGTTTTCATTCAATCTGAGGTACTCCTTCATGTGTCTTCTTAAATGGATATAACATAGTACTTAATTATGAAGCATATTGGAAGTGAAGGTCACGTGCTTTTAATTCATCGTTGATCGGAATGCGTGGTATTATATTTAAGTGAATGGAATCATGAACAATTGAGAAAAGCATGCTTGTTCTCATTAAAGATTTTATAGAATTAGTGTAAGTAATAGAAAATCTTATTGGAATCCATGCTTCTAAAGGATACCATTTTTAAATATTCAACCTTCTTGTATTTAATTCCCTCTTATATTCATAAGTATTATTAGGTTTTATTCTGATTATAAATTTTTTCCTTTAATAAAGATTTTAATTTAAGTCCAAGAGATAAGCATCTTGTTCAAGGTCATGGGTACGTGTTATGATTTGATTGATTTCAAAAATATATACTTCGGCGGTGACGGAAACCCTACTCGGTCGACTCAGGTGACCGCCTTTCATCCCATAGCCCTCCATTCCAATGGCAACGTGAAGGTGAATCACGGGTTCTCCATTCTTGAAGGATATATTACCCAAACAAGAGATTAATTCAATATTTTCATAAAATGTTTTATACCTGTACCGTTTTTGGTCAAGATCGAAATATCCTATAGTTGTAATATTTAGAGCTCCGATAACGCTAATGAATCCTGCTTTAATTTCATGCCTTTTAACCATTTCCGTAATAGCATCTATTACATCCTCTCCAGGCATGATTCTTCCTACAAATGCCCGTCCTATTGTTGTTTCTAAACTTTTCATGGATAAAAAATTTACTTGCTATCTTCTCATGCGATTTTTTATTAACTATATGCTTAAATAAGAAAATTCATGAATTTAAATATATATGAATGCAAGAAAAAATGAACTCCATCCGATCCATTATAAAATTCATTTAGAATTCGATTTAAGGGAAGAGCATCATTTTAACGGGCGTACGGAATTATTGCTCAATTCAGAACGTCCTACAAGTCAGATTATCCTAAATATCGAGAATTTAGCAATTTGGAGTTGTACACTTAAAAAGAAAGGGGAAATGAAAACTTGTTCTTTTAGAGTAAATCCTTCTAAACAAGAACTTCAAATCATTTTACCGGAAAAGATGAAAAAGGAATTTAGCATTCGCATTGAATACATGGGAAAATATAGTCCGGATTTGCTAGGAATATATCGATGTAAGTACAAGCATGAAAACACAGAACAATACATGATCTCCACGCAATTTGAAGAACATTTTGCCCGAAGAGCTTTTCCTTGCTTCGATCATCCCTCAAAAAAAGCTACCTTTGAGATAGAATTTGTTATTGATAAAGATTTAGTTGGAATCTCAAATACTAAGATAAAACATGAACACGTGCTTAAAAACCGAAAAAAACTCGTGGTGTTCGAAAAAACGCCAAAAATGTGCACGTATTTACTGTATTTCGGAGTGGGTCATTTAGAATTTCTTGAAGATGAATCGGGAAAACATCTCGTACGAGTTGTTTCCACGCCAGGAAAATCCAAACACGGTACATTTGCCTTGGATATTGCAAAAAAATCTTTAGAGTTCATGGAAAAATTCACGAGATTGGCATATCCCCTCTCTAAATGTGATCTAATTGGCGTGCCCGATTTTCCTTTTGGAGCCATGGAAAATTGGGGCTCTATTGCTTATAGAGAGACCTTTCTATTTTTATATCCTGAGTTTACTTCAAATCGGATAAAAATATTAATTGCGGAAATAACGGCTCATGAAATTTCTCATTTCTGGTTTGGCGATTTGGTAAGTCCTCATGATTGGAAAGATATCTGGTTAAATGAATCCTTTGCTTCTTATTTTACACTTGCCATTCCTTCAGAATATTTTCCAGAATGGCGTTCTTGGGAATTTTTCCTCATTGAAGTTTATTCCCCCGCTTTAGAGCGAGATGGCCTCATTGAAACTTTTGCCGTCGAATTACCGGGCGATGTGAAAGGGTTCGCAAGTCCTGCGAAAACGGATATCGTATATAAGAAAGGAGCGTCTATCTTGCGCATGTTGGAAGGTTTTTTAGGAGAACTTCCTTTTCGAAAAGGAATTAATCATTTTCTAAAAAAATATCAATTTGTCTCAGCAAACACGACTCAATATTGGGAAAGCTTTGAAGAAGCTACCGGAGAACCGGTAAAAGAATTTGCAGAAAGTTGGATTCATCAAGCCGGATATCCCCTCCTCCACGTCAAGCGAGAGAAAAATCTTTTAATTTTAGAGCAAGAGGTATTTACCTATTTACCTTGCAAGAATGAGAGAATTTGGATGATTCCAATAGAAATACTACTTTTCCTCGATAATGGAAATACCAAAAAAATTTCACATCTCATGTCAGATAGAACATTGCATCTTAAAATCCCTAAGGAAACCTCTTGCTTTAAATTAAACGTGGAACAAAAAGGATTTTATCGCGTAAAATATGAAAAAAAAAATTTAGAACAGTTAGGAGAATTTATAAAACAGGGGAAACTAAGTGCGATAGAGAAACATGGAATTGAAAATGATTTATTTGCTCTTTTAAAAAGAGGAGATTATTCTCTCGCCGAATATCTGGAGTACCTTTCAAAGTATTTTCTTCAAGAGGAAGAATTCTTACCTTTAATGAGCATTAATCCTCATCTTTTGTATTTACATTTAATTATAAATTCACGGGATGAAGAAATTCGAGAAGTCATAAATAAAATTTATTCTATATGGTTCAACAAATTTGGAATTTTTCCTAAAGATTCACAATCAGAACCCCTTCATCAGAAAATTATACGAGAGGCTTTCCTTTGGAACGCATATTTCATGAAAAATGAAGAAGTTAAGGAAATGGGAGAAAACTTATTTAAAAAAGCATTAAACGGTGAAAAGATCGACCCTGATTTAGTTTCAAGCGTTTACAAGATTGGTGCGGCAACTCATCATGAGGCAATGAATTTCTTTTTGAAAAAAATATTCTCCCCTGAAACGTCCGAAATTGAAAAATTGTACATTTTAGAGGCATTAGGATGTTTTGATCAAGAAAAAAGAATCAAGGAAGCGTTCAAACTCACGATAAAACACGTCCCCTCTTCCAGTCGCCATTATGTTTTTAACTCAATGGGAAGAAATCCCATTGCCTTGAAACTAATATGGGATTTATTTTTAAAATATCAGGACGAATTGAAAAAAGAAGGACCTTTAAGCTATTCTCGAGCTCTAGTTTCCTTAATTCCGACCGCAGGATTATTCCATGAAAAAGAAGTAAAAGAGTTTCTTGAAGCAGAATTAAAAAATAAAGATCCTTCCTCTGAGGACACTATTAAAATGACCATGGAATTGTTAGAAATAAATTTAAATCTTCGAAGAAGGAATGAATGAATAAATAAATAAAATTTTTTAGAAGTTTGGTTTTTTTAAATTAATTTATCCCATGTTTGGGCATCCTCATTCATGTTAACTAAAAAACGTCGAGAACTTGTTATTTATTCATATATGGAACTCCCACAAACACACAATTCCGAGAAATGAAAAAACCTTAAATCCTTTTTTAATCTCATGTGACTAACATTTAGTCATACTGCATCATGAAGAAAGATTTTCTTATTTTCGATTATTTTATCATCAAAATCTTACCTTGAATCATGTTTAAGTTATTTTAAAAAGAAGTAAAATAGTGCAACTTTAGATTTTAACTTAGTAGAAAACAAAAGAAATAAAAAATAAAATAAGAATGAAAAAACAATGCTAAATTTTAATAAATAATACACGTATCTAAACAGAAAATATAAAACAAATTTATTTATCGATGGAATCAATAAGACTTTCTATCTTATTTTGAATTACCTCTGGTTTTTCTGCTTCTTGATCTGCTAGTGCCAATCGTTTTTCTATGTTCTCTCTGTGCAAGGTATTATGTGCACAAAAGGGTATTTCTAATACTCGATTCGGATTATCAGGATCGATTACACCGTAATGTACCAAGCATTTGCAAACTCGGTCAAGATCAAAATTATATGCATCTTGAAAGTGCATAGAAGAAATCATGAGATTCTTAGTTTGTAAGAAGTTTCCCGCCGATGCTAAGTTAGGAGAGAATACCAAGCGTGCAAAGGATTGATAAGTCTTGTTTGTAAAGATTTTTTGAGGATTTTTGATGTATTTCACGGCACCCGCAAAAAAATAAGCTTTCATCATCTGTCTATAGCTTAAATCCGTCATGTCATCCACAAATTTTCCGATGGTCTGAGCAATCGCTCCAAAGTTCTCTAATTTGATTCCTTTTAATAATCCCGTTGGTCTTGGTACTTTTCTTTCGATTACCATGTCATAGACTTTATTTGCCCATTTAATTAACCCCTCCACATCAAAAAAATTCTCAATCGGCTCCCATTCATTCTCATCATTGATAACAGCAATGGTCGCAAAACCGCAATCCGAATGACTGAGCATGGAAAAGGGAGGCTGGTTGTCAAACCAAGCTAATAATTTCGTGAATTTTGAAGTCGTGGCAATGGGATAAAATTTTGTAATGACATTATTAGTATGTTTATTTATTGCTATTTTTAAATCGGAAGTGGTATAGCGAAGATCCATGAGCTCTTCATAATTAATTCTACCACATAGGGAAACTGGCTGAAATACAATCCCAGCAACCACATCTGCATTATCCCGAGCAAAATCTAAAATATTACCAACTTGATCATCATTGATCCCTTTCGCAATCGTGGGCACTAATATGACCCCCTTGAATCCTGCTTTCCGGCAATTCTCTATTACTCGCTTTTTTAAAGGCCATAAATTTACGCCCCTTACCTTTTTCCATATCTCTGGAGCATCCGTGGCGTCAAATTGTAAATAAAGAGCATCCATTCCCGCATCTACCAATTCTTTAACGTATTCTGCTGATTTTCCCATGCGTACTCCATTGCTCGTGACCATTACTTCAACAAATCCCAATTCTTTTCCTTTTCGGATGATCTCGGGCAAATCTTCTCGAACGGTAGGCTCTCCTCCTGAAATCTGTAATAATACGGCAGAAACAGGCTGCATGGATCGAAAGTGAGTCATGATCTGAACAATCTGCTCAAATGTCGGCTCCACCACGTATCCTTTCGCACTAGCGTTAGCAAAACATATTGGGCACGCCAAATTGCAACGATTAGTGATGTCTATTAAGGCAATGCATGGAGCATTCTTATGATTCTGGCAAATCCCACAATCATAAGGACATCCACTTTCAGTAGGTTTAATCCCGGATAATACGTATTCTGGTTTGGTAGACACATTAATGGTGGACCCGATATCATCCGTAAAGCTCTGCGCCCACATATATTCCTCAGGATCGATGGAAATCTTATCTTTAAAATCTCCATGAGCATCACAATGTTTCCTCATCATGACCCAATTTTTCTCTCCATCAACATAAATTTCTGCCGGAATTGGTTCTAAACATTCGGGACATAAGCTAGTAGTCTTGCGAATTATTTTATCCGTCATTGTAGTTTCCTCTATTTAATTATTATTTGATTAGATTATTTTAAAATTTATTTGATTAAAAAACCATCTATTTAATTTAAGTTTTATAAGATTGCTCATATTATCTTAAATCTTAAATATTTAATTTTTCAAGTGAAGACAATGCCACACTCTTGCTTTTTAGCAGAAAATTTTCTTGTTCCTGGATAGGTTTATGAACATGAGAAAACTTTATACCGTACCATTGGACAGCCGGAATTTAAATTTGCCAGCTAAAAGAATTCTTCAGTTCACGGAATTTCTTACTGAAATAGGCTTTTAAAGCCTCAGAGATTTTAAAGGAGTAACTCTGGTAAAATATTGAATTATTACATGGGAGAGCTTCAAGCAAGAGGATATAATTTTTTCCTAGGATAGTTTTTCCTCACTTTTTTACTACAACTTGAGGAGATTAATAGGTATAAAGTGAGCGTAAGTGTCGCAACCAGAAAGGGTGACTCTCTCCTAAACGGGCAAAAGGGGCCAAACGAGCGGGCCCACGCAAACGAAAAAGGGGAAGGAGGGCGAATAACAGCGTAAATTTTTACGCTAACCAAAAGACAAAAATCCAGGTTTCCCAGTTTAGGAGAGGAGTCTTATTTTTTTACATTTTATCTCACATGGGTGTTCTATTTCACGTATTTTATTTTTTGGGTTTGACTTTTATTTATAATGTCGTGCTATTGTGTATTAATTAAATTTTACCTTTTTGCGTGTTTTTTTCAATTTTTGTTTTTTCTTTTTAATAGATGTTATTTATAAGATTATTTAAATTTTTCTCCAAGAGAACATTAATATTCTTCTTGCATTTGGTTAAATTTAAATATTTTTTGACAATTTAAAATTCTTATCTTATTAAAGTAATAGGAATGAAAGTATTTAAATAAATCGAACCCGCCGCATGTTCATTTTAAAAAGGAAAAAAGGATGACAAGGATGATTCAAGGAGGGGGGTAAAAATAGAGAAATCGTTAAAAAACGAGAGAGGGAGAGAAAGATGTAGGGGAAACTTAGGCATGATATTTTTCTTGATAATCGGAACCATTATATCATGGATAAACATGGTACTTATTTTACGATCAATGAAGGTGTGGGCTTACTTGACAATAATATTTACAACGATTATGCCTTGCGTGGGCATTGGGTTAAAGAATAGGCGATGGGCTTATGGATACATGGCAGGCTTTTCTCTTGCCGGAATTCCCTTCATGGTGTTTGTTGATTTATTTATAGGAGGATATACTAGTATTACCACTTTTTTCATATTTTTGATAATATGGCTTATATTTTGGAAGATATGGCGAACTGGTTCAATAAGGACGGTGGGCTAAAAGGAAAAGTGGTGGAAATTTTCTCTGTTGAACTTCGGGAAAGATATTTGGGAATAAAATTATTAACCGGTGAAAGTTCTGTAAGAAGAACGAATTAAGGATGGTGGACTGAATTGGACGGGGTAAAAAACATTAAATTTCAAGAAATTCATCGCCATGGTAATATTACGTTCGGCTTTAAGGGTAGATCAGAAGAGAGCCCGCACGTTTTCAATGAACACGTTCGTGATATTTGGGACTTCCATGAATTTATCTTTAATGGTTTGAGCCGTTAATTGGCCACTCTCGATTAAATCAGCAGTGAGATAGGTTTCGTAGAAACACTTTTCCAAGTCATAGCATAGACCCGTGGTATGTAAGATATTGTTGCTGAGGTTAAGGTCATTTAATACTTTAGAAATACCTTTTACGAGATCGGGAGAGAATTCTTTGAGCTTGATAAGAATTTTTTTAACATTAGCTTTATCGGTTGGGAAGCAACTTACTTTCACTACATCTTCCCGAGAGATATAAATAAGGAGATAATAGGGAGCATTCATGATTTCCTCTTTAATTTCGTCGGGAAAGAAGGGGTTTTCAAATAATTGTTGGTTCGTGATGAGCAAGCCGACGGAGATTTTATTCTTTTCTTCATTATCCTTTAATACCATTTTGAATCACGCTAAAAAAACATTTTTGAAACAATCAAGTTAGATATTTGAGATTATTAAAATATATGATTTTTAAGATATAAATATTGTACATTTATTCAATTCGAGAAATTTTTTGCTAAAGGGTAAAATGAGGGGATCGAGGAAAAAACTTTAGGAGTAATTTAAATATGCTCGTGTAAAATAGGTATTATTATCGTAATATTAACATTTTATATCGAGAGAAATCTCCTTTTATTACATGAAATAAAAAGATAATAGAAGGAGAAAAAATATTTGGTTAAATGGTCATGTCAACTAAACAAGATGAGCATGGGCATGGATTCCAATTAAAGGATTTAAATGGAAATGAGAATGGGGCGCTATTTCATGCGATATATTTTATTGATGAATTCACGGGTTCCTTGTTAGTGAGCAGGAATAACCCTTATACCACGGGCTTTTTCGCAGAAAAGAAGGAAGATCTCATTTCAAGTTTTTTAAGTGCCATGAACATGTTCATTAATGAGATCAAGAAAGATGGACTTCGAGAAGAGATTCAAGAGATTAATTTTAAAGACACGAGACTTTTATATCAGAGAAAAGGACGGATTCTTTGCATAGGTATTTCTAATAAGCAAGATTTAGAGGTAGAACGAGCTTTATTAAATAAAATCATGAATGATTTCTACTATCGATTTGAAATACAAATTAATACATTTAATGGAGTCATTGATCCCGCAATTCAGCGTTATTCCCATGAATTAGAACGGTTTTTAATGACCACTCTTCGATAGATCTTTCAATATAATAAGGTTTTATTCTTTATTCCTGAATGACTAATAACACGGAAGGGTATAAAAATAATAGTACTTCCCCTCTTCTAATTAGTAAAACCTTTTTGACCCCAAACCTTTCCATTAAAAAGGAAAACACTCATTTATTTAATGGGAATTGGTTCACATGAATCGTTCTCCAATGAATCTTCCAAGCTAAGCAAAACCAATTTCATGGTACACATTTCTTTAACTTCTTGGAAGATTTCACTACAGTCTTGAGTATCTTTCGAAATCCCGTGTTTTTCGAGTAATTCATTAAATTTTTTTTCCAATTGGTTGGTAAGTTCCTCTTGATTGTCCAAGTCAAGGGATACGGAATTTAACCATTCGTGAATCTCGTTTTTTATTTCAAGTTCTATGTCGCTTAAATGAACATATTCTACTTCGATTTCTTTAAGTTTTTCCATGGAATTAAGATAAGCCTCATCCTGATAAAGGGGTTTTACTAATAATCCGAGGTTTAGAATCAAGGGTTGTGCATCTAATCGTTCCAATGAGGTGGTTAATAGATCTAATACTTGATTTTTTTGAGAAAGATTACTATATTTAATATATTCTTCAATCAAATGCAATAATGTAATTTTTATTAATAATTCACCGAGAAAATCTAAAGATTCGAAATTAAATTCAAGAGCTCTCACCACGCACGCATGAATTACTTGCATGAAGGGTTGAATATTTTTAAATATTTCAAAATAATGAATGAATTGAGAGATTTTATTTATTACAGTGAGCTTTTCGGACTCCGAGCTGAATTTTCTTTCGAGAATATTGTCCAGCTCTTTATTTTCAAAGGGAATCCACAAAAATTTTTTAATATTCCATAATTTCGTTTCAAGGTCCATTACATTAAATATTAGAGAATAAGGTTAATAAATATTTTTAATAAATTCATTAATTATTTTATTTATTAAATAGTCATTCAAGTAAAAAATTGGCATGTTTTATCATTAAATTTAGAGTAAGTAGTATATTTGTTTAGATTCTTGTAAATTCTTGGAAATTTTCCAGCACTTCAACATTTTCTTAATTGGGTTTTAAAAATTGAAGACGATTAATTTTAAAAAATCGTGTAAATAATGATCACGAGATAATTTTTTGCCGTTCTCGAGTAACATGAACTTACAAGCGTATAAATTGATTCTGCCGATTCATTTCCACAATAAAAATGAAAAGATCATTCCCAAGGAATTTAAAAGAGAGAGTGAACCCCTTTTTTGACTTATTTTTAAAAAAGAGAAAAAAATTCCTTGCGAACTAATGTTCGCTTCTAATCACTAAAATTTTTTCCTTTAATTATAAGATGGATTATATCAAGGGAAAAAAAAATAAAAAAATTTTATAAAGGTGTTAAAGCCGTACTGCCATTTTTTACAGCTTCATCTACTAAAGCCATCAATTCATTTGGAGGAATGGGTACCAAATCAAATACCGTCATGCCGGCCAGCTTGAGTTCTGCTTTCACGGTTTCTGCTAAATTATTACAATCTCTTGAAAAGAAGACTTTCCGCTTTCCAAATGCCTTTTGCAGCTTTTCGCCCACTTCTTCAATTGCGCAATATCCCGCCACGAGACCTTTCGTATAACCTTCTGCTTTCAGTTTCTCAACCAAATCGGGATCGTGCCCCTTCCCCATGACAATGAACCATCCTCCCTTGAATTTTTCGGGATAATCATACGCAAAACCTTGTAAGGTTGCCAAGGGATTATTTTGACACCCTTCAATGCACAAAAGCTCCTTTCCTTTTACAATTTTTACATTGTCAGGAAATTCTGGTAATAAATTCCATTCGTATTTTTCTTTAAACTCATCCAAACTTTTCCCGATAACGTTGATTTTATTCAGATCTCCTTCTCCTAATCCCCGTTCATGGGCGATTTTTAAATGTGGCACCTCATCAATGGTTAAGCCAAACACTCTTGCTCCTACGACATCGACAGCAACAGTATCTCTTCCACCAATTAGAATATTGAACTTTTTAACAAGTCGGTCTACAAAAGCTGTAGGAGGGTAATGCCCATGGATGGTTCCTTCAATTCCATCGATGATTGTAATATCAGGGCGAATGTATTCATAAACATCCACGATTTTAGAGTGCAAATTGAAGTTATGGTCTTTTCCACGATCCTCATGGATGGGAAAGCCCCATTGGTTTTTTATACCGAGAGTGACTCTTGCCATGGAGTGAGTCTTTAATTTTGGAATATTAATATAGGTGAATTTTTCTCGATTTTTAATGATTTTAACCACGGTTTTGGGCAATCTAAAATTTTTTAATATGTATCCTTTTGGATCTTCTTTATTAGATGGTTTTCCTTTAAATTCAAATATTTCTGACTCTTCTTCATCCAGGTAAATCACGCTTGCTCCAGTTCGCTTGCAGACTTCTTCATAACCGGTAATTGCAAACACCACCCTCGTCATATTGGCTTGCGTGGAATTTTCCATTACATGAACTTTCGCTCCTAGATCATTTAAATAATTAATGACAGCTTCTAATACCTCGGGAGAAGTATGCACGTGTTTTTTAAAATCGATTCCATTTACTTTGATGTACACCTCCTTGGAGCTTGTTAAAATGGGACCCTCTTTTTCTAAATGAGCGAACATTTCTTTAACGGAAGCTTGCAAGCCTTGATTCGTATCCATAATATAAACATTTGTCATGTAAATTTTTCACCCACTTAATTTTCATGCTATTTCATATTCATGGGAAACATCTTTTTTTTATAAATTTGTTGCTTTAGTTAGAATTGTTTTAAACTATTGTCGGAAGCGTTGATTTTTTTATCGCATTCATGAATATTTTACCAAATAGATAAAAACCTGCATTATCCTCCTTCTGAAAAATGATTGGGAAAAATTGGGCTACTATTAACTACTATTATTAACTACTACTATTAACTACCAATATGAAATTATATAAAAGATTTAAACTTGAGACGAGAAAGTTTAAGTGGCCTAAAAATCAAGTTTTTTCTTTTTCTCACGCGGTTCCAAGCATTATTTTTTTTAATCGAAGGTCAATATCATCTTAATTGTTCTAATTAATTTTTTTTTTAATTCATTATTTATAAATTCAAAAATCAAGAAAGCAGTTTATAATAGAATATGCCGTTCATTCAATATGAAAATAAAAACGTATTTTACATGCTGAAAACCCCAGGCACCATGGAATCGCCTAAGCGAGCACTAATTTTCATTCACGGGTCGGGAGGAAGTTCTAATACTTGGAAATATCAGTTGAATGCCTTGAATTTAAACATGAATTTGATTGCGTTAGATCTTCCTTCCCATGCGAATTCCGACCCATTTGAAGAACTTTCTCTCGAGTTGTACGTCGATGTGGTAAAAAAATTAATCGAAGAATTAGAGCTGGAGGAGGTAATTTTATGCGGACATTCATTAGGAGGAGCTATTATTCAATCATTTTATTTCACGTATCCGAAAAAAGTAAAGGGATTGATTTTAGTGGGGACAGGAGGGCGATTGCGTGTGAGTCCCCTGATTCTGGACTCTTTAGCTAGTAATTACCAAAAATTTTTGGAAGAACTCCCTTCAGGAGCGTTTTATAGGAAAATCCCCCGGAAAATCATTGAAGAATACGTGGCAGAAACTTCGCAAATACCCTCGAGCGTGGCCCTTGCCGATTTTCAAATTTGTGATGCGTTTGATACATTGGACAAGACGGAAACCATTGATGTCCCTTGTCTGATCATCTGCGGGAAGCAAGACCACCTCACGCCCGTAAAGTATTCCAACTATTTTCATGATAAAATAAACATTTCCGAATTAGTAATAATTAATGGAGCCGGGCACATGGTCATATTGGAAAAACCAAAAGAATTTAATAGTGCTATTGAATCATTTATTAAAAAATATTTTTCATGAACTGGAACTTCATGGTTAGAGAATATACATACGGGCCGTTTCCTAGTCGCCGTTTAGGGCTTTCTTTGGGCGTTGATATTCTTTTAAGAAAAAAAACGTGCTCGTTTAATTGCGTGTATTGTGAAATTGGTCCTACATTAAGAAATAATTGGGTATCTCCTTTTCATGAAGTTAAAAGAAAGCCTTCACCTAATTTTAGGAAAGAATTATCATCAATTTTGAGATATTATCCCCACTTGGATTCGATCACGTTTGGTTATAATGGAGAACCGACATTAAATCCTCATGTAGACGAATATCGGAGGATTGCAAGTAGCGTGAGAGAGGAATTTTCGTGGCAAAAAACCCCTCCAAAAATAACATTATTCACGAACTCCAGCACCTTATTTCGAGAGGAGGTTCGGGAGAAAATTATACATTTTGATTTAATTTTAGCAAAATTAGATGCTGCGAATGAGGTAGATTTTCAAGAAACAAACCAGCCTCATGAAGAAGTGCCTTCAATTCATGAGATCATTGATTCTTTAGCTCTTTTAAGAAAAGAATTGCCTCCTGGCAAGGAATTGGTGCTTCAATGCTTATTTTTTAATTCCTATAGAAAAGATCGTCCTTCTAATAATAATTCCAGGAACCTCCAGTCCTTGATTAAAGCTATCAAAAAAATTAAACCTTCACGAGTTCAAATCTACACCATTGGAAGAATCCCTTCAGAGCCTCACGTGCATGCGCTCTCTCCCGTTGAAATTTTTAATATTGCAGAAACGATTGAGCGAGGAATAGAAGATAAATCAATAATAATAAAGCCCTATTAAACTAAGGCCTTGATTAAAAGTTTCAAAAATGAAAGCAGGACAATACGAGTTCAAAGTAAGCACACGTTAAAAGCACATGAGCCCATCATGTCATTCAAATTTATATACGCTCGTTATCAATTGCAATTAGTACTAATTAACACGTAAGGAGCAAAGGCAAAGGGATAATTTCATAAAACCAAAATTTAATATGAAGAAAAAAATTCCTCTATGACATTAGAGCAATAAATAACTCAGAAGAGCCATGAACGATAGGAATTATTTCATTGGTGCGGATATAGGGGGTACATGGATTCGGGTAGGGGCGTGTACTTCTGATTTAAAAGAAGAGAATTTGACTATCAAAACAGCTCCTACTCTTAAAGAGAATAAATTCTCGATTAGTAGTACGGTATGTGAATTGATCTCGGAGATCATGGAAGAGAAGGGAATTTCTAAAGAAAATATTGCTGGAATTGGAGTAGCAACGGCGGGACCCATCGATATGGAAAAAGGGGAGGTCTTTAATAATGCAAATTTGGGGTTTAAAATAATTCCCTTGAAAGAGCCCATTACGGGAACATTTCCAGGCATTCCTTTTTTCATCATTAATGATTGTAATGCTGCCGTGTTAGGAATACATTATTTTGAAGCGGAAGAGAGGGAAAAAGATAATATCGTGTACATCACGGTATCCACGGGAATTGGAGGAGGTGTAATATGTAATTCTCATTTATTATTAGGCAAGGAAGGAAATGCCGCAGAGATAGGACACGGAAAGGTCGCTCCAAAGAGTCCTCATCTTTGCAATTGTGGAGCCAGGGGATGTTGGGAGGTATATAGCTCCGGTACAGGTGTACGAAATAGAGCTTTAGAACAACTTGAAGAAGGAATTTACAATTCCGAAATCTTATTAAAAATAGTGGAGGGCGAAGTTTCAAAAATAACGGCTAAAGAAATCTTTCAAGCAGCTCGAGAAGGAGATGAATTGTCAAAAAAAATTGTTGATGATTGCATTTTCTACATGATGGTAGGAATTGGCCTTGTAAATAATTTTTACGATTGTTCTACCATTTTTTTCGGAGGAGCCATGATGAAAGATAGTGAGCAACTCCTGCCTCCCATTATCAAGCAATTCGAAGAAGATCCCATACAATTCACGATTAATCATCCGCCAAAACTTAAATTAACCCGATTAGGAGATGAAGTAGGCTTAAGAGGAGCATTAACGCTAGTAAAATATAAATTAGAGAAAAATCCCATAGTTCCCTTGGAGTAATTTAAAGAACTCTATTATGTTACGTCGTATTATTTAAAAGATTTTACATTACCGCTGAACATGAACTCCAGTACACCAACTTCATGCGTTAAGTTTTAAGAGGTTTTTTAATTAATTTTACATTAATTCATGGAAAACTGATACTAAAGAGATTATTCTCAAGAAATTAACAAAACATTGAATGAACAATATAGTTCTGAAAATCTAATTAAATTCATGGAAAACTGATACTAAAGAGATTATTCTCAAGAAATTAACAAAACATTGAATGAACAATATAGTTCTGAAAATCTAATTAAATTGGCAAAAGACTATCATTCTATCGTAATGGAAACAAAAGGTAAGGTTGTTGGAACGATAGATTTAAGGAAGATTTAATTAGTACTTTATTTATACATCCTATCTTCATGAAACAAGGTATTGGACGCAAATTAATGAAAAAAATTGGTGAAGGTTTTCCACGATAAAACCATGTAAGAATTTATAGTTATTTTAAAGTTTGACTGCTAAAAATTTTTATTTAAAATTAGGATATAAACTCATGGAGAAAAATGTAGAGGAGAGTCTAGGAATTAGGCCCTTAATGAAAAAGATTATAGAAATTAATTAAAGGGAATTTATCTTCTATTTTGTTTAATAGTTTAAATTTTTTAACACGTGATTGAGAGTAAAATTCTTAAATAGGTATTATCGTGATTTTAAGGAAAAATTTTTTTAGTCATGTTAAATATAAAATAGTATTCAAGAGTTTGAAAATGAAATAAATAGAGGAATATTAAAAAATGGCAAAGGCAGAATGTCCCTCGTGCTTCTTTGAATTTGAGCTAGATGAGGGAACGATTGTTGGCGAAGTTATTCCTTGTCCTGACTGCGGCGTAGACCTTGAAATAATTGAAATTCAGGGGGACGTGGCAAAAGTGGAAGAGGCAGAAATGGCAGAAGAAGATTGGGGAGAATAAGGAATTTATCGAAAGAGGCTCGATGAATAGAAGCAATTAACCACCAAGTGGACATTTAATTTTAAGGAATAAAGATCTCTTTTCTCAAGCTTTTTTATTTAATTTTTTAATTATTTCTCCAGCAACTTTTTTATTTACTACGCTCGTTAATTCTTCAAAAGAGGCTTTTTTAATCCCTTCCAAGCTTCCAAAGGTCATCAGTAGTTTATTTCTGGTAGCGGGACCAATTCCTTTTATTTCGTCCAAAATTGAGCCCGTTATTTTTTTCTTTCGTTTAATTTCATGAAGTCGTTTAGCAAAACGATGGGCTTCATCCCGAATTCTCTGAAATAATTTTAAAACTGGTGAGTTTTCCGGTAATAGAATCGGATCTTGCTTATTGGGAAGATAGATCTCTTCTAATTTTTTGGCAAGTCCAATGATGGGAATGGATAAGTTTAATTCCTTTAATACTTCCAACCCAGCATTTAATTGGGGTTTTCCTCCATCTACTAAAATTAAATCTGGTAACTCTTTATTTTTCTTTAAAAGGGACATGTATCTTCGTTTAATTATTTCTTTCATCATGGCTACATCATCAGGCGTGGATTTTGACACCACGTTATAATGACGATAATTTTTTTTATCGGATTTTCCGTCTAGAAAATATACCATAGAACCAGTAGCGTTTTTCCCTTCAATATTAGAAATATCAAATCCCTCGATTCTTCTGGGGATGGTGGGCAAGTCTAAAAGTTCTTTAATTTTTTCTAAAATAGTATTGATATTTTCTTCTTCTTTTTCTTGAATGGCATCCATTTGTATTTGTTGTTCTACCATGACCCGAGCGTTTTTATGAGCAATTCGTACTAATGCTTCTTCTTTTTCATCACGTGACACGCGTAATTTAACGTTTTTCTTGGTCTCAAGCAAGAGTTCCTTTAATAAGGTAAAGTGCTCGTTCCATTGTGGAAGGATGATAGTATCAGGGACCAGATGATTTTCATCTTGATAATATTGTTCTAATAAGTGACTCAAGATTTCTTCTCTCAAAACGATTTTATCTTTTAAATCAATAAGAAAGGCACTCTTGTTAGACATGCGGCCATCTCTAACGTGAAGGATTACTAATGCGAAATATCTATTTTGCTCATCAAGAAAATAATTGATTATATCTTTGTTCGCTTGAGAATCTAATAAAACGTTTTGTTTCGTGGTCGAATGATTGATGGATTCTATTTTATCCCTCCAAAATGCGGCGAGTTCATAATTCTGAGATCCTGCAGCGTTTAACATCTTTTCTTGAAGTTCATTGATTAATTTAGCGGTATTTCCTTTTAAAAATAATTCAATCCCTTTAATATTTTCAAGGTAAGCTTCTTTAGAAATCGCATTAATGCAAGGCCCCGGACATAATTTAATTTGATAATATAAGCACGGTCGCTCTCTTCTTTTAACCTTTTTTTTACAAGAACAATAGGGAAAGATCTTTCTCAAATCCCGTAATATTCTCTGAATTTCTTTTTTATCGGTATAAGGTCCGAGTAGCGTGTTGTTCTTTGCAAATTTTTCTGGTCCCCGAATGATGCGAATGCGTGGAAATTCTTCAGAATAAAAAATACAGATCCATGGATAAGATTTTGAATCTCGCATGATAACATTAAATCGAGGATAATGCTTCTTTATTTGAAGATTTTCAAGAATGAGTGCCTCTTTTTCATTTTGCGTTACTATATATTCAATGGAGTGAATGTTTTTGACCATTTCTCTTATTTTTTCTTCATAATAAGGATCATTATAAGTAGATTTTCCAAAATATTGAGAAACCCTGCTTCTCAAGTTTTTTGCTTTTCCCACGTAAATGATTTCATTATTTTTATTTTTGAACATGTAAATGCCGGGATCTTTCGGCAAGCTCTTTCTTTGCAATTCTAAATCTGACATTCTTAATACGTGCGGATTATTTTTGATTCAACACCAAGCCGATTGTATATATTTTATTACGATAAACATCTCTCAACTAATAAATAATTAAATTTCCATGAGTTTAAATTTATTTGTTATAAAACCATGCATCTTGTTAAGAAACAAGGTTTTTTTATCAAGAACACTTGATGTTTACATGAGTATTTTTTAAATGATTATCGGAAAGGATTTACTTTTCCATGAAAAAAATTAAAATTTGCCCGAAATGCAAAAGCTCGCGGTTAAAAGCCGCCATGAACGTGAGTGGATGGCTTGCTCCGGACTTGTATGAATGCTGGGATTGTAATTACGTGGGGCCCCTTTATCTTGAAATGGATCTGGAAGAATATGAACAATTAAGAAAGAAAGAACAAGAAAAAAATAATAAAGATTAAACCTAAATCTTTACAATTTTAAAAAGTATTATTTTAAAAAAAATCAACCTTTCAACTCCATTTCGATAGTGCTTTAGCTAATTCGTCATGAGTCTTTGCATGGTCTTCCAGGGACGTGCCTTTTAGAGTGGCTTCTAACGCTTGTACTATTGCTTTAGCACCTGCTTTCGTTCCATCCGGATGGCCATGACAACCTCCTCCAAATTGGTATACCATGTCGATTCCCAAAATATCTATTAAAGCAGGAACGTGTAAAGGACTTAATCCACCAGAGGCCACGGGAAGAACCGGCTTAATTACCCCCCAATCTTGGTCTAAACGAGTTAAATCATTCCCTATTATTATTTGCTGAGTAATGGTTTCATTAATCTCCAGCACTTCCTTTTTTCCGCCTTCCATTTTCCCGATGATTGTACCTGTATGGAGTTGGTCCATGCCGATTAGACGCATTATTTTTGCCAACACGAGCATGGTTAAACCGTGTTTTTTATTGCGCGTGAGAGCTGCGTGGAGAGCTCTATGTGCATGAATGACAAGGTTTTTATCCTCTAAATAATCCCGCAATTCTTGTAAAGCGGAAAATCCAACGGTGAGAATATCGACCATGACATATTCTCCTCCATTATCTGCCACGAAATCAGCCCGTTTTTTCATGATGCTCATTTTTGCCGTGATATTTGGCATATAAATTTTTTTATCCCCCGTTTCATTTTCTATTTTATCCCGAATTTTTAGTGTTTCCTCGATTCGTTTTTCGAACCGATTAAAAGTCATGTTCGTGAGATTTTCATCATCTTTTACGATATCCAAGCCTCCCTCCCAGGCTTCTCCACAGACTCTGGCGTGTTCCGTTTCATTCAATCCTACTTTTGGCTTCACGATAGTGCCAAGGAGCGGTCTTCCATGAACTTTTAAGGTGTTGCGTATGCCTTCTATACCAAATTTTGGCCCCTTATAGGAATTTACGATGTCTCTTGGAAAAGAGATATCTAATAATCTCAAATTTTGTAAGGCTTTCATGCCAAAGATATTCCCTGCGACGGCACTGAGTATTTGAGGCATGTTATCCATCTCAAAAAGTTCCTTAGTATAGGCGATTTTTATGACTTGATTTTCTTTATCGATGTAAAAAACCGATGGTTTCAATCGTTTGGCGATTTCTGGAGAAAGCGTTACAATATCCGTCCACGTGCCGATAGAACTTTCTTTTGCGATTTCCATGCTGGCGTGTTCTAGACTTTTACAAGAAGGTGCCTTTTCCACATGATACATGGCAATTAATTCGTTCTCATCGGGCACGTGATCTAAATCTACATAATCAATAACTTGTATCACCTCTTTCTTCAAAAAGAGGGAAAATAACAAAAATTTTATCTTATCTTTAATTCTCTAGCTCGTGATTATATCATGAGCTCGGATACCAAAAAAATGATAAAAGTCGATCTTAAAGACTTGCTTTTCAAGGGAGAACAACACGTAGAAGATCTCGTGCGATTTTTAAATGAAGCTCTGCCTCTCGTTGAAATCACCCGAAATGGGAATGTTTTAGAGTTAAATGTACATTCAACTTTATCAAAGCGGGCAGTGAAGCTAAGATTAAAAAAATTCTTTCATAAAAACAAATTGAAAGATGATTTACGGGCCATCTCTTTTCCAGAAGGATATATCATAAAGGAAAAAAAGCGCCCGGAATTAACCTATTATTAATTCGTTTCTATTATTAGGGACATAGAAATTAATAACTTAATTTCTTATTTTAAATGTGGATTTTAGAAAATCATGTCTCATGATAAGCTCATTGAATGACGTGATACGATGTTCTACCCTGGCAAGCTTGCTAGAAATTGCGGGATGGCCCAAGCCGGGAAACGTGCATCGCACGAGAGATTTTAAAGACGCTCGGTATGAACATTTTTTAGCGGGAGTTGTTGCCATGCAACCTTGTTTTAGGACATTTTGCGAAAGAATTTTTAAGAATTGTTCAGAAAAAGATAAAGGATTGGAACGAGTCAAACTTGGTAATTTCTATAAGGAAGCGGCAGAAGCGATGATGATATGGCAAAAAGGAGGCAATGTATTATTAGGCCATGTTTTGATCTTGGCTCCTTTAGTAGCATCTGCTGTTTTATGTCTGAAATTTAATGAAAGGGATTTATTCTCCTTTAGAAAGTACTTGGGGAATGTTATCAAAAGCGCTACTGTCGAAGACACTATTAATCTTTATGAAGCTATTCACATTTGTAACCCCGGTGGATTAGGTAAAGTTGAAAAATATGATATAAATGATCCGGACGTTATTCATCAGTTAAAAGAAGATAATATCACGTTAAAGGGTATTTTTGAGTATTCGAAAGATTACGATCTCATCAGTCGTGAGTACGTGACGAATTTTAAAATCATTTTAGAAGAAGGATTACCATATTTTCTTGATATTTTTCACGAAACTGGCGATATTAATATTGCCACGGTTAATACTTATTTGAAATTACTTGCTTCTCATCTTGATACCTTGGTAATTAGAAAATCGGGACATGAGGCTGCGAGGATGATTTCTAATGAAGCCTTGAAAATTTTAAAACATGAAGGGATAATGACTAGAAAGGGAAGGATCTTGACAAAAAAATTAGACAAGAAACTACAAGCGCAGAATGGAAGAATGAATCCCGGAACTACGGCAGATTTAGTCTCCGGAATAATTTTCATTGCACTAGCGCTTGGCATTAAATTTTAAAGGGAAAAAGAAAAAAATTTTTTTGAAACGATGCTTTATTTAATCATAAATCGATAAAAGGGGTTGAGCGAAGCTGGTAAAATTCTGTGAATGTGGAGGATTAATGCTTCCTACTACCATTGACGGGAAAAAAGTGTTCAAATGTAAATGCGGAGCAGTCGAGCCATTTAATGATCAAGAAAGTAATTCCTATGTCCTCACGACTAAAGTCAAGCATTCCGCACGGGAAGAAATCATGAATGCGGCGGAAATACTTAAATGGAAAGAAGAGAATCTAAGAAGCTCGATCAAAAATTTCAGGTGCCCTAAATGCGGTTATGATAAATGCCAATTAGAAACCAGGCAAACTCGTCGTGCGGATGAAGGAATGACCCATTTCATTATTTGTTTAAAATGCGGAAAAATGATTAAAATTGGGTCATGAATTTACTGCTTGATTATTTTATGAATGAGCTCATTTTCGGTAATTTTTCCTGGAAAATGAATCTTCACGATTTTATCTCGTGAGCGTATTCCGGCGATAATTTGAATATTTTTGGAGCTGATCCTTAATTTTTTTCTCAAAAGGGTTATTAATTCTTTGTTTGCTCTAAATTTCTGGGGAGAAGAAGTGAGAGTTATTTTTATTTTTTCTTCTTCAAGAGAAATGGATTTATTTTTAGAGCCTGCAATCACGTGGCATTTTAAGTGAAATTCGTGTTCGGATTTTTTTTCAATACCTTTCATGTTTTTTAAAAATGGTTATATAAAATCATTGATTTGTTCTTTTAATCTATTATAAGAAGGAATGGAAAGTCGAATTCCTCCTGCCAGCTTATGACCGCCACCAATTCCTCCAAGTTCTTTTTTAATTCGAGCTATGATTTGATTCACGCCCACGCCGTTATTTTTTTCCAAAAATTTTCGTGAACAACGAATACTTAATTTAATCATGTGATTTTTCTTTTCTTCTCCTCCTAAAAAGAGAATTTTATGGGGATCCAAGAGTTCGTTTACGGAACAAAAACTCGTGGTGTCCGACCAATTACTTGGAGGCAACCTATCTCCCACTTCAATGAATATAGCTTTTTCAGTTTCCGTTTTAGGAAGATTTAGCACTTCTTTTAAATTATGAGTCAAATTAGAAATATATTCTTGATAGAGACTTTTAGCTTGCCGGGAGGGAGATTTTTGTCCCGTTATAGAGAGAGCATGATGGATGTTTTTAAAGCAGAGGATATTCAATAAAAGGGCATGTTCAAAAGCAAAACTCAATAATCCACTTTTTTTTGGAAGGAGGCAATAATGGCCTCGGTTCTCCAATCCAATTTCTTGCTGAATTTTCTCGATTTCCGCATTACTTAAATTTATAACTTTTTTATTCGGATCGATATTTAAATTTCTTAGAAATTTCTTGATCTTTGCATCTTCTTCTCCTCCCAAATCTTTAATGAAGGGCAAAATGCTATATTTTAATCCATTTTTAATGGTTTCGTGCATGGCGCCAAATAAAATCAAGCCTTCTTTATCTTCGACTATTTGTTCACGTACTAATTCTTCATATACTTCCCGGTTAAATGATTCCAGCTTGTCCATGGGTCTCAAGGAATCTCCCGCAATTCCAATGGCAGTTAGCCAACCTTGAGCGAGGATGCTGGGATCAACTTTACGGGCGAATAGATAAACCAGAGTAGCGCCTGCGATGTGGTCTAACCCATCAAATCCAAAAAGAGTAGGATTTAAGAAATGGAGATTTTCCGGATGGGTTTTTATTTTATCGTAGGATTCGACTTCATGATGATCTAAAATGAAATAATGTTCATATGGGGTCTCTTCTATGATTGGTAATAATTCTTCAAGGTTTGAACCGATATCCGTGAGAAATAAAGTAGTCTCCTTGGCTTTTTTGGAATCTTTTTTAGGCAGTATTCCTTTTAAATATTCTGCCCATGAGACGGATCGATTATAGATGAAATAATCAAACTCTAAATGTTTTTTAAATAATAAATTTTGGATGAGGTGTAAACTGGAGATGCCATCTGCATCATTATGACTGATTAAAATAACATTATTTCCGCATTGATCTAAAAAGTGATTTACGGTATTATCCAATTCTGTTAAAAATTTCTCAAGATCAGGTTCTGAAGCCATTAATATCAATCTAAATGCTTTTTAATTAAAAGAGGAAGGATGATGATGATGTACAAAATTATACACAAATCCATGTTACATTTTATATAGAAATTTGAAAATTTATCTTTTCTTTTTTAGAGAGAGCATGAATTATAAAATTTAAAATCTGAGAAATAATTATTTGATCTATATTATTATTTTAAGCTTCCATGTATGAAAATGGATTAAAAAAGGATGAGAAAAGAGCATTTACTTAGAAAAATCGTTTACTTTCTGATAATCACGAGCCTCCTCTTAACATGTTTTAACAACATTAGGGGAGAAGGAGATAATAGAATATCTTCTCTAAAAATTTCCCCCCAAGAACCTGTCCTGGAGCCTCAATTATTTTCCAAGGAGGATTTCGAGCCAATTCTTGAGGAAGAACGACAAGGGTTGGGCTCTGTATCCATTACCAATCTTTTATTTAATGAATCGGGGTTTTTCAACCATTCCGAACAATATCCTGCTTATGATCTAGATCTGAGGACTAAAGCGCTCAATATCAGTTATGAGAAAACGGAACTCATTAGAACCGTGAAAGAAGCAACCGTGGATGCTTTTGAAGAAGTATCACCGTCGTCTAATATCATCACGGTGGAATTAAACGAAAGCCTAAGGGTGAAGTATGATACTTCCATCGATCTATTAGAAGGCTATTTAGTATACGGTCCACGATTATATCCCTGTCTATTAAATCGCTTGTACGCTCATAATGCCTCTTCTTCAATAAAAGAAGTTTATGAGGGAAATTATACCATCGATGATAGGAAAAACGTGATTTTTTATTATTCCACCTTCTTTAACGGAGCTGAACAAGGAGATTTCAAGTTATATCTTATATGGCATTATAATATCACCTTAGAAGATTGGACGATAAATCAAGTAAAAGAAGAGGACCTTTTCATGAGCAGTTCCGAACAAAACATCACGGCTACCTTCAATTATAATTTTAACGTGTTAGGAAAGAAATTAAAAGGAGAAAAATTAACAGGAGCCTATCCATTCACCAGTTTACAAGTGGCCGCTGATAATTTAAACGTCACGTTAAGGATCAACATGCCAGATAGAGAATTGCTGGAAAATCATGCATTTACCGGCCAAGGATATGTAGGATCCAATAACATCATATATGCCTCTTTTTCCGTTAATAATAGCTTATTCGACATGGATTTCGATGCCACCTTTACCATAGAATTTTTAGACCCGGTCAACGTCACATGGGCAATTGATAGATTGATAGAAGGAACGAATTATCGGGAAAGAATCTATTTTCCAAACATCACCTGGGGGCCCGAACAATTATTCTTAAAATACGTGAAAATTGAAGAAAGAACGATCAGCATCGATCAAATAAAGGAAGTAACCTCTCAATTTGGACGTGTGGTGGAATATGTCGAAAAAAATTTCACGGAATTTCAACAAGTTGAAGAAAATAGCTTGATTTTTACCGAAAAAGTCATTCAGAGAAGGGGATTAGAAATTACCCTCCCTTATTTTATTAAAGGAGAAACATGCCCATTTCGAATCAAGTACGAGCCCTCTGAAGATTTGCGCGTGATCATCACGGATAATATTCGCATGCCCCTTCGAAATGTGGAAGTTAAAATCCTCTATTATGGCAGGGTTTTCGGCACGTATATTTCTAACACCTTCATTCAACCAACGTCAATTACTAAAACCGATGAGAACGGAGAAATTTTCATCCAAAATGTTCCTAACGGAGATTATACTGTAATTCTATACGAGCAAGGGACGCCCGTTTACAACTCAACAGTAATGGCTTACAAGAGGGTAAACTACGTTATAACTGATATATCTCATTTTCCTTTAGTCATTCTTTCCTTTTTAATTCCTAGTGCGATTTTTCTAATCTTGGGCGTGTTAATATATCTTCATTATAAAAAAGAGCGTGAAACTCGTACTTGATTGTCATATTCGTCGATATGTTGGAAGATTTTTTAAGATTCTTAGAACAACGCATTATGGATGAGGTTTTTTATGAATACAAAGAGCGCACGAGCTCGGATTTATCAATAAATAATAAAATCGAGATCGTGCTTCACTTCCTCTCGAAATTAGAAAATTTTCTCGTCCTTTACGAAACAAAATTAACCTTGGAAAATTTCACGCCTTCAGATATAGACCAGCAAATTATCAGGAAATTAAAAGAAGTTTTCAAGAAACACGAGATTAAATTAATCAAAGGAAAAATACGGGAAATCTTTCTCTCTTACTCGTGAATTTTTTGGTAGCCATCGGAAGATCCTTAGGAGCTTTTGAAGATATCGAGTTCCTTAATATTATTATCATGCTAAGGTTCATTCACGCTAGTTTAGAACAATCAGCTGGCTTCATCTACTTCCATACCATAACCAATCAATCGATACCGCTGGTTTATCACGCGGGAAATGGCGTAAATAAATCCCTTAGGAGGACAAATCGGGGGATTTAATTTTATCTCGTAGGAATCTTTTAAGATCCTGCTTACTACGCCTCCCGTCTTTTCTGTCCCGACCACTATCAATAACCTTTCATTATGCTTTAGGGGGTGCACTTTTAACTGCAATTCGCTTCCAATTACCTTATCAAATAAAGTAATCTTTAGCTTCACCTTATCCTTAATTTCCGGTAAAGCACCTATTTTCCCCGCAATGTTTCCACTTAACGAATCACCCTTCGTCAGAGAGGGATCCAGCTTTGTACCAATCCCTATTAGCCCTCCTGGCTTGGCTTTCTCTAATAGATTCCTCCCTTGACTTATACTGGTAACAATGGTTCGAATGGGTTGATATCCATCTTTTAATCGTAATCCCGGTCGAATTTCTATTTCCTCTCCTACCGAAATCGTGCCTTTTAACACGGAACCCCCTATTACCCCTCCTCTTAAATCTTCTATGGACGTTCCCGGCTTATTAATGTCAAAAGACCGGGCCACCAAGAATTGAAAATCCTCATTTTCATCCAATTTCGGTGTAGGTATGATTTCCTCGAATGCCTTCACTACTAATTCCATGTTGGCTCCAAACACCGCCGATACCGGAATGATCGGAGCGTTCTCGGCTATAGTTCCTTTGACGAATTTTTTTATTTGATCCCGATTGCGTAAAGCCTGTTCTCTCGACACCGCATCAATTTTATTCTGAATGATGATGATCTTGTCAATCTTCGCAATTTCTAACGCTGCCAAATGCTCTCTCGTCTGCGGCTGCGGACAGTCCTCATCCGCCGCGATTAATAAACACGCACCGTCCATTAAGGATGCTCCACTTAACATGGTAGCCATTAAAATTTCATGACCGGGCGCATCCACGAATGAGATGTTCCTTTTAAATTCTAACTTGCCCTTGCAATTTGGACACGTGAACCGTGGTTGGCCTTTTTCTCTTTTTTGTTCCGCCATATAGTCGGTTAAATATAAATCGCAAGCAGGACAATATAAAATGGTCGTGTTTGAATATCCTAATTTGATGGAAATTCCACGTTCCTGCTCTTCTGAATGTCTATCCGTCCAATCTCCGGTAAGAGCTTTTACCAGAGTAGTTTTTCCGTGGTCTACATGTCCTACTAATCCAATATTACATTCAGCTTGAGATTTCATCAATTCTTTTATATTGGTCTTTCTCTTCTCTTTCTTTTCTTTTTTTTTTGTTTTTACTTTTTCTTTTGGTTTTACCATTTCCCCTTGTTCATTTTCTATTTGTTTAAGGTAATTTTTTGCGTTTTCAATGTATTTTTGAGCGGTAGATTCGCGGATTCCCTTGATTTTAAGGAGGGTTTCTATTGAGGCGGAGGCGAGGTCTTCGATGGTATTGATTCCCGCTTTTTTTAGGATTTGGGCGGTTTTTTTTCCAATTCCACTGATTTCTTCTAGAGAGGCCATGGTTAAAATTTAAATATAGTAATATTCTTTTAATAGTGAAACTTTTCTCACGCTTTCTATTGTAATGTAATGTGATATTTTTTATTAATTTATTTAAAAACTTAAAGCTATTTTGTTGAGGGTCGTAAGTTCTTTAGCTAATTGTATGGATGGTTTTGATTTTTTGTCCTTGTTTCACCTCTTTTTTATAGGATTCTTTATAACTCACCTGTAAGAGACTATCGAAGTAAAAAGTGGAGGTTTGATTGCATGCATCATCGGCATGATGGATGTAGACGGGGGCGGGATAACGACTCGTATCAAGATCTTTTGATTCGATTTTAAAAATTATTTTTTTATTACACGCAGGGCAAGTATTAAATCGTATGGGCACTTCTTGTTCTCTTGTTTAGTTTTAAATGTATTTTATAAAGAAATAATTGTTTGATTAATTATTAATTTTTTGAGCATTTAGAAAGATTCATGGATTTTTCATGGCATGATTATAAAAAATTGACTGGAGAGGATTCCCTCTTTTAATTTCAAAAAAAATGATATTAAATTAGTGTGTAATTATTTTACATTATATTGGAGAAAATATTTCATCCATGATTTAATATGAACCGTATTTGCCGGAAAAGAAGTATTCTATTCTGTCTCGTTGTACTTATTTTAATGGGTTTCTTAATAATTCCCGAATGGGGCAAAAAAAAAGAAATAATTGGTCCAGCTACGGCAAGTCAAGGAGTTAGTTTATTTACTGGAACGGAGACTAATGCCATTTCCATTAATGCAAGCGTATTGCCAAAAATAAATAATAGTGCGTTAAATTCTGCTTGGAAAGACACTACCATTGATATGATAATTATTACACCCGATAAATCTGGATTCATAAATGCCATTACTCCCCTCATGGAATGGAAAAATCAAAAAGGCGTGACAACAATAATTTTATCTAATTTCTCTAAATATGAAGGGAAAGATACTTCGGAAAAAATTAGGAACATGATAAAATTCTATCATGAAAATCATGGTACTCAATGGGTCTTACTGGCTGGCGATGCGGAAGAAGATTTAATTCCTATTAGAAAAGTATATAATCCGGACGTCGTGGAAGTTGGTCAAGGAGAAAGCGAATATGATGATTGGAGTGATTATTATAAACCTACCGATTTCTATTATGCGGATTTAGATGGTACGTGGGATGATAATGGAAATGGAAAATATGGTGAATCCGCTCTCTATACAGGAAGTCAAGATGAGATAGAATGGACGCCTGATGTTTACGTGGGAAGATTTCCCGCAAGCAGTGCGAGTGACTTGGAAAAAATGGTAAATAAGACCCTCCAATATGAGAAGAATCCTTATGTGGGAACATGGATGAGTCGGATGTTATTAGCAGGAGGAGTTTCCTCCCTTTCGCCCTTGGAAGATGAGGCAAAATTAACAACGTATATTTGGCAACAACAAGTTCTTTCTGAAATGAATTTCACTCATTTATATCGCACGTCTTCTCCCTATGATCCTCCCACTCCTCCGGAGCCCAATCAACAACAGGGCTTGACGAGTAATAGCTTTAAAAATCATTTAAATCTGGGCTATTCTACTATTTTAATCGCGGGCCATGGCTTGCCCACCAAATTTAATGATTATTTTGGCGATATTTATACCAGTTCGGATACCAGCACTAATTATTACATGCCCTCCTTGATCTATTCGGACGCCTGCTCAACAGCCTCCTATGATAAAACTGACAACAATTTAGGAGAAATTCTTATTAAACGAGTAAATTCTGGCGCCATTGGATTCATTGGGGCCTTGAGAATCACGTGGTATTTTGAAAATGATGAAGATTTTGAAATGCTAAATCGAGGAAATGCTAAATTATTCTGGGAAGAATTTTTCCTAAATGAAAAATATCAACCGGGAAGAGCCTTATATGATTCAAAAGTAGCCTACATGAATAGTTCTTACTTCACGGAAGGAAGAGCCTCCATGAATGATGAGTGGGAGAGAAAAAACGTGTTATCCTATTGTTTATTAGGAGATCCCGAGATAGACATTTACACGGATCTTCCCATCGGCATAAAAAACCCCTTTAAGGGAACGATTTATGAATGCGAGCGGCTGTCGGTGGTGATCAGAAATGAGCGAAATGAAATCGTTCCGGATGCAAGAGTGCACATCTATACTGCTGATGGATATTCCCGAACTTTTTATTCAGATGCTCAAGGAAGAATTGAATTTCAATTACCTGCTGGAAGAAAATTATATAACGTGACCATTACCGGTCATGATATCCTTGCGTCCCACTTCAATTTTCGCACTACCTCCGATAAGATCTCTCCAGAATGCGAAAATCCCATTCTCCAGCCTGTAAATCCCACGGTCTCCGATAATATAACTTTAGGAATCAACGCCGAAGATCTACAAACGGGTATTGAAAGTGTTCATGCCGTGCTCTCCAGCGATAATTTCAAGAGTTATACTCTCCATGAATTACACCATGCCTCTAACAATTCTAATGATGATTATTATCAAGGTAATATCGATAAATTAAAACCCGGAGAATACTCCATCTTAATATTAGCTCGAGATTTCGCCAATAATACCGAAATATATTACAACCAATCCCTCATCCTCTCCATTCCAACCCCTATCATTCAACACGTGTTAAATAACTCGGTATATTTCATGTTTGGCTTTTTAGCACTCTCGCTCTATCTAATTTATCACCACCTTAAAGCGTTCAAGAGATTTCAAGAAGAACTACCGGAAACCTCAACACCATGAATGGTGTTAACCGGTTATCCCCTTGTGTAAAAATTATTTGCCTTGAACATCACGATTTCGTCCTTTCCTCTTTCTTGATCATGACAAGGTCTCCCCTTACCTCAATTATTTATCGCACGGGATAAAGTTTAATAAATATCATGTATTTTAATCCTCATAATAATTACCACACTACACGGCACTTAGCAAGCGTCTGGAAGTTAAACCTTTTCGCGTTGATTCAGTACTGCGATTGAAAATTCGTGGGAAATATCAAATCTGTAAATTCGTTTACGGTCATAGCGAAGAGGGATAATACCTGGTCCCATCCCGAACCCAGAAAACGCTGGAACTGTCGTGTGGTAAAAATTCCTTTCATTTTAAAGATTTTTATATATTTTTTTCTCATAAAGTGTATCTTTCTTTTTTCCCAAATATTTTTTAGATGCGTATCTAGAGTTATTGAATTTAAAGAGGATAAGAATATTTATTTAAGAATAAAATATAAAAACCAATGAATTTAACGTGAATGCTTAATTATTAAACGATAATAATAATCAAGTCCGAGAAAAAATGCCGTTAGAAAGGGCCTTTTCATGTCAAACAAAGTAATTATATTTTTTAAATCCATGGGAAGATATTGGTTTCTTTTCTTACTTCTTGCTTCCCTCATCGTCTTGTTTTATCATCAACAAGCAGCCTTTATCATGGGTATTATCACGGTTAGCCTTTACTTTCTTTCATTCATGCCTTCTCTGATTTTTCGGTTTCGCCTCTTAAAAAAAATGAAAAAACACGCAAAAATCGATGATGTCACGTTAGCCAGAATTTCTAAAAAACGCCTTAAGAAAATAAAAAATTTAATGTTTAAACTGGCAAACCATCAAGAAAAAAAGAGATGGTTGATAATTTATTTTAATAAAAGCTACGTGTTTTATGCTCCTTCCACCGTCAAGAAAATTAGAGAGCTTCTTCTTGAAGAGGGGGAAAAAAAAGATGAATCGCAAATCTTAAGCAAGTTAAAAGCGCATGATATTAAATCGAAAGAAGAATTAAGAGCAATTAAAGAAACTCTCATGAAGTTTAAAAAATTAGGGAACAATAAATAAAAGGAAAAGGGAAAGGAAAAAAATAAGCAAGAAAGGGTTCTTAAGCCTTTTTCTTCTTTCTTTTAACTGTTTCTTGAAACTCAAGCAATAAACCAAGAGTATCTTCGGTATCGAAATAAGCAAATCGCTGCTTTCCAATCTGCCCTTGGTTAATCACATCAAATCCACATCGTTTAAATTCTTCAATGTAGGGATCTAACTCATCGACGAAGAAACTCACGTGCTGGAGTCCTTCTCTTCCTTCATCTAAAAAATCTTTATAAATGCACTCACCTTCTTTCCATTCAATTAATTCTATTTGCATGTCAAAAAATCGACTGAATCCCAATTTCAGATTAATTTGCGATTTTACGTCCCGATTCATGATCTCATGTCTCACATCATCCATGAAGGTAAATTTCGGCATGCCATAGATCTCTTCCATGAGCTTTGCTTTACTCTCGATATCCTTGAACACGAATCCTAATTGAGCAATTTTTAATTCTCCGAGGTTTAAATTTAATTTTTTTTTCATGATATTTTTCCCTTCATTCATTTTATTAAGTAAAATGATATCAAGCATTCTTTTTATATTGATGCGTTTTGGCATGTCTTCTTTCGATTATTTTTTTTTTGGCCGTTGAAAAACGAAATTTTTAATATTCTTCACCTCATATGTTCATTCATTTAATAATAAATTATTTGCAAGTGAAGTGAATGATCGAATTAAAAACTCATCAAAATTTTCGATATCTCATTTTTGCGATTATTTACGTCCATCAAGGGTTCATAGAGGTGTTCATGGCTATTTACATGTCCCTTTATTTAACCAGCCATGGCGTTAGCATCCTATACGTTGGCTTGACTTTAACCATTGGAAACTCGCCATGGATCGTAAAGATCTTTTATGGCATTCTCTCGGACAGGAAAAAAATAGGGAGAATGGGCAGGAGAATTCCTTACATGATCATTGGAAGCATTGCCGCCGCCATATTATTTTTCTTGTTAATTCCTGTAAATCCTCTCTCGAATTGGGCGATTTTCGTATTGTTGATTGCCTTAGCTAATTTTTTTAATGCCGTTGCGGATACTTCTACTGATGGCCTGGTCGTAGATACCACGCCCCCCGAAAAGAGCGGTTCAGCCCAGAGTGTATGTTGGGGAAGTAAATTCGTGGGATATTTAATTGCCTCCATTTTAGTAGGCTTTATCGTGGAATTATTTAGTTGGAGCATTTATTTCATTTTCATGGGATTATTCTTGCTCATCCCCATGCCCTTATTATTTATTGCTCAAGAGCCACCCTATGAAATTCCGGAACGATTCCCATGGAACGATCTAAAAGAAACGTTTAAAAAGAGACTCGTGTGGATCGTGGTGGCCATGTTCATCCTCTCGGAAACGGGATTATATTGCGTCTTATCCATGTTACCGCTTTTTTTATCCTTGGATCTCGGATTAAACATTAGTATGGTGGGAATCGTCATGTCATTAGGAAGTGCTGGCTTCTTGACCGGATGTCTCATTTCAGGACCGTTGTTAGACAAGCTTTCCCGTCGAATGAGCATTGGATTTTCCATGACTTTTCTTGCCTTGATGTTGTTTATTGTTTCTCTGGTTCAAGGGCTTTTGATGGCGTTTATTATCGTGGTAATTGCGGGAATTGCTTGGGGTTTTCTTCAAATCGCAGAAATGATTCTTTCCATGGATTTATGCAAGCCTTCCATTAGTGCTACCATGTTTTCCGTGTACATGAGCATCATCAACATTGGAATCATGCTAGGGCCTCTATTGGGTGCCGTGTTAGTCGAAACCGTCAGTTTTCGCCCTACTTTCATCATTGCAGCGCTCATCGTGCTTTCTAACATCATTTTCATCATTTTCATTAAAGGCACGGAAACCCTCTTTAAAAAAGAGATTGCCATTTAAGACAATTAAAAATGAAATAATATAAATACATATCAAATGAGATGATATAAATTTATATCAAGTAGACCAATAACTTCCCTCTTTTTTTTTTTTATTGCCATTCTTTCCCCGGCAACAGCCGTTTTTTTGAGCAAGAGAGGAAAACAGGAAAAATCATGAAACCTCGTATTAATAGCTCTTGGTGCGAAAACATATTGCTAACGCTTCAATGCCTCATTTCTCGGAAAAAATAAAATATCATCAATAAATACCATTAAAAAAGGATTAAAAAAAAGAAATTATAGAATAAAATCACGAAGGAAAATAAAAAAAAACCTTTAAATTTTATCTATATCTAAATCTCCGAAATTGTAATATTTCCTCACGGGCTTCTTGACTTTCCACGTGCATTTTAACCCCTTGGGAAATTGAACAAGATCCCCCTTCTTAAATTCAATTTTCTCCCCATTTTCAGCAATGACTTCGACCTCACCATCTAAAATATAACATGTCTCCGTGTCGCCATAGGACCACGGAAATTCACTGACTTCCTTCTCCCATACTCCCCACGATTCCACGTTTAATTTTTTTAATTCTTCTTCCGTTGGCTTTTTCTTTTTCATGGTTTTTACCTCTTTTTAAAAATCATGCTTGAAGTGTTTTTCTCTTGCTTTAATAATAATAAATCTCCCCATTCTTATAATTTTTTCCCTTTCCCGTGTCTCACGTGAAATCTATCTCCAATTTTTTCTCTTGCCGCAAATAAATGAGATTGACCTTGACTTCACGAGCTTGTTTTCGCAACCTCTTATCATTCGTGGCAAGAAACACTCGTAAATTCGCCGATTTTAATTCCTTTACCTTGCGAAGCAAGAACTCATCCGTTATCTCTTCTGCCATCTTTCTCTCTTTGGACTCAACGCAAATGTCATAGCGAGATTTCATTTCCTCCAAATACCTCAACCCCGCATCATACTGCAAGGCAAATTTCCTTCCCTTCCACCTTCTTCGTTTCGAATTTAACTCATCCAAGACCTGCTGATATATAATAAATCGAACAGAGCCTTCTAATTTATCCTCAATCTCTTCTAAATAATTAATCCTATATTGAAAAGGGAGTAAAATAAAATTAGAATCAACAACAACAAGATTTATTGGCTCTTTCTTTCCTCTTTGCCTCATTGTCGTTCAAGCGTGCACGTGTTCATGTCTCATGGGTTTAAACGCTCCAATATCTTTTCCGTTATTTTCTTGAACACGAGCTCCACGTTCTCGCCCGTCTTCGAAGATACTTTCACGTAATCAAACAAATTATATTGCTCCAAAAAAGAACGGGCATAATCATCATCTACCATGATTTCATCCACTAAATCTAACTTAGTCCCGACAAATAATATTGGTAAATTTGGATCATGTTTCCGACAAATGCTTACCCATTCGCCCAAATTATCCAATGTCATCGGGCGCGTGAGATCGAACATGAGCAAGGCACCTTTCGCCCCCAAGACATAATTTTCTAATAAAAAGCGGAATCGCTCTTGTCCTCCAAAATCCCATAGCTGGAGGGTGCAGTTGGCATCGCCCATCTCTATTTCCTGGAGGAAAAATTCCACTCCTATTGTCATTTTCGTGTCTTGAACGAATGAATTCGTGACATACCGGTGTAAAAGCGTGGTTTTTCCCACGCCACCTTCACCAGCTGTCAAAATCTTCAAAATAAATTTTTTGGGCATCAGTTAGAAAGAAATTTTATTTTCGATTAAATTCTTTTTGATTATTCCTCTTGAAATAAATTTTAAATGGGAGCACGATATTATAATTTTTTTCTTTTTAAGAATATACATGCTTTTTCAAGATATATATGGAGAAATTTAAGATTATAATAAATCTTTTTTCATATTGATTTAATTCTTTATAAATTTATAATAAGGTTTGTCATTATAAATATATTCAATTAATTAATTTCTTAATAAATGAACGAATCCTTCATATCATGCACGTATCGAAAAAGGTCAAGTGCGCTTTAGAGAGGCGATTTTTCTTTAGCTCAAAAGCCATTATCCAACAGAAGAAAAAAATTCAAGTTGCGTGGGCTAAAAAATGATTCTATGTACGTCCCCTTGGAAAAAATTTAAAGCTAAAGCTATAATTCATTTATCCCATCATTAATAGGTAATAAATAGAGCTAACATTTCTCAACATGGTTTCTTTTGAAGAAAGATCTGAACATTAAATCTTGAGAAAAAATGATCATGATTCCTAATCTTACGATCCCCTCTAAAGAGCTCAAGAGAATGAAGAGTCAGCCCATTGGAGGGATAGTTATCAAAATATAAACATTTTTCTATTTTAACTTTTTTTTAGATATCATAATATACTCATTTTTATTTTTATTAAATTCATGAAAAATTCGACTCGTGAAATAGAAAAATATCATGCCGAAACCGATCGTTCTTAAAATAATCTTGGCGGGAGATGGAGGAACAGGAAAAACTACTCTGCTACATCGATATATTTCTTCAAAATTTATTGAAAACTTAAAAATGACCATTGGGGTTGAATTTTTCTTGCAAGAACTTATAATGAACGATAAAAACGTTGTATTGCAGATCTGGGACTTCGGAGGGCAGGATCGATTCCGTTTTCTGCTGGAAAAATATGTATTGGGTGCAAAAGGTGCCTTGCTCATGTTCGATCTCACGCGTCCGATGACACTTGAAAGCATTGAGGATTGGGTTCGCATTTTACGAAAATATGATTCGAATCTTCCCATAATATTTATAGGGTCAAAGTTAGATTTAATGGACAAGAGCATGATCGATGAGGAATATATTGATGATTTAAGGGAGCAATTTAAATTATCCGATTATATCAAGGTATCCTCGAAAACGGGAGAGAACGTGGAACTTGCGTTCAAGAAATTAACTGAAAAGATAATATATCGTTTAGGAATTTAACAAAAAGGGGGATAAATTCCTTCTTTGGAAGGATATTAAAAGAAAGGTTTATCTTATTTTTGGATTTTTAGCAAGAAGCGTGTTTTAATGGGCAAAAGGTTTCTTGTTATTCAAGCATCATGGGGGAGGGGTATATATAAATTTATTATTGGGAGCAAATTATTATTAATAAAAACTCATGAAGAGAGGTTAAATTCATGAAGAGAGTACATGAAAAAGATATTGAATATAGAAAGAAGACATCGGGCGTAAAATATCTCATGCGGGGGCCGAGCATCGATTGGGGAATCATTTTATTGAAGCCGGGGGAGTACATGGGGGGAAAACCTCACGGGCACAAGTACATTGATGAGACCTTTTATTTCGTGGAAGGTGATGGAGTTATGATCGTGGATGGAAAAGAATATCCGGCGCCCGAGGGCAGTGTTTTTCTGGTCGAGCCTGGGGAAATGCATGACATTCGAAATGATTCTTCTAAAGATATCAAGATCATTTTTATCAAGGGCGAATATCGACCGGATGATAAGATTGAATGATGAAGAAAGAGTGAATGATTGATGATTTAAAATGGAAGTTTGAAACCGGAAAAGGAATGATAAATAATAAAATGTATCCATTCTTTTATTAAGATATCATGCCAAAAAAGAAACGAAGAAAAGGAGCGGAAGAACCGGTAATTCGAAGGGTGAAGCTTCCTAACAGGAGCATTGGCGAAATGTTTGCCCGGGTGGTGGACATTTATGGCAACGACAGGATGCGCGTGTTTTGCGAGGATGGCAAGCATCGAATTGGCAGGATTCGGGGGAAGATAAAAAAACGGGTGTGGATTCGGAAAGGAGACTTGGTGATCGTTAATCCGTGGGAATTTGAAACCGAAACTGCCGATAAATTGGGAAAATGCGAGATCACGTGGCGATATCCCAATGCGGAGATCTCGTGGTTGGAACGGAATAATCGCATTCCGGAGATCTTGGATATCAATAACGTGCCTTTATGAAGAGGAGGGAGGCTTTTCGGCATTTTTCTTCCCATGAAATTATGAAAAAGGAAGAAACTTCAAGGAGCCCTTGAGAGAAGAAAAGCACAAATTTTATTATTTAGAATTACCTATTATTACTTGATTCTTTTTTTATGAATTTTTAACCCATCCCAAATTCAAATAGGAAGTGTGAGAAAAATGGATGACCCCCAAGAAAAGATGGACCAAGAAGTAAGCGGAAGCACGGATCTCGATGACGATCTCCTCGGTCTGGATATAGAGGAGTCGGAAGAGATGACCACCTTGTTTGCTGTGCGTACCACGATCAATCAAGAGAGTAATGTATTACGACAAATTTTTTACCGCTTTCGTATATTGGACGTGATTCCGGACATCCGAGCCATGCTCATTTCTCCGATGCTACCGGGGTACGTGTTTTTTGAGGCACCCCAGAAACACGATGTACAAATCGCCGTGCAGGGGATCCCCCATATCAAGGGAAGAATTGTTCAAAATATTACCTTAGGAGAATTGAAACACGTTCTCTTGCCGAGAAGCGTGACGGAATTCATTTCCGTGGGAGATACTGTGGAAATTGTGAGCGGCGTGTTTGAAGGGGCAAGAGCTGTGGTTATGCGCATGCCTCATGACACATCAAGTAGCGAAGAAGTCGTCGTGAGGCTGCTTCAAGAAGAAACGCCCATTACTATTAAAATTCACGGCGATTATCTGAAACTCGTGGAAAAGAAACGAGAAGAAAAGAAAGTAGCAACAGCCCCTGCACCTGCTGAAAAACCAACGGTTCAGGCGACCGTTACCGATTTGGAGAAAGCCATCAGCTTCGATGACGATTTCGAATCCGAATACGCGGAAGAATATGGAGAGGAGCTGGAAGAAGAGTACGAAGAAGAGCTGGAATACGAGGAAGAAGAAGAGGAAGAAGAAGATGAATGGTCCAAATTCGATGGTTTTTAAATTTTTTTTCATGAATTTTTTGATTTTTTTAGTCCATGTCTAATATATCTCATGCCTTACCAGGATATATTAATTAGGCCGTTGCGGATCTATCCTCAAGTTTCAAATCTTTCCCCGACTAAAGAATGCGTACATTTTTATATTTAAAAGATCATTAAATTACTTGTATTAGTCAGAGTTCTTCCCTAATAACTAATTACCCTCCGAATGATTTTTTCCAATGATTAAAAGCATTTTCATATTAAAAGGAAACACCGGAGAATTAATATTCTACAAGTCCTATGAGGAAATTTTCAATATCAATCTCACCGGTAGCTTCCTAAGTGCTATTTTCTCCTTTCTCAAGCACTCCTTAAAAACCGAACAACTCTCGGAAATTGAGGTCGGCCCCTTCCGGTTCATCTTCGAAATCGAACGAATTAACAAAGATGAACTCATGTTCGCCATTTTTTGCGATCGAACGGACAACCTCGTCGAATTGCGCTCCCAACTAAAGCAAATTAAAGACCAATTCCTCAAAAAATTCGATATTAATGATTTAACCAATGATTTTGACGGAGAAATTACCAAGTACTATGAATTTGAACACAACATCCACGATATTGTTGAAAAGAAAAAAGAATTGATCTCAAGAGAGATTGAAAAAGAATTGATGGATGTTTTCAACGAACTCCACTCCTTCTCCAACATGGTCATCTCTTCCGCCCTTCTCACCCAAACTGGAAGAGTTATCGTCTCTTTCCTCCATCCTTCCATCCTCTCCGAAATCATCCGCCTCCTCGAAGGACGCTTCATCTCCGGAAATTACAAGGTTAAAGAACTCATCTCTCTCGAAGATTTCGGCATCCTCTCCTTAAAAGGCATCGATGAAAATTACCTAGCCGTCATCATCTTCAAGAACAATTGCCCCTTCGAAACCAGCCTAATCATTACCAAGAAATTCACCCAACGCCTCGAAAATATCATCCTTTAATGGAATCCCATTCCCAGCGCAATCAATGTCCGTATTAATCCTCGTTTTTTTATTACCCTATTTTCTTTCCACGCTTGATTAAAGACAATCTCCTTCCTCTCTTTTATTCCTTTTCATTTTCTTCTTTTCCCTTCATTTTCCTTCGTTTCCTTTTATTTCCATTCGATTTCCCATCATTTCCATTGTCTTACCTTCCATTTTATTGCCCTTATTTCTCACGATAATTTGCCCAACTAATTTTCATTAGCCACCTGCTTTCTAAAAATCACACAATCTCTATATTAAATACACCCTTTCATTGACCCTCTCCCAACCTTTCGATCCCAACCTTTTCTAAAATTGCATGCACGCACGAAAAATTTCCCACATCTAGATTGCAAAAATCCTTCATTTCTACCCCATTCTAACATCCCCATATGTTTTAATGCTAATCTCAGTACACCCCTTCATGAATGCCGATAAAAAAATTATTAAGAATTACCATGTTTCCCAAATTATAATTTATAATTTTATACATCAAATAAAAAAAAAGGAATTTCAAATGTCAGAACCAGGAAAAAAAAGAAAATTTGTCACCCAAGCCATTAATGACGAAATTCTCGAAAAATTAAGCCTAAAAAACCGCTATAACTTCCTTAATAATAACCTCATGTCAATTTTAACGCCCCAACAATTCAACTTCCTCAAATCCGTCCAGAAATTCTGCCTCCGCTATGAAAAAAAAAATAACATCACCCACGGGCCCGATGAGGACGTCTACAATTGGATTCCAGACTTTGGAAAGGAAGGATATATCACCAGGGCTCATAACTTTGAAATGGTAGATGTCAACTATGACTATTGGGGCGCTTGCGCTGACTTCATGCGATACTTGGCCATCGACTTGTTCGATACGCAATTCGCGATGGGCTCCGGCGCTACCGTCCTCGCCATTAATCCTATATACGATCACCATGACAACGTGCCCGTGCGCCTTGAAGCGTTAAAAGAATTAGTCACAGGACAAGCCGCAGGATGCATTTTAATAACAGAGCCCGAGAGAGGGTCGGACGCCGTTCACCAATTAACTACTTGTACTGAACAGGAAGATGGAAGCTTCATTCTAAATGGAGATAAAATCTTTAATACTAATGCACCTCGAGCCAAATGGGCCATCACTTATGCTACTGCAGAAAAAAACAATGGAAACATGATGGCTCAATTCCTCGTAAATACCTCCTGGGAAGGATGGAACTGCGAACGTGTTTTCATCCCATGGGTGCCCAAACTTTATCTTGGCAGGGAAAAATTGGTCAACCTTCGCGTGCCTAAAGAATACGTCCTTGGCGGTGTCGGGAAAGGGCGCGAACATCTCTTCGAAGGCCTAATTCCCGAGAGAATTGGAATAGCTGTAGGAGCCATTTCCCAATGCTGGGGCGCGCTCTCTCATGCCGTGATTTACGCAAACCTTCGGAAACAGTTTGACCAAGAAATCCTAAAATTTCAAGGTGTTGGCTTCACCTTAACCGATTTATGGGCTCGAACAACTAATTTGACCCTAGGCTTGCTCAAGTTCTGCGAAAGCTATGATGAAAAATTTGAAAAATTCGGTGGCAAACTTCCTAAGAACATTTCCCAAGCCATGGTGGCTTCCGCAAGTCAATTCAAGTATCATACAACGAGTCTATCAAAAGATGTCTGTTACGAATGTGCTAACCTAATGGGAGGTGCCGGGCTCTGCGACAATACCATGACTCATGATTACCTGAACATCTCAAGAATCCAAGAAATAGTCGGCGGCTCAAGGCAAATACAGCAATACATCATGAGCATGGCCTTGCGCACCTTATACAAAATGTCCGTAATGTAATGGTGTGAACGTAGGAAAAAACATATCTTAAAAAATTTATTCTTTTTTTTGTTCATTTCATTCCCCTTTTTTATCTTGAGGAATAGTATCGCTTAATTTTTTTTAGGCATTAGTAAAAAGGAATCGTGTTAATCATTTATTTTTGAGTGCAATTTCTTTGTAATCTTGTCGTATAGAATGAGATATAGTAGAGTTCTTTTAAAAATAAAAAATTTTTAATACGTGAGAGTTTTTCTACTTATTTTAAAAGAATTTTTTCAAGTCTCCTTGAGAAATCATATTAATCTGTTTAAAATTTATTTTTTAGAATGTTGCTTGAATGAAAAAATCATGATTTTCATAAAAATATTAAATCGTGCAAAAACCAAACAAGCTTCATTTGGAGAGAAAGGGAGTTAATTTGATACGATTTTCTTAAAATTTTTAAATTCTTGATATCTCAAATCGGCAAGTTTATTCTGAATGATCTTACAAAAATATTAAAAGAAATGGATGATAGTTCTTTTTTTAAATTCGAGAGAAAAAAGCTTTTAATTTTATTATATGAGAATCAAAAAAAAAAGGAGATTTTTGCTTCTCTACAAAAAGAAGATAATGAGTTTTTAGCTTTAAATTGGGATGGTAAAACTATCATCCATTAGGCAAAAACACTACTATTTAAGAAAAAAATTATTATTGGAGATTATAAAAAAAGACATTCTATTCATGTAAAATTAAGGATGTTTATATGAGCCAAAGAGAAATGGACGAGTTGTTAATTTATTAAAAAATTGTAAAATACGATTCAGTGAAAAAAGGATTGAAGTACATGACCTAACATCAATGGATTTATTTCAATGTTCAGGTCAGGTTAGCTTTTGATATATACCATGGATATTTTATAATTAAACATGTTCATGACATCCAGCTCGTGAAAAAACCACGGATACAACGAGATTTGAACATTGGAAAAAGAAAAATTTAAGGGATGTGTTAAAAATTCTTAGGAAGGAAAAACCAAACTACCTCTTTTAAAATTTGAGAGTCAAGAGATTTTGTCCATCATGCCTTTTAGATTTAAAATTCTATATTCAATTAAAACCTTCAAAAAGAAAAATAAGATGCAATTTTAACGGAAAATAAAAAAAAAATAATTAAAGTTAAAGATTTTAAAATACACTCATTTTATAAAGATTTCTCAATGCCATGCTCATGATGTATTGCTGTATTTGCCTTGAGCCGCCGACTATTTCTTGGATTCTTGAAATGTTCAAATAATCGTACATCAGAGTGTTGTCACACAAGCCTGCACCTCCCATTAGGTTAGCACATTCATAACAGACATCTTTTGACAGCTGAGTACAGACGTACTTGAATTGTGAGGCGCCTGCGACCATGGCTTGAGATATATTTTTTGGAATTTCACCACCGAATTTTTCTTTTTTCTCATCATAGCTTTCGCAAAATTTGAGCAATCCGAAGGTAAGAGCCGTGGTGCGAGCCCAATAATCCGCGAGTGAAAATCCTACGCCCTGGAATTTTAAAATTTCTTGGTCAAACTGTTTTCTGAGGTTTACATAAATTCCTGCATGAGCTAAAGCCCCCCATGCTTCAGCTACACTCATCGCAGCAATGCAGATGCGTTCAGGCACGAGGCCCTCGAATAAGTGTTCTCGTCCTTTCCCGACACCGCCAAGGATATATTCTTTAGGCACGCGCACGTTTTTTAAGGTTTCTTTTCCGAGATATAATTTAGGTACCCAAGGAATGTTGACACGTTCCACGTGAAATCCTTCCCATGAAGTGTTGATGAGGAATTGAGCCATTTTATTGCCGTTATTCTGTTCAGCCGTTGCATAGCATATCACCCATTTAGATCTGGGAGCGTTCGTGTTATAAATTTTTACTCCATTTAACAAGAAGCTTCCATCTTCTTGTTCATCGCAGGTGGTCAATTGGTGGACGGCGTCCGACCCCCGTTCGGGTTCTGTTATTAAGATTGCACCAGGGGATTTTCCCGTTAAGAGTTCTTTTAGTGCTTCGAGGCGCACGGGCACGTTGTCATGGTGATCGTATATGGGATTAATGGCGAGGACGGTAGCGCCGCCTCCCATTGCGAATTGAGGGTCAAACATATCAATGGCAAGGTTTCGGACGAAATCCATGGCAAGCCCATATTCGGCATAATCCAAGTCGACGCATTTTCCATCGTGTTGGCGAGTTATATAGCCTTTTTCGCCGAAGGCGGGTACCCAGTCGTAGATATCCTCGTCCGGCCCGTGGGTGATTTTATTTTTTTTTTCGAAGCGGAGGCAGAATTTTTGGACTTCACGGAAGAAGGCATTTTGTTCCTTAGTGAGGAGGTTTCCGAGGTTGTTATTTACCCAGTTGTATCGATTTTTGAGGGAGAGTTTACCGAGGATTTCGTCGTTGATGGCTTGTACTTTAAATTTTCTCTTTTTTTCTTCGTTGGACATTTAATTTTCCTTTCTTGTTTTTAATTTTTACCTGATGAATATATATTTTTATACATGTATGGAAATATAGATTAATTTTTTAATTTAATTGAAATGGGAAAGAGTGGGGAATCATGGGATTGGGGTCCATGCATAGAAGGGGAGTGTAGGGGAGCGGACGAATTAACCATGAAAAAGAGGTGATTAAAATTGGGAATAAAAGGGGGAAGAATAAGAGAGAGCAGAAAGCGCGAAGGAGCAATGTTAAAGATAATGAGGATTCAAGGGAAAAAAAAATAGAATAAAGGGGAAAAAAGAGAGATGGGAGCAGTAGATATGCTGGGAAGGAGGAGCTCAATAAATTAACGACCTAAGAACGAGGGTAAAGAAGAAAGCAAGGAAGCGAGAGCAAGGGAACATTGAAACTTAATTGGAGAGGATTTTCAAGATTTCAAGAGTGGAGGGGTGGATGTAAAATTTAATTTTTTTAAGCTTGGTGGGATTGGAGGGTGTTGATTCGTGTTTAACCATTGTAATGGCGTAAAGTGGGTCATTTTTTGGATCATGATCATTAAAGTTCATTTTCCAAGAGAAAAAGTGAGGATATTCTTTTCTCAGGCGTTGAAATTCCTTCCAGGAAATCTTTTTTACTAGAAATTGGACGTGGCATGCATCTTGGAGGAATTCTTGGGTGCGCGGGTGAGACAAGATTTTTTCTTGTAAATTTTTGGGGAGAGAATACATTATCTTTCACTATAATTGGGCATGATTAATGTTTTTTAATAGGCATTTGAAGGACTAGATTAAAAGAGATTCACGTGAAGAAAGAAAGATCATCTTTCTATTTAAGTATTTTGATTTGAGAACGATAATTTAAGGGAATTAAGAATAGAGGGATTGGAAAAAACGATGAGGTATTTCAGAATGAGGAAATCTTAAGGATCGTGTATTGAATCGCTTTTTAAAGCGTTTGGTCTTGTTTCTGATTCATTTATTCCTCGTCTTCTTTTTCAGCTCGGAGCGTTTCGATTTTATTTTCGATTTCTTCAATTTTTTCATCGATTTGGGTAATTTGGTCGTACACCTTACAGGTTTCACAGCCATCATCTTTTTCACATTGAGGGAGCATATCGCATTTTTCTTCGAGTCTATCTCTTTTTTCCATTAATTTATCGCGTTCTTTTTCGAGTTCTGAAAGGCTCATAATGAAACTATCTCAAATCAATTTTATTAGATATTATTAATGATGCCTTAATTATTTTTTTTATCATCCACCATTTAAAATTATTCATTGAAATGAAATTTATATAGGAAAAATAAATGATGTAACCATGCCATTAGATCCGGAGTTTGAAGAGGTGATCCGGAGTTTTTCGGATGAGAACACGATACAGCGTGCGCAGCTCATAGCTTCGCATCGAGTGGAAATTATTAAACAAGATTTTGAAGCGGGATTCATTGAGGCACGCATTCGCGGTTCAGAACTCATACCTTACAAGATCACTATAGATCTCAAGCAAGAAGGATTTCATGAGCGCCTGTATCATGACTGTCCGGATTTCTTGAGGCGACGTCGGGTTAATCAAGAATTTTGTAAGCACGTGATTAAACTTTTTGCTATTTTGTGGACAATTAATAAGGCAGCCACGAGGAAAATATTGGAGCAATTGGAATTAACAAGGAACAAGGAGACGGGAAATGCAAATGTGATGATGGAAAATGATGATTTAAATTCATTTATTAATCCTTCCATCGAATCACGTTTAAATTTTGAGGTAAAAGGATTTGATTTTTTTTTTGATTTGATAAAATTAGATGAGTCCTCCCGGGAAAAGATTCGCCTGATTTTAAAGGAAGCGAGAAGATTTCCGGCAGCATTAATGGGCCATCATGGTGCCCATGAGGGAGGATTATTTGATCACATCTTATTGGTCACGAATTATACTTATTATTTATATAACTCCATGAGAAGCATGTTGAAACTAAAAAAAGCGATTTTAACGGCAATTTATCATGATTTTGGAAAGATTTCTTATTATTCCCATAAGAAAAACGTGAAGGAGAGCATGGTAAGAGTAAAAAGAGAGGAGATTTTCGATACAAGCCTCTTCCTCCAGCAAAAATTTGGATTAGAAGGGAGGGATTATCACGTGGAAGAAGGAATTACCGTGTTAAAAAAATTTAACTTGTTTATTGATGATGAGATGTGCTTGGGTATCATCTTTCACCACGGGTCGTGGTCAAAATATCGTCCATTAAAGATGAATGAATTGGCGACACTCATTCACGTTGCAGATATGATGGCCTCCCATGTTCATTTTATTTAGCAATGGGGCAATACAGCATCATTTTTTCATTTTCAGGTATTTTTCCTGGAATGCACGCTCTATTCATTAAAAAATAGAGAAGCCAATATGGGTTGATCAAGCTATAGATTATAAGAATATAAATATAATCAAGATTAGGTCAAGTAATTGAAGTATTTCAGTTTTCCCCTATCCTTTGGCATTACATGGCATCAAAATAATTAATAACTCGTCATGAAGTAAAGAGCACGTGAATATTTTGAATTCGGATGATCCTAACTATTTAAGAAATAATTTTTCTTTTATCTGCCTTAATCGCTACTTTTCCTTAATTTTAGGACCAAGACAAGATGAAGAGGAGGAAAAAAATGATTCAATTAGCTAAGGCATGGCAGCAGATTAAAAAAACAAATGAACTTATTTCTTGAGTTTGGGTTTAAAAGTTATTGCTGGTTTTGTTCTTTCTGAGTAAGTGAATTTAACAGCCTCTTTAACGTCGCCATATCTTTTTTTTAATTCTTCTAATGGTCCAGCATCCAGCGCTCTTGTTCTACACGCTTCAACGCAAATGGGCTTGAGATCTAGAGCAAAACGATCCGCACAAAAATTGCATTTTTGCATTATGGAGCCGGGTTCAGCTCCGAATTGAGGAGCATCATAAGGACACGCTTTCAAGCATTTTGAATCACATTCTTCGTTGCCAAGACATTTGCTTGAATCTACCAAAACAATGCCATCTTTTTCTCGCTTAAAAATGGCCTTGACAGGACAGACGGCTAAGCAAACGGGATCAATACAATGATAACACGGTTGAATGAGATAACTCACGAACACATTAGGAAACGTTCCTTCTTCGTTATATAATACTCGAATCCATTTCATTGGCCCTGCAGGAATGTCATGCCAGTCTTTACAGCTTATCTCACACGCATGGCATCCCGTGCAGCGTGTTTGGTCGAAATAAAAGCCGACTTGCATTAAATATCGCCTCCCTCATATTTTTTAACTTCAGCAAGGCAAGATTTCAATGCTGAAGCGCCACATAGCGCATGAGAATCATTTGTCAATACATTAACACATCCACCTCTATCTATTCCATTTTCATCCGGGTCGTACCAAGCACCTTCGTAAATACTGATAACGCCGGGAATGATTCTTTCCGTTAGCCAAGCAGGAATGAGTAATTTACCCCTATCGTTGAACACGAGCACCATATCACCATCTTGAATTCCTCGTTTTTTTGCATCGATATGGTTGATCCAAACACGGTGGGGTTCAACTTCTCGCAACCAATCGACGAGATACATTTCTGAATGAACCCTGTTGGGGGGATGAGGTGAGAGCACTTGCAGGGGATATTTTTTGATGAGAGGATCGAAGCGATCTTCTGGGGTTCTCATATATTTTGGAATGGGCGGATTATTTGGATCATTTAAATCAGCAATGCGTTGGGAAAAAATCTCGATTTTCCCGGAAGGCGTTTGAAAAGGGTGGTTTTCGGGATCTTCAATTTCTTTTCTAAACGCCACGTATGGTTCCTCTAGCTCCAAGCGATGAATGCCTTCTTCCTTGAATTTTCTATAATTTCGTATATTTTTACGGGTGTCAGCCGGCATTTTTAATAAAGCTTTTAAGGCTTTATCCACATCGGGATACTTAACAAAATCCTCGATTCCCAATTCATCCGCTAATTCTTCGGCGATTCTTAAATCCGATTTACATTCTCCTAAGGGCTCAATGGCTTGATTCATGAACGTAAAATAAGGACCTGAAGGCCATGGGCGCGCCAAATCACTTCTTTCTGCCATTGTCGTGACGGGTAATACAATATCAGCATATCTCGCCGTGGGAGTCAAGAAAATTTCTGAAGAGACCATGTATTCTAACTTCTTAAGAGCTTCTGCAGCCTTATTAGTGTTTCCTAACTGATTTAAGAAATTATTATTCACGAACCAGGCAAATTTTACATCGAATGGATAACCGCCCTTGGTACCTTTTAAAATCGCGTCGAAAATTTTATTAGTATGACAACGAGTGATGAATCGATCCTGAAGATTAACAGATCCTCGCACTGACCTTCCCGTATCTTCTACGGGATTCTTGTAAGGTGGGGGGATGCGAGCGCCAAAAAACATGTGGCCGTAAGGAATTCCCATTAAGCCGCCAGCTGCACTGCCACCAGGACGTCCAATATTTCCGGTCATGGCTGTCAGGGTGATGGCACAGCGGTTATAAAGACTCCCAACTGCGCTGCGTGCGGGACCTTGGCAATCCATTAAAGCAGCTGGTTTCGTGGTGGCATATTCTCTTGCTAAATTTGTAATGGTTTCGGCAGGAACGGAAGTAATTTGTTCCGCCCATTCAGGCGTTTTAGGAATGCCATCCTCCTTTCCCATGACATATTCTTTGAACTTATCAAACCCAACCGTGTATTTATCCAAAAATGCTTGGTCATGTAAATTTTCCTTTATCATCACGTATGCCATGCTGACCATCATCGCTGTATCCGTTCCGGGATAAATGGGAATCCATTGATCTGCTAATAACACTGCTGTGTCATGATAGCGGGGGTCAATACAAATTATTTTTATCCCTGCTTCCTTGGCTTTCACTAAATTATAAATGGTATCGCTACCAGAAATCATTCTGGCAGGATCCCATCCCCAAAGGATGATTAATTTCGAATTCAAGAGATCTTCTCGACTATGGCCGACAAAGGGTGAGCCATACATGACTTTCGTGGCATAAACCGCTCCTTCTGAAGAAACATTTCCGTAATGAGTAGAATAGCCCCCAAATTGGGTGAATAATCTCATAAGAGCAAACATTCCATCATGAAACGCCCCTAAATAGCCGCCACCCATAGCAAGAAAAATGCTTTTATTACCATAAGTTTCCTTTATTTCTTTTAGCTTTTGGGCTATCTCTTTTAAAGCTTCATCCCAAGTAATTCGTTTAAATTCTCCCTTTCCTTTTGGCCCCACCCGTTTCAAGGGATATTTTAATCGCTTGGGATGATAAATGTACTGACGCAAGGCACGGCATCGCATGCAAGCCCTGAGTTGTCTTGGTTCTTCCCCATCATCCCCTTCAATCTTGATAATTTTGCCGCCTTTTACATGAAATTTTAAGGGACAGCGCCCTCCACAATCAAACGCAGAACTCGTGCGGATGATTCTTTCAGAATCATTTTTTATTTCCTCCATCTCTATCTCTTTTCTTTCTTTTATTTCGAAATATTCATTAATTTCTATTATAAATAAGTAAATTAAAACAAAATTTCATGAAAAAAAAAATTATTTAAGTTTTGGAGGTGGAATTCTCACTACTTTTATTTCAGGCAATTTCCTCAGCGCAATGGCATTTTCTGGACAAAAATGAGCACATGTTCCGCACCCGATACAATAATCTCCCATTATTTCTGCTTTACTTTCATTATTTAATTCAATAACGCTTGTATGGCAATGTTCCACGCATGTACCGCATCCCACGCAGAGCTCTTGATTAATTTCTGCTTGAAAATTAGTGGCATTCACGGTGGGGGCAATTAAATTGGTACTTGCTTGTCCACAACAGCAAGTACAGCAATTACAAATGCTCGTTTCATCTCTACTCAAGTCAAAATTGGGATGATAAGCTTTATGCACGAGGCCATCTTTTTCCGATTGTTTCATTATTTCTAAAGCTTCACTTTTCGAGATTAACCTACCGAAGCCATTTTCAGCCACGTGGCGGGCAGATTTTCCAAAAGTAAAACAATTTTCTCTGAGAGCCGTTTGCTTGCAGGGCTCTCCTATGGCATCTTTATGGTTTCGACAAAAACAATGACCCACTGCGATGACATCGAACTTTTCAATCAATTCTTCAATGGTTTGGGAGGGTAAAATTTGTTGAGTTGGGACTTCTAAATCTTGATCAACGATTATTTCGATTTCCTTCCCCGTCGGCTCGTTGTCATAGAAAGGAATGGTTCTGTCAATGGGCGGTTGTTTTTCCATCATTTTAAGAATGGCATCATAATTATTTTGGGCAAATTCTCTTAATTCTTGCTGTAATTCCAAAAATAATAGTGCTAATTTCTTGTTTTCAGGAGTTAATTCAAGCTTTTTCATGAAAAGATATTCAAACAGGCCGACATTAACGAAGGGGAGGACTCTATAGACCATGATTCCCTTGCTACTGGGTTGATTAAACATGATGCCTTTTTTTGCTAAAGCAGCGGCTTTTTTTTTGATCTCTTCTTCCGATAATTTACTTGATTTTTTTAATTCTTCCATAGTTTGAGATTTTTTCCTTTTAAACGCCATGAGAAAGTCCAAGTCTTCTGGGGTGGCTACATGTTTTAAAATAGCCATCACTTTATCAGTTATTGGGAGGGGGGTTCCGCCTGCTCCTGCGATGATTTGAGCCACTTTTTTATATTTAGATTCAGTTTCATCATTATGAGTTATAGCCATATTATATTTTTCTTTTGGAGAAAATAAATAGTTTTTCAATGGTTAGATTTTCCATTTTTACCTTCCCTTGTCAAATAGGGAGGGATTTATAAAAAGAAGCATGGCATTATTTCATTGATTTCAAATCAAGAAGAAGACACGAATAAGAATAAGAGAAGGAGTAACACTACGATAAGAATGAGTGGAATGATTAAATATATTTTTTTTGAGGTAAACTTAATTTTTTCGTGATGTTGATTTTCATTAAAGTCTTGAGTATTGGTGTTCATGTCTGCGGAAAAATAACTAATCTCTTCGCGAGGAAGCATTTCTTCTTTATTGAGAGGTGCCTGAGAAATAAGCTGTTTTTCATGTTTTTTATATTTTGATATTGCTTTTTGAATTATTGCTTGCGCTTCGGGGGGGAGATCGTGCTCATCTACCTCGATCCCCTTAGATAGGAGGTCCAAGCCAACGGTTAAATTATAATCATGACTAAAGTCTAAATTAATGAATCTCTTGATCAAAGATGATTTTCCTACTGCTGCTGGTCCGGCAAGAATGATTTTAAATCGAAAGGAACGACTACCATTCTCAGATTTTTGCATTTCTCCGAGGCGAGGTTTTAAATCCAAGAGCGCTGCGATGGAAAGCCGATAAAATAAGGTATTTACATTTATATTTTTGAGAGCCGAAGTTTCTATATATTCTAATAAATTAAATTTATTTACTTTCTGTACGATTTGTTCCCGTGAAATTATTTCTCCTACTTGTTCTTTGAGATCCTGCTTATTTCCCACCAATATAATGGGAATATTTCCCGCACGCTTTCTAATTTCTTGAAAATATTGATCAATGGCATCAAATGTTTCGGGACGGGTCAAATCAAAAACTGCAGCCACGGCAGCCGTACCTTTAAGGAAATCTGATTTGAGAAAATCAAATCTTTTTTGTCCGGCTATATCCCACAAGCTCAGGGAGATTCGGGTTTTTATCATTATATTGCGTGCTTTTTTCTTTACTTCGAATTAGAAATGAAATTCATTATTAAATGGATGAGGAGATTCTTCATGGATAATTAATAAAAAAATCATGCTGCATGAAAGTGTTAATGGTTTGATAGGAGATAGAAATTATTAGAGATATATAAAAACTATTATTAATATTGGAAAAAAATAAAAAATAAAATAGAGATGATAGGGAGTTAATTAAAATCTAAGGCATTAATTTTTTCTTCTACATGTTGTTCTAACTCATTTATTTCTTGTTCCAGGGCTTTTAATTCACGACTGATTTCTTCAAATCGTTGTTCTTGGCGGCTTAATTTTTGAACATAATTTTCTCTTAACCGATTTTCTTGGGTAGAAGTACCTAAAACAGAAATATTTTCTCTTAATCTTTCTTGTTCCTTACTCATTTGTCCCCTTTCATTTTCGAGAGTAGATTTTTTTTTCAATAAGAGGTTTTTCTTTCCCAGTAATTCACTAATAATTTTCAATTTAGATTCTAATTCAGCATCAATAAATTTCTGGTTTGTATAAAAAGCGATTTTGCTCATGAAATAGTCTTGATCCCAATTCCATAGATAATGGCTGTAGTAATTTTCCTTTTGTTCTTTAATCTTGAAAGAAAGAGCCTCTTTCGGCTTTAATTCGAGTTTAAATCGCCAGTAATTAGGAGTTTCTTCAGGTTCGACGGGGCTTTCTTTAATTTGGTATCCCGAAGTTTTAGGATGATCGAGATATAATAATTTATTCTCGTCCGTTTTATTTTTAATCTTGTAGGTCGAATAAGTATTTGAGTAATAATATTCGTAGCAATAAGCTCCTTTAAAAGAAATCTTATGAATTTTAAGATCTTGGGAAGTTTCTTCGTGAAATATTACAATGGCTTGCTCAATCGCATAATTGAGGATGCGAACATCACACTTGTTTAAAAATGGAATGATTGCTTCCCCTGCTAGATTATTATCGTAAATAATGGTGACAGGCCCTCGTTCAATGGCTAATTCCGTATTATTTTCAATTTCTAAACACGCATTTGGATGTTCCTCGCACTCTAATTTATTATAAAGAAGAATTCTTTTAGCTTTAATCTCTTCCGTCAGAATAGGTACTAAGGCGCTCTGTTTTCGTAAAATTGTAACAGGAGTAGTTATATTATATTCAAATAATTCTCCCAATGCCTTGGTTTTTGCAGAAGTTTGAGCTGCCAATTTATCACGTAAAGTTTTATCATCCATCGCCATTAAAGGCTTGGGAGCGGGCGGTGGAGCGGGTTTCGGAGCCATTGCTCCTGTCGCTATCTTAGCTTTTTCTAAAGCGCGTTTTTTACGGGGCATGTATTCCGCTTCTGCTTTCATTTCATAATCCATGAATTCTTCAGCTTCATATCCTTCTTCTATCTCCGTAGGGCGTGCGCCATGAACTTTTGGTGGTGCTATTTTGGGTCTTTCAATAAAGATGGGATGATAAAAATCATAGATAAAAGAGACGGGCATTCCGGCAATTAAAGTAATTTCAATATCTTCCCAATCATCATTTGTAGTGTTTTCTATTAAGGCATATCCCGCTAAAAGACATTTTTCTTCTTGAGCTTGTTTCTTGCTCATGATAATTCTATAACTAGTTTTCCAAATCGGCGTTTCTCTCAAATAGCTTACTAAAATTTCCCGTTCAACTGAATCCTCTCCATGGGTTTTACAATGGATAGTAATCTTTTTTGAATCCTTTTTCTTGCTGGCTATAGAAGCGTCCAGAAAAAATTTTAACTCTTTATTTAGATCCTCATTTAAAATTTTCAAGGAAGAAATCTCTGAAAAAGGTATTTTTGCAATGGTATTATCTTCTTGTAAAATAATTAGCAATTTTTCCATTATCGTCTCCTCTCTAATAACTTTTTTTATCATCTCAAGGCCCATTATCGTTCCGCGAATAGATTGGGACGTACCAATGCGTAATTGTATGGGGGCACCTTTAATTTGAGTAATTAAAGAGGAAAAGCTATCGATATCAGGAATATCCAACATTATAGATTTTAATAATTGAGAAGCCTCTAAAGCGGCATCATAAGAAATAAAAGAGATATAACCCTTATCGCTCGTATCAAGGGCAAAAAGACTCTTTAATACATCATTCATTTCTTCAACTTTAAATTCTAATTCGAAAATACCATTTCCCTTTATTTTTCCTTGATGGATAAAATATGAGATGCCATGTTTGAAAATAATGAGCTTGACAAACTTGAGTTTATTTTGTTCTGCCATGAAAAATATATAAAAGACCATCCATATATTTTTTTTTATAATTTCTTTCTCTGCGAAAAATCTGAGGAATTATTCAGTTTTCAATAAAGAGAGAGAAATAAAAGAAAAATACATGAAAAAACAAGTTGAAAATCATGAATCATCATGACATTTTCAATAAAAAATTAAATCGCCTATAAAGGAGGGGGAAATTTTTATAATATTTTAAGAAAAATAGATCCCGATGAAAAATACGTGATTTGCTGGATAAGTATTCATTCGAAGGATTTAAAGAGAGACTTAAATTATCTTTATTTTAAGGTAATTTTTTTTTTAATGAGCATGATATGAATCGAAACTCCTATTGCTATTAATAACAATAAAAGTTGGATCCATGAAATGGAAATCATTAACATTGAGAATATTATTGTCGCCTATAAAAAACTAATAGTATATATTTAAAACTTTAATGAGAGGCCTTTACCTGACTGATAATCACGTAATATTTTCCCGAATAATTTATTATTTAAAAGCTAATCATGCATTTTCCTTGAACTCCTTGCATGACACGCAGCAGGTAATATTAAAAAAGGGGTTGTTGGTAATATGGGTAAAACCAAGCCAATGATTCCTAATATTAAAAAGAATGCGCCTCCAATTTGATATAACCATTTTAATATTCGCTTTTTTAAGGGATGACGTTCTTATGAATATTGATTTTCTCTTTAATTTTTATCTCTTCTGAAATTGTAATTTTTTTCATTTTTTTGTAGTTATTAGATTTTTTCACCTTTATTTTTTTGTAGTTATTAGATTTTTTCACGCTTGATCTTTCAGGATGGCGAAAATTTCCTCCTCCAAGGTCGAATTTTCTTTCGGACCTTCAATAATTCTTCCTAAAAATTCTCCTCTTGAATTAAAGAGATAAAAGGTCGGAATGGCTTGTAAATCGAATTTTGGATCGAGGGCTTCTGGAGGGGAACGTTTTTCATGCCATGGAATCTCTCCTTTTTTATGAAAAGCATTTACCATGATACCATAAAGGATTCTCAATTCAACTTTAACTTCATGCTGTAAATTTTCAACAATTTTTATCATGCGGGGAACATTTAAAATACAATCCTTACACCATTCTGCACCTAATGCGGCAATTCTCAATGATTCCCCTTTAGTCTTCAATAATTTAATAATTTCGTCCATTATTTCCTTTTTCGGTTCATAAGATTCATGATTTTTCCTTATTACTTCCTTTTCACCATATTTTTCTTTATAATCTTCAAGGGATATCATCGGAGAAGTAAGATCTGACCATTTTAATGAGGGAACTTTCATCGTGGTTTTATAATAAAAGTGGAAACAAAAATCTTATATTTATAAATTATAAGAAGAAGTGCACGCAGAGAAGTGAAATTTTACCCCTTATAGAACTATTTAATAAGGAGATTGATAATCAAGAATCAGCTTTATGATGGAATCAAAAACTTTTTCCACATTTTCGCCCGTCCTGCTTGAACATTCTATAAAATCATCCGTACCCCTTGATTCTGCTATAATTTTTGCCTCTTCACTTACTACTTCTCGAAATTCATTCAAATCGGATTTACCCCCCACTACTATGATGGGGATCTTTGGTCGTTTCTTTCCATCAAATATTTTATTCACGATGAGCAACCAATCATCAATATGTGTTAAAGTAGAATAGTTAGTGATGTCATACATGAAAATACCTCCACTAGCACCGAGTATATAAGAAGGAAAGAGAAATCGGAATCTCTCTTCGCCACCAAAATCCCAGATTTGCAGTTTTATTTCATTATTGGCTATCTTCATGGTTTTTACATGAAAGTCTACACCAATCGTTATTTTTATATCTTCTATGAATTGATTTGTCATGTATCTATGCATTAAACTGGTTTTACCCGTTCCAGAATCACCAAAAATTACTATTTTAATCGTTTCTAACAAGTTGAGTCTAACACCATGAAGGGGTTTAAACGTATTAGATAGAATAAAATTATTAGTTAATAAAGTTTAATATTTTGATTTAAATTTTGTTATTTCCTCTTATTAATTCCGTAGTTTATATGATAACTAATTGAGGAGAAAGAAGCATGATGTAATAAAAGAAGGAAAAAGAATTTTTTTAATGAGTTTCCCATCTACAGACCATGAAAATAAATGGAGATAGTTTTGGATCATGAATATAAGCCGTGGTTTTTCCAAATTAATGGTGTTATTATCCTGAATAACTTAATAACCATTTTGAGCAATAAAAGAGGTTTTTAATTAACTCTTAATCATAAGAGATCATAGGAACTTTATTTATTTAGCATGTGAAAGAAAAATTTTAAGGTTCATGAGTTAAACTTTAAGAATTTTTTCCAAGAGAAATAGTGATCCATTTTTATCCAATGGTTCATTTAAATTTCCGCATTTAGGAGAGATTATGCAACCGGGACAGCCATTTGGAGCCGTGCATTTACATTTTTTTATTAAATTGTACGTCATGTTAAATAATTCATTAATATTTTCAAATAGCATTTCTGAAATGCCAATCCCTCCTCGAAATGCATCATAAATGTATATAATGGGTTGTTGCTTTACGGGATCAAATTCAATGGATACGCCTCCTAAATCCCAACGGGAAATTTGGGCTAAAGTAGGCGCAATCGCAATCATGGCATGCTCTATGGCATGGATGGAGCCTCCAAGATCATGTCCTTTCAATTCTAATTCTTTTTGAAAGCTAAATGGGATTAAGAACCAAAAAGCTTGCGTATCGAATTCGATAAGGGGAATATTTTCTAATGGGTTGCGAGCAAGGATTTCTTGAGTCATTGAATCAATGATCTTATAAGAATAATATTGATGCTCCACCTTAACATTTCCAAAAAAACTTTCAATATCCTCACGAGGACCAGCATTTTTAGATGAAAGAATTTCCAGCGTGGTAATGTCCGTGTGTTTAAGAGATTGCGTGTAAAAATCCACATCCGCTTTCGTTATATAGACCCTTTTATTGTCAATATCCAAATATTCCACTAAATAAGTTTCTGCCTCATATAAATAGACTGCTCCTTGGTGCAAGTCTCGAAACACGTAGCTCTCATCTTCCAAAGTAAGCACGCTTTCCTTATTTCCGGATTTCAATATAATTTTATAACTCCTATTAGAAAGATTATTTAAACCATAGCGAGCGTTAGGAAAGAACTTGCCATTCCAATAATATTTCCCACCTCTCTTTATTAAAAGAGATTCTTCTTCCAATTCTTTTAAGTAATTCAAATAGGTTTCTTTATCTTCAATTCCAAGCACGTCATACTCATTTTCTTGTAAAGGAATTTCTTTAGCAGCACAACAGAGATTATTTTTAATAATATATTTATTTTTTAAGGAGATCAATACCTCTTCTTTAATGGGTCCAAAAAGCACCTCGGGATTATGAATGTAGAAGAAATCTAACGGGTTTTGCATGGGAATTAATGTGGAGATGGAAAGCTCTTCTCCCCTTCCGGAACGTCCTATTTGTTGATAAAAGCTGGAGATCGTCCCGGGAAATCCAGAGCAAATCGTAGCATCAAGAGTCCCTATATCGATGCCCAATTCTAACGCATTCGTGGAACTGATTCCCAAGATTTCCCTGTTTTTAAATTGAGACTCAATTTTTCTCCTGGTTGCCTTGCTAATTCCTGCTCGATAACTCGTGATTTTATCGCTCAGCTGGGGGAGCGCCTTTTTACTCCACATTGCTAATAATTCAGCCATTTTACGTGATAACGTGAAGGTTAAGGTCTGAATATCGTGTTTTAAATGAGAAATGAACAAATTTTTAGTTTCTTGATGGGGAGAGCGATATTTTTGGGAATATTCATCGAAGGGTAAGTCCCATAAAACCACGTATTTTGCGCCAGAAGGTGAATCATCTTCATCTATCACGTGAAATGTTTCGCCGGTCAATTTCTCGGCAAATTTTTTAGGATTATTAATGGTTGCACTTGATAAAATCCACGTGGGAGTACAATTATAAGATTTTAGAATTCGTTTTAATCTTCTCAAGAGAAAAGCAAAATTAGATCCAAATATGCCTCGATACACGTGGATCTCATCCAAGACGATATATTTTAAATTTTTCATGATTCTGGTCCATTTTTGGCGGAACCACGATAAATAATAATGCAAGCCATAAGGATTAGTAATGATGATATTTGCTTCCTGGAGTACCTTCCGTTTTTCAGCAGGCTCTATATCTCCATCATAAACACCCACTCTGCTAGTTTTAATGCGAGTATCAGCCATGAGCGCCTTTAACACGTTAAATTGATCCCGGGCTAACGCTTTCGTGGGAAATATATAAATTGCTGTCATGTTTTCATCTTGTAAAAGCGAGTGAAGCACGCACAGATTATAGCAGAGAGATTTTCCAGAAGCCGTAGAAGTGGAGATAACGCAGTTTTTCCCTTCGAGAATGAGATTAATAGCTTTAGCTTGATGCCCCCATAATTCGATTTGATTATTTTTCAACCAACGAGAAAGCCGAGGATCTAAGGGTTTTTCCAAAGTTCCATATCTTGCTTTTTTGGGTGGAAAATACTGAACATGGGTGATTTGATCGGCATAATACTCTTCAAATTTAATCGCCTCAAGGAATTGTTTGACATCGACCATGGTTTTTTAAAAAAAATTTTATTAAAATTATAAAGATAGAAACCTCACGAGTTTTTTGATTTTTTTATTTTGATCCAAAATAAGCAAATTAAATCTCATGATAAAATAATCAAGGAAGAATTTTGAATTTTTGTCCCTTTCTATTTGAAATTTGCTGATTTGTTCTTCAAATCATGGCATTTACCGGGAAAAAAATGAATGAAATGGAAAATAAAAATATAAGAATCTGAATTTATTTTAAACATACATGATAAAAAAGGCGTGGGTAAAATATGATATAGAGGATTTCCTAAAACGTCATGACGTGAATTTTGTTGTTGAAAATGCCCCTCAAATAAAATATTCGATGAGAGAAAAGGAGCATGTCGCATATTCTTCTCTCTGGGGTGCTCTCATTTTAATTAGTTTACTTATCATTTTTATCATCGCTTGGTTTTCTTTTTTCTTCCAAGACATTTTATTTTTATACGCGTTTATTTTTGTTGGGGCGCTTTCGGGCATTTTAATTCCGACTTTTTTAAGAAATTATTTTAAGTCGAACATTTCTATAATACCTCTCCAATGTTGGCTGGAGATTCATGAAGCAAAGCTAAACGATGAAGAGAGTTATACCTGTCTTAGTTATTATCCCATATTTTCTGGGAAACGTCATCCGAACAGAGCGAAAGATATTTTACTTAAATTATATCGAGATGAAATATACGGTAATAGAATTGACATTACTCAAGTAGAAATATATTTTAGAAAAGAGAACAAGGAGGGAAATAAATTAAAAAAAATAGGATATTTTTTCCAATACGGAAAAAATAGTTCTTTTTGGGAAGAAAATGTACTGGAAAATCCGTGGAGATTTTTTCCCGCTGAAAATTATCCTGAAAATTGTTGTCTCATCCTCTCGAATTGGATGCATCAATATGAATGGGAAAAAGATTTATTATTAAATCCTGCCAAGGAAGAAGAAATGTCGCCATGGAACATTAAAACGTGGAAAAGCAATGAGATAAAACCCCTCACGGAAGAGTTCAAGAAAAAAATTTATTGGAAAGAAAGAGGGATGGATTCTTATCCTAAATTAAAGCCGTGGAAAAATGATTTTGAAGAAGCTGTTATTGAACTACCACTTATTCAGAGGGAATTAAAAGTGATAGAAGATGCCATAGAAAAAATTATGGGTAATAAAGCGGAAATAAATATTTTATCTGATATCGATCCCTATTTATCTCAATTCAAAACGTATTTTAGAGATCTAAACTTTCAGAAAACGATAATTAAAAGAGATGTTCTACGATCGAATCAATTTTTTGAGTAATGAAAACCATGATTCTGATTAAAGCGGTTTGCTTAAAAAATTCCAGAATTCTTTTTTCAATTTTAAGAGTGGCTTGCCCTTTAATTTTAGAACATGAATGTTTCTTTTCGCTACAAAAGGAGACCCCTCCAAGGGAATAATTTTTACTAAGCCGCCGTCTTCAGCTTTTTTAGCTACGATTTTACTAATAACGGAGATATAATTAGAAGTATTTACTGCTGTTATGATGGAATCATTATCATTAATGACTAATTTCTGCTGGAGGTGGTTAAACTCCTTAAAATTCTTCTCAAAAACATCCCTTGTTCCGGAGCCTTCTTCTCTATTAATAAAGGGATATTTCAATATATCCTTGATTTTAATTTTCTCGTTTTTTGATTTTAAAATTTCATGAGAGGGCGAACAAATGAACACCAACTCATCCTCCGCCAACGTCACAACATCGAATAAATCTTCCGATTGATCCATGAAACTTCCCACGCCGGCAAAATCCACCCGTTCTTTCTTTAATAATTCAATAGATTTTTGAGAATTATTTATCAAAATATTAAATTCCACGTTAGGGTGCTTGGTTTTAAAGGAGGTAATGAATTTTGGTAAAATATAAGAACCGGGAATGGTTGATGAGCTAATCGTGATTTCAGTGATCCTATTACTTCTCAAATCCATGAGTTCTTGCTGGCAACTATCAAATAATTCGAGAATCTTCTTGCCATATTTTAACACGATTTCTCCTTCTCTTGTTGGTTTAAATCTTTTCGTGGTTCTTTCAATTAAAGTGATATTACCAAAGTCTTTTTCTAATTGAGAAATTCTATGAGAGAGGGTACTCTGAGAAATGGTTAAATCTTTGGCTAATTTAGAAAAGTTTCTATATTCACATAATTTTATAAAATCCCGTAAATAATCGAGCCTCATTCAAGTCACGAGAAAATATTTTTCGTTTTTAAAAACATGTCACGCTTTTTATATCGAGATCCATGCATTTGACATGAATTCAAATTAATTCAATCTCTTTTTGTTATGCATGAAAATATCTATTAAAAAATTTAAGTCTGATATTAAGGAAAAAAGGAATTCAATTTTATTAATAAATGAAATTGAAAATATTGATAAATGGTATTGAATTATTTAATAATATATATTGAAAAGTTTAATTATTTAAAAAAAAAAAGTACCATGTCCAAGGAGAAAAAAACCTTTACGATTGCAATTGGTTCGGGACAATATACAAAAGAACGACCCTTTACCATGCTAAGATTTGCATATACGGCGCTTTTAGAGGGACATGAAATTAACATTTTTCTTGTAGAAGATGGAATCTGGGTAGCAAAAAAAAATCAAGATCCCTCAACTTATGATAATGTGGGAAAATGGTTAAAAGATGTAATAAATGAAGGAGCTAAAGTATTAGCTTGTGGAGTTTGCATGAAAGCTCGTGGTATGTCTGAAAAGGAGCTGATGGAAGGGGTTAAAAAAACGACGATGAATGGTTTTTTAGAAATGTGTGAAGAATCAGATAATATTATTTTTGCTTAAAAAAAGAGGCGCAACAGCATTATGGAAAAAGTGAAAATTTTGGATTGTTCCGGGTTGGTTTGCCCTCAGCCTGTGGCTAAAACTAAAAAAATGCTGGAAATCATTAATCCTGGAGAAATAATTGAAATAAAAGGAGATTTTTGCGAAGCCGGGGAAAATATCAAAAGATACGCTGAAAAACACGGTCATGAAGTACTTGAATTTCAGGTTAAAGGAGATAACTATTTAATAAAAATACGAAAAAAATGATTTTTTATTTTATTTTTCATCTTCTAAGTAATAATCAATCTAAAGAGTAAGTTCCCTCACACGCTGTATCAAACTTATCATTATTTCTTTTATTTTATTTAGAAGGGGGAAGTTCTTATCTTTCATTCATGAGTATTTCAGGAAAAAATCCAAAGTAAATTTTTAAGTAGAACATCATATCGCAAGAAAGATTAATTTTAGTGTTCTTTTGTCATTTGATTAAAAAAATTTTCAAGTTTATCTATTTCTACGTCTTTTTTATTGTTTTCTTGAACATGAGGAGATAGAATAGGGATTACTTGATTAACTTGAGGATGATTTTCTAAAAATTCATGTTCTGAATTGTTTAATAAAATTTTTTTGCCAGATTTTCTTTTTGAAAAATTAAATTGATGCATTATGGCTTGATTATTTAGTTCAATTAATTCTCGAGATATCCATTTACGTTTTACTAACGGAATCTCTAAAACGAAAGGTGTTTCAATGGAATTCACTCGCAAGATGCACGTGCCTTTCTTTAGCATGGAAAGATAGCTCTTTTGC
>JALGVJ010000068.1 GCA_029838195.1 Promethearchaeota archaeon
CCGGATTACAAGCGAGAACCGACAAAACTGCGATTGCTATAATCTCGATTTTTGTCGCCCTTAAAGCTAAAAAATTTAAAAACCAAGCTAAATTATAAACTTAAAAATACCCTCTACTATGGAAAAAAAGAATTCGAATCAGAATGAATAAGTGGAAAATAAAAAAAAAAAAAATTGAATGAAAAAAAATTTTATAATTTCATTTCATTTATAATTGCTTCTGGCTCAATAATTGCGTGTGTTCTTCTACTCTCGATTTGGTTAAGGAATATACTCGCCACATTAATAGGAATCCAATAAAATAAAAAAGCATCGGAATACCGGCCATTAGAAGACGTATTCCAAATTGAGCTAATAAAGGTTGGGATGCCTTACCGGGAGGTGCTCCAGCAATATAACCCGTAGCGGGATGGATGATTCCAAAAGAAACCGCTTGAATGATGATGGATAATCGTTCCACAAAAATACGGATGCCCGTTAGCATTCCCTCTTCTCTCTTTCCGGTTTGTAAAACTAATTCATCTATCACGTCCGAAATGGCAGGATACATGAGGACCCAGAAACAGCCAATGCCAACACCTATGAGTGCTATGATGATTGTACTACCGATTAAATCACTTATGAAGAAAAGAGGGATGAATAACAAAGTAGAGATCAATGTTCCATACGTGATGGTTTGTTTATTTCCTAATCTACGCCCTAAATACGTCCATAGGGGTACTGAAGCAAGAACAGCTATTAAAAAACCCGCCGCCAAGACAGTTTCCAATTCTGGGTCCGAAGAACCAATGATATATTTATTCCAGTAAGGAAGAGAAGCAAGCATCATGACCGTCATGACGGCATGGCCCATGGCCATGAGAATATAAGCTACAAAATTCTTGTTTTTCAATGAATATTTTAATGTTTCTATATAAGAAGGTTTGCTCTCTTGTTCTTCAATGATTCTTATTTGTCTTTCAATTAATTCTTGATCTTCTTTCATTCCGGGAAGTGAAAGCAAAGCAACGATAAATCCTATTATGGAAACGATGATTGCTGCCAGTATATAGGAAGAAATATCTCCATATACGATTATAAGCGGAGGAATAAGGACACCGAAGGCGATTCCTAATACCCCCCACATCGTATTTTGAGCTCCTGCCCGCGTTCTCTCGTGTAATGTTCTAAATTTATCGGGAAATAAAGCTAAATAATTCACGATAAAGAGAGAATATAAGAGCTCGAAAGCACAGATGGTGACTAAAAGCCAGAAAAATATGCCTAATTCGCTTGTAAAAGGGACCGTAAAAATAAAAAGGTAGACCCAAACAAACGATAATATTCCAATTGCAAAAAACGGAAATCTCCGACCCAAGCGTCTAGTAAATCGAAATTTCTTATCTGAAATCCAGCCTAGCAGGGGATCATTGATCATGTTCCATATGGCATAAATCACAAATGCAAAACTGACTAAGCCAATACTTAATAACAGTTCATTTTCGTAGAAATCAATGACTCGCACGGTAAAGGACGCCGTGAAAAAGTTATCAACAAATCCGGCAAGGCCATAACTTATATATGTAAAGGTGGAATATCTAAATTTTTTCTCTTGTTCATTCAAATTTTTACTACACCGATAATAGGTTAATTGAGGTATTACAAATTAGTTTTTTAATTATAATTAATTCTTATTTAATAATTCAATTTTTTCTTTAATAAATATTTATCAAATGAATAAATTAGCTGAAAATTAAAGAAAGGAAAAATTAACCTAAAATTATAAGGGTTCAGAAGGCAGATCTTCATTTAATTATTTAATTTAATAATTTTTTAAAGAAATTTAATTATTGTCAATCTTAAAAAGAAGGTGTGTAAAAAAAATGTCAATCTTGAAATGTGGGGCGTCTAAGAAGGATATTACGCCCAATTTTGAAGAAATGGGTGATATTCAAGTAGCCGGCTATTTAACCATGCAAGCTCCAAAATTTAAAGAGGTTCACGATCCCATCCACGTGCGGGCAATGGTGCTTTCGGATAATACCACAAAAATAGTTCTAGTTTCTGTAGAATGCATTGGGCTTTTGGCAGATTTTATCGATCGAGTACGAGATAGATTGCGAGCTTTAGGCTATAAAGAACGACAAATTTACATTTTTTCAACGCACACGCATGCAGGACCGGATACAATGGGTCTTTGGGGCCCTATATTGGGAAAAAGTGGAATTAATTGGAAATATCAATTCTTTTTAGTTGATACAATAGTAGAAGCGGTTAAGGAAGCGGAACAGGATATGAAAGAAGTAGAACTTTATCGAGCCAAGAGTTCTCTCACGAATTTAGTAGAAAACTATAGAGATGAGAAAATTATTAATGGTGATTTGAATTTATTGAAATTCATGGCAAATAACCAAGTGGTGGCATGTCTCTGGACATATTCTGCTCAACCAGAAATAACAACGCGAGAAAATCTTGCTATTTCTGGTGATTATCCCGGATTAGTGAGTACTATGATAGAAAAAGAATTTGGAGGCGTATCATTATTCGGCTTGGGCATATGCGGAGCACAATCACCCATATATTGCGAACAGGGCTTTGAAAAAATGGAGCTTTTTTCAAATGAAGTATTTTCTGAATTGAAAAAACTTTTTAATGGTGCTGAAAAAGTAGAAGTAGGCCCAATTGAAATAAGGCATCGCAAAATCAAGGCTAAAATTGAAAATCCTGACTTTCAATTGCTATTTACGTTAGGAATATTCGAAAGAGAATTGGAAGATGAAAAGGCTACCACGACGGTAAGCAAGATTCGAATTGGGAATGTACACTTGGTTCATTTACCCGGAGAAGTCTTTCCCGGATTGTTCAAGAAAACTTTAGACGAAAATCCCGACAAGGATATCCTATTCATTTCTAATTCGAATGATTCTATAGGATATTTGATACCTCCGGAACAATATCGATTGAAACCGCAAGTATGGGTTGATGATATAGAAAACGGGAAATTCATTGGACATGAAACCGAATCAATAGGATTAGAAGTAGCAAAAACCATTAGCAAGCTTGTTCGAGAATTGTTTTATTATAAAACTGTCATGGCAATTGGGCCTCACGCGGATGACCTCACTATATGGGCGGGAGGAACCTTAAAAAAATTATCTAGTGAGGGAAATAAATTAATTTGCGTGCGAATCACGGATGATTATGGAGATTGCGTAGGTTTAACAAAAGAGCAAGGAATAAAGAGAAACCGAATAGAGGTAGAACGGGCCTATAAAACGATTGGAGCTGATGAGATAATACATCTTGATTATCCCACGGATTCCCTCGCTGGAGCAGATTATCTCGAATTAAGAGGTAAGTTAATTTATTTAATGAGAAAATATAAGCCTGACATTGTAGTTTCCTTCGATTTAAATGGAACGGACGAGGAAAACATGGATCACATTATCACGGCAAAAGCAGTAAACGAGGCTTGTTGGCAGAGTTCTTTCGCTTTATATTATCCTGAGCATCTTGAGGAAGGTTTAGAAATCCATGCCATCGGCGAGAGATATTTATTTGCCCGTAATCCCACCGTCATTAATTTCCATGTCGATATCACGGATTTCGTGGACGATAAAGTGAAATCTATTACTCAGCAAAAAGAAGTCATGAAAAATTGGTTTTATCAGAATACACTCTTAGCCCGAGCCAATCATCTCTACATTGAATTATTAGAAGAAGATGTTCCAAATGCCATACGAGTGAATTTATTAGTGAAGTACGTGTATGGAGAAACAGGCAAAAAATATGGCGTAAAATATGCTGAAGAATTTAATAAAATTGATGCCGGATTTCTTGAAGATCTAGCATCTGACTAATTTTTTTATAATTTTAACATGAATTTTTAAAAAATTGGAAGGAGGGAAATCCAACTAGAAATTATCGCTCTTTATTCAAAATAATCCTCCAAATAGAAAGCATGGGCCATAAATTCTAATCCATTATTTAATGCTTAATTGAAAAGCTCGCAAGTAATGAATTTGGAATTTCAAAATGAAAAAAAATAGTACTTTTTAAGATTACTGAAGCAATCAATGAATGAAAAATTTTTTTGAATCGAGATGAGTTAACATGGAGCATAAAAAGAAATTGTACTTGAAAGGGCTAATAATATCAAATTTATTCGCAAGTACGGCGGTCGCCATTGTATTCATGTGGTTTTGGTTTAAAGATAAATTGAACTTCAATTTTGAATTATTATGGACATTAGAACTCATTGTCATGGCAAGAATCTCGATGTTTATTGGATTCAGTTTTATTCTGTATAGAAAATGGTTTAAGCAAGAATCGGTCTTTTTAACTGATGCTTATTTCCTATTTGGAATATTTTTCAACATGTTGTGCCTTGGAAAGATTTTAGATTTATTTTCTTATCTTGCGAACGTTTCAGGAAAATTCACGCTTCAAGAAACATTAATCTTCTTGAAGATAAGGTATTTAATTATTGTTGTAAATTTAAATCCTCTCTTGTTTATAGGATTAGGCGTCGTTCTCAATATCATCAATACTTATATTAAAGAATTCACCACCGTAAAAATTAATAGAACGCGGATGCGAATGATTTATTTATATAATATGATCTCAATTTTAGTCATCCTTTTAGCTCCAACTGTTCATGTTTTAACGCAATCATATGCAATTTTAATTTCTATTTCAATGGTAGGAATCATCTTAATGTTTTTCATCATGTATAAATTCAAGGGATTATCGCAAGCTCACGGGTTAATCATTGGAATAGGGTTTTTATCTTTTATAATAGTAGGCTTCATTACCAGTCCCTTGAGAAGTGCTTTTGCGAATGATCCTACCCTCATTGAGTTAGGGACCCTCGCAGAAATAATAGATATGATGGTTTACAGCATTATATTCGCTGGATTTCTATTAAAACCGAAATATGCTAAAAACAAGCCAATTATTTTGGAAGAAAATCGCAATTACTCAAAGCACGTTGCTTCTATTTAAACTGCGATTAATTCTATGACTAAAAAGCCCATGAAAATATCAAAAACTGCCATGAAAATTACAAAAATTACCAAAAACATTCTAAATTTTTTATTTTTTATTTTTACCACGTGAAGAATTAAACAAGCAATCAAGATAAGATTTAAAATACAAAATAATAAAGATAACAAGTTAAACTAAACTATTTTTATTGATTGTATTGATGCTTGTAAGTTTTTAAACCTATTAATTTTAAAAGGAGTCCAATTTTTATCGGGAATAATACATGCTTTTATGATTTTATTTTAATTATCATCGAATAAAGTAATCATTTCATATCTGTTTTTGGAGACCAAACAGAAAAAATCGTGATAAAAATCACAACTTATTAATAAAATTTAAGATTTTTTGAATTTTCACTTCATTTAGGATTAATCTAGGCGAATTATATATTGTATAGTGTAACCTTTCTTTTTGGACATATTCCTTAATAGTTTTTAAAGCTTCTTTCATTTGGGCTGAAGAAATATTTTGCTTTTCTGGAGAAATAGTTAATTTAATATCCTTAAAGAATTGATGAATTTCTTCAATTGAAAAAACAGCTGCATCTTCTTGAAGGAAAAGACTGATTAAGATATTTAAGCCAATCAATTGTCCATGGATGTAATGTGCCCCCGTGATCGATTCCAAACAATAAGCAAGAAAATGTTCACTTCCTTCTTCCGGACGTGCATTTCCCCATTGCTCACAAAGTGAAACTTCCCGATAAAACCCCTTCACTAATGCTTCAATGCCCTCTTTCGAGACTTCTCGAATCTCTTCTCGAGATTTCATTAATTCATTCACGATATGTTTTGCTTCATTGAAAATATTCGGATCAAACTTTTCATGTATCTCATCTCTAGCAATTATCCAATCCCCTAAAGCAGATACGATTGAAATAGTGTCTGAAACCCCCGCTCGATTCAAATTTTTAGGTGCTTGCTTGATCAAATCATGATCGATTATAATCTCCTGGGGTAAACTCTTTCCAATATATCTAACTTTTCCTCCAATCCTCACTGCGATAGAAGAACATAAGAACGCATCTACAGAGATTATTGAAGGGATTAAAATGAGAGGAAGATTTAATTTATGCTCTTGATTAAATTTCCATGTGATAAACTTTGCGGTATCGCAAGCCGATCCCCCCCCTATTCCCACGATCGTGCATTCTTTTATTTTCTCCGGCTTAAAGCGATTATATAATTGATTTAAATTTTCTAAAGACATGTCTAAATTAAACACTACTTGTTGAGGCTCATTGTTGATTCGGCGTTTAATAAGACTCCAAGGCTCGTTCAATGTAAAAACGATATATTTTCCTATTGAATTTAATTTGTCAGCAGAAACCCATCCATCGCCAATAGTAGGTTGAATTACCATTATTAAAAAAATCTAATCCATTTATTTAATAATTAAATTCAAAAGAGTAATACAAGGAATAAAAAGAAGATTTACGATTTAAATTTACTAAAAAATTTGATTCCCATTATTAAGATAATTGTAGAATAAAGTGTCAGCAGCCCAAAATTCAATAATGTCTCAGAATGATTCAATGGAAGTCCATTTAATAATAAATTCTGTAAAGCGACTACTGCAAATCGAGTAGGCAACCATGCAGCAATAGATCTCATCGTTTCTCCAAAAAATTCAACAGGAACGAATATGCCTGAAATCATTGACAATGGAATGATGATTATCCAAACCCCTCCTCCCGCACTATCAGGATCTTTAAATATCGGAGCTAATGCGAAAGCTAATGCCAAAATGAAAAATGAGAATAATAACATCGTGAAAATCACGCCAAGAACCGCATCAAATGTCGAATAAACGATGGGATCCCATCCGAAGAGCCTTAAAATGAATGCACCAATCCCAAATTGCATGAAAATCAATAAAATATTTGAAATGATGCTAGATACTATAATCTCCCAATTTTTCACTTCTGTTGATGATAACCGTTTGTAAATTCCCTGTTTCTTCTCATCCGTTAAAATTACCAATGCAAAAGACAAAATTGTCATCGGACCGTAAAGTAAATACCCGGGTGCCGAATACGTAATATTATTAACTATCCGCCCTACCGTGCTTTTCTCTTCTGCTTCTAACTCAATCTCCACGGGATCTCCATTTATAATTCCATCAATAGCTTGAGTTAATGTATATTTCAGAGCTTCTTTTTCTGCTGGCGAGATTGTCTGAATAAAGTGAATTTCATATTCAATAGGTTCAAAAGGATTTGAATTTTCAATTTCTCTTGCGCGAGTGAAACTGAAATTTGATCTCAGCTGATAATTAACGGTATAAAAGTAATTATAAGTAGCACTTAGAATTTTTCCCATGATATACTCATTTTTATAGCTACTACTATTTTTTCTATAAAAATAAGTCGTGTTCACGTTCCAGTTATTGTCCAAGCCCTTTAGAAAATTTTCATTTATCACTAACATGGAATCGTATTCATAATCATCAAAATTATTAAAAATTTTATTCCCACTCCCCGTAACATTGCTAAATTTAAATTCGGATGAAAACGCCGCTTTCAGCGATGCAAAATACCCTACTTTAGAATATCCCATTGAAGAATTCGAATCATCTTTATCCCAGAAGGCAATTCGCACGTAGGATCTTTTTTCTAAATCCTCTTCAAAACTTTCGGGAAAATAGATGAACGCTGAAATTGTTCCATTTAAAGATGCTTCTATTGCTTTTTCTTTTGTTGTATAATTCTTTAGGGTAATTCCGGAAATATTCTCATTGATAAAATTATTTATGAAGTTTAAATTAAAATTCGGATGATATTTATAATCCGCAGTAGTCGTATCATTGTCAACCCATCCTACATAATAAATGGTTGTCGTATCTTCAAATTCAGCACTTCCAAATATAAAACCAAGTAAAGCATAATATACCACTGGAATTACAATTAAAAAACCAAGGGTTTTAGGATTTCGAATGAATCTTAAAAGATTTTTTTTAATGAGAATTATTAATCGAATCATGATATGACCCACCTCCTTTTAATCTCTTAGAGATCTCCCTGTAAGGGCTAAAAATACGTTTTCTAAACTATTTCGTTGAACTCCCACATCTAAAACTTGAAGATTTTTTTTTAAAAATTCATTAATAATAATGCCAACTTTTCCAAGGCCATCCATGGCGCTGATTCTTATCGTGTTATCAAGATCCACTTGATTAACGTCTAACACGTATTCAAAGCTCTTAATGATTTCTATCGTCTTTTTTAATTGTTCGCTCTGACCTTCTATTTTAATAGTTAGGAGATCACCTTTTCCAAAATGTTCTTTTAATTCTTCGGGAGTTCCTTCGGCAATTATTTTTCCTCTATCTATAATTGCCAATCTATCAGATAACACATCTGCCTCTTCCATGTAATGCGTAGTTAAAAGGATTGTCTTTTGTTGTTTTTTTAATTCAAAAATATAATCCCAAATGAGCCTTCGAGCCTGTGGATCTAAGCCCGCCGTTGGTTCATCGAGGAATAAAATATCTGGATCATGAACTAATCCAACAATAAGATTTAATCTTCTTTTCATTCCTCCGCTTAGTTTTTCCACTTTTACTTTTCGCTTTTCTTCTAATCCTACCTTTTTAATTAACTGATTAATGCGATTTTTCAAAATCTTAGGATCAATTGAATACATGTTTCCAAAAAAGTGTAAATTTTCATAAACCGTTAATTCTTCGAACAATATAATTTCTTGCGGGCAAATTCCAATACTTTTTTTAACTTCTGAAGCTTTTGTTACGACATCAAATCCATTTATTCTTGCAGTTCCGCTATCAGGGATTAAATAACAAGCTAACATGTTGATAGTGGTAGTTTTTCCTGCTCCATTAGGTCCTAATAATCCAAAACACTCTCCTCTATAGATTTTGAAAGAAATATCATCAACAGCTCTTACGTCCTCATAATATTTTTTTAAATTCTTGACTTTATAAGATATTATTTTTTTTAAAATTTAGCATGGATTAGTCTTGATATTCAAACCGACATTATTTTACTTGTCCTAATTAGCCGTAAAATATCATCTTTAATTA
>JALGVJ010000037.1 GCA_029838195.1 Promethearchaeota archaeon
ACGGGTGGACGTGACGTTAAATTGAACGTCCTTGACCTTTCCATCATCGTCGATGACGAGCCGCAAGCCGCCATGCCCTTCTAATCGGGTTATGGGTTCTACTTCAATTTCTTTTACCATGTTTATGCTCTACCTCTATATTTTTTATTTTCTGCTAAAGTGAATTTTTCAAAAGTTCCAAGAGGATCCTTCACTTGGGCAAGTAAAGCATCTTTTGATAATGCTACATTAAAACCTTTTGTCACGGTATCAGCAAACCTCTCTGCTTGGTCAACGCCCGGCACGGTTTGACCATAACAACCGGTGCAAGGAGCATTAACCTTGATACATAAACCACCACAGCCAGCCCTAGTTAAGGGTCCCATGCAAATGTATCCTTGTTCAATTAAACAATCGTCGGGATTTGGGAGTCCTTCGTAATCTCTCTTGACCTTTTCCATCTTCATTCTGCCCCGAATGCGAGGACATGTATCGCATACATTAGAAATTTCATGATAACTAGGGTTATCTCGCAAGTATTGGAGTAAATTCGAGGCGATATCCAGTGTAGTAGATGGAATATTAGCTAAAGGCGTTTGTACTTGTCCTGTTTTCTTGATTTGCTTTAAAATATCAGCCGATAAATCAAATCCTGCCATGAGCGGAACATTTAAGAACAAGGAAAGGAATTCATAAGTGTTTTTTTTGTCTCCAGAACTCATGGAAGCAATATTTTTTGTCATCTCCTTTAATTTTTCTGCTCTAGGAGCCACATTTATAGCGGGTCCAAAGCAACCCACGCAAGGACTTCCCTCGCCAGGACATTTCAAGGAACAGCCAACGCTTGTTACGGGACCAAAACAAATAACTCCCGCGTCCAATAAACAACCACCAGTATTTAATGGGCATTCCTCGCAAAAAGCTTTTTCATTCTGCGGAAATGCTTTTTGTCCTAATAAAAACTGAACCGCACTGATAATTGCTTCAGGTTTTGGTGGACATCCTGGTATGTAAGCATCAACTTTAATGATTTCATCTACGGGTACGATTTTTGAAGCAAAACCAGGAACGTGTTCCGTGGGTTCTTTTGGATTTTCATTAGTAATCGATTCTGCTTCAATAAATTTTCGCTTAATGCATTCTTGGATGTCCCATTGATTGGCTAATCCATGAACATTTCCATAGCAACTACAGCTTCCAAAGGCAATGACGATTTGGCTTTTCTGTCGGATGAGTTTCGTGCCTTCGATATCCTCGTTCGTTCGCAAGCAACCCTCTACGAAACCTACCACTATCTCGCCGTCTGCTCTTTCTTTCAAGGATTCATACTTGTAATCTACTACAGCCGGCCAATAAACAATTTCAAGTTCTGGCAAAACTGTTAATAAGCCCAAATGGGCATTTAAGAGGCTTTGATGACACCCCCAACAGTCAGAATTTTGCCAGAACGCAACTTTTACTGGCATATTTTTCACGTTCAATAATTTATTTTTTAGATTATTTTTTTTTTTAATTTCTTGTATCAAAGAAATATATTTGTATATTATTTCGAAAATAATTAAAAAGTTATTGTTAATTTGAGTGATAGAAAAAAGTGATATAATGATGACAAAAATGCCCAAATTTTACCATTTTTAATAATGCATGTTATTGTTTTGGATAATTCAAGAGTAAAAAAAGGAGGGTTTTTTTGATGAAATTAAAACTTTATGGTGAACTGGGAAGAAATGGAGATGAGCTGAAGGTAAAGGAGAGAATGAAAAGTGATTAATTGAATATTCTCGAGTAGTAAGGAGGGTAATGAAGAGGAAGAAATTAATATAATATTAGGAAATGAGTGAAAACTTATTGTGAGTATTTGTAATAAATGGCGCAAGTGCCTTCATGAGAAACCATGCACGGTCCGATTGGATTCAGGGGAGTGCAAGTAGTTTTAAACAATTTGCATTCATATGGATATATTTTTCCGGTCATTACTAAGTGGCACGAACATCCTGGAGGGATATCCATCGATTGTTTCACTTGGATATTAAATTTTTCTTCGGCATCGTATTGTTTATATTTCGAATTAATTTTAAGACCCCCATCTAATACTCGTCCAATTCCCCTCCATGGGGATGAGATTTTTTCAAATACTTCTTTTATAATGTTTTGGGCTATTAAATTTCCTTCAGGTTTAACGACTCGAGAATACTCGTTTAACGTGTCATATTTTTTATCTCGAATGAGTTTTAACACCATGAAGAGTCCTAACAGCACGTCATTGGGCTCGAATCCTGTTATGACATTGGGAACGCGATAAGCTTCTGAAAATAATTTAAAGGGAGATAAGCCAATTATGCTGGCCACGTGTCCTGGTGAGATAAATCCATCAATGTTAAGCCTGTCAATACTCATTAAAAGTTCCAATGCTGCTGGAATTAATTTATGGGCACATAAAACAGAAAAATTGGAGGGCGGATGAGAAAAGAGTTCATATCCAATCAAGGGAACCGTGGTTTCGAATCCAATGGCAAAAAAAATAACATTTTTATTGGGATTGTCTCTTGCTATTTTAACCGCATCATGAGGGCCGTATATAATTCGAATATCTGCACCTTTTGCTTTAATTTCAGCAAGAGAAAGATTTGTAGCCGGCACGCGTATCATATCTCCAAAGGTCGTGATAATGGTATTTTTTCGCTTGGCAAGTAAAATAGCTTTATCAATATCAGCAGCGGGGCAGACACATACAGGGCATCCGGGACCAGAAATGATTTCCAAATCTGATGAAAGCAAGGAGCGGATACCGAATCTTGAAATGACATGTTCGTGCGTTCCGCAGACGTGCATGATTTTTATGGGACGACCGAGTTCTTTCATTATTTTATTTAGGGAGGCAACGATCTTTTTGGTAAACTCTTTGCTTTTTAGCGTGCTAAGGCCTGGGAAACTCATTTTAACGAGGGATGCATTGTTAATATACTGATAATATGGAAAATATCTTAGATTTAATAAATAGAATGGATATGGAAATTAAGTCTTTCAAGAAGGAAAAAATTTTTAATGAGATTTATTCATTATACCTTATTAAAATTAAGGTTCAACATAATATTTTCCTTCTTTCTTGTATACAAATCTAAGGAAGAGACCCGTGAGAAGTTTCATGAAGAATTTCATCATGGTTCTTTTGACGGGATTTTGCTTTAATCCGGGATAACCTTGAATTTTTTGAGCGGTGATCTCGTGAAGGTGTTTCCAAGCGCGGATTGAAACATCCACAAACTTTTCAGGATCCAATACCTTTGAGGGCATTTGAATTTGGGGGGAATTGAGATCATTCGTGAGATACAAGCGTCCATCTCGCACGTCTTCTTCCTTGGAAGCACGAATTCGGACGGGATTATCATCAAATAATTCGGGATTCGTCAGATACACGGGTACCAGGAGGTCCCAAATAATGGTATGGTCAATTTTGTGGATCATGCTCTCTAACCAGAGGGAATCTTCAAAAATTTGCCTGACATGTTTCGGCCAGAACTCTAGTTTTTTCAAGTGCTCCTTAGTAAAGGGCGCTTGCTTGCAGATATGACAATTGAAGACGGTTACCGGACAATCTGCCTGCAACACGTGAAAAGCTGCAATATCATCTCGCCTAAGATTTACGTCTTTAATTTTTGTACGCCCGATCGTGACGCGATCTTTAATAATACCGCCCATTAAGACGATTTCTTTTAAATTCTTAAAAAAATTGGGATCTAATTCTGCAGCACCTTTTAAATTGGTAAGAGGTCCCATGGCTAATAAGGAAATTTCTCCAGGATGAGCTACTGCTTGTTCTGCAAGGAATTTGGCAGCTTCTGTTGAGTAATCTCCTTTTTTAGCAGCACCTTTCAAGATGGGTATATCATCCCTACCAATAGCCCGCATGATTTTTTTCGTAGCTTTCATGACGTTATTAATATTACTATTTCCAAACACCGTTGTAATTCCAAGCAGCTCAAAATCCGGTACTCCAAGCACGTAATAGATTGCAAATCCATCATCTGAGAACCATAACAGTTTTCCCATGGTATTATCGCAATCAATAATAATTTTTTTTTTCATGATTTTAATTCACTTCTCTACATGTAAAATAAAAGAGATGTAAAGGGTCAGTCTACATTAATTAATTTAAAAGGTTAGTAAAATTATTTGAGCAAAAATGAAGATTATATATTAAATTTTCGTAATTTTTACATGTTTGCTTTTAATTAAATCATGTTTAAGATATAAAAAAATGATGTTTAAAACCATTTTTTACACGTGAGAAATCACCAAGCTGCTTTTCCGATAAACAATCATCCATTAAAATAAATCATTATAATTTTCTCATGCTTCTATCTTGAACCAATAATTATCAATTGATTAATGGATGATTAAAATTAATATCAAGAATTTCATGGAAAAATATAAACTTTTTCTTACTTTAAAAAGCGTTCCAAATCCAAAATTGACATGTTTGGAAGAAAAACTTATGAAAAATATTAAATACTGGTTATGAATTTTATTTGATAATGTTTAAGCATGAATCTTTTCATACCGTGGAACGAATAAAAAAGAGAGATTAATCATGTTTCATGCGTTGGATGAAAAAACGGTTACTGAATACATACTGAAATCTCCCATTGGAAATACAATTTTCGAAGGATTAAATGACTTGATTGGAGTAGATTTGGCAGAAGGCAACGTTAATCTTGTATTTCGCGTGTATAGTAAGAGTAATCCTGAAAAATCCGTGATCGTGAAGCAAGCTCTTGATCATGCCAGGCGTTATCCCGATTTTAAAATGCCTCAAAAAAGAGCCGCTTTAGAAGCTGAAATGCTAAAAATCGAGAATAAATATTGTCCTGGCCTAGCTCCCGAACATTATTATCATGATGAGGAAATGTATTTGAACATCATGGAAGATTTAAATAAACACGTGATCATGCGCGTAGGGCTCATGCAACAAGTAAAATATCCTAAATTTGCCGAGCATCTTGGTACGTTCCTAGCAAGAACGTTGTTTTATACTTCAGATTTTTATCTGCCTTCTGCTGAGAAAAAAGAGATGGCAGCAAGAATCTTAAACACCGTCATGTGCAAAGTTACAGAAGATCTCATCTTTACAGAGCCTTATATCGATCATTCTAATAATCATTGGACGAAAGAATTAACACCCCATGTGAAAGCGATTAAGGCAAACAAAAAAATGCAAGCAGAAGCTTTAAAACTCAAAGAATCTTTCATGACGCATCAGCAAGCTTTAATTCACGGGGATCTTCATACAGGCTCCATCATGATAAATCAACAAGAAACGAAAGTTCTGGATCCAGAGTTTGCGTTCTTCGGCCCAATGGGGTTTGATATAGGGATGCTTTTAGCGAATTTAGTTATTAGCCATGGTTCGCAAGAGTATCATGCGAAAGATGAAAACACGAGACAAGAATATCGGGAATGGTTATTACAAACCATTGAAGATACATGGAATCAATTCGAATCCGAATTTAGATACTTGATGGAATATAAAATTAATGACCAATGGCCCTCCGAACTATTTAAGGAAGAGTACGTGGCACAATTACTACGTGATACCGCTGGTTTCGGTGCGGCAGAGATCATTCGCAGGACAATTGGAATGGCACACGTCCCAGATTGGTGGGAGATTCCGAGTGATAAAGAGCGAGCAGTTGCAGAAAGCATTGGGTTAAGCGCAGCGGAAGCATGGATGCTACATCAACATGAAGTTACGTCCATTAAAGAATTAGTTGATATGGTTCGGGAGGCTCGCCCTCATCCGGACGTTTTAAAAGCGAGGTGAATCAAGTGAGCACGTATAAGAGTATTGAATGGAAAGAGGATCGATTGGTTCTATTAGATCAGCGAGTCCTTCCTCGTGAAATTTCCTATATAGAATATAAGCATCATGAAGACGTAGCTAAAGCCATCAAGGATATGGTCGTGCGTGGTGCTCCTGCAATAGGCGCAACAGCTGCTTATGGCTTAGTCTTGGCCACGCGGGAAAAAGCCACGAAAGAACTTTCAGAACTTCGTAATTATCTTAGCAAGGCAGCAGAACTCCTCCAGGCAGCTCGTCCAACAGCAGTTAATTTATTTTGGGCAATTGATCGAGTTATAAAAAAAGCTCATGAGGATTCAATTAAAACCGTGGAGGATTTAAAAAAAGTCGTACTAAATGAAGCACATCAAATTGCGGAAGAAGATATAGAAATGAATAAAAAAATTGGATTAAATGCCTTGCCTTTATGTTCAGAGAAAGTTACCTTCATTCATCATTGTAATACGGGTGCCTTAGCGACGGTTGACTATGGTACTGCTTTAGGCATCATTCGTACGGCTCATGAACACGGAAGAGATGTATTTGTTTACGTGGATGAGACTCGACCCCGCTTACAAGGGGCTCGTTTAACTTCTTGGGAACTAAAGCAATTAGGAATAAAACATAAAGTCATTGTTGATGGAGCTTCAGGATACTTCATGGCAACCGGAAAAGTGGATTTAGTGACTGTTGGGGCAGATCGCATTGCCCGAAATGGAGATACGGCTAATAAAATTGGAACATACAATCTTGCAATTGTTGCAAAAGCCCATGATGTTCCTTTTTATGTAGCCGCTCCCACGAGTACAATTGATTTATCAATTGCCAACGGAAAAGAGATAAAAATAGAAGAACGCTCCGCTGAAGAGATAACAACGATTTTGGGTCAACAAATCACGCCTGATGACGTGAATGTTGCAAATCCCGCTTTTGATGTTACCCCGGCAAAGTATATTACAGGTATCATAACAGAGATGGGTATTGCACGCCCGCCTTATGAAAAAAGTTTAACGGAAATGGTAGAACGTGCGGAAAATGAGAGAAAAAAATGAATTAATGAAACTACATGAGAACTTTCTAAAATTTAACTTAAAGATTATTTTTCTTGATTTAATTTAAATGACAATTCATGAACAAGAATAAAAACGTTATCATTTAAAATCTCTACTAAATACAAATTTACGATATAAATTTAAATAGAATAATAGGTTAAAAAGATGCATTTTAATAGAGAAAAAACTTCGGTGTTAGATTCGAATTGGCAAGAAAGAGCTCGGCAAATAGCTCATCGAGTTCGATGCAGGGTTTTAGAGCACGTGATTAAGAATAATGGGGGTTATCTTAGTCAAGCATGCTCTTCCGCCGAAACTTTGGCCACGCTTTATGTGAAAATAATGAACTTGGGGCCGAGTCAAGGTCCCATGATCCCTCAACCTTTTTCGGGAGTGCCGAGTGCTGATAATCCCGACTATTTCCGAGGAAGTGCGTATAATGGGCCAAAATCTCCGGAATTAGATCGTTTTTTCTTTGGGCCTGTCCATTATTCATTAGTACTTTATTCCGTGTTAATTGAAGTAGGAAGAATGGCTCCTAGCGCATTAGACCAATTCAATCAAGATGGAAGCACGGTAGAAATGATTGGAGCCGAGCATTCACCGGGTATAGAACTAACAAGTGGGAGCTTGGCTCAAACATTAAGTCAAGCGGGGGGGATTGCGTTGGCTCGAAAGCTAAAGGGAGAAACCGGCCGTTGTTGGGTATATCTTTCAGATGGAGAATTTCAAGAAGGACAAACATATGAAGCGTTTCAAGCTCTGGCATATTATAATATAGACAATATTGGCGTATATGTAGACGTGAACGGTCAGCAATGCGATGGGAAAATGACGGATGTCATGAATATTGAACCATTAAAAGAGCGGTTAGAAGCTTTTGGGGCCCGCGTCTTTAAAGTAAACGGACATGATGTCAATGAGCTTGCAGCTCCGGCAAGTCTTAAACCAGATGGAAGGCCACTTGTCGTCTTAGCTTATACAGATCCGTGTAGGGGGATATCATTACTGGAAGAGCGGAGGCCTCGCCTTCATTACGTGCGGTTCAAGAGTGAGGAAGAAAAACAGCGGTATATCGAATATTTAAAACTTTTAAAGAAAGAACTCGAAGTGGAGGTGTGATACATGGAAATTTTAACTAAAGTTCACAATCATAATTTAGTTAAATGGGCAAGAGATAAGCCAGAAGTCGTAGTTCTTTCAGCTGATCTTACAAGCTCTACGGAAATTGATATGTTTCGAGAAGCATATCCCAATAGGTTTTTTTCAATGGGCATGGCAGAACAAAACATGGTGAGTTTTGCGGGAGGTCTCGCACGGGAGGGTTTTTATCCCTTTATTCACACGTTTGCGGTCTTTATCTATAGACAAGCTTATAATCAAATCGTGTGCTCAGTTGCGTATCCAAATTTGCCTGTACGATTTTTTGGTTTTCTTCCCGGTATTACAACACCTGGAGGTATAACGCATCAAGCGATTGAGGATATTGCAGTCATGAGAGTAATTCCTAACATGACAGTTATAGAACCTGGGGATGCCACCGAAATCGAGACCATGTTGGATGTAATACAGGCAGTAAATGGACCCGTATACGTGCGCATGTTGCGAGGGGAAATTCCCCGTCTTTTTCCTCAAGAAGAGCCTTTTCGATTGGATGAGCCTCGCTTGCTTAGTACGGGCTCTGACATCACTGTATTTTCAAGTGGAATCTGCACTGAAGAGGCAATTAGAGCCATTAAAGTTCTTAAAGAATGTGGTGTTTCCATTCAGCACGTCCATGTTTCTACCCATAAACCTTTTAAAAATCCTTTAATTCTCGAGGGCGTGAAAAAAGCTAAGTATGGCATCATTACAATGGAGAATCATGCGATTTTGGGCGGTTTGGGAACAGAAATTGCTGAATTAATGGCAGACCATGGCGTGAGTAAACAATTGATTCGAATGGGGTTGAAAGATTGTTTTGCTCATGGAGCTTCTCGTCATTATCTCATGAAAGAATATGGGTTTGATTCATTATCATTAATAAAACAAGTAGAAACCTTATTAGGAACTTCATTTAATATTTCCGAAGATGATCTTGCTGCTGTTCGGATTGAACCCATTCATAGTGATGCGAAACCAGAAGCTTTATAATAGGGATGAGCATGAAATTAAGTGGAGAAAGATTTAAAGTCATTTATAGTTTGACAGGCAATGCTGAGGAGGCTAGGAAAAAAGCTAAGGATATTTGTTATGAGCAAACCGTAGAATTTCCAGAAGATTTAATTCCTTCGGGAATAATAAAGGAGGAAATCGTGGGAAAAATTGAGGATTTAATTAAAATTGAGGAAAATCGATTTAAAGCCACTATTAGTTATGCAATAGAAATTACTGGTTTTGAAATCACCCAAATCCTCAACATAATTTTCGGTAATATTAGCATTAAACCCGGAATCAAGGTGGAGAACATCCAATTTTCAGACCTGCTCCTTAAACACTTTAAAGGACCCCGATTTGGACGATCAGGAATAAGAAAATTGCTTGACGTTCCGAATCGACCAATATTATGCACGGCATTAAAACCCATGGGCCTTTCTCCCCAACAATTAGCCGATTTCGCATATCAATTTGCCAAAGGAGGCATTGATATCATTAAAGATGACCATGGTATTGCAAACCAAGAATTTTGTCCCCTTGAGAAGCGCATTAAATCATGTTGTGAGGCGGTTGAAAAAGCAAATCGTGAAACGGGCTATAATTGTCTTTACATGCCAAATATTGGTGGCCCTTTGGAAAAAATTAGGGATAAAATAATGATGGCGAAAGAAACTGGGGTAGGAGGTCTGTTGCTTTGTCCAGGTCTCATCGGGTTTGATATTTGTCGCCAATTAACCGAAAATGATGATATTTTGCTGCCGGTATTAGCTCATCCCGCACTTTTGGGAAGTTTTGTTACCAGTCGTGAAAATGGGATTTCCCATGGGATTATTTTTGGTCAACTTATGCGATTAATAGGAGCAGATGCCATCATCTATCCGAATTATGGAGGAAGATTCTCTTTTACCCCAGAAGAATGTAAATCTATTGTCGAAATGACTCAATCCCCCATGGCACACTTTTCTCCTATTTTTCCAGCTCCAGCAGGAGGGATGACCATGAACCGCATCCCTGAAATGCTTGATTTTTATGGAAATGAGGTAATTTTCCTCATTGGAGGAGATTTACATCGTCATGGAAAGAACCTCATAAAAAATAGTAAAAAATTTAAAAAATTAGTCGAAAGTTTATGATATTACATCTTCATTAAATTGGTAAAGTCAAAAACTTAATGAACCATGCTGAATGAATCGTGCAACTTAATTTTTCTTATTATAACTTTCCATTTTTTTTTAATTATAATGAACTCATTTTCTATCCATTCATGGATGCTTGATTCAATAAAGTAAAAAACTCGAATCTTCTATCATAGAAGGGTTAGTTGATCAGAAAAACAATTCACTTCAATTAAAAATTTAAAATTGTTGAAAAGATTTCATTTCAAGTACCACGTGTCGATTCACGACTCATTTTTATCATATAAAAGTAATTCACTTAATTTTTCCATATATTAATTTAACAGGATATTTTGCAGCAAGTTCATAATTCTTCGGAGATATCTCAGCAGTTAATACCCATAATTCATCCGGTTTCTTATAAAGATGTTCATATAATTTACTAACTTGGACAAAATGGTATATATCTCGATAATCAGCTTTAAATTTTATTTCCATGAGTATTGTTTTACCATTTTCAATGAGAATGTCAATATCCGTGGTATATCCTTTAGGAAAGAATAGTCCCTCCTCATCCCTTAATTCAATCCGTTCTATGCGTTTTATTTCAATATCCTTTAATTCATGAACTTCTTTTAATAAATTCAAGACCATCTCTTGAGTCCCTTTTCCTCCTCTATCTCCTATATTATCAATCGCACCCTTCAGTTCATCAAATCGCTTATCCATGGCCTTGAATCGTTCATTCATCTGCTTGATGAGGGCTTCAAATCGCTTATCCACGGCCTCGAATCGTTCGTTCATCTGCTTGATGAGGGTTTCGAATCGCTTATCCACGGCCTCGAATCGTTCGTTCATCTGCTTGATGAGATCTTCGAATCGTCGGTCTAAATCTTCCTTAGTTGGCACGATAGTAGATAAAACAGAAAGGATAGCTCCCTTTACCTCATCATCTTCACGAATTAATTTCGGGAGTAATTTTAAAAATTCTTCTTTTTCCATTTGTTGAATTCCTCTAAATCTACTATATTAAATTTTAATATTAATATTAATTTTTTTTATTGAAAATTAGCAAATTCTAGGGATGTTTTCACCCAGCGGCATGTCTATAAACCGAGTTCCACCAATAAGCGTATTTAATAATACTTTTTTTGGATGATCTTTTTTAACTTCTCCAATAATTTCGGCATCTTTTCCAAGGGAAGTTTTTCGTATTTTCATTAAAATCTCATGAGCACGGGTAGATTCCACGCATAACAAGGCTCTTCCTTCCGAAGCAATATTAAAGGGATCCAAACCTAACATTTCACAGATCGCTTTTACTTCCTTTTTAATAGGAATTGTATCTTCTTCAAGATAGATGCTTTTATTTGATTTTTTGGCCCAATCATTTAGAGCGGCAGCAATACCTCCTCGAGTAGGATCTTTCATAGCGTGGATGGAATTTTTCTTGAGATCTTCTTTAATTATCTCCATGATAGGAGTGAGAACAGTGAGATCGGAATTTAATTCTGAAGTGATGTTCAATCCTTCTCGAGCTGCCATTAAAGCTGTTCCATGATCACCAATGGTTCCCGTAATAATGATCTTATCTCCCTCTTTCAGATTCTTATCCTCTATCCTGATTGTTTTCTCACGAATCCCTATTCCCGTGGTAGCAAGGATCATTTCATTTAAAGTTCCTCGAGGCATGACTTTTGTATCACCGGCAATTATTGCTAAGCCCAACTCATTAGCCGTGGTATTAAATGAATTCATGATTTTTTCTAAGGTCTTAAATTTTAACCCCTCTTCCACGATGACAATAGAAGTTAACGCTAAGGGTTCTGCGCCCATCATTAACAAGTCATTTACCGTTCCACAGATGCTCAACTTGCCAAGATCTCCTCCTGGAAAAATGAGGGGATGAATTGTATGCCCATCAGCAGTAATGACGAGTTCTTGATCCTTCCATTTTAAGGGAATGGTCGCACCGTCGTCCATTTCCTCTAATCCGATTCCATTGTTGAGATTTTTTTTGAAAATGCTTTTAGTAATGAAATTAATGAGTTCTTCTTGTAAAATCCCACCAGCACCATGAGCTAAACGAATGCTTTTTGACCCTTCAAATGCATTCATGATAAGTATGAGAAAGTTTCCATTGTAAAAAGAATTTGGTTCTGATAATTAATAAGGGGTTATCTCGAAGAAATTAGAGCATTGTTGAAAAACAAGCTACTCTAATTAACAATGGATATTCTTTTTCTCGTGTATTTACCTTATAATTTACCATTCTTTAATTTTAATTAGAAAAAGGGAGGTGGCTTTTTCTTTATGGTCTAAATTTTACAAAAAGAATCAGGAATAATAACATCAATACTCATGATTCGATAAAATAAACCTTTTTTAGGAAAAAAACATGAGTTAATTAATAACATCTCCATGGAATTTGATGGAAAAAAGAATGTCTGAAAAAACATTGTATAAAGTCGCCAAGCTCATCGTGAGAGCAAGTGGTAATCCATTATTTCAAGCTAACGCAACTTTAGTCGAGCTTTTAAAAACCTTGTTGACGGAAGAACAGATAAATTTCTTGCTCCATTTTAAGAAACCCTCTTTAACCTTTCTCGAATTAAAAGAAAAAACGGGCATGGATGATGAGACTTTAATGAAAATGCTCAATTCATTGATGGATAATGGATTTCTAATGGATTGGCCCGTTAAAGGATCAGACATGATGGAATATCGTTTGTTGCCTCCTATAGCGGATACATTCGAATATTCACTAGTGCGATTAGATAGACCCCTCGAGCAGAAAAAGAAATTAGCAAAAATATATGAAAAAATGTTCCAAGAAGCTACAGAACTGACCCAAACGAATTATGATGGTTTAATGCCAATCTTCAAGGAAAAAATGCCCGTATTTGCTCGAATTATTCCCATTGAAAAAGAAATATCCGTTCCTCAAGAAAAAGTCTTACCCCTCCATGAAGCTTCCAAAATTGTTGAAAATCAAGAAATAATTTCTCTTTCTCAATGTCCGTGTAAACTCCAAAGAGAACTCTTAGATGATCCTTGTAAAATCGCTTCTGATATTAATAGATGCATGCATTTCGGCAATATAGGACGCTATTTTATAGAACACGGGCTTGGAAAACAAATTACCCGAGAAGAGGCAAAACAAGTTTTAAAAGAAGCCGAAGCCGAAGGTCTCGTCCATAAGACTTTTCACGATGATTTCAATATCGAGCAGAATGAAAATGCGATTTGCAATTGCTGTAAGGATTGTTGCATACTTTTTCAGAGTTATTACCGCGGGATTTTCGCCTATCACACTTTAACATCATATCTAGCGCGTGTCGATACATCAAAATGCAAAGCTTGTGGAACGTGCGTTGAGAAATGCCCTATTGAGGCTTGTTCTATCAAAGATGGGAAATCTTTCGTTGATGAATATCGTTGTATTGGATGTGGAGTCTGCGTACATCATTGTCCCGAAAAGGCAAGATCGTTACATCGAACTGAATTGAGAGAAATATACTTACCACCTCCAAAAATTAAAAAATGATAAATGATGGATGAAATTAATGGTTAATAGAATTTTTTTTTTAATTAAATTAAGGAGTTAAAAATTAATTAATATAAATTTAAAAGTATTATCGTCCGAAAAACACGGATTCTGATTTTTATTATCTTTTAAATTAAGATTAAGCGAGAAATGAATAGAAATTATCAATTAATAATCATGTGAGCGCATGAATCAAGCCCTCTAAATATATAACAGGGGGGTTATTAGTAGAAAACCATTCTTCCATTGCCAAATGAGTTTAAAATTGTTTTTTAAATTAAATAAAATAAATACATAAAGAATTTGATGATAATTTCACCAATTTATTTCTTTTAACATCTGATGATAGTCATTTAAACTTTTGACAGTAAAGGTTTTTCTTCTTCTTACCTTTTTAATAGCATTGACCACTGCATTGGCTAGCTGTAAATTAATGAGAACAGGGATATTATAATCGACTGCCATCCGCCTTATTAAATACTCATCTTCCAAGATGGTTCTAAATTTATTTTCTGCTGTTGAAGGCATTGGAATATTAATTACCATATCGATTTGTCCCTCTTGAAGGTATTGTTTGATATTAGGTTGCATTCCATGTTCATGAATTTTATACAATTTAATCGCATCAATATTATTCGCTTTAAGGGCTTTTGCGGTATCCTCAGTAGCGTATATTTTGAATCCCAATTTTTTTAATTTAATCGCAAGAGGGATTACTTTTTTCTTTAATTCTTCTCCACCCACGGAAACTAATACATTGCCTCCGTTAATGGGGATATATTGTTCTGCCGATTCGAGAGCCATCATCAAAGCACTAGGAAAATCATCGCTAATCACGGCAACTTCGCCAGTCGAATTCATTTCTACACCAAGAACCGGATCTGCTTTATCTAATCTCATGAAAGAAAACATGGGAGATTTAACGCTAACAAAATCTCCATAAGGAAGATTCAATAATCGTTCCGGGATTTCTTTTCCCATAATTACTTCAGCAGCTACTCGCATTAAATTAATGCCCCTCGTTTTGGATACATAGGGCATACTTCGTGAAGAACGAAGATTGCATTCAATAACATAAACTTCTCCATTTTTAACTAAATATTGGATATTAAACGGGCCGACAATATGAAGGGCTAAGGCAATTTTCCTGGTATATTCCTCAATTTTAGTGATGATTTTTTCATGAAGTGTCTGAGGCGGGATAACCATGGTAGCATCCCCACTATGTACCCCCGCATTTTCAATATGCTCTATAATGGCACCTATTAATACTTTTTTCCCATCTGATACACCATCACACTCGATTTCACGGGAATCTGTAAAAAACTTGCTTATAACAACGGGATATTCAGAAGAAACTGCTGCTGCCAATTCAAGAGTATCTATTAGCGTCTTCTCATCGTAAGAGACCCTCATTGCAGCACCGCTTAGCACGTATGAAGGGCGCACGAGAACGGGAAATCCAACAGCTCGGGCAAATTCAAGTGCATCTTTCATGGACGTTACTGTAGCCCATTCTGGTTGTTTAATGCTTAGTTGATCTAATAATTTAGAAAATTTAGCTCTATTTTCTGCTAAATCTATGCGAGAACCGGGGGTACCAAGAATTTTTATGTTGGTTTTACGATAGAAATCAGAATATTTAGAAAATTTGGCAGCAAGGTTTTGCGCAATTTGACCTCCTGCATTTAATACAATGCCGTGAGGTTTTTCTAATTCAGCAATGTCTAAAACACGTTCTCCAGAGAGTTCTTCAAAATAAAGTCTATCAGAAATATCATAATCCGTAGACACAGTTTCCGGATTGTAATTAATCATTATTGCTTTATTAATTCCTAATTTTTTCAACCCCCATAAACAATTTACGGAGCCCCAGTCGAATTCCACGCTTGCTCCGATTCTATAAGTACCGCTACCGAGCACGATTACCTTGCGCAAATCTTTTTGTTGCCATTCTTGTTCAAAATTAATATCATGCTTATTTGCCCAGTAAGTGAGATAAAGATAATGCCTTTGAGGATTTACTTGTCCTGCTAATGTATCAATTTGCTTGACATACGGAATGATATTATATCGCTTTCTCAGACGGCGAATGGTAGGAGTACTCGTGTTCAAAATTTTTGCTATTTGTCCATCTGAAAAGCCATATCGTTTAGCCAGCATTAGTACTTCCTTTTTTTCTTCTTCTGACGTGTCTAATAAATTTATTTTTTTTAACTGTTCTTCGACATCAATGATATTTTTTAATTTGTATAAGAACCATTCATCTATACGAGTTCTTTCATAAATCTCATCTATTGAAATTCCCTTTTTAATGGCTTCCCCTATTCTTAAAAATCGAAGATCAGTTGGGTGGCTAAGCTCATATTTTAATTCATTAATATCTTCGATTGGAGGAAGATCATTAGCAACAAATCCCTTAAGACCTATGTCAAGCATTCTTAATGCTTTTTGACATGCTTCTTCAAAATTTCTCCCGATACTCATACATTCACCGACTCCTTTCATTTGCGGACCTATGTGCCTATCTACTTTCTCAAATTTTATTAAATCCCAACGAGGATATTTTACAACAATATAATCAGTTAAAGGTTCGAAATGTGCTGTGGTTTTAAGTGCAATTTGATTTAAAAGTTCTGGTAAAGTATATCCTATGGCAATTTTAGCGGCAATATAAGCTAATGGGTAACCTGTTGCCTTTGAGGCCAACGCAGAAGATCTAGAAAGACGGGCATTTATTTCTATAGCTCTATAATTTTTTGAAAATGGGTCAAGAGCCCATTGTATATTACATTCACCACAAACTCCAACAGTTTTCGTGGCTCTAATTGATGCGGAACGAAGCATCTGTAATTCTTCATCCGTAAGAGTTTGTGCAGGGGCTACGACAATAGAATCACCAGTGTGAATTCCGCAAGGATCCACATTTTCCATGCTGCAATTTATAAAACAATTATCCTCAGAATCTCTTAAAATTTCAAATTCAATTTCTTTCCAGCCCCAAACGCTTTCTTCAATCAAAATCTGATTAATTCTGGATTGAGCCAACCCTCTCTTCGCAATTTTCTCAAATTGGTCCCAGTTATGAATCAAACCAGATCCTTGTCCTCCCAACACGTATGCTACTCTTAACATGAGAGGAAATCCTATTATTTTTGCTGCTTCTACAGCATCTCTATAATTATTAACTGCAGTACTCTTGCAAACGGGGCAATTAGCTTTATTCATGGCTTTAACGAATAAATCACGATCTTCTGTAGCTTCAATAGCTTCAATTGGAGTTCCTAATACTTTAACACCATATTTTTGAAGGATTCCCTTATGATATAATTCTACCCCAACATTTAATCCGGTTTGTCCTCCAAATGATAAACAAATTCCATCTGGTTTCTCTTTTTTTATTATTTCTTCTACGCATTTAGGGGTTATGGGTAGAAGATAAACTCGAGAACTCATTTGTGGATCTGTTTGAATGGTAGCAATATTTGGATTAATCAAAATAGTTTCAATATTTTCTTCGTTAAGAGCCTTGAGTACTTGACTTCCAGAATAATCAAATTCACCAGCTTGGCCAATTCGAACGGCCCCAGAACCTAAAACTAAGACTTTTTTTAAAGATTTATCCAATGGCATTTGTTATACCTCCATGAATTGTTCAAATTTATTAAATATGATATTCTTTAAATCAAAAGATCCGGGAGCTCCTTCTGGGTTAAATGCAACAGAAAAAATGGGTTTTGATGAGTGTATTAGTCCTTCATTGGTCTTGTCATCTTTATCATGATAAAGTTCGGTAAATTGGCCAATAGAAATATTATTTAGGCTATATCCATGATTATGAAAGGTAATAAAACATTTTCCTGTTTCATTCTCAGCTATGGTCCTTCCCCCTCGATGTTCTGCAAACAATTTATAGCTTTTTGCTCCCGCAGCTAATCCAATTATCATATTTCCCAATCCTATACCCAATGTGGGAACAGAAGCCTTAATTAAATTACGCACTAAGTCAATCGATTCTTTTAAAACAAGTGGATTTCCGGGGCCATTAGAAATGAGAACTCCATTAGGTTTTAAGGCCATTATTTTTTCATAATTAAACGTGTAGGGGACTATAATCACTTCTAAATTTCTTGAAATTAGGGTGCGTATAATATTATTTTTAACCCCTAAATCGTGTATTACCACGGTTCCTTTAGGATCTCTGGGAGAAATTTTTTTTATATTTTTTGTAGAAACGGTTGATACAATGTTTTTCATTTCAATAGGTTCAGTTTCTCGAATTTCTTTCTTCAATTCTACTAAATTCAGTTTCTCAGTTGAATCATAAACCTTAAGGAGTGCCATTTCACTCTCTTTAATTACTAATCTTTGGATGAGCATTCGTGTATCAATCCATTGTATACCGGGTATATCCTCTTCAATGAGCCATTCTTCTAAGGTTTTGGACGATTCATAATGACTAGGATTTTTACAATATTCATTTACCACTATTCCTTTTACTTGGATAGCATCTGATTCAAAATGTTTTAAAATTCCATTTTCATCTTTCTTTTTTGAAGGAACGCCATAATTGCCAATGGAAGGATAAGAAAACACTAAAAGTTGATTTTTATGAGTAAAATCAGTTAAAATTTCCACGTATCCCGAACCAGGGATGGTCGTAAATGTTATTTCACCAATTACCTTTTTTATTGCTCCAAAACCTATTCCATGAAGAACAGAACCATCTTGTAATATTAAAATTCCTTTTTTTCTATTATTCTTTATCATGATATTTTTTTTTTTATTATTAAATAACCTAATTATTAATCATTAATTTACTCATGCCCTTTAATGTAATATTCTATAGATGAGGATGAAAAGAGTTCCCTAAAAAGAATATAAAAAACTAATCCCAAACAGAATAGGGAGATAATTTACCAATAGGAAAAAATGACAGAAATCAATCCCGCATCCTAATAATCAATCTGCTTTTTCATAATTTTCAAAAAGATTTAATTTTTATGGAAGATGCTTTTTAATTTAATTGAATGACACTGAAAACAGTTAACATTAAAATCACGGGAATCGTACAAGGAGTTGGGTTTAGGCCGTTCCTATACAATTTAGCAAAAGAATTTGAACTAAATGGATATATTTTAAATAGAGGAAATGCCGGAGTAAGATTAGTTCTTCAAGGGCCTTCTGAAAAAATTGATACTTTTATCAAGACAATTGAAAAAAGAAGACCACGGATATCATATATTGAAAAAATTGAGGTAAATCCTATTTCTAATGATATAAAATTTATGGACTTGGAAATCAAAAAGAGTGAAAAAGGAAAGGGTATTAGTCTTACCCTCCCTCCCGATATTGCAATATGTGAAGATTGTTTGCAAGACATGAAAAATAATGCAAATAATAGATACTACATGTATCCTTTCACTGCATGTGCGGTATGTGGGCCCAGATTTACTACGGTAATAGAACTCCCTTATGATAGGGAAAGAACCACAATGAGAAAATTTCCATTTTGCGAGGATTGCCAGAAAGAATATGAAAATTTTAATAATCGACGATTTCATGCTCAAACATTTGCGTGCTCTCGCTGTGGCCCTCGCTATTCATTACATGATAAAAATCGAAAGCTCATTGAAAGTGAAAAAATTGATAAGATATTAACACGAACATCTCAACTGATAAAAGAAGGAAATGTTATTGCCATTAAAGGAATTGGTGGCGTGCATTTGGCGTGCTTGGCAACAGAAGATCACGTGATTCTGAAGTTGAGAAAGCAAAAAGGAGAGCGAAAATATAAGCCTTTCGCTTTAATGGTACCCAACTTAAAAATAATAGATAAGTTTTTCTACATTTCAGAAAAAGAGAGAGAATTATTGGAATCTTTTAGAAGACCGATTGTTCTATTGGAAAAGCGAGAAAATTTTAGCGATTCGGGCATTAGCGAATTAGTAGCTCCTGGATTAAATAATATTGGATTCATGCTTCCTTATTCAGGAATACACCATTTATTATTCGATTTTGTTGGCCCCATCCCTCTTGTTTATACGAGTGGAAATAAATCAAATATACCCATGGCTTTAAAAAATGAACTAATTTTTAATCAACTACAAGATTTAGCAGATTATTTCTTGCTCCACGATAGAAAAATTTACCAGAGGGCAGATGATAGCGTTCTGCGAATTCATGATAACAAGATAAAATTAATTAGAAGATCCCGAGGATTTGTTCCCGAATACTTTCCTTTACCCTTTCACGTGTCCATTCCTGGGGCTTTAGCTACAGGTCCAGAATTAGCCGTGACAGGCGCTGTTTTACGTAGAAATCGGATATTTCCCACTCAACACATTGGAAATGTGACTCATTTAGAAACTCATGAATTCTTAAAAGAGGCTCTCTTTCACATGAAACGATTATTACAGATAAAGGAGGAAGAAATAAAATTCATAGCATGTGATGCTCATCCTAATTTTTTTACTACTAAACTTGCCGAAGAATTAGCCTCAAAGCGAGACATTCCCTTATTTCGAGTCCAACATCATCATGCTCATGTTTTGGCGCTCATGGCAGAAAATAATATAGAATTGGATGAAAAAATTATCGGTATTAGCACGGATGGGGTGGGGTATGGAGAAGACGGAAATATATGGGGAGGGGAATTGCTTTCTTGTACCTATAGATCTCATGAAAGACTTGGTCATTTAGAATACCAACCAATGATTGGAGGAGACCGATGTACTAAATATCCTGCTCGAATGACAGCTTCTGTATTATTAAATGCTCTGGACATGGATGAAACCGTACGTGTTTGTAAAGAAATCCAATTATATAAAGATTTAGAATATGGACATCAAGAGTTATCCATTATTATCAAGCAATTCGAAAATCAGCAAGAAAATAATGAATTCAAGGCTTTTCCATTAACAAGCTCTACGGGTAGAATATTTGATGTAGTTTCTTATCTATTGGGTGCCGCAAGGATTAAAACTTATAGAGGAGAGCCTGCCATGCGACTAGAAGGATTAGCAACGCGAGGCATTCCGGGAAAAGTAAAATTAAATTTATCAATAGAAAATATTAAGAATAAGTTGGTATTGAAAACTTCTGATTTAATTTTAGATATTATTAATCTTCTTCAATCTCGAAAATACAGTAAAGAAGACATTGCTCTTGCATTTCACCTTGCAATCGCAAGAGCCTTTGCGGAAGGAGCCATGCAATTAGCGAAACAACATGGAATTGAGAAAATTGGATTGACGGGCGGAGTGGCCTATAATCATGCTTTTTCCGCCACCATTAAAAAATTCGTCCAAGAAAATGGATTTATTTTTTTAGAACATGATAAAATTCCTCCTGGGGATGCCGGAATAAGCACCGGACAATTAATACATGGAATTTTTCAATATCAAGATGATAAATGATTCCGAACATGATAGAAATCTCTATTTAATGTAATTTTTTCTTTCTCCATAAAAATTGGATTCCTTTAGTTTTATAATGAATAAAATATGGATCTAAATCATGACTTTAAAAGCTTGGATATTACATGATACAAGATTTGGAAATGGTAAATTCTTGGCCGAATTTTTAAAGAATGAATTTCCTGAAAAGTCAGAAGTAAAAATCGGCCATGTTAAAGAAGTCTCACCCGTGCTAATTGCTAATGACTCACCTGATATTTTAGTTTTGGGAGGTGCCATTCGCATGTTTCGGGGAGATCCTGCTTCAAAAAAATGGTTAAAAAAATTAAATAAAATCTTAATGGAAAAAGGCGTCACAATAAGGTTTGGAACGGGATTTTTAACTCATGCATTACCAACGGATAAAATACAAGGGTTTGGGAAAAGATTTTTGAAAAGAATTAAAAACGCATCCAAGATTGAAAATACTTATCCTAAATTATTAACTGTTCGTGTGAAATCGCAGGAAGGTCCCATTTATAATGAAGAATTAAAGAAAGCAAGAGAATTCGCGGAAGAATTTCTTAAATGGACTAACAATCAATAAAATTCATAGAATAGTGATTGTTAAAATAAAAGAAGATACTATTACGCATCCATGAAAATGATCATTCTTTTTTTCCTTTTAATAAAGCCGTATTCAAGAGCACCCGAGTGAAATGCCCTTTCCTTTATTATAGTCCTTTTTTAATAAAATAAAGAGCATTAAGATAATTCAATCTAAATTTCGAACGTGTTTATTTTCTTTTTTTGTTGATTATTATTCATTCATTTAATTTTTTCATAAAAATTTTTAAAGTTTTACCGTGGTACTAATATGGAAAAGCTATTAAGGTTTCTTTCAATTTTTATCTTGAAATATAGTACATTAAGCTTAGTTAACGATGCCATTAACGAAACGGATTATTCCTTGCTTGGATGTAACGGAAGGTAGGGTTGTAAAAGGAACAAAATTTATCAATTTACGAGACGCGGGAGATGCTGTTGAGCTGGGTGCGTATTATGATGAACAAGGTGCAGATGAGCTGGTTTTTTTAGACATTACTGCTTCCTCTGATAAAAGAAAAATACTAATAAATTTAGTAGAAAAAACTGCAGAACAAGTGTTCATCCCTTTTACCGTGGGAGGGGGCTTGAGAACCGTACATGATATTAAAGAAATCTTGAGAGCAGGTGCCGATAAAGTATCTTTAAATACTGCTGCCGTGAAAAACCCCACTTTAATTCAGGAGGGGGCAAAAATGTTTGGTTCTCAATGTATCGTTACAGCCATCGATGCGAAGCGTGTACGTGTTAAAGATAAATCTTCAATGCTCGATAAAATTACCCTTGAAATTAAAGGAGAACATTATTGGTGGGAGGTATATATTAATGGAGGAAGAACCCCCACAGGATTGGATGCCATCCAATGGGGGCAAAAAGCTGTCGAGCTCGGAAGCGGAGAAATATTATTGACCTCCATGGACATGGATGGTACGAAGGAAGGCTATGATCTAGAGCTAACAAAAGCATTTGTAGAGCGGTTAGACGTTCCTATTATTGCTTCAGGGGGTGCGGGAACCCCTCAACACATCATTGACGTGTTTAAAATTGCGAAAGCGGATGCTGCCTTAGCCGCCTCCATCTTTCATTATAATGAATATAGCATCGAACATGTGAAAAAAGCATGTCAAAAAGAAGGAATTCCCATGAGGTTATGAATAATGGCTTTTTATTTAGCAATCATTGATTATGGGATGGGAAATTTAAAAAGCATTTATAAATTATTCCGATATTTAAATATCGAAAGTAAAATTACCTCAGATCCTAACGTGTTGCGAAATGCGGATGGTATAATTTTACCGGGCGTGGGCGCATTTGGTGATGCAATGAAAAATCTAAAAAACCGCAAAATAGATGAGATAATAAAAGAATTAGTAAAAGAAAATAAACCTTTATTAGGTATTTGTTTAGGACTCCAACTATTATTTTCAAAGAGTTTTGAAATGGGCGAACATGAAGGTTTAAACATCATGGAAGGAATTGTTATCCCATTTGAAAAAAATAAAGTAGGTAAAATTCCTCAAATTGGATGGAATGATGTATATCTTACAAACCCTAATCATTTTTTAGTGAAGAATATTCCTAACAATGCATATTTTTATTTTGTTCATGGATATTTTGCGGTGCCCAAACATGATAAAATGATTTTGGGAAAGACAGTATATGGTGAAACCGAATTCGCCTCCATCATTCAAAAAGAGAATGTCGTAGCCACTCAATTTCATCCTGAAAAATCGAGTAAATATGGCATCCAATTATATAAGAACTTCATTGAATATTGTAAAAAATAATTAAGCATTCGATTAATTCCTGCTGGTCGCGATAGATTGCTCCAATTCTGCCAGCTTAATAGCTGATTTTATGGGATAATTTCCCGTCAAGCATGCCAAACACAATTGATCTTCATGTAATCCAATAGCATTTATCAAATCATCTAAGGATTGATAGAGAAGTGAATCAGCACCAATCTTTTTTCTTATCTCTTCAATATATTGTTCTCCATAAAGTTTATAGAATTTTCCCCCGATTAACTCGTCTCGTGTTGGAAAATCAATTCCCATGTAGCATGCATTAATAACGGGTGGACAACTTATACGAATATTCACGGATCTTGCCCCCGCCGAGCGAATTAAAGAAACAATTTGCTCCGTAGTAGTTCCTCGTACAATAGAATCATCCAAGAGTATCACGTCTTTTCCATTAATTACGCTTTTAATTGGGTTTAATTTCTCTTTTACAGCAGACTTTCTTCGTTGTTGACCCGGCATAATAAATGTTCTCCAAACAAATCGATTTTTCATCAATCCTTCTACGTACGGCAATCGTGCTTCTTTTGCATAACCCACGGCTACACTACGACCAGAATCAGGAACAGGAACCACGATGGCATTTTCTCGTATCTTGGGGTCATTTAATAGGGGATCTTTTTTTGCTAAATTTATACCCAAACGAAGTCTGGCTTCGGCAACGGATATGCCATCAATAATGGAATCTGGACGAGCAAAATATACAAATTCAAACATGCATAAAGCTGTTCTTTCTGATTTTAAAATCATTTCAGAATGAATCTCTTTTTGATGACTTAAATGTACAATTTCTCCTGGTTCCACGTCTCTTAAAAAAGTTCCTTCCACTGCGTCAATTGCGCACGATTCTGAAGCAACAAAATATAAATTTCTTTTTTCTGTCTTGAGCTCGCCAATACATAGAGGCTTAAATCCCAATGGATCTCTCATGGCATATATATCTCCTTTATTCGTTAGTAATACTAAAGAATAAGAACCATCTAAGAATCTACTTGCAATTTTTAAAACCTCTGCCCAATCTTCCGTTCCCAGCGCAATGGAGGCAAGTAAATGAGCAATAACTTCTGTATCGGTGTTGGTCACAAAAATTCGCCCCATATCGCTCATTTTTTGTTTGATTTCATCGAAATTCGGAATGGTTCCATTAAAGGCAAAAGAAAATTCTATTTCATTATTTTTAAAGTGATACGGTTGCATGTAGTCCGAAGAGGAGTATGTTTCTGAGCCAGTTGTAGCATATCTATTATGGCCTATTCCGATGTTTCCCCACATTTGAGAAATCCTTTTCTTATTCAAAACCTTTGATACCAACCCTAATTTTTTATAAGTATAGATGTTGGAACCACCCGTATTCATTATCGAAATTCCTGTGGATTCTTGTCCTCGATGCTGAAGGGCAATTAGCCCTTTATATAAAATATTTGAGACAGAAAATCCCACATCATCACACGTGACGCCAAAAACAGCACATTTTTCTTTAATGCGCATGATTTATTTGAGCGAAAAACGAACTTTAATTTAATTTCCAATTAATTAAAATCTTTTATAATTTTTAATTATTATTTTAATAGAATATTAATGATCTCATTAATTACGTGGTAAAAATTAATACAAGTACGAATGATCTTGCATTTGCCGTGCTCATTGGAGGAAAAAGCCTTCGTTTTGGAAGTGTAAAAGGGATATTTAAGTTTAATGGCAAGCCATTAATAGCTCATGTTATTGATACACTTCTTCCCTTTCATAAAAAAATTTTTTTGGTCGCTCATGACAAGGCTCAAGCAACTCTCTATAAGTCTCGTTTAAGCAAGCTTGACTCAATCTCTTTCATTTTCGACGACATGAGTTTTATTGAAGATGAGACCTTACGAACGCCTCTTTTGGGATTTCATGCAGCTTTCCAAAAATTAGATGCATTACATCATGAAAAGTGTTTCATTCTTTCTTGCGACATGCCTTTCATCAATCCTAAAGTAATTCAAATAATGATAGACGAATCCCTTGACCATGATTGCGTAATCCCGCAATGGAATAATGGCTATCTAGAGCCTTTATTTTCTATTTATCCCGTAAAAAAAGGACTGATTCAAACTCGAAAAAATCTCATGAAAAAAAAATACAAATTGATAAAAATAATTAAAGATACCTGGAAAGTGAAGTATATTCCCATTGAAAGTATGATTAAAACCATTGATAATAAATTATTAACCTTTTTTAATATCAATAAATTTGAAGATATTGAATATTTAAAGAAAAATCATGGAATTATAATAAATGAGAACGAGAACCAAAAATGAATGATGAGTTGAACGATCCAAAATATTTAGCAATCTTAATTTTAATTGGGGGAAAAAGTAGACGATTTGGTGTGGATAAGGGAAGTATTGAATTTCTCGGAAAACCTTTAATCCTCTATCAAACTGAAACATTAGAACAATTTGATAATGACGTATTTTTAGTGGCTCATTCCGCAAATCAGATTGAAGAGTACTTTAAAAAATTTAAAATTCCGAGAGAAAAATTTATTATAGATGATACAGAATTATTAGTTTATGATAAAATTCGAACACCACTAATCGGCATTTATTCCGGGCTTAAACATTTAAATGAACTAAATTTCAAGAAAGCCTTCGTTCTTTCCTGCGATGCACCTTTAATTAAACCAAGTGTTATTGAATTCTTGATTGCTCAATCAAAAGGATATGATGCTGTCATACCGCGTTGGAAAAATGGGTATTTAGAGACTTTATTTACGATTTATCCCGTATCTCATGCTTTAATTAGGGCAAAATCTCTCATTGATAAAGAGATTTACACATTAAATGAATTGATTGATGAGAACTGGAAAATTAAATATATCTCCGTGGAAGATTCTATTCAACCTTTAGATAAGAATCTAGTTAGCTTAATTAATATAAATGGTCCGATTGATATCGAAAAATTGAAAAAATTTTACTGAGGCAAGTTTAATATTTAACAGGATTTTACTTGCCTTTAGTAATATAAATTCTTTTTTCAAGATCCTATTCTTTATACCCGCTATTACATTTTGATCCATTTTTTCATAAGGGTAACTAATATTTAATTAATATCGGACTCCATTTTATTTAACTTTAATAAGCCTTAATTTTAACTTAACACTTGAAAACGAAAAGGAATAAAAAGAAAAAACCATGCAAAATTTAAAATGTCCGGAATGTGGAAAGATTTTTCATCCTAATCAGAGATTTTGTGAATCATGTGGAATAGAATTACCTAAAACTAAATATAACACCTCTATTAATGAATCTGAAAGTAAAGCTATTCAAACAAAACGAATTGTTCCCATTTTAAAAGGAGGGTTGTTTGATCTTAATAGAAATTATTATATTTTAAAGGAAAAGTTTTGGGATTTTGGCTCGGGCGATATTCTTGATGAAAAAAATCAAGTTATTGGAAAAATGAAACGAATTTTTTTAAGTATACGAAAAAAAATTGAATTACTTGAACTCGATGGAACCGTTTCAGCTACCCTTCATTCAAAAATCATATCTGCGCGAGGAGCTCAAGACTTAAAAGACGCCGAAGGGAATTTAATTGCTCGTATTAAGAAAAAAATATTATCATTCTTGCATCCATTATTCTATTTGGAAGATCCTGATGGAAATAGATGGTATGAAGCTCAAGGAGAATTCATGGGTTGGTCGTATAAGATAAAAGATCTTTCTACTGATAAAATAATTGCTGAAGTTGAAAAGGCGGATAGATGGAGAGATATATTTTTAGGAGGATTTTTGGATTTTAAAGATACCTATGCTCTCCGAATCTTAGATAATGAAACCGATAGAAGAATCTTGTTAGGATTCGTGATTTCCATCGATAATGTCTTGTTTGACCATCGGCAGGGTCATTTGGGATTCATTCCATTCATCATGCCACGAAAAGGAAGGAGATTTTCCGGAAAATTTCCTAGACTGGGGCCTTTTCCTAAGGGTAAGTTTCCCCGAATAAGATTCTAACTTTATCTTATCCTTTATCTTTTATTTCATGTGGTTTTATGGTCATTTTTTTTCGCTCATTTAGAAAATTACTCGATTTTTAACTGAAATAAACTATAATTAATTTTTAGGAAACATCAATCCAAAAATTACAAGTTTCATCTAACCAATTGATATTATACATTTTTCATGAAATTAGCTCTAAAGAACTCCCTAATGAAAATCTTTCCTTTTAATATTGATTAAAAACATGTTATGCTATTTGAAAAGATATCTCCTCTTAATAAAACCAGCCCTATATCAATATTATTCATGCGTTTGTCGTAGAATCTTAAAAAATTAAAAAAAAATTCCTTGCGAACTAAAGTTCGCTTATAATCACTAAAATTTTTTCCTTTAATTATAAGATGGATTATATCAAGGGAAAAAAAAAAATAAAATATTTAAATTTTCGATTTCTTTTTTAAATGAATCTGTTTTAACTCGGCCTTTATTTTTTCTAGCCTTTCACCGTGTAGCGGATAAAAATATATGAATAACAATGAAATTAAAAGAGCAAAAGTGGGAAATAAAAACATCAAGAATTTTAAGCCTAGTATTACTTCTGACGTGACTTTTTCAGGCTCATATACGATCCATCCTGCATTCGTGAAAACAAGTCCTATTGTAAGAAAAACAGCAACCGTAGAAAGCTTATAAAAGAATGCCTTGACCCCATAATAACCTGCCTCTCTTCTCGTTCCCGTTTTAACCTCATCCTCATCAATTATATCACTCATAATTAAATCAATGAGATAAATGGGACCAGATAAGCCTAATCCAATAATAGTAAATACGATTAATCCTTGAATCTTGTCCTGAATGATTATTAGAGGTATTAATGTCAAGATCCAAACGGTGGCTGAAATTAACCATGTTTTTTTAGTACCAATCTTTTGAACAATCGGGTTCCATAATATGTTCATGAAAATTGCTGCTGAGATGAAAGCAAGTGCTAACATTAATGCTAAATAAATCGTTTCGCCTTCGCCGATTCCTAATACAAATTTACCATATAATGGGATAATAGTCGTTTGAATTCCTATCACGTACCACATTGCTATCTCCGCGGGTAAATATTTCAAAAAAGTCTTATTTTTTCCGCATGTTTTTAAAGACTCAAAGAAACTAGGTACATGTTTGTATTCTTCTCGAAATTCTGCCTTTTCTTTGGGACTAAATTTTAAGAAACCAAGTCCCGCAACAATTATCAAAATAGCAATGAAGATGCCAAAAAGTTGATATTGGGGTAAATATATTGGATTAGAGAAATCAGGAATGAAAATGGTCGGTAGCCCAAATGTCACGATTAATGTTATAAGATATACGGTCATCCTCACGGCATTTGCTTTAGTTCTCTCTTCTTTTGTAATGAATAATTCCGGAAAGAGCGCAATTAGGTTCACATCAAACATCGTGTAAAATAATTCAAATAAAAGAATGATTATCAAAAAATAAATAAAATTTAATCCTTGATCTCTGATTCCTATTGAAATAGGAGGTGTAAAAAGAAAGAACATGATTAATGCTAAAGGTACTAATGAAATCATTATATATGGATATCGACGACCCCATCTGGTATGTGTCTTATCTGATATAGACCCCAATAAAGGATCATTGACGCTATTCCACGCGGACCATATCATAAATGCTAATGTCACTAACATTACATTAATACCTACCACCGTGAAATAAAACGTGAATATTAACAAGGAGAAAGATTGATATGAAGCATTATTGATGATTTGGCCAATGCTATAGGACAAGGCGCGTTTTAAAGAATAAGATTCTTCATTTTTTTTTGGAGCACTCATCTTAAAATCGTCATTAATTAATGATAATATAATAAGGTCATTGGTCGATTGATTTAAAAAATTTTCATTTCTTCCCCCTATTTAATTTGAACTATACATTGATGCTAAAAAATTTTTAAAAAAGAGTTTTTTTCATACCATGAATCATGCTATTAACTGGAAATTTAATATTTTCCAAAAAACTCTCAGGCAATTAATTTTAGTCCTAATTTTAATCTCATATTAATGAATGCTTAAACATTTACCTAAACACTGATTAATGCACGCATGACAATTTATACATTTATTTGGATAAAGCAATTTCGCTTTTTTCTCATTTGTATCGAATTTAAACACGAATCTCGGACAAACTTCAATACAGAATTTACATCCAATGCAATCATCTTCTTTAATGCGGATATCTCCATAAGCACTTAGTTTATATTCACTGAACAAGAATTTCATGGTTTTCTTGCCTTTTTTCCAGCTTCGTTCACCTAATTCACTTTTATAGATGGGAGTTAATCCATGAAAATCTTCTCCCATTATTAGCAAGATCAAGCTCGCCAAAATAATATCCCATGTAAAATAGAAGATATTCGGTTTTAAAATTAAATTGTAAATAGCTATTAAAGTTAAAATAATCGACCCATATAGGATAATTTTAATATATCCCTTTTGAATGTTAATGGAGGGAAGAATGATCATGGAGCCATGAATGGTTATCACTAAAATCAGCGTGGAATGGATGTATAAAATTAAATTCAAAAAAGGCATGAAAATGGCACCAATCCAATAAATGAGGGTAATTAACAAAAAAAGCATGAAAAAATAGAGATTTCCCATTTCTATTCTATGAGAGAGAGGAAATCTAACTTCTCTTTCCGCTTCCGTTTTTTTAAAATTGTTTTCAATATAGGAGGGAATGTCTTTTGCGTAAACAGGGCCAAATTTTACATTCCATCCCGTTTTAAGTTTTATTTCCTTCGGATTTATGCCGGGGGCGCTTAATTGGGGGAGAATTAAAGTACGATGCGTCACTTTATCTCCGATATTAGTGGTTTTCAAGATTGAAAGAACAGAATTCGTGTTAAAATCATCACCGCAAGCCCCACACCACACGTTAATTCCATTAGAAGGAGCCACTAAGAGATAACAATCGAGATTTTTAAGGTTTTTCAAGACTCGGTGAACTGTTAAACTAAAATTACAGGTAAGAAGGACGGGGCTGTTAGTCGTGGGCTTCCCAATTTCAATTAATTGAGGTTCCACGGGAAAGCCAATCCACCTAAAAAAGTAGGCGCCCATTAATTGTAATCGTTTTGTGATTACCATTCTATTCTCATCTTCGATTATTTACCCTTTTCATTATCTAATTTTTTAGCCCGTATCAATTTTAAAGAATCTAATAAATAATTTTTGGTATCCGTGATTAAAAAACTTTGATTTTTCAATAGATTTTCTATATTTTTTAAAGGATGCGTGGTTAAATGGGTAGAAATAAAAGTGAATATTAATAAGGGAATTCTAATCATGGTATAAATCATTTTTTTCCAAAATATATCCGGTTTAACCTCGTCTAATAATATAAATTCTCCATTAGGCTTTAAAATCCTATGTATTTGTTTAATGCAAAATTCCCTTTCTTTTTCATACAGTTCACTAAATAATAACGAGGCAATTACTTTATCAAACGAGTTATCTTGAAAATGGGTGTCCAATTCAATAACTGAAAGCTTAATAATTTTGATCTTATCCGTTAAATTTTGTTCTTCTATTTTTTTTCTTGCGACACTTAGCATTTTTTCAGATTTATCAATTCCCACTACTTTTAATCCTTTTTTAGCACATGATATGGCGAATGATCCCGTACCCATTCCTAAGTCTAAAAGATATTCGCCCTTATTCAAGTATTTCTCCACGATTTCTTCATGGATCTCAGATAACTTGCCAAGAGTTAAAAGCTGAATTCCTCTATCATATTTTTCTGCTTTATTTTCCAAGGATTTCATGTAAATATATGACATGATAATCATTAAATCGAAACATGATTAAAACAAGATATGTATTTTGTTTAATAAAAACAATTAGTATAATAAATAAATAATGAGCCTAAGAATGAGCAATGGAAAGAAGATGAAATCTCTTTGAAAAGGAAAAAAGTTTGAATTAAATATATCCTTGCTCATGATATTTAACCATGCGTGAGCCTGATTTTCTCCAGAGTTCAGATACTTCTGGAAATAGCTCTTGGGCTCGCTTATTTGCTTGGTTAATGATCTTTTCTTCCTCAATCTCTTGAAATTTACCATTTAACAAGATAATCTTTCCATTAATGATTACCGTGTCCACTTCATTACCTTTACCGGAATAGACCAAATTAGCGGCTAAATTACAAAAAGGCTCATGGATGATGGGAGTTAAATGAGGCACGTTGAGTTTCAGCAATATTAGATCCGCTTGTTTGCTCGGTCTCAGACTTCCAATTTTATTCTCTAAATCTAAAACACGTGCTCCTCCTAAAGTGCCCAAGTTTAAAGACGTCCAAGGGGGTAAAACGGTAGGATCTCGCTTTGCAACCTTGGATAACAAACTTGCCATTCTCATTTCAATGAATAAATCATGATGTCCCGTTCCTGGTGCCTCATCCGTTCCAATCGCAGCAATACCACCCAATTCTATGAAATCTGCCAAGGGAGGGATGATTCCATCAATTTTTGAGATTGAACTTGGACAGCCAACCATTTTTACACCATTTCGTACCATTACAGCCCTCTCTTCTCTTGTAGTATCGTGAATGTGAGCTGCTATTAATGTAGAATCCAATAGGTCGTGTTCTTTCAATAATTTTACCGTGGTCATGGAAGATCCATACCTTTTTTCGATTTGCAAACGTTCCCTCCCTCCTTGTGCCACGTGCATGTGGATTTTAGAATTGCGTTTTACAGCTTCTTCTTTTATTTCCTTTATCAAGTCTAATGATACCATATCGAGCGCATTCGGACCGTACATACAAGTGATTAACTCATCGTTTTGAAACTGCTTGAACAATTTATTTGCCCTTTTAAAAGCATTGTTCCCTAAAAAGCGATAAAATGTATAAAGATCATCTGTTTTTTTCTCTTCAGAAAAATCTAATTCCGTTATCATTTCTGTTGCCACGACTCGGACATTAAATGGTTTATACACGTTATTTAGAAGAGAAGCTAATCCAATCCCATATTCCGCAAAGGTGGTGGTTCCCGCTCGTAATCCTTCTAATACGGCTAATTTAGTTCCTAATAGAAAATCTTGTCCTTTTAAGACATCAGCAAAGAGGCTCAATCCCTTTGGCATGTATTCAATCTCAGGTAAATCATGGACCATTCCCCTACATAACGTGAGCATCGAATGGAAATGGGAATTAATCAAGCCAGGCATTACTACCATCTTATTTTCACCATTAATAAGAATATCCGCACTCTTATAATTGAACCCTTCCATTTTTCCAACATGAATAATTTTATCGCCTTCAATTCCGATTCCACCATTTCGAATGATTCCCACCCCCTTTCCTTCCATGGTAAGAAGCCAAGTGTTGATTATAGCAATATCCATTCTTTTTTACCTCCAAAATGCCATTTAATTAAGACTTCATAATCGCTTTAATTTTATTGGGATTTAAAGTTATTTAGAATTTAAAATTTAAAATAGGAAAATAACCCACTCTTTTTAAAAATCTCTTTTTAAGATTCTCTTTTTAAGCATGAGAAATTCAGCTTTATTGAATTTTCATTTAAACATACAAATAAATTAAAACTTAAGTTTTGTATTTTTTTAATGCTTTTTAGTTAGATCTTTTATTTCCTCCTTTTAATGCTTTTCTAATTCATGAAAAAAAGGGACTCGAACATCAGGCGGATTCGGACATCAACAATAATTGCGTGCTCTGACACGTGAATTGAATGACCTCATGATTTCGGGAATTCTTTTCACGGAATTGCCACAAGAGGTCTTGAATCTTCCGCCCTCTTGAACATTGCTCGTAGACCCAGATGAGAAACCGTTCAAACATGAGATGCCGGTACGCACGCACCTCTTTTCCCTTGGTATTCAAGAGCGTGTCCTTGCCAAAATGCCGGCCAAAACACCCCATTAGTCGATAATATTCTAAAAAAGTGGAAGTAATGAAACAG
>JALGVJ010000038.1 GCA_029838195.1 Promethearchaeota archaeon
CGTCGCAAAGGAATAAGCTTCAAATAGAAGATTGAAATAGGAGCTCGTCCTCGACGCCATCCATTCCGTCGCAGTGGTCGCAAAGGAATAAGCTTCAAATAGAAGATTGAAATTGTCACAGCCGTGTCACAGTTAGTTGTTTTAAGAAGTGTCGCAAAGGAATAAGCTTCAAATAGAAGATTGAAATACTGGTTTTAACCCCAAGCTTGTTTTAAATAGTTTCATTGTCGCAAAGGAATAAGCTTCAAATAGAAGATTGAAATAACATGGTGGGATATGACAAAAATCTCAGGTTCAAGCGTCGCAAAGGAATAAGCTTCAAATAGAAGATTGAAATCGAAAACTCATAATTCGTAATTTTAAACAATACGTGGGGGTCGCAAAGGAATAAGCTTCAAATAGAAGATTGAAATTGGTACAGCAATACAAACAGCAACAGCAAGAATTAGAGCGTCGCAAAGGAATAAGCTTCAAATAGAAGATTGAAATACGCTTTCATAATTTTTGATAAAATTTACCAATTTTTTTGTCGCAAAGGAATAAGCTTCAAATAGAAGATTGAAATTTAATTTTAATGACTATTTTAGTCTTGTTTTTTTCAATGTCGCAAAGGAATAAGCTTCAAATAGAAGATTGAAATTCTATGTCTTCTATAGCCTTCCTCCAATTACACTTGTTGTCGCAAAGGAATAAGCTTCAAATAGAAGATTGAAATTGGCGTTTATTTGCGTTATTCTTTTAATTAAACCGTTATGTCGCAAAGGAATAAGCTTCAAATAGAAGATTGAAATAAGCCAAAAGGGGATTTGAATGATAAGCTTTATCAAACGTCGCAAAGGAATAAGCTTCAAATAGAAGATTGAAATAATAACGCAAATAGGCACGAAGACGCATAGCCGAACGGTCGCAAAGGAATAAGCTTCAAATAGAAGATTGAAATAGAATCAAAAATTAAGAATCAAGATTTAAAAAATTGTCGCAAAGGAATAAGCTTCAAATAGAAGATTGAAATAGACAACTGCTCAAGAAGTAGAAGACTTGAAATCCCAAGTCGCAAAGGAATAAGCTTCAAATAGAAGATTGAAATTTCCCCCGTCCACGACACCTGGAGCAGTTACTCTCGGTCGCAAAGGAATAAGCTTCAAATAGAAGATTGAAATATTCATCCATCTCTTCGTTAAGGAAAATGGAGAATGGTCGCAAAGGAATAAGCTTCAAATAGAAGATTGAAATCTTTTGTTCTCATCTCTTCAGAATCATAAATCTTTTTTGTCGCAAAGGAATAAGCTTCAAATAGAAGATTGAAATATGAAGCTCTTGATGGCACCTTCTCATAGTCTATCTCATATCGCAAAGGAATAAGCTTCAAATAGAAGATTGAAATACCTCAACCTGTAATAGATACTCTCCATATCTATCCAGGGTCGCAAAGGAATAAGCTTCAAATAGAAGATTGAAATGAATAAGTAGTTCTCCTCACATCATATGGTTTTAATGATGTCGCAAAGGAATAAGCTTCATATAGAAGATTGAAATCTGAATTCTCGAAGGGGAAAAGATTCATTGAAGGAGGGGGGTTGGAAGCGATCATGTCTTTTTTTTACTGATTTTTTTATCGAAAGTAATTCAAATGATTTAGTGTGGTAGGAAAGGGAGGGAAGGGAAGTAGTTTTTCATGCGAGTGAGGGGGCATATTGGCGGGGTTTAGGGATGCGTGAGGGTAGAATATTCAATAAATTCAATTAAAAAAAAGTAATAGGTGGGGGCATGAGAAAAAATTTTTAAATTAGGTATGATTTATCAAGTTTATTTAGAAAGTAAGGAAGGAGGTGGTAGCGATGAGGTCGATTTATTTAATAACATCATTGGGATTGTCTCCTGGGGTGGTAACGGGGACTATTGATGCGTTGCAATACGGCGATTTAGGGGAGAGTTATAGTCCAACCCATGTGGCTGTTATTACGACGGATAATGAATTAACACGGTTATCTTTAGAGGTGGTGGAGCATGATATTAAAAAGCATAATCCGCAACTTGTCATTCATCCATTTATCATGAGTGGGCTTTCTGATATTAACACGCGGGGGGACAATTACAAGGTAATGAAAATGTTTGTATCAGTGATAAGGGAGGGCATGAAATTAAAAGAAAAAGGAGCGGTGGAAGAGATTCACGTGAACATTGCGGGAGGGAGGAAGACCATGTCGGGAATTTTTACGACGTTATCAAATATTTTCCCGGTGGACATGGTTTATCATTTAATTACCAGTCCGGAGATAGAGAGAGAGGGAAACATTAAAAATTTTTTGCGGGCGGATAATACATTAAATTTAGAAAAACTATCCTCTGAGGAGAGCAAGCGGATTTTACATCCGAAAGCGATGGGACTTCATGCGGTGTTAGTGGAGATTCCGATCTTGCGTTCCATTGATTTTAATGATCTTTTAGACGTGAGTTTAAAAATCCATGAGAGACGTAAAGTTCATTCTAATCATCATTTAATTCGTCTAATGGTAAGGCAAGGGTTATTGAGGGAAAAAGGGCGGGAAACATTGGAAATCACTTCGAGGGGGCATGTATTATTTGAGCTTTTGAGTAGTTTTAAAAAATCCTAAATCAAATACTTATTTATTTTGGAATGATAAGGCGAAGAGGGCATTAAAGAAAGAAAAGACAGCACTAAATAAAAAAAAATAAATAAAAAAAAAAAATGAAATAAATAGCATTTTTTTCGGATGAACTGAGCAGGCTCAACATCGCTTGAAACAATTTTTAGCGAACGGAGTAAATTTACGATGAAGAGAAAAAAATAAAATTTTCGAGAGCGTTGAATATAAATAAATTATTACGATGAGAATGAGATCTCATGAGGATTCAAAAAACCAGGACAATTATATATATTTTGGGTCCTTCGAAGTGTATAGAAGTTGAATTTATCCATGCCGGCAAATGAATTAAAACGATCTCATTTAAATTTGCCCTTAGCAAGCTCCTTCCTATTGATACAAGAGTTAAATTAATTTTTTTCATTCCTAAAAGCGTTGTTACTTCTTTACATGAAAACAAGGAGGAAATACTTCAAAGTTAACGCTTTCGCGGGGTTTTGTGGATGCTTATGGTGATAAATGTTTTAATTTAGATTTAGAAACGCTTCATAAATTTCAACCCTTCAATCTTTAGGGCTTTATAACGTTCATGCTACTAATTTTGAGGATAATTTTTTTTCAAAGGATCTTAAAAATTTAAATCGAATCAATGAAAGAGTATCAATAATGACTCATGTAATTGAATCTCAGAGACACTGAGTTATAGAATGCATTTCATTGGAACATTTATTAAATGACAGAAAGAAAACGAGCTTACTCTTTTAATACATTAAATATTATCAACGAGGAGCAAAATAAAATAACACACTTGAAATCATGGTAAAAGATGAAATAAAAAAAATTTACTTACTTGAGAGAGAAAAGTTAAGTAGTGAATTGAGGGATTTTGGTTTTCTGAGGGATTTTAGTTTTCAACAAAATCAGCTAATTAAGACTGATAAAAAAACGAGACATCTCCTATTTTATTTCATGAAATAATAATCACGAGATTCCAAGAAGATTACAATAAGTTAATTAATTGAAAATTCATGTAAATTAATTGAAAATTCATGTAAATTAATTGAAAATTCATGTAAAAAGATAATTTTCAATAGTAATGATCATTATATGGATTATAGTTATAAAATAGCACCAGAGAATAAAATGAACCAAGGAGAAGAAAAAGGAATGGGAGAAGCTGAGGAAGAATGCTTAGCGAGGGAAAAGGTTCGGGAGATTTCAGCTCAAATAAGTCAGATATTAGAGGAGATTCCCGAGTTAGAGAGCAACAGTGAAGAATATCAAGCAAAAATGAAAATGTTATGGGAATTGAGCAAGCAAAGATTTGTCGCTTGTTTTCACTCAGAATGGCATTTGGAAAAATATAAAGGCATTATTTTCACGGTGGGATATTCTCCCGAACCCATTATTTTATCCATATTAGCGAATGAACCGGAATGCGTTTTTTTCATTCATACGAGAGAAACAGAAAGAATCTTGGATGAAATCATCGAGCAGACGGGATTAAAGCCGTCCCAGTACAAGCGAGAAGGCATCGAGCGCGTTTCGGCTGCGGGTGCGTATGATTTAGTTAAAAGAGGAATTAAATTTCTTGTAGAGAAGAAAAACATCGAGAAAAATCGCATAGCGATTGATCCCACGGGAGGGACAAAAATCATGAGCGTGGGATGCGGCATTGCGGCGTCCGTATTCAATTTAAATATTTTATACGTTAATAATCAAAATTATAATCCAAAATTGCGAAGACCTGAACCTGGTTCGGAGATTTTGGTTTCCATTCCGAATCCGTTCGATATATTCCAGGATGATAAACTAATTGATGGGCTAAAATATTTCTTGAATTTTAAATTTAATATTGCGGTGGATACTTTTAATCTCATCAAGCAGTCCTCGAACAATCCGCTTTTTCCAGAATTATTGGCCAACTTGGCGAATTTATTGTTTCATTGGAACGCTATTGACTATAAGCGGGCATTAAGCTTTCTTGATAAGACAAGAAATTCATTTAAACAATTAGGAGAACGAGTAGCCCACATACAAGACGAATTTTTACACATCCTCGACCAATGGGAACATTATTTATCTGAAATTCATGATGGCATGATTCGTGGAGAAAAAGAGGTCGAAAAAATCAGCCCTCTCTTGATTCATGATATCTTGAAAAATGCAGAGCGAGAATTTTTTGACCAGGCCTATAATAACGCCGCTCTCAAATATTATCGAACGATTGAAATGATCAATCAATACATTCTCTTCACGCATCATGAATTAAACACGCAAGATCCTGATTATTCACGATTAAAATGGCAAGGGGCACTTCCTGCCTCTCAACACGATCTTAATCAATCCGTTTCTCCATCGACTATTGAACAAGCTCTTTTAAACAAATATAACGAAACATGGCGTTTTATTTACCAAAAACAAGGAAAAGCAGGCGAATTCAAGGAACAATCCACCTTGCCCCGCAAGATTGGTCTTGTCGCAGGTACCATCTTGCGGTCCATTTTAGGTGAAAATGCCATCACGAAACAATCTATTTTTAACCTTCTCCAAATCATTGAAAAAAGAAATCAATCCATTTATGCCCACGGAATAACTTCCATTAAAAAAAGTGATTGTGAAAAATTAAAAAAATGCGCAGAACAAATGTTAAAAGTAATCAAAATCCCAAGCCCCTTGAAAAATTACGTGTTTAATCAAAAAATGATGCAAACCATTGTTGACCTTTTCATCCAAGTCTTATAATGCCTCATCTCAATCACGTTTCTCTTCACTCATTATCTTAATAATAATTAAAAAACCTCCTCCTCCGGCGCCCATTTTTCGAGTGAAACAATTAAAAATCTCTATTAACTTACTTACTTATTTTCTTTCCTTCCTTTCAAACCGCTTCTTACATTAACTCTGCTTATTTGGCTTATGACCTTTTTTTTCCATTTTTAATAGAGACTCCATGATTTAAGAAATTCTCCTAAAAAGGAATCTTAGAGTTATTCCTTCCTTTCTATATTAGTAGTATTATAGAATATTTTAGGTCCTTTATTTTCTATATTTGAATAACCAGTTCTATTAATTTACACCTTTTTATCATGATTGATTCTATAAACGAATTCCTCCAAATTTAATCTTCCCAAATCATGAATTCTTAATGCATTGCCTCATATAACCACTTATCAATAAGAACTTAATTATCATCATAAAATTTTTCCTATTATCTCAATGGGAAAAGCGTCCTCAATTTTTTCCTTTAAACTCATGGGATACTCATCCCTATTTTTCTATTTAAACGTCTTAAATATTTTCGAGCAACACCCCACTCCCATTTATGAAGGAAAAAGACCACGAGAAAAATCTCTTTGCTATATCAGAAAAAAGTCAAATAAACTAAAATTAAAACTTAGTTGATGGAGCGATTTTTCATGAAATCAATGGTTCATGCCCATAGGGTTTTTTCTGGGTACTGGATATTAGGTTTCTCATTGATATGGATCTAAAAATTTCCAGATTCAACTTTTATTTTTCTTTCAAATGGGATGTGTTCTCTTGTTGCGAACAATATAAATAAATATTAAAGCCTTTAGAGGTTATCCCAGATAAGGCTGTATTAGATTAAAAAACTAAGTATTTATAAAAATTTAATAAAAATTCATTGCCCTCAAATACGAGGAGAGGGGTAAATGGAAAGTGCTCATTCATTTGCTTGATGAGAGATTAAAATCGTTTGTCCATGGATTCGAAACACTCCATCAATTTTCTTAAAAGAACTACATTGCTATTAAAAATATTCATAAATTAATGAGCTCCCGATCATTTTCTATTAATTTTATGATTAATTCCCCTATTTCGTCCGCAGAAAATTTTTTTTACTGACGCTAAAAAGTAGTCATTTAATTTTATTTTATGTATTTCTTCTATAAAGGTTTTTCTCTAATAAAATAGATTTACATTCATAGTATATTTTAATATTCTCTATTTTAATGTCATGTTTTAATATTTTTTTGCGTATTTTAAAATTTCAAGGATAAAAGGATTTTTGTTTTTAATCATGTCATCAAATTCATTTTCCGTGTAAACGAGAGGTTCAATAGGGAGGTCGGTGAGTTCCAATATTTTTCCTATTCTTTCAATGAAGCGTTCCTTGAAATTGCCGATGATAATTAAATCAATATCACTTCCTTCATGGATATTGCCCGATGCAAAAGAGCCGAATACGTAAATTGATTTTATTGGAAATTTTTGTTTTAAATCATTTAAGAAGGCATTTAATTTTAAATATATTTTTTCACGATCTTCAATATTAATTCTGCATAATTTATGCATTTTTCAGCATCACCTTTTTCATAAAATTCGGATGGCGTTAAATTTCCTGCTAAGCCATTCGGATAGCGTGTAGGGATATAAAACATGTCCAAAAATCTTGCTTCAGATTTTACATTTGAGAATTCCGATTGTTTTTTTTCCGCTTCCATTACCAATTCTTTTAAAGAATGGGTAATGATTGAAGTGTAGCCTAAATTATATAAAAAAGCCTTCAAACTCTTTTCGGCGGCTTGCTGTGCTTGAAAACAACTCCAATCAAAGTTTTTAGAACTTAGACTGTTTTTAGCCGCATTTAAATCTGATTCAGCTTGTTTTAACCATCTTCGTGCTATTAATGACGCGATTTTTATCACTTAGAATTATATTATGATAATAATTATTACATTTTTTATTATTTTCATTATATTAAATTATACTTTATATTCATTTAAAATTAAATTATTTGCTTTTATATGACATGAGGGGAATTATTTTAGTCAATTAACTTCAAATTTTTTAAATGTGAATTCTGATTAGGCAATTTTATCTTAATATTATTGAAGCATTAATTTCAAATTAACTATAAAATATTTTTTATTTATAAAATATACCATATTGAATAATTAGAAGTTAAGTGGTAAAAATATGGAATTTTATGCTTTAAAAAAATTTTATTAAAAGAATATTAAGAAGACTTAAATATGGATCATACCATATTATGATCAATAAATAAAATATATTTTTAAAAATAGGATTTCATATATTTAATAAAGACAAATAAAGACAATTATCAAAAAAAGTGCCTAAAGAATAGAAGATGGATGAAAATTAAAATATATATGGGGAAAAGCAGAGTATATTATTTTCAAATTTAGAACAATTTTTAAAAATAATAAAAATGAGGTGAAATAATGCCGCTTTTAAAATTGGTCATACGACATGGGAAAGTAATGTTGGTTCCGAGAGAAGGAATCTCCACTATCGAAACTGAACAGACGATCAGAATTTATAAAGAGAGTGATAAAAAGAAGGATGATTGAATGCATTGTCCCCACACACGTGGGGGTGAATGGAAAGTAAAAAAAAAGAGGTGTAAAAAAATGGAAATGAAAAAACTGAATTTAGATGAGGACGAATGGTTTTATCTCGTCGTCCAGGCGGAGCATGGGGAAGAGTATTTCATTCTTCTCCCCGTGGTGAATTCACGTGGATTCGTGATTATGGACTTGGACGCTCATAATTTCTGGGGAATTATGGAGTCGAGAGATCTCCGGTATTGGCTTTACGAACTCTTTGGTGACACGGACGTCCCACGGCATTTAGTCAATAGTCGGATATTGGACTTGAAATATCCCGCAAATTCATTCCTCGATATCGAGGAACTCATTTATCGGAGTCAAATGAAGCATGAAAAAGCCTTCGGTATATATCGGGGAGGTCCTTATCTGGATCCGCGGGAAAAATGAAAGAGTGAAAAAAATGATTAAATTGTCCCCACACACGTGGGGGTGAATGGAAAGTGGGAGAATGGGAGTAGGGAGGGAGCACATGGTTAGTTGTAATGAATGCGGATATGAAAGAGAGGATATTGTAGAAGAGGGATTTTATTATTGTCCTATTTGTGATGAATATACCTATTTTTCATGATTCAAGCGCATGCGGAAAGTTTTAGGAATAGATTTAATATTTTTGAGAGAGGGGTTCTATAATAATTTATTTTGGGGGGGGCGTCATGAGATAAATTTTCGAGAGAATTTATTCCAAAACATCGCTTTCTCGGATTAATTTTTCACAGGAATAATTATGTGTCAATTTGTTAAATTCTTATATTTTTTAGAGAGAAATTTTTTTTCTTATATTAGGCTCATTAATCAATCTCATAAGGTTTGTTCCGCCCAAATTTTTCCTATTAAGTTATATGTATGACTTTCATTATCCTTTATTTCCCATGATAATTCATGGTGGGGGAGTATTTATATAACAAGTTTTTCATTTAATAGAGAATAGAAGAAAGATGATGCATTTTCTTTGATTTTCATATGAATTAAGATTTTATTATTTTTTCCTATTCAATATATAAATACATTTTTATTGAGAGAACTGGGCGTGCTAAGTAATGAATGTATTCAGAGAGGTTATTCTACTTTATTTTTTGTTTGTTTTTTGTCAGTATATTTCTAATTATTAATTTCTTAATAAAATCCTTTATTATTTACGTTATTTTAATTATATATCATGAATTTTAATCTTAATGATTTCATAAAAAATTGCAATAAAACATTACCTAATTATCTTCACCTACTCTCCAATTCAGGTTTATCTGAAGCGGAGATTAAATTGCGTAAGCGTTTAATTGTTTTATTTCTCAGAGAATATTTTATTAATAATAATACAAAGTATTATCGTTCTCAATTTAATGTTAATTTTTTCGGGAGATTTTTTTCTGAGAAACTCCAAAAAAGTAATTCTGAATTTTTTCAATTTTCTTTTAGTAAATTACAATCCATTCTTAAAGATTACTTCGATTATTTGAAGACACAGAGAATTTTAAGTAGAAAATTACATCAAAACATCATTCGAAATCTTGATGCTAAACAAGCGGTTATTAATAAAAAGAATGAGTCTAATAACGATTTAAATTCATATTCATTTCAAGAGGAGAGAGAAGATTTTTCGAAAGAAGTATTTGATAAAATGCTTAAAAAATGTGATAAATGGGTAGAGGAATTTATTCAGACAGATTATTTTAAAAATTTAACGAACGAAGAGAAAAAATATATGGATTTCATTATATCTAGTTTTTTTCAATACTTATATATTTATTTTCTTAAAACGCCCGAACAAATTGATGAGGAGGATTTAGAAGAGATGTGTCTTTTCATTCTCCCGAGAAAAATCACAGCAGAGGATTCCTATTTCAAGGCAATAGTACCGGTTTTAACCGGTTTTTTTAAATTTTTAGAAAATAAAGGTATAATTCATAATGCCAATGAATTAAACACGAAATTAAATGGAATGCGAGAAAAAATCATGGAAGAGGTAAGAAATCCTAATAATTGGGGAATATCTAAGTTTTTACTCAACAGTGCCAAGGCGGCAGGAATAAATATATATGACGAGAGAGAGCTTAATGCCTATTTTAACGTTTTAAATGAATTGAATTTAGTACTTCAAAATATAAAAGATCAAGAATTTTTAACTATAGAAGATGTTGAGGATCTCAAGACTAGTGAAATTATTAAAAAATTACGCACTTTTGGCATTACCTTTGATAGAAAGCAATTTATAGAAGACACACGTCGCATGTTTTCTATCTTCGAAATACTGAAAGAATGGAAGGATAAGAATTTTATAAAAGATGACTTAGGTAATTTATACTTCATTTGCTTGGCAATTATTGTTTTATGGAATCGATTGTCTCCTGGTTTAGCCAATAGAGAACAGATAATTTCTCAGATAATAGAAGGATATGGGCTGATTAAAGATCATGAAATAGTTAAAGGATGTAAACTTTGGCTTCAAGTATGGGAGCTCATAAAAGGACGTATCCAACCGGAAATGTCTTCTATCGAGGATTTAGAAAAATTATTCAGTTGGACAACCTCTATTTATGATTGGACGCTTGATTTATCAGTTGAATTGTATAATGCGGGCGTTGAGGCAAATAAAGCTTTTTTTCTAAAAAGGATAAGATTTTGTAAAGAAATTCTCAAATATTTTCCTAAATCTGATGATTCTTATCTCCAAAACATTATGATGGATTTAGCTGAAACTTATTTTTTATTAGGTTTAATAGATCTTGGCGATAAAATGTATCGTATTTTAGTTAAGAAATTTCCTTCATTTACATTTGGCTATATAAGATGGGGGGATCAATATGCTGGAATTTATAATTATAACATGGAGCTTTTTAATCCTGAAAAAGCATTGTCTATTTATAAAATGGGGTTAAAAAATGGGAGAGAAGACATAAAAATTCTAAAAAACCACATTGAAGAGCTTTTATTTTTAAAAAAAGCGCTACCATTTAAAGAGAAAATGCTTTCAGATTTTAAAGCATTTCTATCTAAAAAGAATTTAAGTCAGAAAAATCATGAAAAAAAAGTAAAACATGTGGAATTTTTTTTAGATTTTGCTCTTTTTATCTATGATATTGATGATCTTAAAAGTCTTGCTGAGTATAGTCCAGATATTATTTTGGAATTCCTGGCAAGCTGGAGCATTGAATATTTAAACCTTTCTAAAACCTCTCAAAAGGAATTGATTAGAAACATTAAATATTATTTCATGTATCTCTTCAATATAATTCCCTTTTCGGATGAGGAAATGGAAAGAATAAAAAAGCTTTTAAATGCTACTGAATATTATCTTAAGCGTCTAAATGAATATAAAGAATTGAAGGAACTAATAGCAACTAATAAATTAAAAATTGATGATCTCTTGAAATGGAGGGAACTCTATACAAAATGGCAAGATTGAAATTATTCAAGAAATCATAAAATTATGAGAAAATAGAGAAAAAGGAGAATTTAAAAAAAATGAATATCTCCAAAGATGTAAGACTCTAACTATAAATTTAGATAAAATGTCCTATCATCCCATCACTCTCTCCATCGAAGAAATGATTTATCGGAGACAGATTAAGCACCACGGACCCTTGGACACGAAAATGGAAAATCCTCTCCAGGATTCAAAGAAAAAAAAAGAGGTAAAAAAAATGATAAAATTTAATTGTCCCCATACACGTGGGGGTGAATGGAAAGTGGGAGAATGGAAGTAAGGGGGAGAGCACATGGTTAGTTGTAATGAGTGTGGATTTGAATGCGAGGAGATTGAGGCGGAAGGATTTTATTATTGTCCAATATGTGATGATTTTACCTATTTTTCGTGAATAGGGTCACGTGGAAGGGTTAGGGAGGAGGGAAAAGAAAGACCAGATATTTTTGAGAGTGTTTTAAAAGAGTGAGTGTTTTAGGTGTTTATTGACGATATTTTTTTACATGTGAATTTAATCGAAAAAACGGTTTCTTTCGAGAAATAGACCGTGAGAGCAGGGATCGTTAGAGGATTAGATGGATGGAAACAGAGAGGGGTAGATCGGGGGTGATTAGATGCATGGACGCGTGATTTGGGCGGGTGCGATTTTGGAAGAAAGGGTGGATCGCATGGGAGAAAGGGTACGTTTTAAAGGTGAATGGAGATGCTAAAAAATTTAAGAGAAGAAGAAGATGATTAAGGTATCATTTTTAACTTTGGGTGATTAGAAGGGAGTGTGAGGGTTATTAACGAGGGAGAGAATAGGCGGCATCTAATCAGCCAGAAGAGAGACATCGATGATAAATATAAAGAGATAATAGACAGATTTATTGACGCATTTGATGAGATGTTAAAGGCAGGGGAGCGGGGCGTGGAGGTGAAGTGGATTAAGCCGTGGAGTCCACGAGGGGTATTGCATTCAAATATTTTCACGCCATATAGAGCGTATTCCGGGTGTAACCAGTTGTTGTGTGATATATATTGTTTAAAACATGGATGGAGTTCAAGGTATTGGATAACTGAGGCCGGAATTAAAAAAGTGGGGGGTAAGGTGCGTGCTGGTGAGGAGCCTGTAATTATTCTTGGTTTTATTCCAAATTTAATTAGGGTTAAAATGGAGGGGGAAGAAGGGGAGAAATCGGAGCCGGAGGAAATTTATGATGTTAGCTATTATATATTGGAGATACCAATTTATAATGTGGAGCAGACCCTGAACGTTCCTCTTCCAAGGCGTCGTGTTATTAAGAAAGAGAATAAGGCAGAGCGCATTATTGAAAGGATGGCGGATAAACCCCGGATTGTTCATGAAAAGATAGACGAGGCATTTTATAATGTTGTCACGGATACAATTCATTTGCCTCTTTTAGAAAATTTCAAATCAAGGGCATTTTATTATGATACTCTTTTTCATGAGTTAGCTCACAGTACGGGGCATGAAAGCCGATTAAATCGCAATACCTTGAATGAAGATGATTATTTTAACGTGCATTTATATGCAGAAGAGGAGCTCATTGCGGAATTGGCGAGCGCATTTTTATCTGATTATTGCGGGATTTCATGTGAACGCTTGACAAATAACACCATGGAATACTTGAAGGCGTGGATCACCCGATTAAAAGAATGGAGAAAGCAAAAACCGGAAAAGCTCGCAATATATTCATCAATGGCGATGCAGGCTTCAAATTATATTCTTGGCCGAAAGCCACCTAAACGCATCGACTTGTTTAAGCAAAAGCACGGGAAAAAAGTCGTAGAATTAAGTTTAGAGCAAGATATAGCGATTTAAAGAGGGGGATGAGGCGGAAAGCGGAGAGAGGGATGAGATTTAAGCATTTGGGATTTATTTACAAAAGTGTTAAGTGGTCTTAATTATCATGCGATTCGATCTTGAAAGAAATGAATTGTATTATGGGGAGAATTTTTTGGGAAAAAAAAAGGGGAGTGGGCTTAATAGGTTTTCATGAGAAATAGAATGAGAGTATATAAAATGACATGAATGAAATTATTTTATTGGGAATGGAAAATGTTTTAAAGAAAGAAGATACATTTAAACATTTAAAACAAGGTAGCACGCGAAGGAGGGTTTTAAGGGGGGTTTTTTCAATTAAAAATAAAACAAGTTCATAAATTGATGAGTTCACAATTGTTTTGCCTTAATTTTATAATTAGTTCTCCCATTTCTTCTGCTGAAAATTCGGTGGTGGCTACCACGAAATATCCCTTGAATTTAACATCGTATAATTTTTCTACGAATATTTTTTTTCGCAAGAAAGTTTCGATTTTTTCTTTTGTTCTTAAAACGGAAACGATTTCAACGATGACGGGGGGATCGATTGAGAAACCATCTATTTCAACTTCTGTAATCCCGGGAGAAACGAATTTTTCGGGATCTTGAAGTATTTTCTTTTCTAACCTCACGTTTTCAATGCCTTCACTTTGAAGTAATTTAATGACTACATTTCTCCCAAATTGCTCAAATTGTTTTCCAAGGGTTTTTTGTAGACTTTTAAGCATAATTTTTATCTCATGAAAATGGGTTTCAATTGCTTCAAATCGCTTATCTGCGGATTCAAATCGCTCATTCATTTGCTTGATGAGATATTCAAATCGCTTGTCCATGGATTCGAATCGCTTGTCCATGGATTCGAATCGCTTGTCCATGGATTCGAATCGCTTGTCCATGGATTCAAATCGCTTGTCCATGGATTCGAATCGCTCATTCATTTGCTTGATGAGATATTCGAATCGCTTGTCCATGGATTCGAATCGCTCATTCATTTGCTTGATGAGAGCCTCAAATCGCTTGTCCATGGCTTTATTTAATTGAACGATATCTTCATGAGTAGCTACAACGCCAGACAATGCGCTAATGATGGCACCTTTAACTTCGTCGCTTTCTCTGATTAATTTTGGGAGAATTTTTAATAATTCATCAATGTTTATATGGCTCATCTAAGGTATAAAAGAACTTTTTTATAGAAAAAATTTTGTATTAAATTCATTCGGGAAGGTTTAAATTATTTAAAATTAAAACATTGTATCATGAATCGTGTAGGGTTTGAGACTTGTAGGATGAGGGTGATTTCCTTAAAAGTTTTCGAGGACAATGCGAGAAAAGACATGCAATCATCCCATGGTGAACATTTTTTCCGGTGTTTTGAATTTCAAGGATAAAGCAGGGGAGGATTCATTTTCTTCTTTTCCCGTTTTCTTGTGATTTTGTTTAGAGCAAGAATTAAATTTGCTGGCATGGTTTGATTAATTTAAAACCACGTGTGTTGTTGTTATTCTTTAGATTTAACCTAAACGGATAAAATATACAACCATTAACAGAAAAGGAGGTAGATAATTTTCCAAATTTTATTTATTTTAATTTTTTAGAATAACACCACGTATCAATGCACGTGATATATGAAAATAAAAAGAGAAATGTCGTCTTTGATCATTAGTAATATTACCAAGTGTATCGAATTATGAACGTGCATGGAGACATCAGGTTGGATTTAGGTGCCTTGAAGCGAGCAAAACAAGAGTTTGACGTTGAGCATTGGTTTGCTACTCTTTTTGATCAATTAAGATTGGAGTATGAAGCCCAGCATCGGATTTTGAAGGGGCGTCCCGATTGTTTAATTGGAGATGTCATTATTGATTATAAATACGGTATTTCAGAAAGAGAATTGGAACGTTGGGTTCGTTCAAAAGGCCGTCAATACGTACAAGAATATTTTTCAACACGCGGAAGATATCCCTCGCTTTTAATCGTACTCACGGAAGAATACATGTATTATTATCATGATAAAAATCTCGAATTGGAGAGCAAGCGAGCGATTACAGAAAAAACCTTGCTCTCTTTAATCGAGAGTCTTTTAGATCCCAAGGTATTAGATTCAGAACAGTTTGCCACGCTATTTGGAGTGGATTCGCCGTTGTACGTGTTAGCCCATTCACGATTGAAACGGCATTTTGAGGAGCGGGCGGGGGAGAAAACCGCATGTTATCAGCAATGGAAAAAACATTTTTCCTTAGCGTACCATGATGAAGATATAGGAAAAGATTTGTTCTTGCGGCATTCCTATTTGAGCATGCTGATAAAGCTAATTCTTTATCGGGATTTCATGGTGCCTCATGAATATTCGAGAGATTCTTTTAAACAATTAGAAAATTATTTTGAAATATTAGGAATCTCCTTATTTCATCATGATTTTTTCAGATGGGTAATCAATGTGGAGGGGCTGTGCAATGACTTTTTCAACAAGTTGAAAACGGTAAATTTTGAAGCCACGGATATTTTTCGGACGATTTATCAAGAAATGATCATTTCGGGCGTGCGCCATCGCTTGGGCGAATATTATACTCCTGAGCAATTATGTAAAAAAATGATTGAGAAAGAATATGAGATCGGCATGCGGGTTTTAGATTCTTCTTGTGGCTCGGGCACGTTTCTCATTGAGATGCTCAAAAAAATAGATGGGCATTTTTCTTTAGGAGAGGACGAGGAGCCGCCTGAAGAATGGTTTAAAGCCGTGAATAATATTTTTGGTTTTGATATTAATCCCATTGCCATCTTAACTTCGAAAGCCAACCTTCTTCTATACTTGAAGAAAAGACGGCCGTGGATAGAAAAAATCTCAATTAATATTTATTTATGTAATTCTATTGATCCCTTGAAATTTTCTCCCACGCAAGACATACAGCTCGGAAGATTTTATAGTTTTTGCATCGACCTTTTAGGCGAAGAGAAGGAATTGCGGATTCCTCAAGAAGCGTTGAGTGCTGAAAATATAGAGTTTTTTCAAGCATTAATTAGAGCCATATATAATGTATGGGAAGATTTTAACCATTTTCAAGATGCTTGGGAGGCGGGCCTGACAAGACTTCCGGAAGCGACACTGAAATGTTTTTTACAACAAAATGCAAAATTAATAGATTTCCTTCAGAATTTTTTTCATCAACTTTTTGAGTTAAAAGCTCAAGATAAAGATCATATTTGGTTGTACATTCTCAATAATCTCGTGGGAATACGCTCTTTATTATTGCAAAAAAAGATGGATTTAATCATTACTAATCCTCCTTGGTTAACCTATAAGGATGCTGATGATAAGCTTAGAATGGATATGAAACGCATTTCCGAGGAGCTTAATATTAAACCAGGTGCTCAGAATATCACGAACATGGAGGAGGCCGTGGTATTTTTATATAAAATTCCCGATTTGTACTTGCGTCGAGACGGAAAGGGAAGGGTCGCCTTTGTCATGCCCAGGTCCTTATTAGTTTCCTCTCAAAATCAACACGCTCGGAGATTTGATCAGTTTGAGAATATTGAATTTTTTGAATTTAATGATTTAATATTTAACATAGAGTGTTGTTGTTTTTTTGGAACATTCGTACCGAAAGTCGTTAATCGAAGGGAGGTATTTTCTAAATATCCGGCAAGATGTAGTCATTTTGATGCTTCCACGATGGTCTTGCTCGAAGTATATGAATTGGAGCCGTACGTGTATTTTGAGCCAAAAAGAGGAGAGAAATATCTTGTTAAAAAATTAGTAAAAAAGGAGGAAAAGGAAAAGCTACTTCCTTGCTACTTATCTGAGTATTATAATGATTTCATTCAAGGAGCGGATTTAATTCCAAAATCATTATTGCACGTCAAGATCCGTGGCATTTCCAATGATGGAAAAATTGCGATTATTGATCCGTGGATCTCTCCGCAAGCGAAAGGATTTTGGAAACAAGAGCATTTTTCTCGGGTACGTGTTGAAATGGAAAATCTATTCAAAGCCACGTTATCGAGGGGTTTATATCCCTATTATATTGAATTGCATGACATTTTTCTTCCCTTAAATTCCCAATTGGAGTATAGAATAGACACGCTTGGGCCTTTTAGTAGAAAACATTGGAGGTATATTAAATCCATTTATGAGAAAGAAACGGGGAGGGATCTTTTTGAAGTAGGGATCAATTATCGGAATAAATTATGCAAGGAAAATGCCGTGAAAGAGGAGCAGAGAAAATCCTACAAGGTGGTATTTCCCAATGCTAAATCCTTAATGGCGGCTGTTATTAAAGGCCCTCAAGGAAGAATTTATGTGGATTCCACATTATATTATTTCGGCACGGACAATGAAAAAGAAGCTTATTATCTTTGTGGAATGCTCAACATCACGGAACTCAAGAAAAGCACGAAAATTATTAGCGATACCCGACACCATCATAAACGGCCCCTTTATTTTAATATTCCTAAATATAGAGGCTCGAAAGAACAACTCGAAATTGCACACTTGGCAAAAAAATGTTCCGATAAGATTGAATCGCTTGTTAAATCCGGAATTGAAATAAAAATGGCGGCGATACGGGAGCTGATCAAGGATGAGCACCAAAAAATTCATGAAGTGGGTATCAAGATTCTTAAAAGCGCAGAAGGAACTCAGATTATAAAAGAATATCTATTAGATTAAATCTCATGTTAATTACTATCGCATTCTCGTTCCTGAGAATATCGAAAAATTATTTCAATTACTTCTTTCCAAGAGAATATTCTGATAATATTTTTAGCGTGAATATCGGTTTGGTTCCATGGTTGATTGAATAATAACAAATATTTTTCAGGATAATCCGGCATGGCATCAATGAGATAAGGATTATCATCAATAAAAATATCGTGCTCATGTTTTAATTTGGAATCGGGGGGTGTTTTTTCCACCATGATTAATTCACGATAATGAATAGTTTTTACAATTCCATGGTATTTTAAGATTTCTACTAAATTTTCCCGATTTTCTTTTTCTCGTGCCGTAACGATATCAACGGACCACGTTTGATTTAACAATTCCAAAATACGTGGAATATCTTCATCAATGAGGGGCGCTAAAATTTTATTATTCAGGATTAAATTAAAAGCAGTATCTATTTCTTTTTCAGGAAGGTTCCACTGCAAAAAAGAATCCCATTCTACAATATCTTGAATGGCATAATTCGTATTAAATTTCTCATTTAAGTAATGGCAAAACGGACTCATGATATCCAAGATCACGCCGTCCACGTCAATGGCTAATTTTAAAATTCGGCATTTTTTCTTATTCATTTTCTTGATTGTACTCCATGTTTCATTAATTAAACAATTAAATAATCTCATGTTTTGTTTCTAAAAAATTTAAAGATGGAATGCGTGAGGGGAAAAAAAAAGCTGCATTACCGCAATAAAAATCGTAAAAACGGGTAAAGAGGGATTTATACCACGTCCATGATCTCTTGATTATTATATTTTAAATCGTGAAATCACGAGGAGAAGTTTCCTTCTCTATTAAAAACTGGCTCCAGAAATTTCACGAGAAGATTTGAGATTTTTTAGGAGTTTAAAAGAGTTAGGGAAGAATAGTAAATGAGATGGAACTTTCATTAGAGAGCAGGACTTCCCTCTATTTAGGACAAAAAGTTGAGATTAAAAGGAAATTTACCAATAAGGAGATAACCCTCAGCAAGAAATTCGCATCTTATGCCAAAGTTCAACCAGATAACATTATTTTCATTGAGCCGTATATTTTTTTCTTTTTAGAACCGGATAAATATTATAAGACAAAATATTTCATTCAAACTCTAAAAAAAGAGTTAGGAAAAAAAATCCGGTTAGTGAAATTCAGAAATAAACGAGATACCCTATTAGATTTAATTACCTCCCTTTTTCCCGAGATTTTTATCAATGATTATGGATATTATTTCGACTCCAACAACCAAATGGATGTCATCGTGGTAGAAACGCTTACTCTTCAAGAGCGAGGGATTGCTATAGGAAGAAACGGCGAATATATCAAGGCTATCAATGCATTATTAACAAATCACGCCTTGTACGATTATCGAACGAAATACGTGCAAATTAGATGCGTTCATGGAAACTTACAACATTATATTTATCATAAAATAAAACATTAAATCTTCTTCTTCCTCTCTCGGAGAAAAATCGAAAAATTTAAATTTAAATTTCCTTTTCTTTCCCCCACGCGTGCTTCCACGAGAAGAGGAAAAGAAGTTGTTAGATAAAAGGAGCAGAGAACCTTTTCTTGAAAATGTCGACATTTGTTAAAGTGAATTGCTATTGAAAGAAAATTCCTTGAAATTCTTTTTTTAAAATGTCAAGAACCACGCATTTATCTTTAATGTCTAATTGGTCAAAAGAGCATCCTTTTGAATGATACATGTCCGGTGCTTTGTCCTCAAACAGCGCTTGAATCAGGATTAATCCATTTTTAATGACCTCATTATACTCCGAATTATCGGCCAAAGACATTAATTCAATGAAGGATTTTCCCATTAAGCGAACTCTTTTACTCGGATCTTGCTCTACCTCCTTATAGAGTTCAAGTATTTGATTAAAGGGCTCAATTTCATGATCAGAACTATTCTCAAGAGAATTCTTAATTCCTTTCATCACTAGTTAAATCCCCTAATTTAGAGCAATTTCCTAAGAATTCTTTTTGAAGGTCAAATAAACCTATAAACAACCTTAAATAATATATTTGTGGTTCATAATAAAACCTAATTTTTTTTTACTTTTTTGTACGATTGCTACAGACAAAAAAGCACATGAGAAGTTAGAATTTTTCCATGAAAATGTTCTCAATGTCATGAAAAATAATCAAAAATCCTTCATTCTTTTAAAAAAAGATGATTTCACGCCCCTCGACTAAAAAATTTAGGAGTATCGAAACACGCGAAAATTCCGAATTCCATGATAATGTAATTAAATAAGCCCGATTTTTTCTAACTCGGGAGGCACGTGGTGATACGTTTCATAATAGCGTTTTCTCACGTCCGTGAGGGTATAAGAATGTGTTTGAGCCCCGATCGTTTCTATTGTGAATGAGCTCACCACGGAGCCTAATCTGCAAGCATCTAATAAGGTCATGTTTAATAGCAAGCCTGTCAAGATTCCCGCTCGATATCCATCACCAGCCCCTGTAGAGTCAGAAAATTTTTCCGGCTTAGCAATTGGAATGAGAATTTCATGTATTTTTTGGTTATCATCTTTATACGTGAGTTTGGACCCTTCTACGCCCATGGTCGTGATGATGGCATGTAATTCTCCAATCAATCCATGTTCATCCATGTTCAATTTATTTTTAATTTGTTTAAGCTCATGAATGTTTCCAATGAGAATTTCTGATTTTTTTATTATCTCAAGCAATAATTCTTTTGGAAAGAGGGGGACGACTTGGCCGGGGTCAAAAATAGTAGGGATGCCCATCTCGTATAGTTGTTCTCCAAAATTCACCATGGCGTCCACGCTTTGCGTGGAATTAATCGCATGAAGATAATTTTCAGGATCGGGTATTTTTTCTTTCAAATTAATGTCTTTACACTTGTCAAGAGCACCTCCGTGGAAAATAATCATTTGATTCGCTTTAATGTCATTAACAATGTAGCATGCTGCAGTATGAAGATTTTCGTGGATATCCATATTTAAATTAATATTGGGAAATTGTTCCATGTGGTTTTTATATCCTAAATGCTCAAAATCTTTTCCAACAGAGCCCACGACCGTGACGTGCGAAAGATTCAATAATCCTAAATTATATGCAATATTTCCCGCTGTTCCTCCAAAATGCTGTACCCTGCTTTTAGCGGTAATCGTTCCTTGATACTGCTCTTTTTCATGATCCACCGATACAGCATTTAAAAAGCTTTCCTCAAAAGTGAAGATATAATCAAATGCCAAGGACCCTAAGACCAAAATTTTATTTTTTTTCAACGTCATGACATGAATGAAAGTTAAATTAATTTAAGTTCATGATAAAATAACATTCGATTAATTAAATGTATTGTGAGGATTAATAAATTAATTGGTGAAATTTGATAATGCTTACTGATTTTTACCATGGACCATTATTCTTTATCATGTCAGATTTAATTCGTTCTATAGAACAGCTTAAAAAAACGAATATTAACGGTACAATTAAAGAGAGAATCCGTCAATTTGAGAACAAGAGAACTCAATCCATTGAAGAGAACTTTAAAGATTTATGTTTTTGCATCATGACTGCAAATTGTTCTGCCGAAAAATGCTTGGAAATTTATGAAACAATAGATGATGGCTTTTTATATCTTTCGGAAGAGGAATTATCATTAAAATTCAGGGAATTGGGCTATCGTTTTCCGAAGAAGAGAGCAGAATATATCATTGAAGCGAGGAATTCCATGGATATATTGGAAACACTATTATCCAGCAATCTAGAAGCCAAGCTCTTAAGAGAACAATTAGTTAGACACTTTAGAGGAATAGGATATAAAGAAGGAAGTCATTTTCTACGAAATATTGGGTTTAAGAATGTAGCAATCATAGATTCTCACGTGATAGATCTTTTAGTAAAATATAATTTAATTTCGAGACCCAACACCTTAACAAGAAATAGATACATGGAAATCGAAGAAATTTGCGAAAAAATCGCAGCAGAGTTGAATCTCACTCTAGCAGAGTTAGATTTTTATTTCTTGTATTTAGAAATCAAGAAAATTTTAAGATAACCAAGAGCTCTACCTAATTTAAAATATAATAAAAAAGGAGATGTCTTGCGGTAAGAATAAAAATAAAACAAGCAGTATTTTCAAAAAATTTTTTTTAATTCTCATGGGCTAAAAAATTCTTCTCGTTACATGTCCCTTCTTAGAAGTTATTAAAAGTAATTTATTTAATAAAGCCTTAAAGCATTTTAAAAGACTCATCCATGAGAAAATGAGAAAACCTCATAAAATGAAAACGTTTCATGTATTTGAAGGATGATAACAATCAAGATTAATTAAAGAAAAAAAGAAACGTTTTAGTGGAGATTTTGGAACGAGATCTCCTCTAATTATTTGGTTTTATTCGATTTGCAATGAACTTGGGCGTGAAAAATCCAAGATATAAAAAGAAAGCTCCAATAATTAACACTATCCGGATAATGACCAAGGAAACATGATTTAATTCCACCCCCCCATCAATTACTCCGCAAATGGGATACGTAATAAAGGCAATTATTAAGACTTTTCCTTTAAATTTCACGAGCGGATCCTTCGAACTAAGAGAAGCACGGGCAAATATTAATCCCGTAATGGTAATGGAGAAATTAATGAATAATAAATAGATCAGCAGGAAAGGTGAAAAATTGATGTCAAAAAGACCTGTAAAAATTCCCAAGTATTGCGGATCAACAAATAAATTGTACACGATAAAACTTTCCGCAATGACGAAGACAATTCCATAGAAAATCAAGAGATACTTGCGAAACTTCTGAAACATCATTTCTGTAAAGCCTATTAAGTAAAATGTCATGAAAAGCGGAATGGAAAGCGTGCCGATTGCGATGTATGAAAATAATGTAAGTGGAGTTCCTGTAATTAGCGTCATGAGGAAAGAAAGGGCAGATGACCACCATGGGGAATAAAATCCTATATAAGCAACACCCCAATAAATGAATATTCTTTTTCGATAATTAAAGAAATTGAAAATGATAGAAAGCCCGATAATCACGCTAATTATCATTACAGCCAAGCTCATGGAACCATTTAAAATATCATACAGATCCATGTTTTTCCCTCTTCATTTGCGATTAAATATATTAACCCGTTATTAGAGAATTATATCATATAGGAATGAAAAAAGAGAACTATAATTTAAATTATTGCATTAATGTAAAATAATTTTTAGCCGATAGAAAATACATGAGGCTTTAATCCATTTAAACAGAAAAAAATACTTGAAAAAATCGAAAAAACACTTAATGAAATAGTTAAAAGGATGAATCTTACTTTAGTAGAGTTAGATCTCTATCCATGTTATCTTGAAACAAACAAAATTTTAAAACAAATCATCTTAATCTTTAAATTGGAAAAAAAAATTTATCCCAATTTGGTAAAATTACAGATACAAATTAAAAAGAAAAAATTTTTTAGAAACAATATTCCTCTTAAGGTTTTGTTTTAAGACATTTAGCAATGAATTTTGGCGTGAAGAATCCTAGATATAAAAAGTACACTCCCGTGATTAATACTAATCTGACAATAACCAAGGAAATATGATTGAGTTCTACCCTACCATCAATTATTTCATAGTTGGGATACTTGATAAACGCAATTATCAAAATTTTTCCCTTTAATTTTATATAAAGGTTATTCGAGCTCAGCGAATTCGTTTCCTCACGTTAAAACACGATTTCAATTCTCATGCTTTTAAAATTACACATTTGTTCCGTTTAGCTCATGATTTTTATGGGTAATATGAAATGCTCTAGCGTGCAATCAAAGAGAAAAAAGTCGTAGAATTCGGTGTAATGTGTTTTCAAGCAGTTTTTCAAAGAAAGGAATTTCTTTCAGATATCCATATCCAATGCCTTTCATATTGTTTCATTTCTATTAATTTAAGGTGTATCTTCGAAAGCATGTATCTTTCCATCTCTGAAATAAATCCGTGAAATTAAATAATACAGTAGAAACAAATTGGTTGATTCAATTATCTAAAAAGAAAATAAATTTTTTAAAAGAATAAATTATTATGTTATTGAAAGAGTTATTTAAAAGATGGTAAAAAAACATGACCCTTGATCCTAATGTAATGCAAGAAATAAAAGAGTATGTAGATACTCAAATTGAAAAACAAGTCAAGTCCATTCAAATTCAGTACCTCAAAGATCATTTTCATCATTTTCTTACAAGAGAAGAATTTTTAGACGCAATGAATAAATTAGACCAGCGGTTCGAGGCCATACAGGAGCAGATGGACAAGCGCTTCGATCAGATGGACAAGCGATTCGAGGCCATGCAGGAGCAGATGGACAAGCGGTTTGAGCAGATGGACAAGCGATTCGAGGCCATGCAGGAGCAGATGGACAAGCGGTTTGAGCAGATGGACAAGCGATTCGATGCTTTACAGGAACAGATAGACAAGCGATTTGAAAAGGTCTATGAACGTTTTGAACAAATGGATTTTGGTCGTGCTGAGATCGTTGAGGGAATATTATATATCGTCGTAAAAAGAGAATTAAAAAAAAGGGGTCATGATGTTAAATTAAAAACCCGTCAACATTTTACAGATGAGAAATATGAAGTCCATCCCGATACAAAAGACGTGGAAATCGACATGTTGCATTTGTCCCCGAATATAATTGGAGAGGCAACCTTAAAATTAACCGATGTTGAAAAATTGAGGACTTTTATCCGTAAGATTCAATTCATCGAATCGTATTATGGTGAATCCTTTGAAAGATATTTCTTTTGCTATACGATCTACGATGATGTACGAGCAGAGATAAAACCCTTGCTCGAAAAATATCGGATTGAACTCATCATTCCTGAAAAATCTTAATTAACCAAAATAAGGAAATTGAAAAACATGGCTCTCGTTTTTAACTGACATAAAGAGTTGGCCACGTGAATTTTTATTTTAAAAAAATCTTCAAGGCTATCATACCTATTTATATCGATCGCAAAAAAAGAAAATATCCTGGTTGAGAGAGTAATAAGACCTAAGCGCCATACTGATACGAATTAATTAGAAGATAAAAAATGTTCCGAATGGAGATAAGTTTTTACACCGGATACAGGAGATTATTTTTAGTGAATACAATAGAGTTACAGCAAGTTTTCATATCTTCGCTTCTTGATCAGGATCCCTATAATGGAAATGAAGGATCCTGCAAATATTAAATAGAGGCCGGGACCCATGTAAAAATATCTCCAAAAACTCACGGTTCGGCCATAAAAAATAATAAAAGCCACGTGTATCAAAAGCATCCATGCAAGAGAAAAGAGAAAAGAGAAAAACGAGTAAAAAATCCAGTTATTTTCCACATCTTCCATTTCTAATTTCCCTTTTTTCACTAAATAAGATTGCCTCAGCAAGAAAATGTTGAACGCGATTATACAAAATGAGCACGCAATAGAAGAGAGGATGATGAGAGGATAATCATGAAAATAGAGCGTAGGAAAGGCGGAAACGAGATAATCCTCCACCAACCCGATCATCCAAATAAATTTATAATAAATATCTCCATTAGGAAAATACCTAACAGACCAAGCAGCAGGAAATAAAAAAGATAGTAAGCACATGGCACTTCCAAGAAAAGAACCCATCCAATATTTTTCATTTACACGTGTCATTAATTATTAACTCTTTTATTTGGAAAGATTATTTGAGATATCTCATGAACGCTATGAAACATAATCTATTATTATTTTTAAATCATATTTAAAATTTAATAGAAAGCTAGTTTTCCTTGGTTTGTTTAATCTAATGGAAGAACAATGCGTATGCCATAAGGTTTTAAGATCTACCACTTGGAATAGCAAGCTCTTAATCTTGAGATGATAGTTCTTACATCATTTCCTAAAAAAATTTACTATTCCATGAATCACCTCCTCAAAAATCAATTTTTCCAAGCATTGAAACAACTATTTGAATTATTGATAGGCCTCTGATGACGTTTAATGAGATTTCTTTTTTTTCGAGTGAATCCCAATTAACAGGACGAGTGAAGGCCTTATATTTTTAAGGAGAACGATAGGAGGATCGGGCATAATGAATTTCCGACAAGTTGTCTTAAGAAATAGCCACGATCATGATTTTTAGAATAGCAGAATGCCTTTTTTGATTCTTGATCATTGAAGAAATAAGGACTGAGTCAAAATCAAAAGAATGAATTAAAAAAAATAAAAATTTATCCATGCAACGGCTAAATAAGATTAAAAAAATTCAGGAGGGCGTTTTCCTTCCGTTATATAAGGCTCATTTCTATCTAAAATTTTTTGAATTAAATGTTCACGGTCTGATTTTTTTAAGCGCTTAAGATACTCTTTTAATTCATATCTCGCATGATGGGGACCCCCCTCTTTAATCACGATCTCTATGGGGTCGATACCCGTCTCCGAGGTTTTCATCATTTCCCAATGCCATTCATCCAACATGCGTAATGCCTCATTCCGAACGTCCGCATGTTGTTCAGAGAGATTAGTGGTCATGTGAAAATCTTTTTCATAATCAAATAACATGTAGTTTGGAAAGTCCTTTAAACCAGTATGATAGGTTCGAATGAAGGTCCACTTATCAAATCGTACTGCTCTCTGACAACTCCACGCATTTTGACTCAATACTAAGTACTCGCGCCCAAAATCTTCGTCATTTTGGATTTGCTTGAAAAAACTCTTGCCATCCCACGTTTTTGGTATTCTCCCACCAATACCCTCAATAATAGTGGCAGCAACGTCAAATTGATAAATGAGGGAAGAATATTCTTTATTCCAATCCATGTTCGGCCATTTTATTATCATGGGGACTCTATTAATGATGTGATCAGCCGTGCAATGATCTCCATACACGTTTAATTCTCCTTGACATTCGCCATGATCCGAACTAATAATGATGAGCGTGTCCTCGATTACTTCTAAATTTTTTAGAATTTCTACAATTTTTCCTACCATGTTATCTGCGTAATGAATTCCGGTATCATATCCATCAATCCACCTTTTATAATCTTCGAGTGTCTCCATTTCTAAAATTTCTGCTCTTGGGAATGATTTCATGTAAAATCTTGCCTCGAGAGTAGAACCTATCCCCCAAATATCTCTTGCAGAGTGCGGACCGTATCCTTTCCGATGCTCATCAATAATATCTTGTGTGATCCAAGAGGGTATTGGTTCTTCCAAGAAGGGATTTTCATATTCTAAAGGGGTACGATAAGGCGTGTGGGGATCCCACGTATTCACGTGAAGAAACCAATTATCCCCCTTGCCATTCTTATTTAACCAGCTTTCAGCGTAAGGAAATACTACATTAGCAGTTTCCAAACCCATTTGCCCCGGATTAAACATTTCCCTCCAGCCCGCATTAAACCAATACGCAGAATGCCGTTCAGCAAAAGGGGAAATAGATACCGGATAATATCGGGCTTTTCGAATGAGATACGTCCAGAAATCCTGATATCTAGCGTCAACAAATCCGCGTTCCTTTCCCTTGAGGCGTAAATCTGCAGCCGTTCCCCCGTGGCCAACAACTCCCGTATGAATACCAAACTGTCCCATAAAGAGAGCAGCACGAGATGGAAGGCAAGGAGCGTCGGAGACATAACATTCGGTAAAGATCGTTCCTTCTTGAGCAATTTTATCGATATTAGGACTGGTCTTGCGGTGATATCCATAACACGATAGATGATCGGCTCGCGTGGTATCAATATCAATATATAAAATTCGCATTTATTCCTACCTTTAAACGATAAAAAACATCAAACAATCATTTTCATTTAATCATGAAATTTAAAACGATTATTATTAATCTAGCATTCAAAAATATTCTTTATCTTTTTAACAAGTCAAGGGAATTAGAATGCATGCAAAAATATTCTTTATTTTTTTAACAAATCGTAATGGAAAAAAAGGGTTTAAATAGAAAAGAGCACCCATAAAAAACCGGTCATCATAAATAAAGGTAAAAACGTGAGCGCCATCGTGTTAATGGTAGTTATAATGATATTCATTGAGGGGCCGGCACTATCTTTTAGAGGATCGCCCAAAGTATCTCCTACAATAGCTGATTTATGAGCAAAACTTCCCTTCCCCCCATATAATCCCGCTTCAATCCCTTTTTTAGCGTTATCGAAAGAAGCACCCCCTATGGAAAAAAATAGACCAACAATTAAACAGCCGGCGAGATTTCCAATTAAATAACCCGCAACCACTAGGGGTCCGAATAAAATTCCAATAGAAAGTGTGATGAGGAGGACGGTGAAAATGGGTTGGGTGAGTTTTTTTAAGGCACTTTTAGCAGATATATTAATGCATTTTTCATAATCCGGTTTTGAGAGACCTTCTTTTAATCCGGGGATTTCTCGATACTGCCTTCGAACTTCTTGAACCATTTCCTTGGCACCTTCTTCCACTGCTCGAAGGATCATGGCAGAAATTAAAAATGGCCCCGTGAATCCAATCAACAAACCAAAAATGATGAGGGGTTTAAAAATTTCCAAATTCACGAATATATTGATAAAAGTTTCTTTGGGAATGAGGGTGTTTAATTCAGGGGCCAAGGCATGGACATTTATCAAAAACGTCAAGAATAACACGATACTACTAAAGCCGCCACAAACTAAAGCAAATCCTTTTGAAATCGCCTTGGTGGTATTTCCTACAGCGTCTAATTGATTCAAATTATATTTTAACTCTTCAGAAGCTTCCTCCCCGCCCATTTCAGAGAGACCTTGGGCATTATCCATGATGGGGCCAAAGGTATCAAAGCTTAATACGGTACTAATGATGGTATCACTGGAGGAAGATGCCATGGAAACACCCCATATGCCAAAACAGATTAAATAAAAAGAATAATCTACATTTTCGCCAAAAATATTAATGAGATGATTATTCATGACACTTTCATGATATAAAATCCCAAAATAATATCCACACTGGAAAGATATAACCACCGCCACCCCAAAAATTAAGATCGGCCAGAACGTCGAGTACAAGCCCGCAGAGATTCCCGCTAATATATTAATCGATGGCCCCTCATTGCTCGCATCTGCAACTTTGCGCGTGTGTTTATAGTGAATGTCCGTGTAATAAATCGTGAATAGAATTGAAATGAAGACCGTGATTAATCCTGTAAAACTCGCAAGAAAAAGATAAATCCCAATGGAACCAAATAGAACGATGTTTAAAAAGAACAATATGAGGGCGTTTAAGGATGTAGAGGAGATAAAGACTTTCCAAATGCTTTTAGACGGCTTATTAAAATTTACCTTCAAGAAAAGAGTAGTAAAAAAGAGAGAGAACATGCCTAAAGCAATGAGCGTGAAATTCACGATAATAAAAATCGGCTCCCCCGTGATGATAAATAAGATTAACCCTAACACCATTCCCCCTATGACATCTGAGGATGCACTCTCAAATAAATCAGCTCCTCTCCCCGCGCAATCTCCGACGTTATCTCCTACGAGATCTGCTATGATTGCGGGATTGCTGGGGTCGTCTTCTTTAATGCTCATCTCATATTTTCCTACTAAATCTGCACCCATATCAGCTGATTTGGTGAAGATGCCGCCTCCTACTTGAGCCAACAAAGAGGAAACGCTGGCTCCAAAACTAAACCCTACGATTAAATAGATATTTCCATTAAAGAGTAATAATATGATCCAAATGCCCAGAATGAACAGACTAATGTTTAAGATCCCGGTAATCATGCCACCATAATATGCTAATTTAAAACCTTCATTCGGATCTTTCATGGAGGCTTCGACGACTAAGATATTTGTTCTCGTGGCGGTCGTCATTCCGATGTAGCCCGCGAGCAAGGAACTCAAGGCTCCAATGAGGAAAATGATGCCCGTAAACATGAAGCCCAAGAAAGGCACTTCTAAAAATTGAATGCCTGTAAGTCCCACGGGAATGAAAAGAATGGCTAAAATTACGAATAATACTTTCCCTTGCTGACTCAAGTACACCCGTGCGCCTCTCTGAATGTAATTGCTTATTTCCCTCATTTTCCCGTTGTTTTTTTCCACATGTTTGATTTTCTTGAAAATGAGAAGCAAGCAAATAAAAGAAAAGACTAATGTCAAGGGGATGATGATGCATAAGCAAACAAAAAATAGCGGATGAGAAGTAAGATCTTTAAAAAGCGAATCTCTTAATTCATCGATTACCGGCAATTCAAATATCAAGACAATACTCCTCGAAATCCACGAGTGGGAAATCGTAAAAAAGAACTGCTCCAAGATTTTTATTCAAGGTTCAAGGATTTAATCAAATGAATGTTTTTAGACACGTGTTTAGCTCCTTTACACAATTTTCTAAAAATCTTGGTCATTTATTCTCTTTTTAACGACACCCAACCCTTTATTATCTATAATTAAGGAAAAGAAGCCAAGAATAAATAATTTTCGAAAAGGAAAGATTTAAAAGCGCATGTTAGAAAAAAATAAAGGAAAAATTTTTATATTATTTCTTGACTTGCGAACTTGACATTTGGAACCAAAACGTTTAATTAAAATTTTTTTTGTCATTTAAACTAAAGGTGATAAATTTTAAATTCATACATGACTATTCAATTCAATAAAATGCCATCTATTTAAATCAAAAACAAATCATGGATGAGATAAAGAATATCGGAAGGGAGGGGGAATGTTAACGTGAGCGGCCAAACCATTGCACAAAAAATTTTGAGTTCTCATTGCATCCCGGAAAATCCCTTTCCCCAACCGGATGATATCATCATGGCTAAAATAGATTTGATCATGAGTCATTTTGGAACGGCAAAGGTCCTGTTAGATTTTAACAAGATACGCCCCTCTAAAAAAAGAAAAGTGTTTGATCCCGAGAAAGTGGTTATTCTTTTTGATCATTACAATCCTGCCCCTTCTGAAAAATGGGCGTCTGTTCATGATTTAATACGAAAATTTGTGAAAAATCAAAAAATCAAGCATTTTTATGATATTAAAGAAGGAATTTGTCATCAAGTTCTCCCGGAAAAAGGTCATGTAAGGCCAGGAATGCTCATTATCGGAGGAGATAGCCATACCACGACACATGGGGCTTTCAATGCGGCAGGTTGCGGAGTTGGTAATACCGATTTATTTTACGCGTATGTCAAGGGGCAAACATGGCTAAGAGTTCCTCACACGATACAATTTAATATCTCAGGAAAATTGCCGCATAATGTCATGAGCAAGGATATTATCATTAAAATTGCGGGAGATCATGGCGCAGATGTAGCAAATTATAAAGCGATTGAATTCACCGGAGATACGATGGAACAATTGAGCATTGCTTCACGAATGACCATGAGCAATTTTGCTTTGGAATTGGGGGCAAAATTTGCGTTTGGAGTTCCCGATCAAAAAGTGGCCGATTGGGTTAAACAGCGAACATCTGTCCCCTTTGAATTAGTGAAAGCAGATGAGGATGCCGTCTATGAAAAGGTTCATGAAATGGATGTGAGTGAATTAGAACCTCAAGTATCCTGTCCTCACACGGTAGATAACGTGAAACCCATTTCAGAGGTCGTTGGTATAAAAATCAACCAAGCATTCTTGGGATCTTGCACGAATGGAAGATTGGAAGATTTACAAGTTGCGGCAAAAATTTTGGAGGGCCATCAAGTACATCCAGATGTCCGCATGATTATCACGCCCGCCAGCAAAGAAGTGTGGTTAGATGCCATGAAAGCAGGTCTTTTTGAAATCTTCATAAATGCTGGTGCCGTTATCACAAATCCTAACTGTGGGGCTTGTTTCGGAGCCCATGGAGGAGTACTGGCTCCGAGTGAGCGGTGTATTTCGAGCTCTAATAGAAATTTTCAAGGAAGAATGGGGAGCATCGCTTCTGAAATATATTTAGCCTCTCCCGCCACGGTGGCAGCTTCTGCCATTAAGGGAGAAATAACAGATCCAAGAACTTTTTAGGAGGGATCATGAAATGGCAATGGGAGGAACAAAATCCATTAAAGAATATAAAGATGTAATTAAAGGGAAAACATGGGTCTTTCCCGATAATGTAAATACCGATGAGATCTCGCCAAGTAAGTATTTGGATGATCTTAAAGCAACCTTAGAACATACATGTGAAACCATAATTAGAGAATTTCCTCAGCAAGTAAAAGAAGGTGATATCATTATAGCGGGAAAAAACTTCGGATGCGGTTCCAGTAGGGAAACGGCACCCATCATTTTTCAAGAAAAAGGAATTGCCGCCATTGTGGCGGAATCGTTTGCTCGAATTTTCTATCGATCTTCCATTGCACGAGCACTTCCCATTTTAGAAGTGGAAGGAATCGCCAAGGAATTCCAAACGGGAGATGAAGTAGAAATAAATATTCCAAAAGCGGAAGTCATTAATAAACGGACGGGGAAAACCTTTATCGGAAAAAAGCTTCATCCGATCTTGTTAAATATTCTAAAACAAGGAGGATTAGAACGAATGTTATTAGAGGAATTAAAACAAAAAAATAGATGATTTTTTTTAAAATCTTTTTTTATTTAATATTCTCCAGTACTTTTATTTCTAATGCGCCTTCAGGTTTCAGAGATTTAATTTTTTCAATTTTTCTTTATTCTCAGCCACTTTTTCCGGAGTCAAGTCATAAAAATACCAAAATAAAATCCCCGCTATTAGCATTAATATTAACGGCACTAAAGCAAATTGCAATCTAAGTCCCCAAAGTGCAAGTTCCGTCTGAATTTGGACCGCAGGATCAAATCCCGTGGTAATGTGAATGGCCCAAAACACGACGGCTTGGATGATTATGGAAAGTCTTACCATGAAGGTGCGAATACCTAAAAACACTCCTTCTTGCCGTATCTCGCTTTCAAGAATGATCTCATCGATACAATCCGAAAAGATCAATTGATTTCCATAATAGATAGAGGAGACACCAAATCCTAAAATGGCAATGAAAATAGAATATAGCACCAAGTTGTTCAAGAATATCATGGGAAATAACACGATTGCCGCCCAGAAAAATCCTAACATGAATAATTTTCGATGTCCAAGCTTGTTAATCACCTTAATCCAAAGGGCTATCCCCGCTAACTGCCCGATTAGAAGCCCGGCTGAAAGCGCAATCTCAAAAGTAGCCGGTAAACGTAAGATGTAGGGAACAACATAAGGAATGGAAGCTAACATGATGGTCGTTAACGAATGGAAAAAAAGATAAGCGACCAAATAAGCAAGAAAATTTTTTTGGTGCCTCAACCGCTTCAAGACCTCTAAAAACGATTCCATGGTTTCCTTTTCTCTTTCGAATTCCATCGCCCTTTGTTTCATTTCTTCGGTTTCTCTTGAACCCGGTACTGAAATCACGAATGCCCCGAATGATATGAAAGACATGACGATCATTGCCATGAGATACGATTGCTTGTTCCCGTATTCAATAAAAAGAGGAGGTAATAAAGTGCCTAAAGCTGACGCTATTAACCCCAAAGGACTTCCAATTCCCGCAATTTTTCTTCTTTCTTTATCAGAACGAAATTTATCCGGAAATAAACTATAATAATTTGTCATCCAACCGGAATAAAACGCATCATAAAGACAAATCGTCACGAGAAACCAAATGAAAATTACCACCGAATACATGTCAATATTTAATGCCGGAGGTATGAATACGAGAATGATGAAAAAACAATAAGGCACGCCCATGGCCACGATCCAAGGGAATCGTCTCCCATATTTTTTCCAAAAGCGATTTGGTTTATCAGAAATCCAACCTAAAAGGGGATCATTTATCATGTTCCAAACTCCATAAATGACATAACCGATTAAAACTAATGTAACGTTCAAGCGAACTTCATTTTCGTAAAATGCAAATACCCTTGCGGCAAATACGGTAAACAAAAATGACCTGACAAAATAACCGAACGCAAAAGATACATGAATTTTTGAAGAATATTGTATTTCTTCAGAAATCATGCTCATGCCTTTATTAGAGAGATTCAAGACTACATTCCTCTATTGGTATTTAATTTAAAATTTTAACAACGACGTGTTGATATAGTTTTTGATTCATGTTTATTTAAAATTTTGGGCATGTTTAAAAAACCGCAATTTTTAGAAAATTATTAAATTCCGTTATATTTTTTGATTGAGAAGGCATGTTAGTTTTAAAGAGAGGAGTATCAAGGGAAAGAAGGAAAAAATAAGAATATTTAATGGAAACTATAGAACTATTAGATATTAGAATAAATAAGTTTTATATTATTTTCAATGGACGTCGGTGTCATTGCTATATTTTTTTTGCAACTGATCATAATAGGGAACATTTAAGAATTCATTGAGCTCTGTGAAAGAGCTCATGATATCTTTAAATTTCCGCTGTTTTCCCGTTTCTTTTAATAGCTGTAAATCAGTTCTACATGCTAAAATGGTGGCTGAAAGGCAGATCCCTGGATATATGGCAAGGGAATATCCCATTTGATTTAATTCTTCCACGGATACGTTAGGCGTGCGGGGAGATAAATTAATAAGATGCGGAACGTCTGGTAATAGCTTGGGAATTTTTTTCATTTGATTTTTTGTCCTGGGTGCTTCAATAAATAATATATCTGCCCCCGCCTCAGCATAAATTTTTCCCCGTTCAATGGCCTCTTCGAAGCCGTGAGTAGCAATAGCATCCGTTCGGGCAATGATTAGAAAATCGGGATCTTTCCTGGCATCCATAGCCGCTTTAATTTTGTTTACCATCTCCTCAATATCAATTACTTTTTTTCCTAACATGTGTCCGCATCGTTTGGGCCATTTTTGGTCTTCAACATGAATGGCAGCCACCCCTGCTTTTTCATATTCTTTCACGGTTCGGTGCACGTTAATGGGGTTTCCATATCCCGTATCGGCATCCGCAATTACTGGAATGGATACCGCATTGGCGATTCTAGAAGCATTTTCGACCATTTCTGTCATAGTCAGTAATCCAAGATCAGGTAATCCAAAATCTGCGGCCGCTGTTCCATAGCCCGTCATGTAAACGGCTTGGAATCCTTCATTTTCGATGATCTTAGCAGTTAATGCATCATAGGCCCCTGGCACCACGAGCACCCTATTAGATTTGAGTAATGCTCTCAAATTTTTTTTATCTTTCATGAATTTCACGATCTTTTATTCATGTCTAGCATGTTTGAATTTAGCTAAATAAAATAAAATAAAAATTATTTAATAAACCCTGCCGCTTTTAAACATTCAATATTTTGTTCTATATTCCATTGGAGGCCTTGAAGTGATTCTTTAGTAAACAAGGGTGAATTTGGGATGATACTTTCTTGATAAAGTTCCGTAATTTTTTCTACCGAATACCCTTCTTCATGCCACTGGATAAGTGCGTTTTTCGCTTTCATGTACATGTCTTCTACATTATTCAAAATGAAATCGACATCATCATCAGTATAAGTTCCAAAGTGGGAAAATGAGATAGAATTAATCATTGGCCGCATTTTTTTTAATTTTTTATAAGTATTCAGCAAGGATGCTTCATTAAAGTTAGGGCCAAATAATACGGGAACGTAAGTGTCATGGTCTAAAATATCGATCACAGCATCCCCTACAATTAAATTCCTATTCTTTTTATCATAAATTGCAATGGAATCTTGCGTGTGACCAAAAAATTCAAAAATTTCCAACTCTAACCCATCTAATTTAATTATATCTCCCTCTTTTAAGGGCGTGGCATTCTCAATGGGCTCCACGGAATATTTGAAAAATTCATTCATTTTTTCGGGATTCTTTAACACGGGAAGGGCGTTTTCATGGGCTAATACTTCAATTTCCGTGTCTTGCATAATTTTTTTAAGACGATGATACGCTTGAATGTGATCCCAATGAGCGTGTGTAAATAGAATCTTTTGGATGGGATAAAGATTAAAATTTTTTAATTTTTTCACGATTTTTCTTGCGGATAAGGTTTCTCCCGTATCAATTAACATTCGAGAAGTACCACTTTCAAACACGTAAAGTGCTAAGGTTTTTTTGAGCTTAAAAAATTCCGCATCTATGAGAGTCATATTGGGATTAATTTTTCCTTCCTCATTTAAATGAGCCATTATAGATTTCCTTTTTATTATCTTTAATTAAAATTTAGTTTTTCGATATGTTATAAATTAAGAATTGAATAAAATATTTAAATAAGAATAGTATTACTTCTCGGCATTGAGAGCCATGAAAAGAGGATGTTGAATAATAGCAACGACTACCTCATGTTAACTCACGTTTTAATTACTTAACCATCTATTCTAATCATATATTTTTAGAGAAATTTATATTTTCTCGGTTTATTTGAATTTCTAAAAATTTTATTACCTTTTATTAAATACTTGAAAACTTCCTTTGGTGAACATATAGGTGAAGATTAAATAGAATCTAAATTAAATTCTATCGAGTTCTCTTCATGAAGTTTAACGGATGATGGCGATGGTTTTGATTAGCAACTTACTTCTCTAATCGATTTTTATGGGGCATAGTAATTACGTTAAATTAGACGTATTTTTCTTAATTTATTTTCAAAAATTCTATAATTTTTGTTAAAATGGGAATGTTCTCTCTCCAATTAAATAGTGCTAAGATATATCTCGCATTTTGTGGATATATAAGAAATTTATTTTTCTTTAGAACAATAAGATGGAGCAGGGTCACGTAAAGAAGAACTTAAAGGAAAGGGAAAAAAATGTAAAATTTACCCCATCCAAAAATTAACAAACTAGCATTAATATTTAGATAGTATCATTTCTTTAATAAGTACACTTCTTTCTAAAAAAAAATTATTCAATAGTAGTTTTTAACTTTACACGCTTGAGTTCCGAAACGAAAATGTAGACTATTGGTACGAGAATGATGCCTCCCAAAATGATAAGCATGATTTTCTCATCAATGTCAGCCGGTAAGCTAATTATAGTTATTAACGTTATTACCGCTATCGCTGCTAGCGCCAGAGTTATTAGCGTTTCTTTAGCGTCATGTTTTCCAGAAATTTCCCGGGGTCGTGGCGCTTGCATTAAGAATATTGAAATCCAAGTTAAAATGCTAAAATAGGCAGAAAACCATATCAGAAAACCAAAACCCCAATCTCTATACTCTAAAGATGTTCGGGTTCTAAATCCAAGGGCATCAATTATCGCTTGTAAGCCCGTTTCAGGAGGAGGTAACCCAGTTTTTAATATAGATAATGCACTAGCCCACATTGCAGGTAAAGTAAATATCCACCTGTATATACAATACATTACGCACCAAGTTGCAATTATTACCGAAGAATATTTCATTATTCGAAACCGTTCTAATTTTTCTTTGTCTTTTATCGAAAAAACACGGCGCAGTTGCATGATTGCAAGTGGAAGTATTGACAGGAACCCAATCCCCCATAATGTCTCCACTAATACACTCGTTAATGCAAAATGGGTGATCCCACCCCATGTATCAATGGGTTGTGCTAGAACTATACATCCTACTAGGATATAAGGAGTCTTAGTAATGAATGACTTGAATTTATTAGCACGTGTGTCTTCGGAAGGAGGAATATAAGTATCAAACTTTAACATCGCATATGCAATTAATCCCGCAAACGAAACTTCCGCAAACGTGTTCGGTATTCGGAAAGTATATGGTAAACACCATACACCAATCGCTCGATAGGCAGAAACTAAGGTAACGATTACCCCCATGATTCGCATCCATTTCCGATATGTTAGATCCTTACCATCCCTTGGAAGTAGGGATTTTTTATAAACAATTGCACAATACACCACGCTCATGACGTTAATAATCACCATGGTTGTATACCAAGGGATTGCCCAGGCTGTGTTAATGTGCTCGAACATGTTTTTATCCTCGTCTTTTCTTAATTTTTATAAACATGTAAATTTTTATATTTTACTTCAATTATATATTTCTTTATTATTTATTTAGCAGATTGATCTAAGATTTTGTTCTTTTAAAATTTTCCTAATTCCGGAGTAAAATGTCATCAAATTTAAATATTGAATAATCTTGTACAAATTCAATTCTTACTACGAATCTCCGTGATTCTTATAAATGCATTCCTGATTTGATTGTTTTAACCCCCCAATAATTTATTAAAACCTATCTTTGAACAATCATGATTCCTTTTTCAATTCTCGATATTTAAGGAACGTAATTCCCCTTGAGGTTATTTTTTAATAATATCTTACATGTTAAATTATTATTCTTTACAAAGATAATTAAACAAAGCATGGTAAATGAATAGATCAACACCTTTCCATGACTGAAAATGAATGCTGTAAAACTCCGTAAATTAAAGGGTATTAGAGTAATCGGATATACCGCCACCACTCTTGGGATGTTTTTGAATAACATCTTCTTTAGCGTGTTTATCTTTCAATTTTATGTATATACCATTAATCTTGATTCTATTTTTGTCTCTATTGGTGTATCGATTAATGCTTTTGTTGCTGCCATTGTTTCCATCATTAGTGGCGTCGTTGCTGATAATAAAAAGCCAAATAAATTAGGAAAGCGACGCGTTCTCATGCTCTATGGCATGCCTATCTGGTTTCTTGCAACAATTCTCATATGGAATCCTCCTTGGTATTGCCCTCCTGATAATCAGTTATTTCTCCCCACAGCTCTCTTCTTTTGGACGATCACCATGATCCGTGCTCTATCAGGTTCGTTTATTTTGACAGTACATACCTCCATGCTGCCCGAACAATCTCAAACTCATCAAAATAGAGAAAAAATCGCAAGCTGGAACACTTTTTTCTCGATTACCGCTTCCGTTTTCTCCTTAATGCTTCCTCTCCTCGTTCAGAGTCTATTGGAAGACCCGCAAAACGTGAAATGGTGGCAACCCTCGGGTAAAATCGTTCTTCTCTACGTTCCACTGATTGGATTCTTGTTTGCATCGTTAGGTATTCTTACTATGCTCTTCACTTTTTTTTCTGTTGACGAATCCTTTCATGCGAGGGCCACGAAATCTCATGAAAAACGCTCGATTAAAAAGTCTTTTAAACAAATGTTAAAACCGGCACGAAACAAGGAGTTCAAAAAATTCTTGATAGTTCGTTTTTTACACAGTTCAGCGGGCAAAATCTTAGGAATCGTTATCATTCCTTTTCTCACCTACACCTTAAAATTTAAGGAAACCGAATTCTTACTATACGTGTTAGTTTCAATCACGAGTAAATATTGCCTCTTGTATCTCTGGAAAAAAATCTTGAATCGAAAAGGATTAATTTCATCCTATTTCATCAGCGTGGAAATAACTTTAGGAGCCACGTTCCTCATCATTTTCTTTTTATTTGAGGATTTAGCCTTCTGGTTAAAGATTTTCATTTTCGTGGTCTCTATAGGTACCATTTTAGGAAACATGTATGCATTTGGCCTTTTCACGACTCCCATCACAGGAGCTCTCATTCATGACGAAGCCGAGAAAACCATGCTCATTAAGATGGATATTAGCCTGGATTCTTCTATCTCCCAAATATCCGGATCGTATTTTGGATTACAAGGTTTTATTGAAGCCGTAGGAATCGCTTTTGCCTCTCTCTTAATAGGATTCATCTTAACCGGGGAAAACCAAAAAAACGCAAGTTTAATCACGCTATGCCTCTTATCCATGAGCCTTTTCTACATCATTAGCTTATTTTTCCTGAAAAAAATAAAAATAAATAATAGAACGCCCCTTTCTTCCAAGTGAACCGATAAATCTTCTTTTTAAACCCTACAAACATTAGAAATAATTCCAATCATGAAAATGATTATCAAATTCTTAAAAAATATTTAATAAAAAGCAATGATTTTTTGTTCATAATATAAAAAATAACTACCTTGTTTGATCAAACAAATATAAGGAAAAGCTTATTACTAAAATAATATCAAATCTAATTAAAAAATAAAAAAGAGACATGGCATGAGTAATGAGTGAAAATGTAGAAAAATATATAAAAAGAGACGTGTACAAGTCAACAAGTTCAAGAATAGCACAAAAATTTGTAGATGCGGGTTTGGAAAGAATTCGCTCTTGCATAAATTGTGGAACGTGTACGGGCAGTTGTCCATCAGGACGTCGAACTGCTTATCGAACGAGAAGTGCAATACGGCGCGCTTTAACCGGAGATGAATCCGTGTTATCGGATATTGACATATGGTTTTGTAGCACGTGTTATTATTGCTATGAACGTTGTCCCCGTAATATCCCTGTAACTGACATGATTATTAAACTCCGGAATATTGCCGTGGAAGAAGGCTACATGCTAGATTCTCATTTAATATTAGCAAGGAATATCTTTTATGAAACAGGACACGGAGTACCTGCTAGCGGTGAGGCAAATAAAAAATGGAGAGATTTAAGGGAATCGTATGGTTTACCGCCGTTACCGCCTACTGTTCATTCACACCCGGAAGCAGTGAAAGAATGTCAAGAATTAATGGATGCGGTAGGGTTTAAAGAATTACTGGATAATGCAAAAAGGCTCAAAGAAGAAAGAAAAAAAGCTCAAGAAAAAAAAAATAATGAGGAAAAAATAGAGGAGAATTCTAAATGAGTGAAAAATACAAATGGAGATATGGATTTTTTTTAGGATGTGTTATTCCTAACAGGTATCCCATGATAGAAGCTTCTATAAGGAGTGTTTTCGATCATTTAGGTGCAGAACTTTTAGATTTAGAAGGAGCTTCTTGTTGCCCTGCTCCCGGCGTGTTTCGGGCCTTTCATATTCCCACATGGTTCGTAATCGCCGCAAGAAACATCTCTATTGCTGAGGAATTAGGCGTGAGTCCCATTACCGGTTGTAATGGATGCTACGGGACGCTTAGGGATGCATGGTATGATCTGGAACATGAACCTGAATTAAAAAATGAAGTAAACAAGCAGCTTGCTAAAATTGGCCGTCAATATAAGGGAACTTTCGAACCAAAACATATAATTCAAGCTTTTTATTTGGATATGGGGTTAGACTATTTAAAAGATTTCATAAGATATAAATTCAATGATTTGAAAGTAGGTGTACATTATGGTTGTCATATACTTAAACCAAGTGATAAACGGCCTTGGAAGGGTGATTATGAATACCCTACCTTCTTAGATGAAATCGTGGAAATAACCGGAGCAAAAAGCATTGATTATAAGGATAAATACATGTGCTGCGGTGCTGGAGGTGCAGTCAGGTCTGCAATTAAAGAAGTTGCCGCAGATTTTACCCGAGAAAAATTAATGAACATGAGAGATGCTGGAGTTGATATAATTGTCGATTGCTGTCCCTTTTGTCATTTGCAACTTGATTTGGGACAAGTTGAAGTTAATAATTTCTATAAAGATATTATTGGAGAACCTTTCAACATACCCATCATTTATATTACTCAATTATTAGGTGTTGCTTTCGGAATAGACCCAAATTTATTGGGTTTAATAAAGAATCATGAATTATCAGGAGTTAGTCCTTTCATATCTATAGATCCTTTTTTAAAACTTGTAAAAGAACAATTAATTTAGGAGGTCAGAAAATGGCAATATCTGAAAATGAGAAAAAAATCGTTATATCAGGAAAAGAAAAGCCAAGAATTGGAGTTTACATTTGCCATTGTGGAATGAATATAGCCGGTGTTGTAGATCCTAAAAAATTAGCAGAATATGCTAAAAGTTTACCAGGTGTTGTTCTCGCAAAAGATTATAAATTCATGTGTTCTGATAACGGGCAGCAATTGATTAAGGAAGATATTGAAGCAGGTCTAATTAATAGAGTTGTGGTTGCGGCTTGTTCTCCAAGAATGCACGAACCTACTTTTCGATTAGTGTGCAAGGAAGCGGGTTTAAATCAATTTTTATTTGAGCAGGCAAATATCAGAGAACACGCAACATGGGTAAACATGTATGAGCCGGAAGGTGCTGAAAAAATCTCTAAGGATCACATTCGCATGGCCGTGGCAAAAGTAAGAGAATTAAAGCCCTTAGACGTACAAAAAGTGAGAGTAGAACCGGCTTGCTTAATTATTGGAGCAGGCATTGCTGGAATGAATTCTGCTCTTGATTTAGCGAAAGAAGGTTATAAGGTATATTTAGTTGAAAGTTCTCCCACTATTGGAGGACACATGGCCCAATTAGATAAAACTTTTCCAACCATGGACTGTAGTGCTTGTATTTTAACCCCAAGAATGGTAGATGTAGGACGTGAAAAAAATATAGAATTATTAACATATTCAGAAGTCGTAGATGTCGAAGGATATGTTGGTAATTTTGAAGTTACAATAATGAAAAAGCCCCATTACGTAGATCAGGAAAAATGTACAGGATGCGGAGCTTGCGTGGAGACATGTCCGGTTACATGTGGAAATGAATTTGATCTTGGAATGGCTACCAGAAAAGCCATTTATATTCCATTTCCTCAAGCAGTTCCGGGTCAATATACTATTGACATGGAAAAATGTATTAAATGCGGAATATGTGCTCGGCCCGAAGTATGTGAACCCGGAGCCATTAAATATGACGATAAGCCGGAATATATTAAAGTGAAAGTGGGAACAATAATCGTAGCAACAGGTTGGGATTTATATGATCCCATTGAGCTTAAACAATATGGATATGGGCGATTACCAAACGTGATCACGGGTCTACAAATGGAACGTTTATTAAGTTCTTTTGGACCTGTATTAGGAAAACCGGTGCGTCCTTCGGATTTAAAAGCACCTCATAGTATTGCTTTTCTTCAATGTGTTGGAAGTAGATATTTTAGAGAAGGCGGAAACAAGTATTGTTCAAGAGTATGTTGCATGTATGCCACGAAACAAGCCCGGCAATACAAAGAAAAGCATCCTGAAGCAGATGTATACATTTTTTACATGGATATTAGAGCTTTTGGAAAAGGATATGAGGAGTTTTATGAATCTGCTTCAGAAAATTTTGGTATAAACTATATTCGAGGGAGAATTGCTGAAGTATATGAAAATAATGATCATGATATAATCATTCGCGCCGAAGATACTCTTCTTCAAACTCTCATTGAATTAAAAGTAGACATGTTAGTACTATCTTGCGGATTAGTACCTCGAGCTAATTCTGATGAAATTGCATCTTTATTGAGCATTCAGAAATCGGGAGATGGATTTTTCATGGAAGCACATCCGAAATTAAAACCCGTAGATACTCTAACAGATGGCATTTTCGTGGCCGGAGTAGCCCAAGGACCGAAAGATATTCCGGATACTGTTGCGCAAGCTAAAGGGGCGGCATCCAGTGCAGCTGCATTAATGTCTCAAGGAGAGGTAGAAATTGAACCTTATTATGCAATAGTCATTGATCATTTATGTTCGGGATGCAAAACTTGTCAATCTTTATGTCCTTTTGGAGCAATAGATTTTGATGAATTTAAGAAAGTAGCTATTGTAAATCCCGCCTTATGCAAGGGCTGTGGCACTTGCGTGGCAGCTTGTCCCTCGGGAGCTATGATTCAGAACCATTTTGCCACGTATCAATTGAATGCCATGATAAATGTGGCATTAAAGCGTCCTACCGTGGAAAATGGTGGGAAATAAAAAATTACCGTTTTATTTTATTTATTTTCTTTTAGATTATATTAATTTTTTAGTGATATCTCGTTTTTTCTCGATATAAATAAAAGCACGGCCCATTAAGATCTTAACAAATTTTAGTTTTGAAGTAAATCACTTATGAGGGGATATCTCTATAAATTATAATCGGATGAGATAAGCATGAGAGGTCATGGAATAAACATGGAAAATAAAAGTGGTATCTCTTTTTTTCTCACGAATATGAAATTCCAAGGCTTCGAATGATGATTCAAAATCGAAATTTTATTAACTCTTATATTTTAAAAAAACGATAGGTGCTAACCAAATTCGATATAATCGATCATTTTTTCAAATTTCTTTTAAAATTCCTCCAAGATCTCGATTTTTTTTAATTAAATTTGAAATGGTTTTAGTTCTAACAAGGATTAAAGAGAAATTGTGCGTGACCTTGAATTTTTGCAATTATTCATAAATTTTAAGAAATTTTTTTGATTCTCATTCATAATTTAGCAAATAGTTTAGAAAAAAAATGTATAAATATAAAGTTTCAATTTTAGGAACCGGTTTTATAGGATTATGCAGTGCTGCTTGTTTTGCGCAAAAAGACATCAAGGTTCTAGCATCTACTCATGATGAGACTAAAGCAAATTTAATTAATGAAGGTAAAGCGCCGTTTTTTGAAGAAAATCTACAAGAAATGATGGATGATATCAAAAAAGAAAAGCCCGACCTACTGCAATGCCTTTTGAATCCCATTCAAGCCGTTGTTGAAACCGATATTTCCATGATAACGCAAGGAACCCCGATGAGAAAAGATAAAAGCATAAATTTGAGATATATAGAAAATACTGCTAAAGAAATTGGAGAAGCATTAAAAAAGAAAAAAGATTATCATCTAATCGTAGTTCGATCTACCGTGGTTCCCGGCACTACTAGAACGTTGGTGGGTAAAACCATAACGGAGGTCTCGGGTAAGCACCCCGGTGAAGATTTTGGGTTATGCATGCAACCCGAATTTTTAGCTGAAGGGCGTTCCATTCAAGATACGTTATATCCAGATAGAATCATCATTGGGGAATTTGACAAGCGAAGCGGGGACATGTTACAAGAATTTTATGAATATTTTTATGGTGACCATTTAAAAAACTGCCCCATCTTAAGAATGAATTTAGAAAGTGCCGAGTTGGTAAAATACGGAAATAATTGTCTTTTATCCACGAAAATTAGTTTTGCTAACGAATTTGCCAATTTCGCTGAATTAGTTCCTAATGTCGATGTAGTTCAAGTCATGAAAGGAGTGGGATTGGATTATAGAATTAATCCACGTTTTTTAGGGGCGGGTGTAGGATTCGGAGGCTCTTGTTTTCACAAAGACGTGAATGCCATTAAAGCCTGGGCAAAATCAAAGGGATATCACTCCAGACTCCTAGAAGCCGTGTTAGAAATTAATGATGATCAAGCCATCCACGTGGTCGATATCGCAGAACAGTTAGTAGGCTCCCTAAAAGAGAAAAAAATCACGTTATTAGGATTATCTTTTAAACCCGGCACGGATGACATGCGAGAAGCCGCCAGCATCCGAGTAATCAATGAATTAATAAAACGAGGAGCGACCAACATTATTGGATATGATCCCAAGGCCTTAGAAACCGCAAGAAAAGAATTAGGAGATAAAATTGATTATGCTAAAAACGTGGAAGAGGCACTACAGAATTCGGAATGCGCTTTCCTCATTACCGAATGGGAGGAATTCAAGCGCCTCACGCCTGAAGATTTTTTAAAACACATGAAATCACCAAATCTAATCGACGGTAGGAGAATTTATGATTATGATTTATTTAATTCAAAATTAAACTTCAGGGCTATCGGAAGAATTAATCCCTGAAAAATAATACGCATTTTTTTTTTTCTCTTAACCACATGATTTTATAATATAAAAACATCAATGTTTTAGGTAAAAATGTAGTTACATACGTTTAATGTTAAAAAACCAAAAATATTTAACAACATTTATTTTTCTTTCAAAATTTCTCTCAATTTTTCCAACCGTTGAGTTCGACTCAAACTATTTTTCACGGGATTGAATTTTCCGTATAATTTTTCATGATAAAACGCTTCCCTTGCTTGATAAAAAATTCCTATCACGTATCGGTGAGCCTTGTTGGCAGTAATGAGTGCTTCTTCTTTAGATTTTGGAATAGTTTTTTGAAATGCCACTTTTTCCCGATATTCTTCCCAAGAATGATATGGAACGGCAGATTGCAATATTTCAAGGAATGAAAAGCCCTCATATTTAATGGCTTCAATTAAAATGCTAATTAAATGAGTCAGTTCTCCTGAAAACGCTCTCGCAACAAACGTCGCTCCTGCTTCAATCAACAAGGAAACAGCATTAAATGGTTTTTCAATGCTTCCCTCAGGAGTAGAGGGGCCTTTCCAGCCCGTTTCTGAAAGAGGTGAAAATTGTCCCGTGGTAAGAGCATTCACGCTATTATCGTGTAAAATAAGCGTCATATCCTGGTTTCTTTTTGCAGCAAATAGAGCATGCGCTAAACCTTCCCCTAAACCATTCCCGTCTCCCGAAAAAGTAATAACTTTTAATTCGGGATTAGCTATTTTCACGCCCTGGACGAACCCCGCTTTTTTTATTCTTCACCCGCTTTTCCCCCTACTAAAAAAGTAAATGTCTCTTTCATGGAATCTACCGCCGAAATTTTTCTTTAGATATCAAAAAATTAAGGTGGATTATTAAAAATTTCAATTTCATGTGATATTTAGAATTTTACCTCCTTTTAAAAATAATGATTATAAAGACTAGGGCTTACCAGTATTAATAAAGCACTTTTTTACTTCTTGAAATGATTAAGATCTTTAACCAAGAACCCAATTCAATTAAAAAGAGAGACAAGGATTTAACATTAAATTTTCTAATTAAATCAAATCTAGAGGGTCTTACAAATCATTCATTTTTTTAAATAAAACAGATTTCTCTCTCGCTTGGCATGATTTTCTAAAGCTTGTAATCCCTTGTAAGTATTCTTACAAAATTTAATGATCTCTTCCCAATCATATTTTTTCCACGCTTTTCCACTCACGAGGAAGTGAAAACAGTACTTGATGAATCTTTCTCTTAACAATGGAAACTCTTCTTTAGAGGGAATCCCTCTTCGGAAATTCATCGCTTCTAACATTATATCGAGGAAATCCGTATCGATTTTTCCTTCCCTCACTAATTTTTTAATTTGATTAGAAATCCACGAAATCGAGGTAAACTGAAAGGTATCATCATGAAAAACGCACGTCAAGAATGCAAATTTAAAAATAGCTTTAGTAAATCGCTTCTTGGAAGCTTGCTCGTTTTTTTCCTTAAGACTTTCATTTAAATGATAAAGCGCATGTCTTAATAAATCTTCATGGTCGTGGAAAATCGCGTTCATATTGGGAAGCTCTTTCGCAATATTTTGTCCGTAGAATTTTACATTATTATAGGGGACGGTTAGATCCAAGAGAGCCCATTTATAGTTAGCCCATGATTCTTTCTTGAATTTCTCCTCATCTTTCAGTCCTTCTAAGGAATTGAAAAAGAGGTTGATGGTAAGATCCCCAATATTATAATCCTTTTTTCTAACATCCGTCCAATCATGGGTTTTAGGAATCGCTTCAAGATTTTTTACAACGCAGATCATGTCAATATCAGTTTTAATCCAATCCTCCGGGAGATATTTATCAAAGAAGCTTCCAATCCCGTGAATGCTAATAATATTATCGGAATATTCCTCCACGAGTTTTTTAACGAGGGAGAGAATGATCTTGCACGCATGACCATTCTCACGCATCTCACAGCCTTTCATAAGATCTGAAAGCGATATGGTTCGCTTTTCTTTCCAATATTCGAGCGCCCATTCCAAATGCTCTCGAGCAGTTTCAGGGTGATATTTGTATAGAAAGACGTGAATGGTACCAAATTGGAGCTCCAGCTTTTCTTCCTTGAGAAGAAAATTAAAATTCGTGGTATCCAAAATTTTTCGAGGGATCGCTTTCAATTCTTTATTTTTTAATGATTGAGAGCGGGCTGCTATAATTATTCCATAAAATAAGAGATTTGTATTAAAACCCATTTCATTTAAAATGTGACAATAAATTTGGGCTTGAACTCTTTGATTCTGAAACGTTTTCATAGTATACTTGCTAAACTTGTATTCAAAAAGGAGAAGGGGTATTCCTCTTTTAAAAATGATCAAATCTGGCTTCCCAATAATGAAAACGTCTTCAAATTTCATGAGAAAAAAGGATTCAGCAATTTTTATTTCTTCTGCTTCTAACATTTCTCTAAACATCTCCTCTTGGCTAATAGGAATAGCATCTCCGATTAATTTCTCGTGCAAAATCGCACCTATTTCTTGTTCGGGAGTTTTTATTTTACCAAAAAGATGATTGAGTTCTAATCGTATTTCAGAATAAAATTGCTCTGCTATATCCGAAACGGATAAAAATGGTAAACCAAATTTTAGGGATGATTTTCCTTGTTTCATGCGATTGATTAATTCCCTCCATAAATTCATCTGCCTTTTTAAGATTTCTTTCCAAGTAACATAATTTTCCTTGTTTAATTTATTAGGCGTTTTCAAATCGGTTTTTTCTCCTTTTTATCATGTAAAATTTAAGAACCTTTTTATTTTGGGGTCCTCTACATCAATAATTTTATTTATTAAACACTTTTAGGGTATCTTTTATAATTTTATCATCATGGCTATTTAAATTCATGTCTAAATAATAGATCATTTGGTTAACTTTAAATATTAAGTGATATTTATAAAAAATCAAAAAATACGAGGGAAAGAAATGGGATCCACAGGGTCTGAAAAGGAAGAAAAAATTAAATCCGTAGAAAAAGAAATCCTCTCGACGGAAAATAAATTAAGGGAATTAAAGAATCAATATAAATCTTTAACAGGGCACGTACCTTTAAGAAAATTATCGGATCATGATTGGAAATGGACAATTTTTATGGTATTGGGTTTTGAATTCATTTCTTGCATGGTGTATTTATTAGGAATTAGAAAAGCGGGTAGAGACTTAAATACCGGTATTCCATCCATTTTTTTTAGTACGGATTTTGCCTATTTCGCTATATTATCTTTTTATATCCTTTTCATGGTATTGGTAATCCAACCGGAGAAATTAGGAAGCATTCAAACGATTTCTTTATTTCTCGGATTTTGGTGCTTCCATTGGCTAATTTATGATTGGAGCTGGTGGGCAATTCAAGCGGGATTTGGAAACATCGGAGATCCCTCTCAATTTTGGGTTACTCCCTTTGGTTTTGATGCCTTGATTCCTGACCCACCCATGTGGCTTTTTTTAACGGAGGCTTTACTTGGAAGTATCATGGGATTATATACCTTTACCGTGGCTGATTCTTACAAAAAAGTAATTCCTCCGGCTATTTGGTTGTTTGCGATTTATGGAAACGCCATGATTGGAGCCCAAATAGGTTTAAGTAGGGGCATGATAATATTCACGGGAATAGCTTTAGTTGTTATTGCATTTGCCCTCGCAGGATTTTTCACCTTCCAAAAAATTAAAAGAAATGATTACCCTTCTTGGTTAAAAAATTTTAATACGCTGAAAAACAAGTTAAAAAGAGAAAATTGGTCCTTAGATCCTCTTAGTCCTCCCTGTATTCTTATCATTTTAATCATGTTATTTCTCATGCATCTCTTTTTAGTCCTCATCCCCGTAGTGGGGTTGTTTTTGGGAATGATTGCCTGGTATTTCCTTCCCTTTTTCATCATCTTATATCATGCTTCTAATGCGCCTAAATATGCTAAGAACAAACGATTAGGGATTATTATATTTTTAATCGCCTTTATTGTTATTCTATGGTTGTTTTTTATATTAATTTCTTAATTCTTTTTCAATTTTTTAAATGAAAATTCCAGACAGAATCAAATTAATAAGGCAGAAAATCGTGGTACTAATTAAAACGATGATGAAACCTTCTTCATGACTCGCTAAAACACCTACTAAATAAAATATAATTGAGAAAAAAATTAATATCAAAACTACAAAGAATAAAAAGGAATAGGAGGGAATTAATGATCTTTTTTTTTCTCAAAAATGCGGTATCATCATGTTAATTTTAAAATGGGGTTTGATATCGGTCATTATTACTTCAAATTCACGGCTTTTTTGATATTACTAATTAAATTTTCAATTGTAAAGGGCTTGTCTTTAAAACAAATTATACCCAAGGCAAAAGCTTCTTTTTTAATGGAAGAATCCGCTGAGGTAAAGATAATTTTCGCACTACTATCAAGGGCTAAAATTTCCCTCGTAGCTTCTAAACCGGTTTTTATCGGCATGCGATGATCCATTAAGATTACATCCGGTTTTTCAGGATGTTTTTGAAAAAGCTCCAGCGCTTCCATTCCATTACTCGCAATACCAAAAATAGTAAAGCCGTTTAACAATAACACTTGCTTGTAAAGAAACTGGAGGGACGCATCGTCCTCAACAATTAAGATAGAAACCATTAAGCCCTCTAAAATCATATTTTAATGTGATTTTATTAATTTTTTAGTAGTGGTAATTGTATATAAAATTTTCACCCTTTCGAAGGTTCACCTTTAATTCTATCTTCCACCCAAATTTTTCCTTTATAACCATCGATGATCATCTTTACTAACAATAATCCAATTCCCATGCCGTGAATTGTACCCTTATCTGTTGTTCCTCTGAGAAAAATGCTTTCTTTTCTCTCATCTTCAATTCCTTTTCCATTATCCACAAATTCAATTAAAATGCAATCCTCATCGGTTTTTTCTCTTGTAATATTTATTATGAGTTTTAGGTAAGACCATCTTATATTAAATTCAAATCATCTATAAATTTGAATGATAATGACCGATAGTAAAGAATGGAGTCCTTATTTCCTTGTTCTTTCCATCTTTTCAATAGTGAAAGAACTCCATCAAACGTATAATTAGTAAACTTAATCTGCCTTGGGGATATGCCTTCTTTTTTTTCTCTTAAAATTTTTAATAAAATAACCATGTTCTTAACCTTATCCAATCGCATAAATAAAAAATAATTTAGAGGTATTTAAATGAAAAATCTCAACTTGAAAAATCTCAACTCGAAAAATTCCAACTTGAAAAACTTCAAATAGAAAAAAATCAACTTAAATTTTAAAGTGAAATCCTTTCAAAAAAATAAAAATAAAAATTAATAATAATGTAAAAAGGCTTTAAAAACCTTAAAAGAATGAAGAATTTTTAATCTGGGAAAGAAAAAATCCATTGATAAAATGATTTCATCATTATTCTTAATTTAATGCCTTTATTTTCTTTAAAATCAGGTTTATTAAAGCTAAATCTTAATTTTAAATTTATTTTTAATATTTACGATTAAGCGAGAGATGTTTTAAAATTTACTAACTATAAATTAAAGATGTAGAAAAGAATCCAATTTTTGTCAAATTCAAGTTTTTAACAAGGAAAAACATGTTAAATAGTAGAGTTCTTTTAATCAAGTTATATTTTAATTAATTTCACATGGTCTGATAACCTAAAAAAATAAGTTTAGAAAAAATATTAAAAATAGTGAATATCTCTTGGAGATTCTTTTTAATTTTTTTGGCCTTGAAATGAATTTGATACAAAATCATCATTTCCCGATATCATTTATAAGAGGGAGCAAAATGCTAATGTCCATTCCTTTTAATTCGTTGTTTTCGATTCTATTTTCAATTAAAATTTGACCATTGAACAATTCAAGAATTTTTTTAACGATAAAAAATCTTATTTCTCTACTGGAAAGGTGAGTAATATCTTGGTCATTATTATTATTATTACCAAGATTTAATTTCAATAAATCTTCATTGATGCCTTTTCCATTATTGATAAATTCAATTTTTACATTATTTTGGCGATTTTTTTCTAGAATAGTAATTTTGATAAATATCTTAACAATTTCATTATTATTATCCACAATAGCATCAATTAGCAAATTCTCAAAAACTTGGTCAATGAAATGATTAGCTCGAATATTATAAAATTCAAAATCATTATCGATCGAAATCTCTAAATTAATATAATTACATGCCTTCTTAATTTGCTTAATAACCATCCTTAAATTTTCTAAGACATTTATCCTATAGAAAAATTCGTTTTCTAATTCTAATGAACTAATTATATTTAAATTCGAAATAAGATTAAAACCTTTTAAAGCTTGCTTTTCATGAATAACTTTAGCCTTTCCTATAATTTGATCAAGTTTTTTCTCATATTTGCTAATGGAGTCCATAGTTTGAATTCCTGTAAGAAAATTTTGAAATATATTTTTCATGTCATGACCTAATACATTTTGAGAGAATTGTATCATTTTATTTTTTTTTTGAATAACTTTTAGTGATGATTCTAATGTTTTGGTTGAATACCATATTAAAAATGCAATTATAAAATAAGCAATTAGTGGTATAAAATCAAGAGTGTATTGAAGAAGAAGAAGAGCATAAATTATATTTAGAATAATAACAAGTCCACATGTAAAAAAACTAGATTTTGGTTTTAATATAAAACTTGAAATAATAATAGGTATGGAATAAAGCAATAATCCCCGCCCTTTAATAAGATTTTCTAAAGTATCAATAATTGAGATAATTAAAATAACTATAAAAATGAAACAATAAGCGACAATTTTTGTTTTTTGAGCAACATTATTTATTAAGAAAAGAATAAAACTTGAAATAAAAAACGATATAATTCCAATTACCACAAAAAATGTGTATTCTTCAAAAGTAGTATTAAATATCAATAATAAGATATTTTTTAATTCAAAAATAAGAAGTAAAATGCCAAATACCATTAATGAGAGCAAGAAAAGATTTAGAGTTTTTCTTTTTCTTACTGATTCAGAATCTCTTAGATTTATTTTAAAATACGATGCTATTTTTTTCATCAAAATTACTTATTACTTATTACTTTTTTGATATTTTTTATTAAATGTTCAATTGTAAAGGGTTTATCCATAAAACTACAAGCTCCAAGTTCAAGAGTATCCTCATAAATTGTTTTATCAGCAGTTGTAAAAATTATTTTAGCTTTTTTATCGATCGATAATATTTCCCTAGAAGCTTCTAATCCGTTTTTTACTGGCATTCGATGGTCCATTAAAATCACGTCTGGTTTCTTATTACTTCTCTTGAATATTTCCACTGCCTCTTCTCCATTATTAGCAATGCCAAAAATTTCAAATCCATTAATTTCCAATACTTGCTTATAAAAAACTTGAAGACCCTCATCATCTTCAACTATAAAAACCGAAACCATAAATTGTCCTATCAGACTTTTTTAATATCTCTCTAATTTGGTATAACGGGTAATAATATTAAAAATTTACTTCCTTTTGAATGGTCTCCCGTTATTCTATTTTCAATCCATATCTTTCCTTTATAACTATTAATGATCAACTTCGTTAAATAAAGTCCAATTCCCATCCTAAAAGATTTAGATTCATGCATTTTTTCTATCGAAAAAATCATTTCTTTCCTCTCATCTCCAATTCCCCTTCCATTATCAATGAATTCTATCTTTGCATATTCCCTTTCTTTAACTTCTCGTGAGAGGTTTATGATAATTTCTTTAACTTCAGAATCATTATGAACGATTGCATTTGTTAAAATATTTTTAAATACATCCTCAAGAAGTTTATTAGCTATAACATATAATTTTAAATTGTTAAGATTTAGAGTAATATTCACGTTCTTGTCTTGAAATCTTTTTTTTATTGTCTTGATTGATTTTCTTAACATTCTATTGAGAGCAATGGGCTTTAATTCTAATGATATGTTTTCGAGTTCAGAGATTTTATTAACATTTGTCGATAATTTTATTCCTTGTTTTACTTGTTTTTTTAAAACGAAAATATTTTTTTTCAATATATTTCTATCAATAGAGTTAGCATTCAAATAGGTATCACATAACTGCAGGCCTAAATAAATTCCTTGCAAAAGATTATTAATGTCATGAACAAATATATCTTTATATAAATTAGTTTTCTGAATTACTTCTTTAAGATTTGCCTCTAAAATCTTTATGGGAGTAATATCCCAAGCAAAAACTAATATTTCTTTTATTTTATTGTTTTTTTTGATGGGAACCGAAATAACTTCGAGTGGAATCTGTTTTCCATCTTTATATTTAGACACTGTCTGATAATGAAATTCACTTGAATTGCCTTTTAATCTTTTTCTAAATTTTCTTAATGTAATTTTCAAATGATGCATGGGTAAAAACTTTGAAAAAGGATTGTTTAACACATCTTCTTTGGTATAACCACTTAATTCTAACCCTTTTTCATTTATATATTTGATTCTTCCCTTGAGATCAAGAATTACTAGAAAATCAACCCCATGTTTAGCAAAAATTTTATATTTTTTTTCAAAATTTTCTACTTTATCTTCCAGTTGTTTTTTGTCCGAAATATCATTGAAAACTAAATTCAAGAAATCCTTATTTCCTATATTTATCAATTTACCATTTAAAGCCGCACAAAATTTACTCCCTTCTTTTCTTCTTAATTGCATTTCATAATTCTCTATAGCTCCTTGTTCTCTTAATAATGTAAGCACATGCCTAAAGTCTTCAGATTTCTCAAAAAATTTTAAAAAAGTTGTATTTTTAAGCTCTTGAAAAGTATATCCCGTTAAAATCTCCATTTTTAAATTCATTACTAAAATATTTCCCCTTAGATCAGAGATGATCATTCCACAAGGAGTAATATCAAATACTTTTTTGTAGTAATGAAAATTTTTAAATAATTCTTGTTCAATTTTCATTATTTATTTCTATTTATCAGTACTTAATCGCTAGATCATATAGAAAATTATACTTTTCCTCTTTTGAATCGCTAACTTCATAAGGGAAAAGGAAGATAGTATAGTACATGATAATATATAATAATTATTTTCGGAAAGATTCCTTTTCTACTTTTTCTCTAATTACTAAAGAACATTCTTTTTATAAAAATGTTTTGCATCCTCTCTTGACTTCTTTTACGAAGCCACAAGAAGGCCGGAAGGTAGCCCATTCCAGCCAGGAAAACTCCATGCTCATGTTCCTAAATGCATTATTAAGATACACCCAAAATTCGGGACCTCAGCTGCTTGAGCGAAAGTTATATTTACTATTAAATGGGAATATTGAGCCCTTCATTAAAGACACGCACATTCTACTTCATTCTTCATAGTTAAAAAAATTCTAAGGAGTTTAAAATCTCGATATGTATCTTGTTTTTATGAAATCAATAAGAAATTTTTTATAAAAGAATACTTTTTTTGTCATAACCCTATTATTACAAATCATTTTTAGGTACGACCGTCTTATATTAAATTCAAATCAACTAAAAATTTGAATGATAATGACTAATAGTAAAGAATGGAGTCCTTATATCCTCGGAATCTGCTGTAACTGGTGTACGTACGCCGGGGCTGACCAAGCTGGCACTTCTCGCATGCAGCGACCCCCAAATCTTCGCATCATGCGTGTCATGTGTGGTGGACGCGTTGAACCTCAATTCGTTCTTGACGCCCTCATGCAAGGTGTCGATGGTGTCTTGGTTTCCCATTGCCATCCAGGAGACTGCCATTATGTCGAAGGAAATTATAAAACCATTCGAAAAATTCCCATGCTACACCTCTACTTGAAGCAATTCGGAATTAATCCTAAACGAGTCAAATATACTTTCGTTTCGGCATCGGAAGGAGCAGAACTCACCGAAATCGTCAAGGAATTCGTGGAAGAACTGAAAGAATTGGGGCCTAATCCCATCAATCAAACAACTAAAAAGGAGGGAGCAAATTAAAATGCAAATATACATGCTGAAAATTAATAAGAATACATGTACGGGCTGTAATGCATGTGTCGTGAGTTGTCCAATTAATTTTAATCAATTGAGAAAAATGAGCTACTTGAATGAAGAAAATGCTGTCATTTTAGTAAAAAATGGGATTGCTACGCCCATTTATGATGAAAAAAGGGAGATTAACTGCGATGGTTGCGGAATATGCGTCCAGATCTGCCCACAAGTAGCCATAAAAATAAATTGCGTGGAGGAGGTGATATGAAAAAGTGTCTTTCCCAAAAATAACCAGAAATATTTCAAAAGAACAAGAACAAGTAAAAGTTCAATTTCTCACGGAAAGCTTGGAACTTATTTTAGATAGAGCAAAATGTGTAGGTTGTGGGACTTGTGCAAGAGTGTGTCCTAAAGAAGCTATTAGTAGAGGACCCGTGGGTGCTTCACGACGCTTTCCGACCACCGAAAATATCATTCCTGAAGTATATGACCCAAAGAAATGCTCATTTTGCGCCACGTGCGTGATCATGTGTCCTTTTAGTGCGCTCACGTTTAAGAAAAATGGAGAAGTGGTTAATTTAGAAGATCTCACGCTTATTAGCGAGAAAGCCATGCCTGAATTGAAATTCGAAGTTAAAAAAGTTAAAAATAATGAAGGCGTTGAGCGCGTGGTCAAGCAATATGTCAAGGCTAGCGTGAGTATTGATAATGAAGTATGTGCGGGCGGATGCAGTAGTTGTGCCATTGTTTGTCCAACGGGGGCCATTAGCATTGCGAAGAAACCGGAAAAAGGATGGGAAGCCTCAGCAAAAGTCGAGGTCGTAGATGAAGCGAAGTGTGTAGGCTGCGGGGCTTGCGATAACGTATGTCCAACAGGCGCAGTCCAATTAAGGATCGAGGAAGTGCATTATTCAGGCGAATATAATGAGATATTTTGGGATCCGCTCATTGAGAGATTAAAAGATTTAAGATGGAGTAAAAAGGAGGAGGAGTGAAAATGAGTTTGGATAATTTAATTTTATTAACCGGACGCACCATTAATCAAGGGATTGCTTTAGAAGGGAGCAAGTTGGGGAGGGAAAACGTGCGGGCAGCGGCAATTTGTGCCTTTGATAAGGAGGATTTCAAGAAATTAAATTGTTTAGCGGGGACACCAGTTAAAGTATCAACGGAGCATGGGGAAGTAGTGGTATATTCTACGATTTCGGAGGAGGGCCCTCATCCCGGGATAATTTTTATTCCGTTAGGGCCTTGGGCGAATCAAGTGGTAAATCCCGATTCTCAATCTTGTGGTACTCCGACGTATAAAGGGATAAAAGCGAAGGTGGAAGTCGTGAAGAATGGGAAGGTATTAGACGCGTTAGATTTGATTAAAAATTTAAAGGAGGAGGCATGAAAATCATGGAAAAGAAATACAAGACCGTGTATGATGTGGCATGTCCATTTTGCGGGACGCTTTGTGATGATGTGGAGGTAGACGTGGATATTAAGAAAGGAGAGATTATTGAAGTGAGAAATGCGTGTCAGATTGGAACTAAAAAGTTCTTTTCTTCCAATCCCAGTGCGCATCGATATACAAAACCGTTAATTAAGAAGAACGGTACCCACGTAGAGGCATCTTGGGAAGAAGCAATTGAAAGGGCAGCAGATATTTTAGTGAAAGCGAAACGTCCCTTACTATATGGTTTTTCCAGTACAGAATGTGAGGCTCAATCAAAAGGAGTGATCTTGGCAGAGGAATTAGGAGGTATATTGGATAACACAGCTTCAGTTTGTCATGGTCCTTCCTTGTTAGCCATTCAAGATGTGGGTGCACCTCTTTCGACCTTAGGAGAATTCAAGAATCGGGCCGATTTAGTAATATTTTGGGGCTCGAATCCCGTACATGCGCATCCTCGTCATCTTGGGAGATATAGTGAGTTCGTTAGGGGATTCTTTAGAAGGGACGGAAGAAATGAGCGGTTTGTCGTGGTGGTAGATCCGAGAAACACGCATACAGCTCAAATCGCTGATTTATACATTCCCATTCGGCCAAATGAGGATTATGAATTGATTAATGCAATTCGTGCTCTTTTAAGAGGAGTTGAATTAGATGAACAAGAAATTTCGGGAGTACCCTTGGAAAAGATAAAAGAATTAGTGAGTGTCCTTAAATCGCACATCATCGGAACATTGATGCTGCAATTTGTTTGGTACGCGAGTTAAATGATCACACGAAATTTCTTTTATTACCCATGCGGGGGCATTATAACGTTACGGGGGCAAATGTAGTCTTCACGTGGAATACGGGGTATGGATATTCCATTGATTTTTCAAAAGGGTATCCTCGTTATAATCCCGGAGAATTCTCAAGCGTGGACGTTTTATTAAGAGATGAGATCGATGCATCCTTAATCGTGGCGTCGGATCCTGCCAGTAATTTTCCGGCAGCGGCAGTTAAGAATCTATTCAAACATCCATTAATAGTTCTTGAACCTCATGAGACGCCAACCTCCATGTTCGCGGATGTCATTTTACCACCGGCTTTTGCCGGCATAGAAGTGGAAGGTACGGCCTATCGCATGGATAAAATACCCATTCGATTAAGAAAAGTAAAGGATGCTCCTGAAGGATGCTTGAGTGATAAAGAGATCTTGGAATTAATAATTGAAAAAGTGAAAGAAAAAAAAGGTGAATGATTTGGCAGAAATCAAATTAAAATTAAAAAATAAATTGACCTTTCCTTTAGAAGCAGAATCCATCACGCCCGATAATTTTGCTGGAAAATCCTTGGAGGAGATTAAAAAATTACCCGTGTATTACGGGAATGAAGAGGCGACCATTGGAGACTTTTTTGATGTCTCCGGCAAAACGAGCAAGCTGGAGGAAATGAAAATCATCATGGAGGGAGATCTTTCCAAGGTAAAACGCATTGGAGAGAAAATGTCTGGAGGAGTAATCGAGATTAAGGGAAATGTAGGAATGCACGTGGGAAATCAAATGAAAGGAGGAAAAATCGTGGTAAATGGAAATGCAGATGATTGGGCAGGAGCCATGCTTCAAGGAGGAGAGCTCATCATAAATGGAGATGCAGGAAATTATGTTGGAGCCGCTTATAGAGGGTATTGGATTGGCATGACAAATGGCGTGATTCGGGTAAAAGGGAAGGTAGGAATGGAGGCGCTATTATGGGCTCGAAGCTCCAAAGGGGCAAAAAAATGGCCAATATTATATTGCGGTAGTGCTGCGGGCTTTTTAGGGGCTCATAATCACGGAGGCACGATAATCGTGGAAGGAGATTGTGAACGCTGCGTGGGTGCAGATCAAGCATGGGGTACCATAGTAATAAAGGGCAAGGTATCCCGATTATTGCCATCGTTCAAGAAACTTGGAGAAGTTTCTGAAATAGAATTGCCCAATGGAGAGAAAATAACGGGTAAATTTGTAGAACTAAGCGGGGATCATAGCGTTAAAAAAGAGACGAATGGTCGTCTCTATGTAGCTGCATGATTAATTTTCATTTTTATTGTATTTTTATTTCTTCTTTCATTTCTTTTTGTACATGAATTTCAGAAAAATTGTATTTGGTACGACAATTTAATTTTGAGTTCGATTTCGATAAAATATTTCTTACTAAATGAAAATGGGGCAAGAAATAAAGAGATTTCAAAATAAGGCTAAAAAAATAGGGATAAAAGGATCTTTTAAATAAAAAGAAGGTTTATTAACGTGACAAAAGAAATATGTATTAAATTTAAGTAAAAAAAAATAAATGGTTAAAATGGATAATAAGGAAAGATATTACAAGTATTTATTCATTACGGGGGCTTTTTTCAACTGGATCAATGCCTTGACATTCACGATCCTTAGCATCTTTTTTCCAGAGGTTTTTACTTTATTTGGAACGTTAATACCTCCCACGCTTTTTTTCCTGCACTCGCTATTAGGACTCATTTTCACCTATGGAATAGGATATTTCATCGTCGGATTAGATATTACGAAGAATAGAGGTGTCGTGTGGCTTGGAGTGATAAGCAAGCTATTTTTCTTTACCACGTGCGTTCTTTATTTTCTGCTTGGAGAAATCGCAGGAATAATTGTAATATTAGGTTCAGGTGATCTCATATATGCGTGTTTATTTATCGAGTTTTTAATGAAATTTAAAAAAAAGGAGTAAAGCCCGATACTTAGGATTTTGGCAAATTATAACTCTTTTTATTTTTTATTTTTTATTTTTTATTTCTTTCCTCCTTCTATTTTCAATAACATGTTTTCAATGAAATCATGGCTAAACACTTTAAAGATCTCAATTAATCTCCACCAGCGGGGCACGAAAAACTCTTTTCTATAAGAGAGAGAGGCCTTGAAGATGCTTTTTGCTATATCTTTTGCGGTAACATATTGATAAAGAAAGCCTCTTTTTTGATAATCCTTGGACCATTGTTGTAAATCAGAAGAGGCAGCCCAGAATTGCGTGCTTGCGGGAGCCGGACATGCGGTTATGACTTGAATATAATCTCCTCTCATGATATATTCCATGCGCAAGGAGTCAGCGAGGGCGATTACAGCATGCTTGCTCATGCTATACGCCGCTAAATGGGGAATGCCTGTTTTGCCCGCAGAACTAGCAGTAAAAATCAATTGTCCTTCTCTCCTTTCAGGATTTTCTTTTGTTGGAGAAGGCCTGCCGATATAAGGAAAAGCTGCTTGAAGGACCAGCCATATGCCATCTACATTTACTGCCATAATTTTTCTATATTGCTCGAAGCTCTGATCGTCAGCAATTGAGAATTTATTTCCGATACCCGCATTATTATGAAGAATGTCGATGTATTTTTCCTTTTCTACAATTTTTTTTATTACGGCTTGTATTTGTTTCCGATCCGTGACATCACACTCAAGGGCTTCAGCATGGATGGCTCCTAATTCCTTGAGCTCTTCTAAGAAGGGGGTTGAAATCAAATTAGGCAAATCCAATAGGTACATGCGCATTTTTAATGTAGCGAATTTTTTACACACCTCTTTACCTATATCCCCAAAAGCGCCCGTAATCACAAATATCTTATTTTCATACCATTTCTTCTTCATGGATCTTACCACTTACGATCAAGTACTTTTTCATTAGCATGCACTAATTAAATTTTTATAAGTATTAAAATCCTCAAGGTATTCATTATCGGTCTACCTAAATTTATTAAGAAAAATTATCATTAATAAAATAAACTATTATTTCCCTTAAAAATCAACTTAATTTAAATAAAAATTTTAATCATTAATATAGTGAAAGCAAACCATGAGCACTCAAAATGCATTAATTGTTCGCGGAGTTGTATTCATTTTTACGGTTTTTGCATTTTTAACGCCGCTCTATACTCTTGGATGGGAAGTTGAGTCACACGGCACTCAATTTTACAGTAGTTCCGGAAGTCTAATTGAAATCCATGGGTACGGCATAAATTTATACAATTTAACGTATAACGAAGATGAACGACGGGTGTCTTCTGAAGAAATAGATCTTCCGCCGGGTGTAGATGAATATAGCGGTGGAATTGGATTAACCAGCCTGCTTGCTATTATCATGCAGCTGATAACATTGATAGCATTATATACCAATCATCCAAAAGTTTCAATGCTGTTCGCCATTTTTGCCATATTTATCTTTATTGGACTAATGATATTCGTAACAACCGTGAAAAATTATTTTGAAGAAGGATTCGAAGCACAATTTAATAGGAAATTTACGAATGGAAAGGCGTATATTGAAAGTTATGAAATTCCTAACGAGGATGGTTCCGGTACTACTCTCTCGTTTTTCATAAAACCAGATGATAAAGTTGGGAAAGGAGAGCCCACCTTATCCCAACCTGGCCAAGTAATTCAACCCGCTGTTGTTATTCCAGTCCAACAAGTGAGTCCACCCCCAGTGCAGAGAAGAGAGGTGCGGCATTGCCCCGAATGTGGCCAACTGCGGAAAGAAAATGAGAAATATTGCACGTATTGCGGGCGCGAATTTAAAGATTGATTTTTCTTTTTTTGTATTATCATTAAATTTTTTTATTTTTTTAGTTGATCTATTTTTCAAATATTAAAAGCATCTTATTCTTGTCAAAAAGATGCATGGTTTCTATTAGATGGTCATTCCGTAAAATTCCCATCAATTTCCCTTTAAAAATGAGTTTTCATGATTGAAAAGGGATTGGAACTTTATTTTTAACTTAATTTTTTAATTTAGCTTGCTGTTAATTTTATCATTACCATTCTTGGGAAACATTTTAATTAAGAGCCCTAATTTATTTTATTTATGGGTTTATCAAAAAGAGAACGAGTCATTCGAACTTTAGAACTTGAAGAACCGGATATGGTTCCCATTCATAACATGGGTTTTGAACGCACGAGCAAGGTATTTCAAGTTTTTCTTAAATCAGAAGAGCGGAAACAATGCATGACACGAGTTAAGAGTAAAATTTCAAAGAAAAAATATTTGCTGACGGAACAGCGATTCTGGAATGTCGATATAATCGAGATGGACCCCTTCGGACCGAATAAATTAAAATATCGCTTACAACCTGCTCCTCCGGAATTTCCGAATTGCCGTCTTGATCCGCTCACCGGAAAAATTACTAAAAATGTTAAACAAGTAGATACGGGTTTGGATTATACATGGTACGTGGATGGTTATTTTAAAACACCGGAAATTTTATATAGCTATTGGGATCAATACGGACGCCCTTCAGAGAATATAAATGAAAAGATTAATTATTCACCTCAAATCTGGAACGATTTTGTTGAAGTAGTGGCTCCATATTTTTATCCCATGGCATTAACTCCCATTAACATGGTAGAAGAATTAATAGGGGGCGTGACTTTTGGCCGTATCGCTTATTACATTCGAAAAGACCCGCAATTCATCCACGATATCATGAAAGAATATACCAAAACAAATTTAGAAATAATTAAAAGATACAATGAAGCTGGTGTGGAAATCGTCTTTTATGGAGATGATTTGGGGTATAAAGGGCATGCTATTTTTTCAATTGAGCATTACAAGAAATTCATACTTCCATATCATGAACAAATTTATCAAGCGTGTAAAAAATATGGCATGTTCGTGGTTCATCATTCTGATGGCTACATAGACGAGCTCGTTCCTTACATGGTAAACGCCGGTTTGGATTGCATTCAAGCATTAGAACCTACTGCAGGAGTAGATTTGAAAAAGCTAAAAGAAAATCACGGAGATCGCTTGAGTTTCATGGGAGGAATGGATCATGCCGTTCTGGGATTCGGAACACCGAAGGACATAGAAGAAGAAGTAAAAAGATGCATTAAAGTGGCAGCTCCAGGAGGAGGTTATTTTGCGGGACCCGGCCATACCATTTTGAATGCGCCTTGGGAAAATATTTTAGCTTTTCGGGATGCTATCGAAAAATATCGCAAGTATCCTTTAAAATTTTAGTTTCATATTGCATGCTAAATGTCTCATTTTCAAATCTAAAGCGAAAACAAAAGAAAAAGAATATTATTAAATTAAATTCAATCTCTTATTTTTTATTTTAATGAATCCACCAGTTCTCATGAGTTCACGCGGTCTTAGAAATTCTTTCCCCGTTTTATCGGCTAATTCGTCCAACATTTTTGTCTACCTTCCATAATTTTTCTTTCCAGCACCAAAGAGCCCCCGTGTATTCATTCCTGCGAGGTTTGGCTCATCAATAGCTTTGTATCTAGACACATTCCCTTCTTCTAATAAACGAAATCCCTCATTTACCATCATGGCAATGGCTTATTCAGGATTAAAGAGAACCACTTTTTTTGATTTGTCAATGGAAATCACCCATAACTCTTGACTTTGTTAATTTTTCTTTGATGGCTTTTTTAATATTTATTTTCCCCTTCTAATTTTCATGGAGTTCCAAGTTTTTTTCATTCCGCAGTCTCAAGACGTCTAAGAATTAAAAAAACTTAATCACATCTCATCTTAAATCATCTTTTTTAGTTTATTGTATAAATTCGATAAAAAATTGAGGTGCTTTTTTAATATTTCCTGGAAATCTTCTTTCTTTACGGATCTTTGGATATTGAAAAATTTATTTAAAGAATTTTTTTCTTCAATCGTAATAATTTCAAAATAGGCTAAAATATCTTCGATAGTTCCATGTACCATACCCTCTTTTTCCATCTTTTTATATGCTACTCTCTCGGAAAGTTGATATAATTTATTTAAAAAATCGTCCAATGTAGAATTAGCGCTTGTAAAGCAGGATTCATTCTCAAGAAACGTAGGAGCAGGCATGTCCGCTATCATTTTTAATTTAGAGAAACTATTCTCCATGGCCATTAATAAGTTTTTAATATTGTATTTTTCCTTCATGATTGTCAATACCATGTTGGATAAATTAGTAGTTGACTTAATTACTAAATTATTAAAAATTTCGATAAATCTAATAAACGTTAAATCTTATATTTTAATTTCGGTAACTTTAAAACGATATTAAAATTAATACATTCTAAGACGAAGATAATTAATAAGTTGTTTAGATATTAATGACTAAATATAATTATAAAACATGAAGTGTAAAAAAAGAATAAATACAATATACTATAAAAAACAACCCATGACTCTCCCCCATAAAGCCTGGATTTTTGTCTTTTGGTTGGTGTAATGAATTTACGCCATAATTTCGCCCTCCTTTTTTTTAGAATTTTATTGGCCTTGTACTGAGGTCTTTTTATGGGGGGAGTCACCCTTTTAATTCTTATAAAATATTAAACAATGAATTAAACGATTTCTTTATTTATAATGTAATAAAATTGAACAAGAGAATTGGAATAAAGTAAAAAATCATGTATAAGACCGAAATTCCCATCCTAAGAATAGTTAATAGGAACATGGAAAGAAAAATGGATGAAGTTTTAGTAGAAACGCCCATTGAACTTTATTTAAATGGAAACACTTTCGTGAACATAATTTGCTTGGCTAAAGATTTAAAAGAATTAGTTCTCGGTTTTCTTTTTTCCACGTGTATTATTGATTCCATTGAAGAGATAGATTCCTTGGAAATCGAACCCTCTAAAAATGAAGCCCACGTGAGATTAAAAAATCAGAATAATTTTGACCCTTCTAACTCATTAATTCAACCTTATTGTCGGCTCATTAAAACATACAGTGGCTTGGAAACCCCTTGGAGAAATATCATAGAAGCAAAATTAATTCAAAAGAAAGATTCATTTTCAGACAATTTTAATAAGCTTGATGCCCATTTCATTTTTTCCTGTATTAAACAAATGCAAGAAAAAACTATTTTATTTAAAAGAACGGGAGCGTGTCATGGTGCTGCCGTTTTTAAAACGACGGGAGAGCTCATTACATTAAAAGAAGATGTTGGCCGTCATAATGCGATTGACAAGGTGATTGGACATTTAATCATGCATGAAATTTCCTTTAAAGATATAATTTTAACATCAACCGGAAGGTTAACGGGAGATTCTCTATTAAAAGTAATTCGAGCGGGAATTCCAATAATTGCATCCATTTCTGCAGCAACCGAATCAGGTATTCGATTGGCAAGAGAGAGCGGCATTACATTGATTGGATTTGTGCGAAAGGATCGCATGAACATTTATTCTCATGAAGAACGTATTAAAATCTAGTTTAATGAATGAATGGTATTTTTGAATTTTTACTTTCAATGATTTGGTGAAACATTTAAAAATTAAGTAAAACTTCCGTGTTATTATAATAACCATTACTCATTTTAGGATTAAAATTGTGAATGAGTTCTTCTATTGTTTTCATTTGAATAGAGATTAAAAAAAGAAGCGTGTATCTAAATGACGTATAGATACAATTCACGCTCGAACAATGCTCTCCCTTCTGAAATTAAAAAAAAATGATTTAATAATCAAGAGTTGTTAAAACGGCTAAGATTATTTTTGTTAAAAATCAAATTTATAATAAAGAGAAATCTTATTATCACGATTATTAATCGTAGTTCTCTTTATTTTAATTAGGATGTAAAAGCTTTAACAAATTTTTTAAAAAATTCTATATTTAAGCAAAATAATAATTAATTAATTACACGAAAAGAAAGGAAAAATAAAAAATGCCTGGAAAAGTGCGAGTTGCGTTCATGCAGCTATCAAGTTGTTGGGGGTGCCACCAGAGCCTATTAAATGCTCATTTGGGGTTGTTATCAATATTACCGAAGTTGGAGATCGTCTATTGGCCTGCGGTCGTGGATTTCAAACACGAATCTTTAGTGAATCGCCCTGATGGAGATATTGTCGTGGGATTTATTGAAGGTGTTGCCCGAACAAAAGAAGATACGGCAAATGTCAAGCTAATGAGACGGAAATGTAAAATCATCGTTGCATTAGGTGCTTGTGCTTGTTATGGAAGTGTCAAAGGATTGGCGAACCTTTTTGACAAAGAAGAGCTCGTAAAACGGAAATTCATGGAAGCAGAATCCATTACAAATGAAGATCCAAAAGAACCCACGGAACATGTGCCTGGTTTTGAAGACCATATCATCAATGTAAAAGATTTAATAGATGTGGATGTATTTATTCCAGGTTGTCCTCCTCGGACCGAAAATATTGTGGCGGCAATCTCCTATTTATTCACGTTATTAGCACCCGGCCCAGAAAATCTAGATAAAAACAAAACGGTATGTGATTCTTGTGATTTATATAAAAAAGGATGCTTTTTAGACAACAATCAACTTTGTTATGGAGGAATTACAGCGGGAGGCTGTGAATTAATGTGCCCGAATAAAGGAGAGATTTGCTATGGATGTTTTAAAGCAACCTCTAAACCAGGACCTAAGGCAAAACAATTGAAAGAAATTCTTGATAACACTTTAAAATTAACACCAGAAGTAGGTGCTAATCTCCAGCGTTTCCTTGACATTTATTTGGGAGTATCTAATATAACGAACTTTTATTTTAGAGGAGATTTACTCCAAAGATTAGCCTATGAACCGGAAAGCTTTTCTACTAAAGAAATAAATGGAAAAATGGTTTTAGACGTAAAACCAACGGGAAATCAGCTTTTAGATGAAATTATTGGAAGAGCCCTTCATTTATTAAAAGATGATCCTTCTTTTAAATTCAGTACTAAAACAGTATGCAGCCATTGCGATAGAGACGTTGCCGATAAAGTTCCAATCGATTTGAAGAGAGATTATGAAGGATTGCCAACCATGGATAAATGTTTTCTTGAACAAGGATATATTTGTTTAGGTCCCGTTACTCAAGCCGGATGTGGAGCTATTTGTCCCAATAAAGCGAATGCTCCCTGCCTTGGATGTTATGGTGCTCCTGTAGGAGTAAAAGATCAAGGCGCTAAATTCATTAGTGCTCTCGGCTCACTTTGTGCCGATAAAGATCCGGAAGAAATCATGAAGGTAATTAAAGATCCTGCCGGCTTGTTTAATCGCTTTACTTTAGCGGATAGTACAATTAAACATAAATATCATGATGTAACCGAATAAAAAGGAGGACAAGAAGAATGGTTAAAGAAATTGAAGTAGAACCCATAACCCGATTAGAAGGGCATGGCGGCTTGCGGCTCGTCATCGACGATGATGGAAAGGTCAAGGACGTTCAATTTAACGTCACGTCCACCCGT
>JALGVJ010000039.1 GCA_029838195.1 Promethearchaeota archaeon
AGGTAGAGATATACGTTTCCTTTAATTTTTTTTTTTACTAAATGGACCATTATATATAGTTAGTGTATACGACTATTTAAGCTTAGCGGTAAGGATCGTGACCATCACTTGACTCTCCTTGTCATGAAGACTGATGGTTAGTGTACACGAGCATTTTTTCATGACAAGATAATGAACTCGCATGAATGCTTCTCCAAATCAAGAAACCCTAATTAAAGATGATATTTTACGGCTAATTAGGACAAGTAAAATAATGTCGGTTTGAATATCAAAGCTAATCCATGCTAAATTTTAAAAAAAATAATATCTTATAAAGTCAAGAATTTATTAAATTCATACTTGATTTTCTAATGAATTCTAATAAAATCATAGGGGATACTAAATTTAGATTTTAATTTTAGCTATTCAACGTCTTTAATTTTTGAAATTAATTGATCTTTTAAAAAAAAGGGGTTTATAATCTAAAGAAAAATAAGGCTTCATTTTTTTTTTAATGCCTTTTATAATTGGTTAGGAGCTTAGAGTATCGGAGACCTTAATTATTAATGGGCCTATATCCTTAGTCGTGATCCCCAATGTAATATCATATTTTTTTGAAATTAATTTTTCTCCTTCGATCAATATTGTTGCTTCATTACCTTTATTAAATTTTAAAGGGTTTTCTTCCGTAATTTCTTGCATCAAAATTTCATTTTCATTAATGATAATTTTAATAGATTCTGAATAAATTTTATCATTAATTTTTAATAAATCAAAAGCAGTAATAGTAACTGATGCTATAGGATTTTTAATCATGAATGAAATCCCTTCTTTCGTGTTCTTAAGTGAATTTTTCTTATAAATTTTCTTGAGTATGAAGTTAGGAATTTTAAATCTTCTTGGTTCTTTTGAAGGTATTGCTTTTTTCTGAACAAGTCTAAGTCTAGGTTTTTTTAGGATCAAGCGAGTTAGATAAGTAATTTTTTCTCCTTGTTTGAATTCCTTCTTTACATACCACCCTACTTTTTGATGAAAACCTCTTCCTGTCGATGATTTATCGATGATTTTCCAAGTACCATCTGATAGTGGAGTTTCGATAATTTCTAAGGTTAGATTTCCATAAGGCGTAATATATATAAGATTTTTATTTCTAATTTTAAATTTATATCCATAATCTACGCGAAAAGAAAGTCCGGGTGCGCCCATTAAAGAATAAACACCAGATTTAAAACAAGTTAATCGTGTCGCAATTAATAATCCATTTTTTTTTAACATATAACTTTGCACAACTTTAAAATTTCCATATTCAAGAGTTATTATAATATTATCATCGCTTTCAAAATTTAACAAGCCTCTTCCGATTGGAACCACGATCTCCCCATCTTGAGAAACGATATCCGGTAAATCAGACGTAGACCATTGTTCTTCCATTAATGATTGTTCAAGAATTGGCAAAATAGAAGGTTTTCCTTGTAATCCTAACACAGCAAGTCCGGCAACTCCCGTGTTATGAACTCCGGAATGAGGATAAGGAGAAATATCACTTCCGGCAAATATTACGAAATAGATATTTTTATTACTTATAGCTCCATATCGAGATTGGTGGAAGTCTACCTTTCCATTTTTTTCCAATAATAAGGCATTTTCTTTCATCTTTGAAGGGATGAGAGGAAGTGCACGAATTAAAAAATAACCTGTAGTTGCATTATAGGGAGTTTGACAATGGCTCCAACCAATTAATTTATCCGGATAAAAATTGAGTGCTGTAGGAAAATTGCCTTCTGGAAACTGATATTTCTTGATATAATTAAATATTAATTTTACCCCCCGATAATAAGTATTTGACAATCTTTTTTCGTTTTTAGCAACATAAAGAAAACTATATATCGCAGATATTGGATGATAAATATTATTTGCCGAACGACCGATATAGGAACATTCGCCACCAGGAGTAGTGAGCGCGATTGAAAATTTTGCTCCATCGGTTATCATTTTCCATACTTCTTTTAAAGGTAAATAATCATAACCACGACATAACCAGCTCAAAGCATAGATATGATACGTGATGTCATAGCTATCATAATACCCCCCGAAAAAATCTTTAGAATAAAAATTATCCTGAATTAATCCATCCTTAGTAATATTATTTTTTATTTTTTTAATATATTCTAAGGGTTTTTGTTTGAATTCTTCAGTAGGATCCTTAAAATATTTGTTACGTACAGACCACCAAAAATATCGAAGAGCGAAAACATTAATTGGAGAATATCCCTCTGTATTTATCATTTTTTTATAAAATGATCTCCACTTTTCCAAATCTTCTTTTCTTACCTTATCAATCATGAATTCTTCCACCGTTTCGATGAATGCCGGATTCTTAAAATCAGTATGGCCAAAAGCATCCAACCGCATTGGCTTATATTCTGGGTATGTCCGCATTATAAAATCTAATGCCATACTAGCTGCCTCAAGATATTTATCATCAGAAGTTTTTTCTGCCATCCATCCAAAAATATAAGCAGAATATGCATCAGCGTAGTACGTGCCTGCTACTTGAGGTTCATATAAGAAAGCTTCCATGTTAAGAAATTCTTCCCAAATCCCCCCACGATCATGGGCTTTTAATTCAAATCGCCCTTTTTCATTAATTCCCGTGAAATAAAAAGTAATACCCCCTTGTCCTCCCGATGGTTCATTTATTTTCCCATTGGGTACAATTCTAATGAAAGAGTCTTTTTTTAAAGGCCCCCACCACTTAAATTTTTCTGAACTGCGAAGATATAATTCATTTTTAGATCTTTTTATCTGCAGTGTAAAAGGACCGGGATTCTTTCGAATAAATTCAAATTTGAGAGTGATTGTATTTTTATCTTCTATATAAAACTTAATATCTTCAGTTATGACTTGATATTTGTAAAGATATTTCCCTATTTTTATTATAATTTCTTCTATTTTTTTTTTTAATTTAGAACCTTGCATTTTTACCATCCTGAAAATTTTTTAATTCATTTAAAATTGAAAGCGAGGTTTTTACAATTTTGGAACCGGCACTTTTTTCTAATCTACTAGTGTAAACGGTTCTATGGGTTTCATATCCTCCATATAGATAAGCCTTTTCTGTTGGAACATATCCATAATATCCGTTTGTTAAACTAGAAATTAAAGTTGTTGTAAATGGAGATTTCTTCTTAATCTCTAATCCGAATTCTACAAATAGCTCACAGGGATTGCTTATAATAGCAACATCTCCAAGCCTAATTCCTTGTATCTCAATGTCACATGTCGAACCATATCCTCTTTTTTCGAGTTCTAGTTTTTCTAAATCGTACCTTCTTCGCGCAAGTTTCATTTCAATCTTAGATTCACCTCTACATCCATCCTCGCAGAAAGTCGATTCGGATTTACTTCTCTCTTTAATTTTAATATTTTTCGATTTTACTATAAGGAGGTTTTTTTTCATCGGTTTAAGCTTTTTGTAAGCGTAAATAACATTATTTGCTACTTTTTCTCCTATTTCTCGAGCAAGTTCAGTGCCAGAAATATTTTTTCGTTCAAATGGATCGTACCAAGCAACATTCCCGCAAGGTGCAGCAAGACAAGATACTGCCTTTACCGAAGGAAACCTTGCTTGAATGAAATTTCCTATAGAACCAAATAAATCCCCATGGAAATAGCCTCCGAAACTACCCGTACAGTTATTATGACAAGCATAATTTACAATAAATGAAATTGGGCCATTCATTTCGCTTTCTAAGATGATAAATTGAATTTTATCATCTATTGGCCCTTCAAATTGATAATTTAATTTCAAATCTGTCGGAAAATCATAAATTTTAATCCTCCCATCCGGTTTAATTAACCGGCGGTTAACTTCATAACCAGGTGATTGACAAGTTCCTTTTTTTATTTGAATAGGTTCAAGAGAGTTTATTGCTTTTCGAACGCCATTAATAATTTCATTTACCAAAAAATCAAGATATTCTGGTTGAGGAAATGCTCCTGATAAAAAAGATCTACACGTAGCAGGAGAAGTGTGATTGTGATTCGCAGCAATCATTATATTTTTTCCCGGTATTTTAAATTCTTTTTGGCATTCTTTTCTAATCCGTAATACTAAAGCACGGTCTATAAATGTAATATCGGAAGAGATCAATAATGCTTCGATCTTAGAAAACTTAAACATAATAATTTGGCTAAAAATATTCGAATTTTCCTTTCCAATTCTATATATTGCTCCATTATAATTTTGCATTTCGCATTTTGGTGTAATGTTTGAAGATGCCGCACCAGCTAATAATTTTTTCATGTAAAAATTAATTTTATTTTATTATGGATTCTTAGAAAATGTTTTTCTTTTCTCATAATGTAGATTTTCTAATTCTTGCTTAATTTTTTCGTATTTTTCTTTATTGATCGGAAATCGGAGCATGGCTAAAATTCCAAAAATCAAAGCAATTGAAGGGAAAATAAAAATCAGGATCCTAAGACCTAAAATAATTCGAGTTAAATCGCCTTTAGGATTAAAAATAGTCCAACCAACCGTCGTGAACACCAAGCTTATTGAAAGAGCTATAGCAATAGTAGTCAATCTTGTTATCAAGGCTCCAATACTATAATAACTTGCCTCTCGTCGAATGCCCGTATTTATTTCATCTAAGTCAATAATGGCACCAATGGTCGGGTCTCTACAAAATAATAGTCCCGAAATTCCCAAACCTGCCATAATGAATGTCATGATTGCCCCGGCTAGATCATAAATGAACATGAATGGTAATAAAGTAAGAATTAAAGAAAAAAATGCTAAAATTAATCCCAACTTCACGCCAGTTTTTATTATTAAATATCGCCATAAGAACATGAACAAGGAAGCAGAAATAAAAGTCAATCCTAAAAGTAATGAGATAATCGTTGAATTTTTAATATTTAACACGAAACTACAATAAAGAGGAGCAATAGTCGGAAGCATGCCAATAACATACCAAGTTGCAAAATTGGCAATTAAATAGTATCTATATGCCTTGCTTTTAAACGTGATTATTAATGAATCTTTGAATGAAGGAGCTTTTTCCGGATCTTTTGAATATTCAATACGTTCTTTCAACCCGAATTTAATAAAAATTAGTGCAAATAATAAGGTTAAAATGGCCATGAATATACCTGCTTGAGCGTAATTTGTAATGTATTGAGGATCATCATATCGAGGTATAAAAAAACTTGGTGCTATCATTGCAAAAATTAAACCAATTATGTTAAAAATTTGCAAAATATTGTTAGCTTTTGCACGCTCCTCTAAATCTTGAAATATTTCAGGAAAAAGCGATGTCTGGTTCATGCTATACATTGTATAAAAAAGATCAAATAAAATAATTATAATTAAAAAATATATAAATGTAATAATTGCAGATCCGAGTGGAGGTGTCCATAATAATATTAAAATTAAGCATAAAGGACCGATTCCTCCAACAATATATGGTTTTCTCCTACCCCATTTAGATTTTGTCCTATCGGAAAGAACACCGAGAAGTGGATCATTAATCGCATTCCATATCGACCATAATATAAAGCCAATAGTGATTAAATTAACATTCAATCCGACTACAGAGTAATAAAAAGTAAAAATTAAAAACGTGAACATCTGATATGAAATCGTATCAGAAATGGTTGCAAAACTATAAAAAATAGCTTTTTTTGTGGAATAAGATTTTTCCGAATCAGTATTTTCTTTTTCCATTGGATCACAAATGTATATTAAGATGTTAAAAATTATAATTAATTTAATATTCCTCGATAATATGCATTATTATTTATAGTTTATGTATAATTTTTTATTATTTCTATTATGAAATTTTTTGTAATCATTAAAAATAAAGAAATTTTTTAACAAAAATGAGATTTTTTTAATAAATTTTTAAGATTTATTCATTAAACATTGATGTAAACATAAATTTAATGATGTTAATGGAACATTTTTCTTAATAATAAAAAAAATTCTGATGAAAAAAAAACATTTTTCACGGTTTTAATTATTTTTCTTTAATAATTTTAAAGTATAGTTAAAAAAACTTTAACTTTAAACTCTGACATTTTATCCGGCCTGTCGTTAAAGAAAATGTGCAATAGTAATGAAACATTATTTCGGAGAGAATATTCCCATATTAGATGATCTTAAAGCAAGAGCACTGAAACCCGGGCAGATTTCGAATGGTTGATGACCCTCGCCTCTTGTTACGTGCCACGACCGCATTCACCGCAATTAAACTCTCCTTAAGGAATGCCGTTCATACTCATCTTTTTTTGAATTCCCTTTCGCTGAAAGCTGTCCGCACACGCTCGTGAGGGAAAAAATCCCGTGCTTTTTTAATGAATGTCTAAATTGTCTTGTTTTTTATTTAATGGTCGCCCCTATCGACGATTAAAAGATAAAAGATGAAACATCCTTCCAAACTTATTAATCTTTGGCTTATATCGTTTTTAATTAATATTCTGGGCTTTAAAAAAGCAAATCCATTTATTGAATAATATTGAACAGAATTCAAGAAATTTAATTTTCTAATTAACATTATTATTTATAATTAACTAATTTTTAACTTGATTTTCTCTTCAATAAGCAAAAAATGGCTCTTATAGAGGAAGATAAAGTACGAGATATTCCTGGATGGGAGAAAAATGCACCGGTGCCAATTTGCATGGGAGGAGATTATCGTGCATTGACTTTCTGTTGTAAACCAGGGTATTCATTGACATTTGAGTTCAAATGCCATCGTGATGAAACATTAAGGGAACTAGGGATGAATGGGGAGGAGTTCATTCGGATAAAAGAAGAGTTTTCACGGGAAAATGATTGGGACTCTGATTTGGTATGTTTTGGCTCCCTTTCGTATTGTTGCATGCGAAGAGGAGGATGTCCTCGTCGAGACATGGCATTAAAATTTCGATATCCTGATAAAAATAAAGAGGAAATAATGAAAATCTATTTCATGAAAAAGAAAGAATTATCCGAGCGAATCTTGAGAAGTGTAAAGGATGCTGAGGGAAGAGAAAAGGTTAAACCTTATTTAAGGTTATTTAAAGACTCATCTTTGGGATGAGCAGCATTAAATTCGTTATTTAATGGTTTCTACTTCATTCAATATTAAAGGTTTAATAAGAAGAGCGAGATTATTATTCCGTTAATATGTTTTTATATTTTATAAATTCGCTCTTTATAATCCATCAATAAAATAAGGTTTTTCCTCCTTTAGAGGCATGGTTTTAAATTTCCTTTTTTTCTTTTGAATAATAGAAAGATTAAAATAGGACTTTTACTTACTCTTACTAAAGTAAAAGAATCGAATATCAATGTTAGAACAAGTTCTACCGCATCAATTTAGAGACGACATCTATGTTGATAAGGTAATTACTAGCGATGAAAAAATTAAGAGCGAGGACAAGAAGATCATCATTAAAATATTATATGATGAATTACAATCGCTCATGTTCCATTAAATGCTCTTAATAAAGGAAATCCAAAAGACCTATTGTTCATTAATATTCTATAGTTAATTTAATCTATCCTTATCTCTTTCTGCTGTTCTTGTTTCTTTTTCAATTTCACTTCGAGGATGCCATTTGTATACCGGGCCTTGGCATGATCTGAATTAATTTCTGCCGGTAAATCGATTTCTTTATAATAGTTCCTGCCATAGGAAGTAGAATCGGATTTCGTGGAGATTACCACGCTTTTAGAAGTAGCTTTTATCTGGATATCTTCCTTCGAAACGCCCGGCATTTCTGCAATGATAACAACCTCTTCTTTTCCATCAATCACTTCGACGAGCGGTTCTCGGATGGATTGAACTTCTGCCTCCTCTTCAGGTTCCATTTTAATGTTTCCGAATTTGCTCACGCGGGGTTTTCCATCCGGACCGAGCGTTATGTTGAAACCAGTCATTATGGGTCCTTTAAATCCGAATTTATCCTTATTTTTAAGAAATTCTTTTTGAATTTCTTCTGGAGATAAATGTTGATAGTTTTCGGGCAGATCATGTTTAATATTTTCAAAGATTTCCCTGAATATGCGTTGGAATTGCTTGGATTTGAATAATTTTTCGGGATTATTTAAGTATTTGAAAAAATCAAAAGGCGTGCGGAAAAGATCTTCTTCCTCATCATCCTCCTCATCAACATCATCTTCATGCTCGTGAGGAATGGCTCATCAACTCCTTTTTTTTCTTGCTCCTATTCCTTATAAAATTGTTATTAGCTAAAAATTTTATCACGTGGGAAAATAAAAAAAAATACTTAGATTTTGAAATGATCTAATTAAAATAATTAGGGTTTCAAGAAAAAACACTTGTTTTTTATTCCACGTGTAGTGAGAATTTTCATGGCCATGAGAGTAACTTGATATTAAGTAAGTATTTGAAATATATAGGGCTGATTCCATATCAAAACGATGAGTAAATAAAGCGTTCGAAAGAAGAATGCAAATGAAGAAGAGAGAGGCACGTGATATAAGATGATTAAAAAGAGATTCAATAGCTTAAATAAGAATTTATTTAAATAAATCAGACATTTTGCACACTCATGATTCTTATAGGGGTATTCATTATGATTCTTAATTAATCAAAAATACACGTGAAAGAGTAATAAAATGTATGTAGCAGCATTAGATTTGGGAACAACAGGCGGGCGAACCATGCTATATGATTTCTCCGGTACATTAATCGCAAGCGCATATCAAGAATGGAGTTCAATTTATCCATCTCCCGCATTTGTTGAGCAAGATGCGAATGCGTGGTGGGAAACCATTAAATTGACTTCTGAGGCGGCTTTGAAGAAGAGCGGAATCGATCCTTCCGAGGTGGTCTCTCTTTCCATTACCAACCAAAATTCTTGGAATTTCTCCGTGATTGGTTAAAGGGAAACCATTGTACCGGTTGATAGAAAAGGCACGCCGCTTCATAATGCAATAGTGTGGCAAGATCGCAGGACAACAGAGCAAGTGGAATTCATTAAGAAAAAAGTAGGAATAGACAGGGTTTATAAAATTACGGGTTTAACGATTGATCCGTATTTTTCTGCCACAAAGATTCTTTGGTTTAAGGAAAAAAAACCCACCATTTATCAGAAAACACATAAATTCTTGCTGGTATCCGACTATATCTTGTACAAACTAACAGGTAAATTTGTTTCGGATCATAGCAATCTGAGCCGGACCATGCTATTTGATATCAATAATCTCAAGTATTCAGACGAGATTGCTGCCGAATTAGAGTTAGATTTGGATAAAATGCCCGAACCCATGAAGTGTGGGGAGGAAATTGGAGAGATCATGAGTGATGAAACGGCATTTGACAAGAAAACTTTAGTCATTACGGGAGCCGGAGATCAACAAGCGGCAGCCTTAGGCGTGGGAGTGAATGCCCCGGGCGAGATCAAGTGTACAACGGGTACGGGAAGCTTCATTTTGGCTTATTTAGAGAAACCCACGTTTGATCCTCAGAAAAGGGTATTATGCAGCTGCCATGCGATTCCCGGCACGTGGGTTCAAGAAGCGAGCATTTTTACAACAGGAGCGGCGCTACGATGGTTTCGAGATCAAATTGGAACCGCTGAATGCTTGGAAGCAAAAGAAGGGCAAGATCCTTATGATATCATGACACGAAAAGCGGCGGAGTCCCCCATTGGAGCAAATGGACTGGTTTTTATCCCTCATTTAGTAGGTGCTGGAGCTCCTCATTGGAATCCTTATTCAAGGGGAATATTATTCGGTTTATCACTGGGCCATCAAAGAAAAGATCTTTATCGGGCAGTACTCGAAGGTGTGGCGTTTGAAGTAAAGAAGAACATAGAGATTTTTAGGGAGTTAGGAATCAGGCCAGAAGAATTGAAGGTGACGGGAGGAGGCTCTCGTTCTGATTTATGGAACCAGATAATGGCAGACGTGTTGGGTATTACTTGTGTTAGAAACGTGATTGAAGAAGCCACCTCCTTGGGGGCAGCAATTTTAGCTGCGGCGGGTGCCGGGATTTTTCCGGATATTTCTAAAGCTGCCGATAATCTATGCAAGGTAGAAAAGAAATACGTGCCCAATCAAGGGCATCATGAGCTGTATGATAAATTGTATTATTTTTCGAAGGATCTTTATACTTTATTAAATGAACACTCTGTTTACCGGAAAATTCATGACCTCAATCAAAAGGAGGAATAAAATAATAGATTTTTAATTTTTTAAATTTTTCTTTTCATTTTCAGTTTATTATAGGAAAACCACAATTTTATATAGATTAATTGTTATCTCTTAAAATAAGAAAAGATTAAATTTATTCAAGAAATTTAAACATAATGATTTGAATCTTATTTGAATGAAAACAGTAGAGGAATCTCATGATAAATTCAGAAGAACCTAATCCCGAACCCTCAAGATCACCGATGAAAAAGGATATTTACACGGAAACGCAAAAAAAGGTGGCAATGATTTTCTATATTGCCATTGTTATTTCTTGCATCATGACCATCGCAGGTTTAGTATACACCATTGCAGATCTCATCATGGCTGAGGGGAAATTAACACTTTTTCTCTCATTCAACATAGGATATCAAATTGCTATTGTTGGTGGCTTGCTAGCTGGACTTTTTCTCATTGTAATTCTATTTTTAGGCTTGTATAAAAAAGGCACGCAAGCAATTTTAAAGATAATTTTTAAGAAAATTGTAGTTGAAGAAAAATATCGCCATCGAATAGATGTTCAAATTGGCGCAGGAGGTTTATTGTTAAGCGTGATAGCAATTATTTTAGGCTTGGCAATTTCCATCATTTATGAGGTACTAATAGGTTCTTCAGATGCGACGAGTCCAACAATAGCAAATTTATTAAGCACGTTTTCTCAAGGTCAAGTCTTATTATTCATTTCAATAATAGTCTTTTCCTTCGTGGGCCTTTCCATTTTTATCGTTTATTTCTGGAATAACGGCTACTATTTAATCTTGAAACTTGTGGGTGGATTAGAGGAGGAAAAAAAATAAGGTAAGAAGGATTATTCTTTTTTTTAGTTCTTGTTTTTGCGAGAGATTTAATTTAATAAATCATCTGCCCCATGGTCTTTAAATTTACTTTTTTTTTCCTCTATTTTAATTGCGATAAAATCTCAAATAAATGGGAAAAGGTAAATGTCAATAAAAGTGGGCACGGTATTCAATTTCAGCCAATTACCGGATGTTTCCAAATTTCCCTTCGTAATAAATAAGTCGAATAAAAGATCCCCGGTAAGAAAGGGGCTGTTTGTTCACACGCATTCAGAAGAAGGATATTTGATTGGTGTAATAGAGAGAATTCTTCTTTTGAATGAGTATTTTTCTGATGCTCTCACGATAAAAGCCTATAATAATAATAACAATCCCAATATTTTGCGAGGGTTATTTCCCACTGAAGAATTTGAGTCAGCCATAGCAATAGTGAATTGTTTAGGGATTATAGAATTTGAGGAGGATGGAAAGGAAAAGAATATAAAAAAAATAAAAAGGATGAGTTATCCCGCTACTCCTGGAGCGGGAGTTTTTCTAATTGAGGAAGAGATTCTTAATAGATTTTTAGGATTAGATCCTTTACACGGATTACACATTGGAAAGATCAAAGGTTCTACTCATGAAGTTAAAATTAACATGGATCGTTTACTGAACAAGCATTTTGCTATTCTTTCAATTTCGGGGGGAGGAAAAAGTTATTTAACATCTATTCTCATAGAAGAGCTTCTTTCACGAGAAGAGGAATTAGGAACTCCTTCCATTATTTTAATAGATGTTCATGGTGAATATTCTTATTTAGAACAAATTCAAGCCCTGCAGGGAAAAGTTCATGTTCAAAATACATCATATTTTCAAATTGCCGTGCCAAAATTAAATGCATGGGGTTTTAAGAAATATCAAGATCAGATTTCTAATGTTCAAGTTAGAGAACTTTCAAAATATCTTGAAAATATTAGAAAAGATAAGGAATTAAAAGGAACATTTTCCATTTCCCATATAATAGAACAAATTGAGAATGATCCGGGAGGTAATAAAAATACCAAGCAAGCATTAATTGGATGGCTAGAAGAATTGAACCGGTTAAATTTATTCGGAACACAAGAGAATCCGAACATGAAGGAATTATTAAAACAAGGAGAGATCACGATTTTTTCCTTTCAACAAGAAATCAATTTGAGGAAAAAACAGATAATGTTAGATTATATCTGCAATCGCTTGTTTTATTTAAGGAGAGTGGATAAAATCCCCCCCTTTTTATTGATCATTGAGGAAGCGCATCAATTTTGTCCCGAAGCTGCTGAATCAAAGGCTATTTCCAAATCGATCATCGAAACCATCGCTCGAGAGGGGAGAAAATTCATGGCGTGTTTATGCTTGATTTCGCAACGTCCAAAAAAGCTAAGTACTACGGTGCTTTCTCAGTGTAATTCTAAAATGATTTTAAATATAAAAAACCCACATGATCTCAAGCATCTCATGGACAGTTCGGAAGCCATTACAAGAGAACACGCAAATCTCATTTCGAGTCTTGGAGTAGGCGAGGTCTTACTCATGGGAAATGCGGTAAATCATCCCATATTTATCGAAGTAAGAGAGAGGAAATATCCCTCTTCGCTTGAATCCATATCTCTTTCCATAACCTGCGCCAAATGGACAAGGATGAACAATTAAGTAATGTCTTCCAATACTTCCTCGCTAAGAGAAGGAGTATTCTTCTTTAAAACGATCATTTTTTTAGTATTAGAGACCCGAAACACGTTTATTATGTTCATGGCTTCCATTTTAAGGAAGATTTCCTCAAGTTGGATGCTCGTTATGGAAAATTCTTTTTTCAATAATTCTTCAAGCCTTTTATCAAGGATTTCTCCTTTATTTTTGACGAGAATGTCCACTATAGCATTCATTATGGGTTTTATATTCCATCTAAATTCCATTTTAACCAACCTTTTTACTTTTTTTTAATTATTTTTTATTCTTTTTTTTTCTATATTTAAGCTTAAATGAAAAAAAGTTTAAAAGCATAAAAGAGTAAGAAAAGTTGACCTTACTTCTTGATCATACAAACAATCCTTCCTCTTTTTGTTTTTCAATCCGCCTTCTTTTTAATTTTTCACTAAATTCTTCATACCATTTGATGATTTCCGGCGTGATTGATTTTGAAATCATTTTACTTGCTTCGATAAAATGGTCAAGACTGACCACTCTCGCCCGAATATTTTCCCTTAAGGCGTTCATGGCCGCTTCACGGCACCAAGATTCTATATCAGCTCCAGAAAAGCCTTCTGTCATATCAATTAAATCTTCTATTTTCAAATTGGAGGCTAAGGGCATTTTGTCCGTGAAAATTTTTAAGATTTCTAATCGCCCTTCTCTGTCAGGAGGGGGAACGAGAAGGATTCTATCAATCCGTCCCGGCCGAATGAGGGCAGGATCTAAAATATCTGGTCGATTTGTTGCCGCAATCACCACGATATCCTTGTTAATTTCAAGGCCATCTAATTCCGTTAAAAATTGCGATAATACTTTTTCTGTTACGCCTGAATCTGACGTATATCGACCCCGACTCGGAGCAATTGAATCAAATTCATCAAAAAATATGATACAAGGCGCTGCCATTTTTGCCTTCCGAAAGATTTCTCGAATTGCTTTTTCACTTTCTCCAACCCATTTGGACAGAAGTTCTGGTCCTTTAATGGATATGAAATTTGCCTTGCTCTCCGTTGCCACAGCCCTGGCTAATAGTGTTTTTCCACAGCCAGGTGGCCCATATAATAAAATTCCTTTAGGTGGCCGAATTCCCATGCGGTTAAATATTTGCGGATTGGATAAGGGCCACTCCACCGCCTCTATTAATCGTTGCTTTAAATCATCCAAACCTCCGATTTGTTCCCATTTCACATTTGGAACTTCAACAAATACTTCTCTAATACCCGAAGGCATCACTTCTTTTAGAGCAACATCAAAATCTTCTTTTGTGACTTCTATTTCCTCCAGTAATTCAGGGTCTATTATTTCTGACTCCAAGTTAATCTTGGGAAGATACCGTCTAAGGGCGGACATCGCTGCTTCACGACAGACAGCGGATATATCCGCTCCCACAAAACCGTGCGTGATTTTAGCATATTCTTTTAATGAAATTTTTTTATCTAATGGCATGTTTCTCGTATGAATTTGAAAGATCTCTAATCGCCCTTTCTCATTAGGGACTTTTATTTCTATTTCTCGATCAAATCGACCAGGTCTTCTGAGCGCTGAATCTAAACTATTAGGCCTATTAGTCGCTCCTATTACAATTACTCTTCCTCGAGAGTGCAATCCATCCATGAGAGCCAATAACTGGGCAACCACCCTACGTTCTACTTCACCCGTGACAGTTTCCCGCTTGGGCGCAATGGCATCAATCTCATCAATGAAAATGATGGATGGACTTTTTTCTTCGGCTTCAATAAATATTTTTCGCAATTTTTTTTCAGATTCGCCATAAAACTTGCTCATTATTTCAGGTCCATTAATTGAAATAAAATGAGCTTCACTTTCATTAGCAACGGCTCGAGCCAGCAATGTTTTTCCACATCCCGGAGGACCTCTTAATAACACGCCTTTTGGAGGATCAATGCCTAACCGTTTAAACAAGCTAGGATGTCGCAATGGTAATTCCACCATTTCTCGCACTTTCTGTATCTCTTTATCCAGACCTCCCACATCTTCATAGGTAACATAAGTTACACCTTTCTCTTCTTCTTCGGTGACGTATTCACTAATATGTAAGGCTGTTTCCGGTTTTATGATGCACACCCCTTTTGGTCGCAAGCTAATTACTTTAAACGTGATTTCTCGACTAATACCAATGGAAATTAAGATGATATCATCGAGAGTAACCGGAAAATTATTCAATTTTCTCTTAACAAACGTCTCAAATCGCGGATTCGTGCGTATTCTCACGTTAGCCGGAGCCAATACAATAGAATGAGCGATATTGGCTTTAACTTTTCTAATTTCCACCGTATCATCTATGCTGCAGCCAGTATTTTTTCTCAGGCGTGAATCAAATCGAACGATGCCTAACCCATTATCTTGAGGGTATGAAGGCCATGCAATGCCCGCGCTCTCTTTTTTACCCACGACAGCGATGACATCGCCCGTGTTAATGTTTAATTTTTCCATGGTTTTTGGATCGATTCGGATGATGTTTCTTCCGATATCCCTTTTTTTTGCTTTTTGTACCCGCAAGATCACCCTGGTATTATCATCAGCTCTTTTTTTTTCATTACTATTGCTGTCTTTTGAAGCCATGACTTATCGAATCTGAAAAAGATGTAATTTTTATTATGGATAAATAAATAATGATCGTGTAAAAAATTTACTATTTCTTTCTTTTATGGCAATAATTTGTACATTTAAGAGAGCGTTCCAATTTAATTAACCATGAAAAAATTTATCCAATGTAAGCTGAGTAGAACTGGAGTCTAACTTTTTCAAGCGTTCCAATGCATTTTCTACCCGCTGTTTTGAGAAATCATGAACGTCTACCAATAATTCTATGACTTTATCATAATTTACCTTGTTCCATTTTAGGGAAGGATAATCTTTATTTATTTTAGGGTTCAAGAATAAATCTCTTAATTGTTCGATGAGATCTGGGGTTAAATCCTTTAATTTTTCTTTTAATGAACTCTCATTTTTAATGATCTCTTCAAGGGAACCGTATTTTTTAATTAAATCTAAGGCTTTATGTTGACCAATGCCCTTAATCCCGGGGAAAAAATCGGTGCCAATTAAAATTCCCATGTCTATGAGTTGTCTTCGAGTAATTTCGTGTTTTTCAAGGAATTTGGATAAGGAAATATATTCAATATCTAACGTTACAGTAGTTTGTTTAACTTTTTTACTCCTTCCGATGGCAAAATTTCGCAATAATCTCTTTCCTCCAAACAATAGAGTATCATAATCTTGAGATGCACACGCCCATGCATCTCCTTTTTCCACTAAATAAGCGGATTGTGCTTCTCCTTCAGATTTTGCCTCGACGACGGGAATACCCATATAGGTGAGCAATTTTTTGCTTTCTTCAATCATATACGAGTCTAATTTTGACGTCATTTGCGCATATTTTTTTGCCTCTGCGAAATCTTCCTCATCTTGGGCCTTGAGCATTTTTTCTCTCGCTTCTTTTTTGATTTGCCTGCGTTCTTTTAGAGTTTCAAGTTTAAGGATGGTAGGTTCTCCATCAAAAACGTAGATCGGTTTAATATTATATTCAATAAAATTTATCGTTCGATAGAATAAACCGGATAAATGAGAAGTGACGTTTCCCTTATAATCTTTCAAGGGAGTGCCATCATGCTGACGGATTATCGCTAAAAATTGATATATTGTATTAAAAGCATCTATGGCAATCTTGCGATTATTCAAATTTTCGAAGGTAATGGGACGTTTTATTTCATTTACTAACTCATTTATTTTAATTCCCATTTTAATATCGCCTCTTTAATAATCTCACCATACCATTAACGATCAATGCAAGAGAATTTATAATTATAATCATTAAATTTTTAATTTCAAAGGATTTAAATTTATATTTTTAAACCTTACATGATAATTCAGGAATTAATTATTTTTCTCACTCATTTTACCTTTCATAGAAAAAATCAGAAAATTTTCTGGTTGTTTGAATTCCATTTAAATGGGCCTTCTTAAGATTCTCGAACCACAAATTTCACATTTTTGCTTGAATAACTCTGGTTCATAAATAGTATTGCATACCGGACAATATGCTTGCCACGTGATTTTTTTTGATATTCCATTTTTTTTCACGGAAGAAAAAGGAAGGTTCATGTGAATGCACACGTTTTCCATAGAATAATCATTTGTATAAAGAATCACGGGAAGTTCTTGCGTTTCCCTTAGTTCTAAGGTCAAGGCGAGAAGTTCTTTATCAGCTTGAGACAGGGCTTGGACATCTCCTGTTTTTTTAGAGTGCTCTTCAACCACTTGAAGGTATTTTTTAGAAGGTTCTTTAACATTTAATTTTTTGCCTAAAATAGCCGCTTGAAGAATGTTAAGGATGTTTCTATTTTTTTCCTTGTATTTTTCCACTTCAATTTCATCTATAATAGAGGGCGTGGTAAAAAGAAGGGCCTCCATGAGATTAATATTTACTCCTAAAAAGAGCACGTTCGCATCCAAAACAAATATTTTATCCGCTTTCTTATTCTTCACGTGTTCTGGCTGAGGCATTTATGGGTGGCCCCCTATACGTGCCAATTATTTTTTTCCTTAATCTTTTAATATAATTTTCATCTAAGCTTCGAGATAATCGAATGAATTGAACATGTGAATTCGCCTTTCTTATCTTGATAATAGTATTTGGTTGTAAAGCCTTAATGGTTTGTTGACCGTCTATGATAATTTTCGCTAAAATTCTAGGTCGTAATAATTTTATCCCAATTTCACTGTCTATGGGTAATACAATGGGTTTTAATCCGGAACGTGCGTAAGCATTAAGCGGCGTGATTTGCATGATGTCTAACCGAGGACTGACAATTGCCCCTCCCGCACTTAAATTATAAGCCGTAGAACCTGTAGATGTAGATATGATCACTCCATCCAAATAACTACGATTAAGAAATTGACCATTTACCTTGATAGAAATTTGCATTATTTTTGAGGCTTTCGATGATACAATTAGAATTTCATTTAATGCGTTATTCAATTTAATTTCTTTAGCATTCTTCTTGATAATATAGGCCGTAATTTTAGAGCATTTTTCTATAATATATTTTCCTTCCAAGACTTTTTCCAAATCGTTCAGAACAGTTCTCTCATTCGATTCATCCAAAAATCCAACAGAACCAATGTTTACTCCAAAAATGGGGGGTGCATTCTTTTGATTTAATCCTTGAGCCACTCGAAGTAAAGTACCATCTCCTCCCACGGAAATCAAGAATTTAGTATTTTGAGAGGTCATCTCATTTAAATCTTTTCCATCTAAGGGAAAGATTTTAGGAGCTATCCGCGTTTCAAGAAAAACTCTTTCTTTTTTCTGTTTGATGAGATAATTATAAATCTTTTTCGTTAAATTTAATGCTCTATCGGAATCCATCCGGCATGCTAAGGCAATGGCTCTTTCATCCATGAATACCAAAACTCATTAAGGAAATTTTATTAAACTTAATCTATTTAAAAAATATTCTCCTAAATAAAAATAAAAATTATGCTTTATAATAAAAAAAGATCGGTATTTCTATTTTTTAATTACGCATGTCTCAACTTACATGATAACACGATTAATTAAATTTTTTCCCGCAAGAGTCCAAAATTCAACTTGAGCAGAGGCCATTTTTGAAGGATTTGCCTGCAGTTCTTTTAATTTCTTTTTTAATTCCTCATTATCGGGCCACTGCACGTCAAAAGAGTCATAGGTATCTAAATTCATGAGGTTTATAACATTATCTTCAATATAATTAATTTGGGCATTACCTTTAATGATTTCCGGAACTTCCATCAAAGTACCACTAGGGACGGTAATAGATCTTTTATTATTATCAAAAACACCGACGCACACAATTCTCACCTTCGCATGACCATGTTTCCCTGATTTACTTCTCTCGGAGCTTTTAATCACGCACGGTTCTCCATCTACCATGATGTAGCTCCCCGTTTTTAATTTTTGGACCTCTTCTCGTCTTATACTAATAATTCATCACCTATTAGTTAATTGTTCTGTTCTACTTTTTTAAATCCTTTATTATTATTGAATCTTTTCTAAAGAAAAAAATATTTAGCCTTCTATATATTAGATTAATAGAATAAAAAATAGAATGAATTTTTCATGGTTCTCGAAAAGCTGGGAAGATCTTTAGATAATGCCATTAGAAAAATACGACGTTTACCAAAGGTGGATAAAGATGCAATAAATGCATTAATTCAAGATTTACAGAGGGCATTATTATCTTCTGATGTGAAGGTAGAATTAGTTTTCCAGATGACTGAAAATATTAAAAAAGCAGCAATGGATACCCGTCTTCAGAAAGCAAAACGCAAGGATTTCATTATTAAATTAATTCACGATGAATTGATAAAAGTTTTAGGGGGGAAAAAAGCGCCTATTCGAATTAAGCCAGGCAAAAAGAACGTGATTCTACTCGTGGGAATTCAAGGGTCGGGAAAAACAACCACGATTGGAAAATTAGCTCGTTATTACAAGGGTAAAGGGTGGAAAGTAGCTGTTTTAACCACGGATACATGGAGACCCGGAGCTTATGAACAGCTCTGTCAATTGGCAGAACCAATTGGAATAAAATGTTATGGAAATCCAAAGGAGAAGAATACCTTGAAACTTGCGATAAAAGAGACTAAAAAAGCAATTCTTGACGGACATGATTTAATTATTGTAGATACTGCGGGCAGGCATAAAGAAGAGAAGGAATTAATGGAGGAAATGAAGCAATTAGAAAGAATCTTGAAGCCGAATGAAGTTATCTTGGTTATTGATGGAACATTAGGACAACAAGCCTATTCTCAAGCAGAAGAATTTGCTAAGGCTACCAATTTGGGGTCAATTATCGTTACTAAATTGGATGGAACGGCTAAAGGAGGGGGGGCATTATCCGCATGTGCGGCTACTAATGTCCCGATAAGATTCATTGGAACGGGAGAAAAAATTGATGAGTTAGAAGAATTTGATCCTACTGCTTTTGTTGGAACTTTATTAGGGATTCCGAACATTGGTGCCTTAATTGAAAGAGTGCAAGAGGCAGAAGCCATGCCAGATCCTGAGACCGTTAAAAGAATGATGCACGGAAAATTTACTTTGGAAGATCTTTATCTTCAATTAAAATCCATAAAAAAAGTTGGCAAGTTCAAGCAAATACTTTCTATGATGGGAGGAGGCAACATTCCAGACGCTTTAAAAGAAGATGCTCAAAAACATTTAGATAAATGGGAAGTCGTTCTAAATTCTATGACGGAAGAAGAAAAAACAAATCCCAAAATCATTAAGAAATCCCGAAAGAGGAGGATTGCCATTGGCTCGGGAACGGATTATGCTATCATAAATAAAATGTTAGATCAATACAATCAAATGAAAAAAATGATTAAACAATTCATGCAATTGCGGCAGAAAGGGAAAAAGGGAATGCCATTAATGCCTGGGATGGGAAAAGGCGCTCAACAATTCATTAATAAGTTATCGAAAGAGTTTAAATTTTAAAAACTTACCTCAATTATCGCATGAAAAAGCTGGATTAGTTTGGTTAATTTTTTATTAATCATTAAACGGATCGTTCCCTTTACGAAAAAAGATATTGATAAAGGCAATACACCATTAGAAATATATGATCTTTGCATGTCCCTTAAAGAGACCTTTTGTTTATCTTATGCAATTAGGAAATTAAATAATCTTTATCTATATTTTATCGAGGAATCTTTTTTCATTAGATTTAAAGGGGAACAATTAAGATATTTAGGTCCTGATGAGCGTTCTCAAGCCATATTATTAAATAAGGCAATAAATTTATATCCTTCAATTTTAGAAGAAAAAAGAAATAATTGGAGGAAATCCACGCCTGGCATTCATGTGAAGAGAATTTCTGATTTTTTTGAAGAATTTAACGCTTTATTTGGTGAGATGATGAAATTCCTCATTCTAAAAAACATTCATTTAAAAGAAACGTCTATTAATTTAGAAAAAGAATTGGAGGAAATAACAAGGAATTCACAAAAAGTTTTATTTATTTTGCCATTTCCTGAAGTGGAAGACGAATCGATGATTTTCATGAAAAAGCTGGAAAGGATTACACATGTAAAAATCCATAAATTGTCTTTTTTAAGCAGAGTATCGGATAAAATTTTATATATTAATTATCAATGGGATTTAATAGAAGAAAAAACATGTAGAAATGGGGATCTTCAATGATATTAAAAGATGCGAGAATTTTCATGAATGGATCTCTCAAGAAAGGTGCGATTTTAATTAATCAAGGTCTCATAGACGCGGTTAATTTGGAAAAAAATCACCATGCGTTTTCTCTACTAAGAAAAAATAATCAAGATGGAAAGGAAATCGATTGTAAGGATAAGATTGTTCTTCCAGGTATCATAGACATTCATTCCCATTTGAGAGATTTGGAACAAAAAGAAAAAGAAACTTTTGAAACGGGAACAAGAGCCGCCATATCAGCGGGAATTACTACGGTATTTAACATGCCAAATACCAAGCCACCCGCTATCACTTCTGAAATTGTGGAAAAATGGATGAAAGCGGCAACTAAAAAAATACACGCAAACGTAGGATTTATAGCAGGCGTTCCGTGGGACATTAATCATGAAGAAATTATTAAAATGAAACAATTGGGCATCATGGGATTGAAAGTGTATCCTCATGCTCCTCTTAATGGAATTGATTGGACAATAGAAGAAAATCTTCAAAAAATCTTATTTTTATCAGCCCAACTCCGCTTACCGATATTTTTTCATCCCGCTTGGCCCAACAAGGAAAGACAAGAGAAAAAAATCCAAGATTTCCTTTCTGAAGGCATGAATCTACTTGAGATACATGATAGATTGAACCCCGTTGAAAATGAAGTGAAATTTATCAATTTCCTATTAAAAAATTACATAAAATTTGAAAAGGAAAATAAAGCCCAAGTAAAAGAGCTTCCCATCATTCACGTGTGCCATGTTAGTTCTATTGAGGGATATAAAGTATTAAAAGAAGTGATTAATGGTGCAGATAAAAGAAAAATATCATTTGAAGTCACTCCTCACCATCTCCTTCTTTCTAATAGAATAAAGATTTCTAAAGAAAGTTTTGGAAAGGTACTACCGCCCTTAAGGAATCCGGAACATCCTCAATTTCTTTTTAAGGAGTTTGCTGAAGGTAAGATTTCCCTTATAGGTACTGACCATGCTCCTCATCAATTAGAGGAAAAATCACGCGATTTTTTTAAAACACCTTCAGGTTTTCCCGGATTTGAAACTTATCCATTGGTTCTATTAGAAAAGGTGTTCTCTAATCATTTTTCGCTGGATGCATTCGTGCGTGCTTCTTCTGAAAATCCAGCTAGAATCTTTGAATTGAAAAGAAAAGGATTCATAAAAGAAGGATTTGATGCGGATTTAATGATCTTCGAGAAAACAAAACCCTATCCTATAACTTGCCAAAATTTTCATACAAAAGCAAAATATTCGCCTTTTGAAAATTTTCGCACGTCTATTAAAATTTGGAAGGTATTTTTACGGGGGAAAAAGGTCGATCCTACTGAATCTCAACCCCAAGGAAAAATAATAAAACCAATCCCTTCATAATATAATACAATTATTATCAAGGTAAATCGTGATGTCTGAAAAAGAAGAAGAAAAATTCACGGTGGAAGATGGCAAAATGCTAATTAGATTTGCCAGAGAAAACATAGAATATTTCTTGAAAAATAATGTTAGGATGCCTGTTCCTCCTGAAATTAAAGAAAAATTCAATGAAAAGTATGGCGCCTTTGTCACGCTTAATAAATATCCCATTAAAGGAAATCCTTTGAGAGGTTGCATTGGATATATAGAACCAATTTATCCGCTCTATGATGTCGTGCATAAAGTCTCCATCAGTGCTGCTATAGAGGACCCCCGTTTTCCTTCGGTGACATTAGAAGAAATGAATAATATTGTCATCGAATTATCGATTTTAACCCCACCCAAATTAATTAAAATAACGGATCCTAAAGAATATTTAAATAAAATCGTTATTGGACGAGACGGTCTCATTGCAGAAAAAGGAATGAGAAGGGGGTTATTGTTACCTCAAGTTCCCGTTGAGCACGACAGAAATTGGAGCGTGGAGCAATTTTTAAATTATACGTGTCAAAAAGCCTGGCTCCCCATGGATGCGTGGAAAGATCCATCCACGAAAATCTATTCTTTTCAAGCCATTTTATTTGAGGAAGTAACCCCAAGGGGAGAAGTTGTCAGAAAATATTTGAACAAACGAGAATGATTCTTAAATCGGTTTTTTAGAAGCGAAACTGATTCTCTTTTTTCTTTTTTAAATTAAACACAATTTATTTATATTCCTTGATCAAACTATTAATTACTATTTATCTAAATTATTAAATCATTTAATTCTCATGTCAACGAGTAAAAAAATCATTAGTCTTGATTTCTCTTCTAAAAATATCAAAGTCGGATTAGTAACAGACCAATTAAAATTAATTGCTACAAGTTTTCAGCCATATACTTTAATAAATGAGGATGTAGATGGCTTTGCTAAACGATTTTCCATAGAGGAAATTTGGGACAAGATTCTTTTGGGAATGAAAACTGTCTTATCCTCTTCTAAGACCGACTCTAAGGAACTCATTGGAATCTCCTCTTGCGCCCAGCGAATGGCAGTGGTCTTTTTAGATAAAGATGGTAATGAATTATATGGTGGCCCCAATATCGATATAAGAGGAATAGATTCCGCTTATTTAATTGAAGATGAATTCACTGAAGAGGAACTGTTTAATATTACGGGGCATTTGCCTTCCATATTATTTTGCTTGGCACGCTTGCTATGGTTTAAAGAGGAAGAAGAAGAAACATATAGTAAAATTAATAAAATCTTAATGTTGGATGATTGGATCATATATCGCCTCACGGGAACATTCTGCACGGATAAAACTTCTGCATCAGAATCTCAGCTTTTTGATGTTCAAAAAGGAGAATGGAGTTCTGAGATAATCGAAGCATTTAAATTCGAAAATGAGTGGTTTCCTCCCATTATGGATTCAGGAACTATCGTTGGAGAATTGAAAGAAGAAATATCAAAAAAAATAGGATTAGAAAGGAATCATCTTCCAGTCATAAAAAGTGGAGGAGATACCCAAGCTACTCTTTTAGGAATGGGAGCAATTGAGGAAGGTAATATTGGCCTTAGTTTAGGTACCACAGCTCCCCTTCATTTAGTTGTTGATAAACCGATTTTAGATGCGGAATGTAACCATTGGCTCATGCATCACTCTATCAAGAATAAATGGATAATAGAGGCTAATGCGGGAAATACAGGCACGGTATATGATTGGTATAAAGATTGTTTTTTAAGAGAGCTAACAAATGACCCGGATGCGTTAATAGAAACTCATCTTAGAACCATGGATTTAACAGATGATTCCACCTTTGCTTTTTTGGGCCCTGAACTCATGAGAATAAAGGATCAAACCTCAATCAAAAGAGGCGTATTTTTATTTCAAGCACCCGTGATGGTTGCTGAAACATTTACAAAACTTCCTAATTTTACTAAAGCCGTCATGGATAATATCGGATTTGGCATTCTTGAAAGTCATCAAGCCTTAAAAAAATTTAGTTCTGCGAAAATCGAAACTTTTTGTGCCGGGGGATTATCTCATTCCACAGAATTTTGTAAATTATTGGCAAATATATTAAATACAGAACTGAAAGTACCCAAAATTAGAGATTCTGCTTTCATTGGAACCGCTATCAACACGTTAGTAGCTTTAGACCGATATAAAAATGAACGGGAGGTGGTAGATAAATTAATAGAACATGAAAGATTCCCGATAAATCTAGAACTGGCTGATAAATATCAAACGATCTATAAAGAATGGAAACGATTAAATGAAAAAATTAGTGAATTTTAAGCTGAACTCCCATGAAGGCCTATATCATGGGAGGGGTGTAATTCAAGGTTTTTTTAGCGTGCGAATTTCTTTAAAAAACATTTTAATTTTAATTAAACCATTATTAATTAGTAAAAAACATGAATTTTAAAAAATAATAAAGAAGTTAGAGGGAATAAAAATGAGTTTTACCTCGGTAGAAGATTGTTTGAAAGAGATTGAGAATAGATATAACAGCTCTGACAAAATCAAGAAAAAATTAAAAGATTATTCTGACCCGATTCAAATGACCTTTTTAGACACGGGACGAAAAGCACTTCTTTTAATAAATAAAGATCATGGCATTGAAACGAAATTAGGAGAGGGAGATGAGAATGCCCCTGTAAAGATTGATTTTACTTCGGAACAAGTAATGGTGGACATGTTCAATAAAAAAATTGGGGGGGTTAAAGCCTATTCTTCAGGAAAAATTAAGATCGTGCAAGGAAAAGCGAGAAATCTAATGAAACTCAGGAGCATCATGTTTTAACCCAGCATTTAAATCCTTTTTTTTGAAAAGATTCATTCATTCAAAACTAAAATATTTTAATCAAGAGGAATAAGTCAAGTAATCATGAAAGCTTACATAACAGCTTGTATTGAAGAAAAGAGTTTAGAAGAGCTGAAAAAACTGGTTGATGTTACTTATGAACCGTGGAGGGTTAAAAAAACCCTTTATTTTGATGTGGAGGAGCTCATGGAACAATTAGAAGGGCAAGATATTTTCATTACGGAAGTAGATGATTTAAAAAAAGAAGAATTTTTCGAAAAAACGAACGTGAAATTAGTTATTTCTTGTAGGGGAGATCCCTTTAACGTGAATTTAGAGGCTGCAACTAAAAACAACATTCCCGTTTTAAATACTCCCCTCCGAAATGTGGATGCTGTAGCTGAGCTAACCGTTGGACTAATGCTAGTGCTTGCTCGAAAGCTTCATGAAATAGACCGAGTTTTACATTCAGAATCATTTGAAGTAATTGAATTTGAAGATTATCTGGATTATTTAAATCAATTCATTGGATTTGAATTAAAGGGGAAAACCATTGGAATTGTTGGTTTTGGACAAATTGGAACCCGTGTAGCTGACCGGTTAAAGCCCTTTGGAGTGCAGTTTTTAATTCATGATCCCTTTGTACCCGATGATAAAATAAAGAGCTATGGTGAAAAAGTAGAATTAGATCGCTTAATGAAGGAATCCGATATCATTACCATTCATGTCATGGCCACGGATGAAAATGATAATCTAATTAATGAAGAGAGGATAAATATGATGAAAAAAAATGCCTATTTAATAAATACTTCCAAGGGATCCTTAGTAGATTATGATGCGCTACACGAGGCCTTAAAGGAAAAGAGAATTGCAGGCGCCGCTTTAGATGTCTTTCCCATGGAGCCCGTAGATGAGGACAATGAATTTTTAGAATTAGATAACGTCATTGTGACTCCACATGTAGGAGGTAATACCCGTGAGATTTTTGCCAGGCAGGGAAAAATGATTGTTGAGGATATCAAATCATGGCTAAATGGAGAAATCCCCAAACATATTTTAAATCCAGAAGTATTTAATAAGAAGTGAGGTTTAATGAGTGAGAAAATATTGGAATTAAAAAAAGAGATTGTAAAGACTTGTTTAAAATTATTAGAAAAAGATCACGTCTTAGGGTCAGCAGGAAACGTGAGCGTGAGAGTACGCGAAGAAAATGAGGAACACGTGCTCATTACTCCCAGTGGCGTGAATTATACGATGATGGAACCAAAAGACGTATTAACATTAAACATGGAAGGGCAAGTAATTGAAGGAGAACGAAATCCCTCTGTGGAAAAAGATTTACATCTTGGTATTTATAAAGCTAGAGATGATGTAGATGCCATTATTCATGCTCATAGTATTTATTCTACCGTTTTAAGCACGCTCAAGCTCTCAATTCCCCCGATTATTGAGGAGCTCATTCCCTACGTGGGCGGCGAAATCACTTGTGCGGAATATGGAGAGGCGGGAAGTGAAGAATTAGCTCAAAATGTTGTGGAGAGCTTGGGAGAAAAAAATGCGATACTATTACCCAATCATGGAAATTTATGCTGTGGAAGCTCTTTAGAAGGCGCATTTACCGTTTTAGAATACCTTGAGAGAGGGGCAAAAATTTATTACATGGCACGAATAATTAAAGAACCGAATGTATTGCCTGAAGATACAGTTGAATTTGAAAAAGAAGTGTTTGAGGTATTTAAAGAATCTAAAAAGATATAATCTAATTTTTTTTTTCTTTATTAAAATTTATTAATTCTAATTTGGTTAACAAAGATTGCCCGCGCTTTAAAAGTAAGAAAAGAATTCATGATAAATGTTTAAACCCCATTAATTAAAAGCGTGGTTCGCTTTTCTCAAATTTGTATTTTTTGAGATTTTTACCTAAAATTTATTAGCTTTTTCTTAAATTTTAAGCATTAAAAATTAAGTAGCAGGTTTGCGTGAATAAAAAAATTCCCATCAAAACAATTAAAATGAAAGAAAAAGTATAAAGTAAATCATGAATGCGAATAGCTTCCAAACTATAATATAATAAAACTTTTTTCAATGACAAGAGCAAATCATGAAGCGGAATGAGTAGAATAAAGTACTCTATCATTACAATAAAATTTACCAAGAGGTCAGCTGAAAAAACAATAAAAGTGAAATTAAGCAATAAAAAACCAAGAATTATAAGAATCTTCATGATGATTAGATTTATTACGATTACCATGGTCATTCATGATTTTTTTTTAATGTATTTAAACTCCGAGGCACGTATAGAAAAATAATTAGATCCTCCTCTCGCCACGAAAAAAGAATAGAAAAAGTTTAAAATTTAAAGAAAAAAAGAGGTAAATTGTATAATGTTATTTATAAAGGATACATGCGATAAGATTAAATTTCCAAGGCGCCTCTGAACCTTTATAGATAAGACTTTTAATATCTTCGGAAGGTTCCATGTTGGCATGTTTTTTAAAAACATTCCAAGCAAGATCTCCAATTAAATCCCCATTTTCCATGATATCATCAAAATTTTCTTTCACGCCAGCCCAGAAAATCCTTTTAGCATCCATGATTTCTTTCAATTGGACTAAATCCATTAAACCTTCTAATACAATATTTTCACTCACATTAGGAAAATACTCACTGAACTTTTTTGAAATTTCTTCAGGAGTTCCTAAATTTCTATCGTATAAGAAAGCGATTCCAATAGCTTTCATTAATTGTCAACCTTAAAAGGCCATGTTTTATGTTTAACTATTTTTTCTTTATTTTATCCTTTAAGATTATATTTCATAAAATATTTCATTCAATGAGGGTTTTCCCTTCTTTTATCCAATCCATGAGTGTCTCTTTAGAAACACCTTCCAATTTTCCGATCTTTTTTTTTAAGATCGGTGGAACAGAGCATTTCGACGTCCATTATTCCCATGCGAATCAATTCTTTATTTAATTTCAATGTCATGCCGGTTAATGTCCATTAATGGGACGCCTTTTATTAAATTTTCCTCATGTTTACTCTTTTCAATTTTTTCAACTTCTTGCAAGGAACATCTTGCGATTACAATTCCAGCTAATCCCATGAGAATTTTGATTATTACTAATATTATTGGAGGAGATGAGAGAATAATTAGTTTTAATCAATTTCACGCCATTAATGCTCCTCCTTGTCCGTTAAAGGTTATATATTATTAGACATGGTTAAATGAGAATCTTCTTCAATGAAAATTCCATCTCTTGAATTTCGCTACACCAAGATCCGTTTAATTCTTGATTATTTTCCTTCTCTTTATATAATTTAAAGTCTTTATCACGATCCCGTTCAAATTTAGCTCCATTTTCATTATAAATCGTGGAAATCATGAAAAAAAGAAGAAAATGAGTGTATTATAGAAAATGATGATTGCTTGATTTTTTTTTTTAAAAATCTTAATATTGTACTCTCTTATAAAATCACTAAAAAAAACAATGATTAATTTATTTTCATGTGTTTAAAACTCCCTTAAATAATTTAAGAAGATATAAATTTCTAATAAATGTTTATTTTTTAAAAATGGATAATTTTTACAATAAAGAACTAGTAATCTTATTTTAATTGCTTCAAATAAATAGCGTTCACACCATCATGAAAATTATATATACAACCGATCTTCATGGAATAAAGTGGAAATACGAGAAAATCCTGGAACAAGCAATCAAACAACAAATTGACATGGTAATTAATGGGGGGGACATGTTACCCACGCAATCAAATTTTTTTAAGCAAGGAGATTTCATAAAGTATTTTCTTGATCCTCATTTTCATGAATACGAGGAGAATTCCATCTATTATTTAGGCATGCTCGGAAACGATGATCTAAAAGTTTTTGATAGATTATTTGAAGATACATGTAAAAAATACTCACATGTTCATTCCATAGCTCAAGAAAAAGTAAGAATAAAAGATTATGAAATTATTGGCATGAATTTAGTTACCGACTTGCCTTTTGGCTTAAAAGATCGGGCTAGAAAAGATACAGATGATTTTCAATTTCCTAAGCAAATTGGAAAACAATACGTCTCTAGTGATCATGGATTTATCAAAATTGAGAATTGGTTTGAACATGCAAATTCTCTACCTACCCTCGAAGAAGAGATGCAGAATTTAGTAAAACCAATAAACATGAATAAAACTATATATATAATTCACATGCCACCAGCTCATTTAGGGCTTGATGTGTGTAATGATGGAAGAAGGATTGGCTCAAACGCAATCCATGGTTTTTTAAAAAAAATGCAACCCCTTTTATCTTTACATGGGCACGTACATGAAAGCTACGATGTATCGAATCAATGGAAAAATAATATCAATAAAACCCCATGCATTCAGCCGGGACAATCTTCTTCTAAGGAAAATCACGTGATATACGTTTCCATCGATTTAGATGGGTTGAGATGTGAGAGAATAAGTTGCATGAGAGAAGATATAGCTTGAGAAAGCATACTCCCTCATTATGGTTTTTTTAATGAAATCAAGCATTAATGGAGGGTAATGAAAAGAAATTTATATTGGAAGTATAAATGTATTTATTATGGAAGGAAAAATCTTACATGGGTTCTATAGTAAATTATACGATAGGGAAGCTTTTAGCAAGTGGGATTTACCTGAAGGAATAAAAGAGCAATTAGAATTCGATGCTCATGAATATTTCTTCATCTCTACTTCACGAGAACATGATAAAGGGAAGGGACATGGACAAACCCATCTCCACATAAATATTTATCCAGTCGATAAGGATACCGTCTATTTATTAGAAGTCCAAACGAAAAAAGTCGAACCTGAACTCTTGTATGAGGTCTTAAGTCTTTTGAAAAAGGAGAATTATACCATCCTTACCTCTTCCGGATTTTGCACGGAGAAGGATATCTGCTTTTTTGGAGTGTGGTTTAGTTCAGAACAAGTAGATATTAATGTAAATAAACTATTAGGCAGTATGCAGGAATTTAAAAAAGTAGAAGAAGTGAACATGGCTAAATTTTCTTGTGAAGGCTGTTTTAAAATTACCCCCTAATTAAAATGAGCCGGGATGATACGTCATTCCCAAAAGGCTTGTTTAAACTTATCAAGTACTTCATGTAATGAATCTTCAATCATATCTTTAAAATCAGTAAACACGCTAACATCATTATCCCAATCTTTTAAAACTGGTTTATATGTATCGAAAAATTTATTTGCGATTTTTTTTAACTCAGAGAGAACTTTTTTCTCTTTAACTTTTGGATTTGAACTCGCTATGAATAAAAATTCTCCTTCTTTTAAGATGATGAATCGTTTCTTACTCAATTCAAAGCTTGAAAGTCCTTCTTTATTTAACTCTTCCGAAAAAGAATTAATTGCGCTCATGAATCCGCCAAAAAGTTGGGAATCTAATTTCTCATCGAAAACTCTGGTAAACACCATTATTCCTGACTCGTTATTCATGATCCATAAATCTTCGATAACTTTTGGCATATATATCACTAATTGCTATCTGCATTATTAAAGAAAATATAAAAATTAACAATAAAAAGTTCATGCTTTTTCATATTTGAAAAGGTAAAGAAATAAAAAAAAACGAGGATTTAGAGATCTTTAGTAATTCTCTTAGCTTCATTAATTCTGAGAACTTCGGGCATGAAAACGCGTATTAGCTTTTTATAGATTTTAACATTAGCTTTATCGGGAACGAATTCACTCTCAAATCGCACCATCTTTTCAATGGCATTTTCAATGGAAGAATATTTCTTGAGACCCCATAAACCTAAAATCGCTGCTCCTAATGCCGCACCATCTTTATTTTCGGGGACCATTATTTTTTTCCCTAAAATATCTGCAAAGATCTGTGCCCAGAAACTAGAATTCATGGCTCCTCCATCGGATTTAATCACCTCTACTTTAGCACCACCCATTGCTTCTAGCATTTGCAAGTACATTTGTGCAGATAAGGCAGCACTTTCCATGATCGCCCTCGAAAAATGAGCCCGCGTGTGATGCCAACCAAGTCCATGAATCGTGCCCTTTCGAAACACGTAAAGAGGAATGAAGAGTAATCCATTGCTCCCTGGCGGTGCTTGTTTCGCCTCTTCCGTTAGTATTTCATAGACGCTGGTATCTTTATCCTTGCATTGTTCAATTTGTAATTGAGAAAAATTTCTCGCATATGTTTGAAACATGGTACCTGTACCGGGCATGGTTCCTTCTATTACCCATTTTCCTTTAATTACATGGGGCAAGGAAAAGATGGGGACATCGCCTACTTGCTTAACAGGACCTTCTACAACGAGATCAACAAAAGTTCCTGTCCCCGTGGTGACTTTAGCTTCCCCCTTATTAATCACACCTAAACCTAAGGCCGAACATTGTTGGTCACCCCCACCTAACACGACGGGGATTCCTTTCTTTAATCCAGTTTCACTTGCTGCCTCACTTGTTAACTCTCCAATGATCTCTCCGGGAAAATGTAATTCGGGCCATAGTTCTACGGGAATTCCATATTCTTCAGCTAATTTTTCGTCCCATGTTAAGGTTTCCTTATTAATTATACCATAAATCCCATTAGTCGGGTCGGTCACGCACGTATCTTTACCGCATAATTTCATATAAGTAAAAGTGTCGGGAAATATAATTTTCTGAGTCTTATTAAAGAGATCCGGCTTATTTTTTTTGAACCAGAGTATTTTCGGGATCGAGCGCCGCAAGCCTCCTTCTTCTTGAAAACTTTTCATGTCCGTGACTTCCCGCTCATCCATCCATGTCAAGGCAGGATGCAAGATCTCGCCATTAGCGTCAATTATGGAACAGGTAGCTCGGTGAAAATCAGCACAAATTCCTATAACGTCCTCAGGATTTACTTTTTTAAGCGCTGAAATGCATGTATTTTTAATGGCATTCCACCAAATTTCAGGATCATGTTCAGAAATCCCTACCGGTTGAGGTGGTAGTTGATATTCCTCATAAGCTCGTGAAATTTCTTTTCCATCAAGGTCAAACAAGATGGTACGCGTTCCCGTTGTCCCGCAATCAAACACGCATATTAGTTCTGTCATTTTCTCATTCAAATCAGGTTTTTTTGATCAAAAATTTTAAAATTCCTTGAAAAATATTGATTGTGACAAATAATGATTTTACCCTACTAATATTTTAATTTTATTTTTCGGATTTTTCTATAAACAAGGTGAGGGTATTTTTAAGTTTATAATTTAGCTTGGTTTTTAAATTTTTTAGCTTTAAGGGCGACAAAAATCGATATTATAGCAATCGCAGTTTTGTCGGCTCTCGCTTGTAATCCGGTAAAAGAATCTGAAATCCATCCTTTACGGCAACCTCGGGAAAAACCGAATAAAAATCCACGCCCTTCGTCATGGTAAAAATGCGCGTCTTGCCGATC